>CAVUGA010000009.1:0-44799 GCA_963740685.1 uncultured Solirubrobacterales bacterium
CAGGGGCAGCTGATCCGGCGTTGTCAGGCGATGTTCGCCATTACGTGCTTGACCTGGGTGTAGTCCTCCAGGCCGTACATCGATAGGTCCTTGCCGTACCCGGACTGCTTGTAGCCGCCGTGCGGCATCTCGGAGACGACCGGGATGTGGTCGTTGATCCAGACGCATCCGAATTGCAGTGCCTTCGAGACACGTAGGGCGCGGCCGACGTCGCGGGTCCAGACCGACGATGCGAGCCCGTACCGGGTGCCGTTCGCCCACTGGATCGCCTTCTCCTCGGAGGTGAACGGCTGCACCGTGATCACCGGCCCGAAGATCTCGTTCTGGATCATCTCGTCGGTCTGCTTCAGGCCCGCCACAACCGCCGGCTTCATGAAGAAGCCCGGCCGGCGCGCCTTCTTGCCACCGGTGACGACCTCGGCGTTGTCCGGCCGGCGCTCGAGGAATCCCTCGACGCGCTCGAGCTGGCGCTCTGAATTGACCGGGCCGAGGGTCGTGTTGCCGTTCTTCGTGTCGCCGATCTTCAGTCCTTCGGCCTGCTCGGCGAGACCGCTGACGACCTTGTCGTAGACCTTCTTCGAGGCCAGCACCCGGGTCGCCGCGGTGCAGTCCTGGCCGGCGTTGTAGTAGCCGGTCCCGGCGATCGTCTCCATCGCAACCGCCATGTCGACGTCGTCGAAGACCACGACCGGCGCCTTGCCGCCCAGCTCGAGGTGGACCCGCTTCAGGTTGTCCGACGCCTCACGAGCGATCCACTTGCCGGTCTCCGGCGAACCGGTCAGGGACACCATGCCGATGTCGGGGTGCCGGACGATCGCCGCTCCGGTGGGGTCGCCATGCCCACCGACGAAATTGGCGACTCCGGGCGGGAAGATCTCGGCGCAGAGCTCGGCCAGGATCGTCAGCGTCGACATCGGGGTCGTCTCGGCTGGCTTCAGGACGAGCGTGTTTCCCGCGGCCAGAGCCGGAGCGATCTTCCAGATCGCCATCATCATCGGGTAGTTCCAAGGGGTGATCTGGCCGACGACGCCGATCGGCTCCCGCCGGATCCAGGACGTGTAGCCCTCCAGGTACTCGCCGGTGGCCCGGCCCTCCATGTTCCGGGCGGCACCCGCGAAGTAGCGGAGGTTGTCGCACATGAAGGGGATCTCGTCCTCGTAGAAGGCCGAGCGCGGCTTGCCCGCGTCGGCGGACTCGATGTCGGCGAGCTCATCGGCACGCTCCTCGATCCGGTCGGCGAGCTTCAGCAGCAGCGCCATGCGATCGCCCGGCGTAGTGATGCCCCAAGTCTCGAAGGCGCTCTTGGCTGCCTTGACGGCCGCGTCGACGTCCCGCTTGGTCGAGAGCGGCGACTTCGCGATCACCTCTCCCGTCGCCGGGTTGATGACGTCCTCGCGCTTGCCGTCGGCGGGCGCAACCTGCTTGCCGTCGATCATGTTCTTGAGGGTCATCGCCCTCGGCTTCCCGTTCCGGCTCGCTCGGGAGCTTCGGGAGTTTCGCTTTGCGGTTGCGGTGGCCATCTACTCCTCCTTGGTCAGACTTTCTGTTTGCTGCCGAGCACGTCCTCGACCGGCGTGTGGTCCACCCCGACGGCTTCCGCTACGGCGGGATGAGTGACAGTACCGCCGGTGACGTTGATCCCCAGCCTCAGGCCGGGGTCTCGGCGGGCAGCCTCCGCGACGCCGTGGTCCGCCAGGGCCAGGACGTAGGGAAGCGTGGCGTTCGTCAGGGCAAAGGTCGACGTGATCGGCACCGCGCCGGGCATGTTGGCGACGCAGTAGTGGGTGATGCCATCGACCTCGAAGACAGGGTCGCGGTGTGTCGTCGGGTGTGAGGTCTCGAAGCAGCCTCCCTGGTCGATCGCGACGTCGACCAGCACCGCGTTCTTCTTCATCAGCTTGAGCTGCTCGCGCCGTACGACCCTGGGCGCCTTCGCCCCGTGGACCAGGACTGCGCCGATCACCAGGTCGGCACGCGGCAGCATCTCCTCGATCGCGAGGGTCGAGGAGAAGACGGTCGAGGCGCGGCCGCCAAAGGCGACGTCGAGCTCGCGGAGCTTGTCGATGGAGACGTCGAAGACGAAGACGTCGGCCTCCATCCCGATCGCGATGAAGGCGGCGTTCATCCCGACCGCGCCGCCGCCGATGACCATCACGGTCGCGGCCGCGACGCCGGGCACGCCGCCGAGCAGGATCCCGCGGCCCCCGAGCGGCTTCTCGAGGAAGAACGCACCCGCCTGGGTGGCGATCTTCCCAGCGACCTCGCTCATCGGGGCCAGCAGCGGGAGCCGCCCCTCGGAGTCCTCGACCGTCTCGTAGGCGACGCAGGTCGCGCCGCTCGCCTGCAGCCCCTTGGTCAGCTCCGGGGCCGGGGCGAGGTGCAGGTAGGTGAAGAGCGTGTGCTCCGGCCGGAGCAGCTCGACTTCCTCGGGCTGAGGCTCCTTCACGCCGAGGATCATCTCGGCCTGTTCGAAGACGGCTTCCGCGTCCGGGAGGACCTGCGCGCCCTGGGAGGTGTACGCGTCGTCCGGAACCGCGCTGCCCTCGCCGGCGCCCGCCTGGATCAACACCTCGTGGCCGCGATCCGTCAGCTCCCGCGCCCCTGCGGGCGTGAGGGCGACCCGGTACTCGTCGTCCTTGATCTCGGTGGGGACTCCGACTTTCATAACAACGCCACCTCCTCCGCTTCGCGTCCGGGGGTGGCTCTGCGTTGGGCGTTTCTCATCGGGCTACCTTGTGCGACGGAGCATCCGCCCCCTCGACGGGCGAGCTGCTCACGTCGAAGCGGACGCCGCGGCTCTCGAGCTCGGCGAACATCTCGTCGGGGTCGATGCAGCTCTCGGGAGGGAGTGCCCCTCGCTTCGTGATGCTGCCGCGGGCCAGGAGCCTGACCGCCGCGGCCGCCGGAGACGCGGTGGAGACGATCCCGCCGCCCAGGCCCCAGGACTCGTTGGGGGGCGTCACGCTGCGGGCGCGGATCACTGTGTCCGCGCCGGCGACCTCGACGACGTGAATCGACAGCGTGGTTGCTGAAGGGGGCGATGCGGAACGGGCGACTTCCGCAATCCGCTCCTCGCTCGCCCCCTCCAGGTCCTTGAGACTCTCGAGCACCGTTGGTGACAGCGAGAGCGCAAAGGTCACGTTGGGCACCTGGAAACTGTCACCGAACGTGAGAACCTCGGAATGCAGGGTGAAGATGGTGTCGGCCTCCCCGATCGGCTCGCCGAAGTCGGCGCGCGGGCCGTCCTGGAGCGGCCTCATTTCCTCGGCCCTGCCGTTGACCAGGGCCATTGGAGCCATCGTGATCTCGTCGAGCAGTGTGCGCACGGCGTAGGGGAAGCTGAGCTCGCCCGACGGATCGAGATCCCGTCCCGCGGCGAGGACCGAGATCGATGCGGGCTGGCCCGGAAGCTCCGCGACCGCGCGGGCGGCCAGCAGGTTCGTCTTTCCAGGGGCGGACCCGATCCCCAGGAGGGCGAGCCGGCCCCGCTGCTCGAACTCGCGCGAGAGCTTGAGCTGCTCCGCGGTCACGTGGTAGAGCCCGCCGAGGTCCATGTAGTGGCAGCCCGCCTCGAGGCAGGCGCGCATCGCAGCCAGGTTGATCCGGTAGGCGGCCGAGTTGACCAGCACCTCCATCCCGTCGAGCTGATCGGCCAGATCGGCGGTGGCGTCGGCCTGGCGGGCCTGCGCCTTCCCCCCGCCGTGCTCCATGGCGACGGCCTCGGCCCGCCCCAGGTCGAGGTCGAGCAGGCGCATCGCCGTGACCTCCTCAGACTCCGCCAGGTCGCGGACGATCGCCGGCGCGATCGTCCCCCCGGCTCCGAGGACGGCCACCCTCACGAGATCAGTTCCTTGGCCCTGAGCGCCAGCCAGAGCTCGACGCGGTCGTTCGCCCGGCTCAGATCGCGCCCGGTGAGCTCCTCGATGCGCTTGATCCGGTAGCGGAGGGTGTGCCTGTGGCAGTAGCAGTCGCCGGCGGCGCGCTCCCAGTGGCCGTTGCGGTCGATGTAGGCCTCGAGGGAGCGGAGCAGCTCGCCCGCGTAGCGCTCGTCCGAGTCCTCGATCGGCCCCAGGACGCTCTCGCAATACAGCCGGAGCGCCTCGCCGTCCTGCACCGAGAGCAGCAGCGTGAAGGCGCCGAGGTCGCGGTGCGAGGCGACGTCGGGCGCGGCGCCGTTGGCGAAGGCGGTCGCCTCCAGGGCGCAGCGTGCCTCGTGGAAGGAATGGCGGACCCGCTCGGTCGGCAGCGAGCGGCTGGTCGCCGCCCGCGTCGGGCCGTGCGCGCCCTCCAGCGCCTCGCGGGCCTTGCTCGCCAGCTCGAGTGGATCTCCCTTCGCACCGTCGACCACGGCGCAGAGCAGCTCTCGGCGCCCGGCGGGATGAGGCGCCACCAGGGCGGGGCGACCCTCGCTCGTCAGGTATTCGGCGAGGGTCGCCTCGGCCGCGGCCGCATCGCCGAGCTGGAAGGCGAGCACGACCGCTCGCTCTCCGATCCCGAAGGGCGCCAGCCGATCCCGAATGTCGTCCGCGGCAAGCCGTCCCGAGAGGGTGGCCGCCAGGACCTCGCCCGACAGCCTGCGCTCGGTCTCCCTCGCGACGCGCTCGCGCATCAGCTCCAGGGCCACGACGATGGCCGCCTGCTGCACGCATAGGCGCTCGAAGTCCCCGAGCTCTCCGGAGCGACGTACGACCACCAGCCAGGCCTCGGCCGCGCCTGCCCTCGGCGAGACCGGATGCGCGAGCGCCCTCCCGCGCAGATCCGATTGATTGGGGACGAACGGGGCGGCAGCGCTCCCGCGCGGCTGAACCTCGGCGCGGATCGCATCGAGCAGGTACTCGGGAAGCCGGCGACCACCGCTCGCCAGGACCTCCCCGCGCGCGTCGAGCACGACCGAGCTCCCCCCGACGGCGGCGGCGATCTCGCGGGCTACCTCGTTGAGCCCGCCGCCCTGGAGGACGAGCCGCTCGAGCCGCTCGTTGACCGCGATCCCCCGCGAGAGCACGTCGTATTGCTCGTTCACCAGCCGGCTGAACGCAGCCTCGGTGATCGCGATGAATGGCGTCTCGTAGGGGACCTCGAAGACGGGGAAGTCGGCCGCCGCCGCCTCGGTGAGAATCGCCTTCGGCACCTTGGCGTGGTCGAACCCGGTGCCGAAGCCGAGCCCGGCGACGCCGGCGTCGGCGAGCAGGCGGATGAACGTGCGCTGCTGGTCGACGCTGTCGAGGCGGATTCCCGTTGTCATCAGGAGCTCGCCGCCCGACAGCCAGGGCGTCGGGTCGAGCAGCTCGGTGATGTGGACCCAGCGGATCTCGTGCTCGGCCGCGGCGTCACCCCCAGCGGCGACCTTCAGGCCGAGCTCGGAGGTGAGGCTCTCGACGGTGAGCATCAGTGTCCTATGCGGCGAGATGCCTCTTCGAGGACCGGACGCAGGACATCCACGATCTCCTCGAACTGCTCCGTATCGGCGATCAGCGGGGGCGAGAGCTGTACGACGGGGTCACCACGGTCGTCGGCGCGGCAGATCAGGCCGCGCCGGTAGAGCTCGCCGGAGAGGTAGCCACGCAGGAGCTTCTCGGACTCCTCGTCCTCCATGTGCTCCTTGGTGTCCTTGTCCTTGACGAGCTCGATCGCCAGGAAGTAGCCATCGCCCCGTACGTCCCCGACGATCGGGATGTCGTAGAGGGACTCGAGGGCCGCCCTGAACTCCCCCTCCTTCTCGAGCACGTGCCCGCAGAGGTCCTCGCGCTCGAAGACGTCGAGGTTGGCGAGCGCCGTGGCCGCTGCCACCGGGTGGCCGGCGAAGGTGGACCCGTGGGCGAACATCGCGGTGCCCTCCTCGAACGGCTCGAAGACCCGATCGGAGACGATCATGCCGCCCATTGGCACGTAGGCCGAGGTGAGGGCCTTGGCGACGGTGACGATGTCCGGCTGGTAGCCGTAGCGCTGGCAGCCGAAGTAGTGCCCGAGCCGGCCCCAGGCGCAGATCACCTCATCGGAGATCAGCAGGACGTCGTAGCGGTCGCAGATCTCCCTTACCCGCTGGAAGTAGCCCTCCTGAGGCGGGATGCAGCCGCCGGCGTTCTGCAGCGGCTCGAGGATGACCGCCGAGACCGTCTCCGGGCCCTCGAACAGGATCCGCTCCTCGATCTGGTCCGCCGCCCAGAGCGGGTCGCGGTCCTCGGGCCAGCGGTAGCTGTTCGTGTTCGGCACGTGAACGCCGCCGGGAGCGAGCGGCTCGAACTGGCTGCGAAGCGCGGGGATGCCGGTGACGCTGAGGGCACCGAGGGTGGTGCCGTGGTAGGCGATCTCGCGTGCGACGAGCTTCGACTTCTGGCCCTTGCCCTGGGCCCGGTGGTAGCTCCGCGCCAGCTTGATCGCCGACTCCACCGCCTCGGACCCGCTGTTGGTGAAGAAGACCCGGTTCAGGTCGCCCGGCGTGAGCGAGGCGATTCGGGTTGCCAGCTCGATCGCGCGCGGGTGGGCGTAGCTCCAGACCGTGATGAAGTCGAGCTCGCGGACCTGGGCGGCCATCGCGTCGCCGAGCTCAGAGCGGCCGTGCCCGGAGTTGACGCAGAAGAGAGCCGAGAGGCCGTCGAGGTAGCGGTTGCCGTGGTCGTCCCAGACGTAGCAACCCTCACCACGGACGATGATCGGGACCTCATGCTCGGGCCCGAAGGAGCCCATCTGCGTGAAGTGCATCCAGAGGTGGCGCTGTGCCTGCTCCTGGAGCGCATTTGCCTCAGTTTTGGCGGTCTGCGTGGCGCTGCTCGCTGCCATCCCTCTCCTCCAGTCTCTCTAGCCTCACCGTACAACGCTACCCGCAGGTGCTCGGCCCTACAAGCGGAGATGTGTGAAACAAGGGGCAGACGATTTATACAACTCGTACAAGGAGGGACCCGGCTTTTAGGGCTTTCGCCCCTTGCGACGATCTGGCGCGTTACTTAGGCTCGCGCCACCCTGGTGGCCAATAGGGCAGCGCAGGGCCTGAGAGAAGGAGGAGTCGGACCGGATGGAGAGCGCCTCGATCGCAGCGAGCGACCCGCAGGGCTCCGCGGCGGGCGAGAAGGGATTGAAGACCGGCGCCCTCGGCTACATCTCCAACCTGGTCATCTCCACAGCCTCGGTGGCGCCGGCCTACAGCCTGGCGGCAACCCTGGGCTTCATCGTCGCGGTCGGGGGCATGGGGGCCCACGCGCCCGCGATCATGATCGTCTCCTTCGTCCCGATGCTCCTGATCGCCGCGGGCTACTACTGGCTGAACAGGGCGGATCCGGACTGCGGCACCAGCTTCACCTGGGTGACTCGGGCGATGGGCCCGCGGCTCGGCTGGCTCACCGGCTGGGCGATCATCGTCTCCGACGTGGTAGTGATGGCGGCCCTCGCCTACATCGCCGGGAAGTACTCCTTCCTGCTATTCAACCTGGACGCCGCGGCGAACAACCTCCTGGACGTGAGCATCGCGGCCTCGGTCTGGATCGGCGTGATGACCTGGATCTGCTACGTCGGCATCGAGCTCTCGGCTCGCACCCAGTACGTGCTGTTGACGGCGGAGGTGGTGATTCTGGGGGTCTTCTGCGCCTTCGCTCTGGGCCATGTCTACATCGGTCATCAAGGGACCCCGATCGAGCTCTTCTGGTTCTCGCCCTTCGGCCTGCCTGGGGGCTGGAGTGCGCTGATCGACGGCGTCCTGCTCGGCGTCTTCATCTATTGGGGCTGGGACAGCGGGGTCTGTTGCAACGAGGAATCCCAGGACAGCGCCAGCGGTCCGGGGAAGGCCGCGGTCATGAGCACCCTCCTGCTCGTCCTCATCTACGTCGCGGTCGCCGCTTCCGCTCAGTCCTTCGCCGGCACGATCTTCCTGAAGCACCACGGTGATGACGTGCTCAGCGCACTGGGCGGAGACGTCTTCGGGACGCCATGGGACAAACTGCTGATCATCGCGGTGCTGACCTCGGCATCCGCGTCGACCCAGACGACGATCTTGCCGACGGCGAGGACGACGCTCTCGATGGCGCGTTTCCAGGCGATCCCGAAGGCGTTCGGCCGCATTCATCCCCGGCATCTGACGCCGGACGTCTCGACGATCACGATGGGGGTCGTCTCGTTGGTCTGGACCCTGTTCATCATCAACGCGAGCCAGAACGTGCTCGGGGACTCGATCAGCGCCCTCGGCTTCCAGATCGCCTTCTACTACGGGATCACCGGCTTCGCGTGCGCGATCTTCTACCGCAAGCAGCTCACCCGCAGCGCCCGGAATTTCTTCATGGCCGGGGTCGTTCCATTCGTGGGCGGACTGATGCTGACCGGCATCTTCATCAAGGCATTGATCGACTTCAACAAGGTCGAGAACACGTACGCCGGCAAGTTCCTCGGATTCGGGGTCCCGGTCGCGATCGGCGTGGGCTTGCTCGTCCTCGGGGTCCTGGTGATGTTCATCGCGAACGTCGCCTATCCGAGCTTCTTCAAGCGCAAGGCCGAGACGGCCCAACCCGGGGTTCTCGAGGGAACCGTCAAAGGCGAAGCGTCCGTGATGGCAGACTGACGGGCCAATCGAATGAGCGCGATAATCGTCGGCTATGACAGTTCTGACGCATCGAAGTCGGCCTTGTCGCATGCGCTCGATTTCGCGAAGTCCCTCGGCGACAGCGTCGTCATCGTGTTCGGTGCTGCGCCGGGCGGATACGGAGGCGGGGAGGTGCCCGAACAGCGCAGGGCGGTCGAGGAGTTCGGCCAGAAGGTGACCAAGGAGGCCCTGGAGACTGCCAAGGAAGCGGGCGTCGAGAGCTCCGTCGAGATGATCAACGAGCACGCACACCAGGCGCTGATTACCGCCGCCGAGAAGCACAATGCCCGCATGATCGTCGTCGGCAGCCATGGCGAGTCGCCGCTCAAGGGCGCGATCATCGGCTCCACCCCGTACAAGCTCGTTCAGGTCTCCGAGGTTCCGGTGCTGGTAGTGCGCCCGTGAGCCCGCAGGGATCGAAGGAAGGCGGTAACTGCGTCGTCCTCAGCTCCGTCACGAAGCGGTTCGGAGAGCTGACGGCGGTCGATGCGATCAACCTGGAGATCGAGGAGGGCGAGTTCTTCACCATGCTCGGCCCGAGCGGCTGCGGCAAGACGACCACCCTCCGGATGATCGCCGGGTTCGAGGAGGTCACCGACGGGCAACTGACCATCGACGACGCCGACATGTTGGGGATCCCGCCCCACAAGAGGCCGACCAACACCGTCTTCCAGAGCTACGCGCTCTTCCCCCACCTGAGCGTCAATGAGAACGTCGCCTTCGGCCTGAAGCGCAAGGGCACGGACAAAGACGAGATCGAGCGACGCGTTCGCGAGGAGCTGGAGCGCGTCGGCCTGGCCGCGGAGGCGAACCGGCGGCCCGCCCAGCTCTCTGGCGGGATGCAGCAGCGGGTCGCACTGGCGCGCGCCCTCGTCAACCTGCCGCGCGTCCTGCTGCTCGACGAGCCGCTCGGCGCCCTCGACCTCAAGCTTCGCAAGGGCCTGCAGGTGGAGCTCAAGAAGATCCAGCGAGAGGTGGGCATCACGTTCGTCTACGTCACGCACGACCAGGAGGAGGCGCTGACGATGTCGGACCGGATCGCGGTCATGAACCGGGGACACATCGAGCAGATCGGCGACCCGGAGGAGGTCTACGACCGGCCGACGACGACCTTCGTCGCTGGCTTCATCGGAGTCTCGAACCTGATGCCCGGGACCATTCGCAAGAGCGGCGACAAGGGAGAGGTGGAGCTCGACAGCGGGGTCAAGGTGGCGACGGAGGTGAACGGATTCAGCGCCGGGGAGCGCTGTCACGCCGTCGTACGACCTGAGAAGCTCACGATCGGCGACGGTGGACGCGGGAACCCCACCGTCGAAGGGCTGGTCGAAAGCTCGCTCTATCTCGGGACCGCCACGCAGCTGATCGTGCGGCTGGCGGGCGACGTGCGGATGACGGTCCTGGTCCCGAACACGGACGAGGCAGAGCGCCAGCGGCTGCCGGGCGGCGGGGCGAACGTAACGCTTTCCTGGAGTCCCGACCACATGCATGTGGTCAAGGAGTCCGAGTCCGACGGGGCAGTGCAACAGGGGGCGGAAGCAGCTTGAACGAACCGATCAGGAGGGACACAAAGTGACGAGCAAGAGGAAATACCGCGGACTGATCGCGGCGGGTGGGGCGCTCGCGGCCGCGATCGCGCTTGCCGCCTGCGGCGGCGGGAGCGGCATCGAGGGCGGCAGTAACTCCGCCAACGTGACGACTGTCAAGTACCAGCCGCCACCCCACGGAAACCTGACGATCTCGAACTGGCCGCTCTACATCGACAAGAACACGGTCTCCGATTTCGACAAGGCCACCGGGATCCACACGACCTACATCGAGGACGTCAACGACAACCAGGAGTTCTTCGCCAAGATGCAGCCCCTGCTGTCGAAGGGCCAATCGGGTGGGCGGAGCATGATCGTGGTGACCGACTGGATGGCCCAGAAGATGCACGAGCTCGGCTACGTCCAGGACCTGGACAAGTCGGGAATCCCGAACGTCGAGGCCAACCTGCGGGACAACCTGCGGCATCCCACCGGCGATCCGAATCGTGACTATTCGATCCCGTGGCAGAGCGGGATGACGGGCCTGATCGTCAACACCAAGCTGGCGCCGAACGTGCACTCGATCAACGACCTGTTCGACCCGCAGTACAAGGGCAAGGTCGAGATGCTCACCGAGCTGCGCGACACGGTGCCCCTCGTGATGAAGGCGGACGGGATCGACCCGAACAAGGCGACGCAGCAGCAATGGCTGGACACGATCGACAAGCTCAAGTCGGCGGTCGCGTCCGGTCAGATCCGGCGTTTCACGGGCAACGACTACACCCGTGACATGGCAAACGGCGACGTCGCGGCGATCATCGGCTGGTCGGGCGATGCGGTGCAGCTGCAGGCCGACAACCCGGACATCGAGTTCCGGATGCCCACCGAGGGCTGCATCCTCTGGTCGGACAACATGGAGATCCCGGTCGGCGCGCCGAATCCGACGGCGGCCGAGGCCTTCATGAACTACGTCTATGACCCGAAGAACCAGGCCCAGATCGCGGCCTACAACAGCTACGTCACGCCGGTCGACGGGGTCCAGGACGTCTTCAAGACGACCAACCCCGACCTGGTGAACGATCCGCTGATCTTCCCGACGGATCAGTTCACCAGCAAGTGCTCCACCCAGCCCAACCTGACGGGCCAGGAGGAGCAGACGGTGACGAGGGCGTTCGAGGGCGTCCTGAACAGCTAGGAGGAGATGAGAGGCGGTGGAGACGGCTGATGCGTGACCAGCGCTTGGTCGCTCTCCGCCGCCGGCTCATCCCGTACTTCCTGCTCGGGCCGGGGATCCTATGGCTGATCCTCTTCTTCGTGGTGCCCATGTACTTCATGGGCCGCCTGTCGCTGGACACGGGGATCTTTCCCGAGTTCCGCTTCAACTGGCAGTTCTCCAACTACACCGACGCGCTGAGCGCCTACGACACGCAGTTCTTCAGGGCGTTCAGGTACTCGGCGATCGCGACGATCATCGGCCTGCTGATCGCCTACCCGCTGGCCTACGCGATCGCCTTCCGGGGCGGGCGCTGGAAGAACGCGATGTTGCTCGCCGTGGTCGCGCCCTTCTTCACGACCTACCTGATCCGGACGCTGGCCTGGGAGACGATCCTCTCCGACAACGGCTTCGTCGTCAACACGCTCCAGTCGCTCGGGCTGGTCTCCGAGAACGGCCGTGTCCTCGCGACCAGCGGCGCCGTGATCGCGGGGCTGACCTACAACTTCCTGCCGTTCATGATCCTGCCGATCTACGCCAGCCTCGAGCGGCTCGACACCAGCCTGATCGAGGCGGGAAAGGATCTCTACGCCTCCTCTCGCCAGGCGTTTCTCAGGGTCACTCTGCCGCTCTCGATGCCGGGAGTGGTGGCGGGAACGCTCCTCACCTTCATCCCGGCGACGGGCGACTACATCAACGCCCAGTTCCTCGGCGGCGCCCAGCAGTCGATGATCGGCAACGTCATCCAGTCGCTGTATCTGAAACAGACCGACTATCCGGCCGCGGCTGCTCTCTCCTTCACACTGATGGCGGCGATGCTCGTGATCGTCTTCATCTACATCCGCATCGCCGGGTCGGAGGCGCTGATGGGCGAGGAAATCGGCGGAGCGGACGTCGTGGAGTGATGGAGGCGCACGCCGCCACGCTCCCGCAGCGCCGCGAGTCCGCCGGCGCGCGTGCCTGGAAGTGGGTGAAGCGGAACGCGATCGTGATCTACGGCGCCCTGGCGATCGCCTACATGCTGATCCCGATCGGCCTGATCGTCGTCTTCTCGTTCAACGACCCGGCCGGCAAGTTCAACTTCACCTGGCAGGGCTTCACACTCTCCCACTGGGCACATCCATTCATCATCTCGGAGCTCACCGACGCGCTCCTGCTCAGCCTGAGGCTGGCCGTGCTCGCGACGCTCATCTCCACCGCCCTCGGCACATTGGTCGCCCTGGCCCTGGTCCGCTACGACTTCTTCGGCCGGCGGGCCTCCAACTACCTGATCGTGATCCCGACGGCGACTCCGGAGGTGGTCCTGGGCGCGTCGCTGCTCTCGATGTTCTTGATCTACGGACTCCAGCTCGGCTTCTCGACGCTGCTCATCGCGCACGTGATGTTCTGCATCAGCTTCGTGGTGATCGTCGTTCGCTCTCGCCTGATCGGCTTCGACCGCAGCCTGGAGGAGGCCGCCCAGGACCTCGGCGCCGATCCGATCACGACATTCCGCAAGATCACCCTGCCCCTGATCTGGCCGGGAATCATCGCCGGGGCGCTGCTCGCCTTTGCCCTGTCGATCGACGACTTCGTCGTCTCCAACTTCACCGCCGGGACGGAGGTGACGTTCCCGCTCTACATCTTCGGCGCCGCCCAGCGGGGGATCCCGGTCCAGGTCTACATCATCGCCACCATGCTGTTCTCGACCACCGTGCTCGCGATGATCTTCACGGTGTTGCAGCAGCGGCGGGCCGATCGCCTCGCCTCCGTACGTCCTGAGCAGGAGGTTTGAGTGCCCCCCGATCAAGGTAGTTTCGCCGGTGTGCGGACGGGGGAGCTCGCGCTTGAGCGGAACGAGGCAGGATTGGCGGTGCTGACAATCTCTGGCGAGCATGACCTGAGCACGGCGCCGAATCTCCGGCGCCGGCTCGACGTGTTGCTCGACGAGGGCACGGCCACCGTCGTCGATCTCTCTCCGGCCACGTTCATCGATTCGTCCATTCTTGGCGTGATCCTCGACGCGCGCAGGCGCGCGGCCGAGGCGGACATTGGATTTGCGGTCGTCCACTCCAACGGCGGCGATGCCGTGGACCGGGTCCTCGAGGTGACCGGCCTGCGCGCCGAGCTGCCCGTGCACTCCCGGCGGGAGGAAGCCGTCAACGATCTCTCGGGCAACTCGGGAAAGCCATCGGCATGAACGCCAGCGAATTCGAGCTGACGGTGCCGGCGACGGCCGAGAACGTGATCGTCGTGCGCCAGGCCGTAGCCGGGGTGGGCGAGGCCCTCGGACTCTCCGGGTCGCGGATCGCGGACCTGAAGACGGTGGTCACCGAGGCCTGCAACAACGTGGTCCTGCACGCGTACGATCAGGAGACCGGGCCCCTTCAGGTGACCGCGATACCCGGCGATGAGCAGCTCGAGATCCAGGTCGCGGACGAGGGCCACGGCTTCCGCCCGCGCGCAAACGACGGCGACCCCTCGCTCGGCCTGGGTCTCCCGCTGATCGCCGCGCTCTCCGACAACTTCGAGATCAGCGGCGGGCCCCACGGCAGCAGGACGACGATCCGCTTCGGCTATGAACCTGCGGAGTTCAACGCCAACGGGAACGCCACGCACGTGCCGAAGGAGCTGGCGATGGCCCTCACCCCCGGTGCGATGGTGAAGCCGGTCCTCGCCCGTGTGATGGGCGCGCTGGCCGCCAGGGCTGAGTTCTCCGTCGATCGCCTTGCCGACACGGTGCTGCTCGGCGACGCTGTCTCATCCTCCCGCGAGGATGACTTCTCTGACGGCCGCGTCGGGATCACGATCAAGGAAGGCGCCGGCATGCTGGGCGTGCGCGTCGGGCCGCTGGTGGAAGGAGCCGGCCAGAAGCTGATGGCCGAGATGGATGTGCCGGGGGCAGGCTCGCTCCGCAGCCTGGCGAGCACCATGGAGATCGCGAAGGACGAGACGTCTCAAGGAGAGGCCGTCGAGTTCCTCGTGTTCGAGGTCGAGCGCTAGCCGCGCTCTTCTTCAGGGATCCGCTGGCGCAGCTTCTCAATCGTCGCGCGCAGGATGCGCGAGACGTGCATCTGGGACACGCCGACCCGCTCGGCGATCTCGCTCTGCGTCATGTCCTCCACGAAGCGCAGATGGAGGACGGTGCGGTCCCGCTCAGAGATCTCCTTGAGCACCGGGCCGATCGCCTCACCGTACTCAACCGTGTCGAAGGAGAGGTCCTCTGCGCCGATCCGGTCGCGGAGGGGACCAGGCTCATCGCCGTCCCCGATCGTCGAGGTCGCGTCGAGGGACACGGCGTGGTGGCCCTGGGCCGCGTGCATGGCCTCGAGGACCTCCTCGTCGCTCGCCTCGATGCGCTGACCGATCTCCTGGATGGTCGGCGAGTGCCCCAGCTTCGCGGGGAGCTCCGCCATCGCCCGCTCGACCTTGAGGATCCGCTCCTGGACGTCCCGCGGAACGTGCACGGACCAGCCGCGGTCGCGGAAGTGGCGCTTCAGCTCCCCCAGGATCGTGGGGACGGCGAAGGTCGAGAAGGCGGTGCCGCGCTCTGGATCGAAGCGATCGATGGCCTTGACCAACCCGACGCTGGCGACCTGGACGAGATCGTCGAACGGCTCGGCGCCTCCAGCGTACCGAGCAGCCAGGCGCCGGGCGAGCGGCATGAACCTCTCGACCAGCTCCTCCCGCACCGTCGGGGAGTGATCCCTCGAATAGCGCTCGAGCAGGCGTCGCTCGCCGGCGAGCTGCTCCCGGGGTCCCGGCGAAGGAATGTCAATCGCTTGGCTTTTTGCCGAGGCAATTTCGTCCATGTATCTCGGCTCCGCGCGGCAAGCGCTAGATCCCCCTGGTCACCCACCTCCCAAAGGAAGGCGGATGCGAGATCACAAGCCGCCCACCTAGCCTAGCTACCCACGATTAAGGAGGTTGCAAACTGGCCGGACAACCTGCCACAGAGTGGAGACAAGGCCGCTGAATACCCAGGTTTATGCATGCGCAGGAGGGGTAGGCCAGGCGTGAGTCGAGGCAGCGGGCGGGCGTTCGGAGACCCCCTACTCCGGCGCCCGCCCACATATTCATGGTGCCTCGCCTCCGCCGAGTTTTTAGCCTCGGCGCAGGCGGGCGGATAGGGCGGCCGGTTTCCTTCTCCCCCTGGCCGTCCTACCCCGCCTTGTCTATTTCGGGTCGGAGGCCGGTGACCAATACGATCGGCCAATGGCGCAGCTCGAGACCCGTCTGCTGATTGCTGGTGAACAGGTCCCGGGCAACGGGGATCACCTCGAGGTTGAGAATCCCTATACCGAGGAGAGCGTTGCTTCAGTGGGGACGGCTGATGCGGAGCAGCTCGATGCCGCTTTTGCGGCCGCCAGTGAGGCCGCGCGGGAGTGGGCGTCCACACCGGCGGTTGACCGCGGTGAGCTCCTGCGGGAGGTCGCGACCCGGCTCCGGGCTCGGGCTGACGAGCTCGCCGAGGTGATGACGCTCGAGGGTGGGAAGCCCCTGGTGGAGAATGCGGATGAGGTCGGTTGGACGGCGGCGTGCTTCGATTACTACGCCGAGATCGGGCGGGATTCCGCTGGACGGGTGATTCCCTCGATCGAGTCGAGCCAGCTCTCGCTGGTGGTCAAGGAGCCCCTGGGGGTGATCGGCTGCATCGTGCCGTGGAACTATCCCCTGCTGCTCCTGGCCTGGAAGATGGCGCCGGCGCTGGCGGCGGGGAACGCGCTGGTCGCGAAGCCGTCGGAGCTCACGCCGCTCTCGACCCTCATGCTCGCTCCCTGCCTGGAGCACCTGCCGCCCGGCGTCGTCAACCTGCTGGCCGGCGGCCCCGAGGTCGGAGCGGCGATCGCATCCGAGCCGCGAATCGACGGAATCGCCTTCACCGGCTCCGTGCCGACCGGAAAGAAGGTCGCGCGGGCTTGCGTCGACCGCATGGCGCGCGTCAACCTCGAGATGGGCGGGAAGGACCCCTTCATCGTCTGCTCAGACGTCGCCGACCGCATTGAGGTTGCCGCCAAGGGCGGCGCCTGGGCGGCGTTCCTCAACTCGGGGCAGGTCTGCACGTCCGCCGAGCGGTTCTACGTTCTGGACGACGTCTACGACGACTACCTGTCGGCGTTCGTCGACTACACGAAGAGCCTGGTGATCGGCGATCCCATGCGGAGCGACACCGACATCGGGCCGATGGTCTCGGCCGACCAGCGCCAGAAGGTCGCCGCCCAGGTGGAGGCCGCGGTGGGCACGGGCGCCGAGCTCGTCGTCGGGGGGGACTCGGCCGGTCAGGAGCGCGGGCACTTCTTCTCGCCGGCGGTGGTCACCGGCGCGCCCGCCGATACCGACCTGCTGCGGGAGGAGACCTTCGGCCCGGTGGCGCCCCTGGTTCGCGTCAAGAGCCTGGATGAGGCAATCGAGCTCGCCAACTCGACCCCGTACGGGCTGGGGGCCAACATCTACACCCAGGACTTCAAGACCATCCTGCGCTGCATGCGCGAGGTGAAGGCCGGGACCGTCTGGTTCAACGACCCGCTCACCGACAACGACGCCGGGCCGTTCGGCGGCTACAAGCAGTCGGGTCTGGGGCGAGAGCTGGGACGCGAGGGCCTGGAGGCCTTCCAGGAGACCAAGCACGTCCACATCGAGAGTGAGGTGGCGCCCAAGGAGTGGTGGTACCCGTACTCGCGATACGCGGGCGGCGAGCCGCCGCACGGAGCGTAGGCGGCCGGTGGCCGACCAGAACGAAGCTCCCTATCTCGACGCGGTCGTCTCCTATGTCGCGCGAAACCCGGGGCGTTTTCACATCCCGGGGCACAAGGGCGTCGGTGCTGATCAGGCGCTGATCGAGGCGCTCGGCGAGGCGGCGGTCCTCCACGACGTCCCCGCGGGGATCGAGGGCATCGACGTCGGGCCAGAGCCCACCCCGTTCCAGCGGGCGCAGCGCCTCGCGGCGGACGCCTGGGGCGCGCGGCGCAGCTGGTTCCTGCTCAATGGCGCGTCCGGGGGCAACCACGCGATCTGCATGACGCTCGCGCATGCCACCGGGGAGCTGAGGACCGGTCCGCCCCACCGCGGCCCGGTCGTCGTCCAGAGGAACGTCCACTCCTCGATCATCGACGGGCTCGTCCTCTCGGGCCTGCGGCCGACCTTCGTGGCCCCGGAGATCGATCCCGAGCTCGGCATCGCGCACTGCGTCACTCCCGAGGCGCTGGACGCGGCACTGGAGTCCGAGCCGGACGCCGAGGCGGCGATGCTGGTCTCGCCGACCTACTTCGGGGCGGTCGCGCGCGTCGCCGAGCTCGCCGAGGTCGCACACGATCGTGACGTCCCCCTGGTCGTGGACGAGGCCTGGGGCTCGCACCTCTACTTCCACCCGGACCTGCCGACCGGGGCGCTGCGTGGGGGCGCCGACATGGTGCTCTCCAGCACGCACAAGATCGTCGGGAGCTTCACCCAGTCGGCGATCCTCCATCTCGGCGATGGCGATCGGGTGGACGCGGACGTGATCGACCGCTCAGTCACCCTGGTCGAGTCCACCAGCCCGAACGCGCTGCTCACCGCCTCTCTGGACGCGGCGAGGCGCGTCGCGGCCACCAAGGGGCAGGAGCTGCTCGACGAGACGCTCGTGACGCTCGCGCGGACGCGCGAACGGGTCCGGCAGATCCCCGGCCTCGACGTGCTCGACGAGCGCCTCGCCGGGAGGACCAGCGTCGCCGAGTGGGATCCGCTGCGCCTCTCCGTTGACGTCCGGGGAACCGGGGCGACCGGGCACAGGATCGCCGAGCTGATGAGAGAGAGGGATGACGTCGTGCTGGAGCTCTTCTCCGAAAACGTGATCGTCGCCGTCTTCGGCCTCGGCGAGACCGCCACCGCCACGGCCGAGCGGCTGATCGAGGGGCTCGAGCATGCGGTCGAGCAGGTCGGGCCCGGCGATCGCGAGCGGCGCGGCGCCTTCGCCGAGCCGCCGCCCTGGGGCCCGCTCGAGCTTGCCCCGCGGGATGCCTTCCTCGGGCCCCAGGAAGTCGTGTCCTTTGAGGCGGCCGAGGGAAGGATCGCGGCGGAGTCCCTCGCGGCCTATCCGCCGGGCGTGCCGAACGTGCTGCCGGGCGAGAGGCTGACCGGCCCGACGATGGCCTACATCGCGGACTCCCTCGCCCACGGCGGGCTCGTCCGCGGCGCGAGCGACCGCTCGCTGCAAACGATCCGGGTGGTCTCGGAGTGAACGCCGCCGAGATGGCCTGGGGCGTGGACTCGGAGTACGGGCGCCTGCTCGACGTGCTGCTCTGCGGGCCGGACAGCTTCCGCTGGCGCGAGACGAGCGCGATCACGCGCGCCACGCTCGAGGCCGGGCATCGCTTCGATCCCGAGCTGGCCGCATCACAGCACGCCGCCCTGGTCGCCGCCTACGAGGAGGCGGGAGTCCGCTGCCACTTCCTCGAGGCCGACCCGGCGCTGCCCTACGGAGTGTTCACCCGCGACTCGAGCACGATGGGCCCCAACGGCACGGTGATCACCCAACCGGCGCAATGGTGGCGGCGCGGCGAGTACGCGCCCGTGATCCGGTTCCACCAGGAGGCAGGGATCCCGATCCGGGGGATGATCACCGCCGGGTCGCTCGAGGGCGGCGACGTGATGATCGTCGAGCCCGGCAGCGTGATGATCGGCGCCGGCGAGACGCGCACGCAGGAGGCCGCGGCGGAGCAGCTTGCCGGCTGGTTCCGCGACGACGGCTGGGAGGCGCGCGTCCAGCCCTTCCCCGAGCGCTATGTGCACATCGACGTGCTGGTCGCCGTGCTCGGCGAGAAGCTGGCGGCTGCCTGCACCGAGGTCCTGCCCTCGGCCGCCGTCGAGTGGCTGCGGGACAAGGGCTTCGACCTGATCGAGGTGAGCGCGGAACAGGCCTTCACGCTCGGCGTCAACGCGATCTCGCTCGGTGGCGAGCGGGTGATCTCGGCGACCGGCGCCGAGGAGCTGAACGCCGCCCTCCGAGCACGTGGCCTCGAGGTCGTGGAGCTCGAGTTGTCGATGTTCACGCTGGGTGGCGGCGGGCCCCACTGTCTCAGCCAGGCCCTGCGGAGGGAGCGGGCAGGTTGATGAGAGGGTGCGCGACAGCGCAACCCGATTCATGATGGTCGCCATCGACGCGGAAAGGGTCATCGCCGACCTGCGCGAGCTCCAGAAGCGGACCGGCGATCGCGACGGCGCGCAGCGACTCTGCTGGAGCGGCGGATGGCGCCGGGCGCGGGATTTCTTCGGGGAACTGCTCGCGGAGATCGGGCTGGGGCGCGAGATCGACGAGGCGGGCAACGCCTGGACCTACCTGCCGGGGGAGGCCGAGCCGGCGCTCGCGGTCGGCTCCCACCTCGACTCCGTGCCGAACGGGGGCTGGCTCGACGGCGGGCTCGGGGTCATGGCGGCGCTCGGCGTCCTCCGGGCCTGGGCCGGCACCGGGGAGAAGCCGCCCCGCACCCTTGCCCTGGTGGACTGGGCGGACGAAGAGGGCGCACGCTTCGGGCGCAGCCTGTTCGGCAGCTCGGCGGCTGCCGGCACGTTCGAGCCGGCCGAGCTGGCCAACGCCCGGGACTCCGACGGCCTACGCGCGGCGGGCGTGCTCGCCGAGAATGGCGTCGACCTGGAGCGGGTCCTCGAGTGCCGCTCGCGGCTGGAGCGGATCGGCTCCTACCTGGAGCTCCACATCGAGCAGGGACCGGTCCTGGAGGCGGAGGGAGTCAGCGCCGCGGCGGTGAGCGGCTGCGCGGGCGTCGAGCGTCATCGCTTCGTGGTCCAGGGCCGAGCCGCGCATGCCGGCACGACGCCGATGGACGCCCGCCACGACGCAGGACTCGCCGCGGCCGCGGCCGCTCTGCGCATCGAGAAGATCGCCCGCGATCAGGACGGCGTTGGGACGGTAGGCGTCGTGACCTACGAGCCCGGAATCGTCACCGCGGTCGCGGGGGAGGCGTCCATGCAGGTGGACCTCCGCCACCGCGACGCCGAGCCGCTGGCGCTGATGCTCGCCTCCACCCGCGCGGCGGTGGCGGAGTGCGCGGAGGAGCGCGGCTGTGAAGTGATGGAGCAGCGGATCTGGAGAATCGAGCCGATCGCGTTCGACCCGGAGCTGGTCGGGCTGGCGCGCGATGCCTGCACGGAGGTCACCGGCACCGCCTACGAGCTGCCGAGCGGCGCGCTCCACGATGCCGCCTCGATGGCGCCGCACATGCCTACGGCGATGATCTTCTCGCCGTCGATCGGTGGAATCAGCCATGCGCTCGAGGAGGACACGTCCGAGGGAGATCTCGCTGCGGCGATCGAGACCTTCGGGGAGCTGGCTAACCGCGCCCTGACGTAACCCTGCACAACTGCAACAGGGCTCGCGTGTTGAGGGGGAAGGCGCCGTTAGCTTCAAAGCGCCACTCGTCCCCGTATGGCAGGAGTCGTCACACACCCGCATGGGAGCGCACAGCGCGCTCATCGCGCGATCTCGCTGATCGCGGCGGCGGCCGTGCTCGCGCTTCTGCTGATCGCGGGCCGAGACGCGGCACCCGCCTCGGCCGCCAAGGCATCCGCGGAGTGCCCTGCGCTCCCCTACGGCCTCGCCGCCGACGGGCCGGCGGCCACCCGCTTCACGATGATGATCCGGATCAACACCCAGGGCAACGTCAATTCCTGGACGCAGTTCAACACCGACCCGACCCACGGGGGCCTTGCCCCGTACGTCCGCCCGCAGGACATCTTCGTCCTCAACACCCGCTTCACGGGCAGCGGCCAGTTTCCGCCGATGACCACCGATGTGGCAGCCAGCCTCGCGGCCTCCCTGCGCGCAACCTTCCCCTGCAACCGGATCATCGCCCTCAACGGGATGAGCTTCGACCCGACCCAGGCCGGCTACGCGTTCACGGGGATCGACGATCCCAACATCTTCGCCCTGCTCACGGACCTCGAGCAGGACGACTGGAACAGCGGCCGGGTGACGGATCCCACACGGCCGCCGTGGAACGCCAACTTCAAGAAGGCCTTTCCCCGGATCAAGGGCTGGGACGGTGGGGTCGCCGGAACGGCGGCAGCCAACCCCATCGGCATCGCGAAGCGAACCGGGTTGGCGCCGCAGGACGTCGCCGGATGGAACTACGGCCAGGTCGCGCAGGATCTCAACAAGAAGAACCTGCGATTCGGCTCCCGCAAGCTCGGCCCGCAGAGCGTGCAGACCCAGGATGCCTGCGCAAACGGCGGCGGCGTGGCCTTTGGCGCCCGCGCCAAGGCACTGCGCCTCCAATACAACTTCAAGTTCATCACCAAGAAGGTGCGGCTCAAGGGCAAGAGGAAGAAGGTCAGGAAGACCGTCCGCCTACCGCTGAAGAAGAGGGGGAGGCCGGTGATGAGCAACCTGGCGATGGAGATCTCCTTCACCGACAGCCCGCAGGCGAGCGCCAGCCAGGCGATCCTCAGCACCTCCGCCGCGCTGGCGGCCTCCTGCGTGCCGCCGGCGCTCAAGCAGGGGATCGGGGCGTTCTTCCTGTTCGCCGCCGAGGACGGGATGCGGCTCTTCTTGCAGCAGCCTGCGATCGCGCCCCTACGGCCGCCGGTCGGCGCCAAGACCTCATCCGGCAGTACCGGCGGGGTCGTTCCCGGCGGCACCGGCTAGTCCGCTCTCTGCACCACCGTCTTCGCGCGCAGATCGGAGAGCGCCTCGGCCGCGTCGTCCCAGGCGACCTTGTTGACCGTCATCGGGTCCGGGTCGAACTTGCCCTCGCGGACCAGCTCCAGCACGTCGGGCATCAGCGTCCGCACGTGGGGGCGCCCGGTCACGAAGGTGATCCCCTGGGTGAACATGTCGAGCAGCGGCAGGGGAGTGGGCTCGAGGTAGATGCCGATGCTGGTCGAATAGCCATCGGCATCGGTCGAACGCAGGACGCAGGCGATTCCGTCGGGGTCGGCGCTGGCATCGACCGTGATCGGATAGAAGCCCACCCGGTGCGGGAACTCCTCGTCGAGGACGTTCGCGCCCAGCTTCGCCGCCAGCTCGCGATCGCGCGAGTTACCGCCTACGACGTCGACCCTCTCGGCTCCGAGGGCCAGCGCGATCGCCACCGAGTAGAGCGCGATCGAGCCGGCCCCCATCGCGATCAGCACCGGCTCTCCCGGGCGCTCCGCGAGCGGAGGAGCCACGCACCGCCAGGCGTCCGGAATGTTGTCCGAGAGGCTGGCCACGGTCGTGGGGCTGATGCCATCGGGAATCGGGACCAGCATCGCGTCCGGGTAAGGGACCTTCACCGAGTCGCTGGCGAAGCCGCCGTAGTCTTCTCCGATCGGGAGCCCGTAGGTGGAGAGCCTCGGCACCGAATCGCAATTCCCGCTCCTGCCGGCGCGGCATGCGTCGCATTCCCCGCAGGAGATCTGGAAGGGCACGCTGACCAGGTCACCCGGCTTGACCGACTTGACGGAGTCGCCGACGTCGGTCACCTCCGCGACGCACTCATGCCCGAACGAAAACGACTCCGCCGGGAAACGGCCTTGCACGAAGGCCACGTCGATGTCGCAGGTCGCGAGGGCGACCGGACGGACGAGCGCCTCGCCATCGCCCTCGAGCTTCGGATCGGGCGCCTCGCGCCATTCGAGCTTGCCCTTCTCGAGGAACTCGAGCTGCCTCACGCCGGCACCTCCCGATTACCGGTCGTGGCCGCCGGGACCTTCTCCTTTCCCGAGCCCTCCTCCTCTCGCTCGGCCTTGGCCGCATCGCGGAGCTGCTCGAAGCGGACGACCTGGCCGGCGGCGCCCCAGTTGCCGTCGGGCACCTCGTGGATTAGCGTCCAGACCCGCACGCCCGCGTCGGGGCCCCAGCCGGTCGCGCCGAGAATCAGCTTGGTCGCGTCCTCGACCAACCCTGCCTTGCGCCGCTCGCTGAGGGCGCCGCTCGGGACCGTGATGTCGATGACGGCGTGCGGCTCGGCGACGCCATCCGGTGTCTGGATCTCGTCCGCCGGCAGCGCGTGCACGTGGGTCCAGGTGATGGAGCGGAAGAACTCGGTGTCCGGAGCTCCCTCCCAGCGCAGGAGAGTGGCGCCAAGCTCGCGAGCGAGCTCCTGCCTGGCGTCGTCGGTGAGGGACTCGGCGGGAATGGTCAGGTCGAGCTTCGGCATCGCAATCCTCCATTGTCAGAACCTTGGGTTCAGAAGCTGGACGCAGGCTATAGGGTTCGGATTCCGAACGTAGCCTCGCTATGCTGGCCCGGATGCGCGCCGCGGACATCGCTGAGGAGAGATGCTCGATCGCCAGACCTGCCGCCCTGCTGGGCGACCGCTGGACGCTCGTGATCCTCCGCCAGGCCTTCTCCGGGATCAAGCGCTTCGAGGACTTCCAGGCAAGTCTCGACATCTCCCGCTCGCTGCTCTCCGAGCGGCTCGGCCGCCTGGTCGACGCCGGCGTCCTTCGCCGCGAGCCCTACAAGGATGCGGTCCGCACCCGAGACCGCTACAGGCTCACCGAGATGGGCCTCGACCTCTATCCCGTGCTGATGGCGCTCCGCGAGTGGGGCGACCGCTACATGGCGGAGAACGGCCCGCCCGTCGAGATCCGCCACAAGGGCTGCGGCGGCGAGCCCACCCTCGAGCTGCGCTGCGGGAAGTGCGGCGAGGAGATCGGCGCGCGCGACGCCGAGGCGCTCCCCGGCCCAGGTCTCAAGGCCGCTTAGTCCCGACGCTTTGTCCGAGGATTGATCGAAAGCCCTGCTCTGCGCGAACCGAGAAGTCCAGCGGTTCGCGCGTTCCCGCCTTTCAACGGCGCGAGATGAACTGCTCAAGCCTGTCGAACGAGTCCGTCCAACCGTTCCGGTGGAGTTCGCGGCGCGCCTCGGTCTTGAAGGGACCTTGAGCGAAGACGACCTCCGTCGACTCGCCTAGATCTCGAAACGACAGCTCGGCAAGGGTCTCGACATCATCGGGATCTGGGTCCTCATATACGAACGTAAAGACGAGGCGGGCGGGCGAGTCGACCTCGCGGAACTCCCCGGTCAGGTAGAAAGGATCGCCTTCGGGCGGCTGCATCTCGATGCGATAGCTGCCTCCGACACGGGGCTTGAATTCGAGGCTCGTAACGGTGAAGCCTTTCGGCCCCCACCACTCCGCAAGCTCGTCCGCAGCGCTGAACGCCCCAAAGACAACCGAAGGAGCGGCGGGCACGACGCGTTTCAACTCGAGAATCCGGTTGCCCGACCGCGTCATCCTCCCTTGATCCTACGGTCCGAACGTGCGGCAGGGCTCGCCGCGCAGCCCGGGACACGGAGGCAGCGGCGTCGGCGCCGTCACGCCCGGCACCAGCGGCAGGATCAGCCGGGACGGGTGCTTGTGCGAGAAGGCGACCGTGACGTTCGCGTTGCCGGCGGGAACCGTCTCGGCAAAGGCCCAGACCGGCTGGTCGCCGACCGGGGAGCTCACGGTGACGCGGATCCGCGATCCGGCCCGGTAGACGTGGCCCTCGTAGTACAGCGGGATGATCAGCTTCGTGAAGCGGCCCTTGGGCAGCTTGGCGGCGTCCTCGCGCCGCAGGCTGAGGACCGGCTCGAGCAGCGAGCTGTGCTTCGCGTCCAGCTTGCGGGCGCTGGTGCGCAGGTAGCCGCTCTGCACGTAGGTCTCCTTGCCGTCGGGGCGGACCTCCGAGACGGTGACCTGGAGATCCACGTTCGGAGCGGAGGCCCGAATCCAGGCGTGAACGGCGCCCGCTCCGATGATTCCGGCATCGCGCGCCAGCGGCGGCGTGACGAAGGACGCGGCGTTCCCCGCCGGCGGCGGGCGCCAGTCGAAGTTGGGATGAGCGGTCCAGAGATCGCCCCCGCCTGTATTGGTGCCCGCGAAATCGCTGGGGGGCCGCGCGTTCTTGTCCCAGATGAAGGTGTCGCTGCCGCCCTTGCGCCCCTTCTTCGGAGGCTTGCCCCTGAGCGCTCCATTCGTGCCGAAGAACCAGGAGCGCGCCCTGGTCTTGGGGATCGGGAAGTGATTGAAGTAGCGCTCGAAGGCCGGGTAGGGAGTTCCGGTGGCGCCACCCGCGCCGTTGTCGAAGAGGATCCGGATCGGCGGGATGGCCTGGAACGCGCTGAGCGCGGCCTGGTAGCTCGGCTGGTCCTGGATCGGGTCATGCGGCAGCGTCACGCCCGGGATGCCCATCGCGGACGCGTAGATCGCCGGCGCTGAGGCCGCCGCCCCCGGTGGGTACTGCGGTTTTCGCTGGGCCACGTACAGCTCGAGGAAGTCGAACCAGCGGTTGAAGGTCTCGGGATCGAGGGAATCGATGTGGAAGCCGTTGGTGAAGGTGAACCACTTGCGGCGCGTCTGGGTGAACCGGTCGGCGAGGTTGGGACAGTGGGCGCCGGTCTGCTCGTCGTTGAACTGGCAGGCCATGAAGACGGGGACCCTGATGTTGTTGACGAAGGTCGCGGGAGACAGGGGGTTCGCCACCCTCGGCCGGAAGAAGCGGTTCTTCGAGATCTTGGCGATCAGGTCCGCGGCGGCGGTGTGCAGGGTCTGGTTGGCCTTGCAGATCTGATCCCCACCCTGGATCCGCTCATAAGCCCAGCCCTGGCCCTCGGTCGGCGAGGCGGGCTTGGAGTCGTCGACCCGGTCCTGTGCCCACTGCACGGCGAAGCCGGTGTTGAGCAGGCCACCCGGGTAGAGCGTGGTCGCGGTGTTGTCGATCACCGACAGCGGGGTGATCGCGGCCAGGTGCGGCGGCCTCGTGGCGCCGACGAAGAGCTGGCTGATCCCGCCGTAGGAGACGCCGACCATGCCGACCCTGTTGTGGAGGACCCAGGGCTGGCGGGCGGCTGTCTCCACGACGTCGTAGCCGTCAAGGCTCTGCAGCCTCTCGAAGTAGTCGAAGGCTCCGCCGGAGCAGCCAGTGCCGCGCATGTTCACGTCGACGACGGCATAGCCGAGCAGGTTCATGATCTGGCTGATGCCGCTCTCGGCCCCTGCGGGGTTGGCGTAGCCGTACCCCGAGTACTCGACCAGCGTCGGGTACGGCCCCTTGTCAGCCGGGCCCGGCAGCCGGACGTCGACCGCGAGGCTCGTCCCGTCCCGCGTGGTCAAGTACCCGTAGCCGCCCTGGGGGAGCGTCTGGTTGTAGATCGAGGGGTCCTTCGGTGCGGGCCTGTCCCTCATCACGCCGACCTTCACGGAGAGGGATCCGTCCGCGGCGCGTACCCGATAGCCCTTCCCGGCCGGAATCCCGCGGAAGACGACGCCGCCCAGCGTCCCAACCTGCCTGGTCTTGACGCGCTTGCGCTTGCGGTCGAGCAGTCGCAGGTTCGTACCCGGCTGGGCCCCGGTGACATAGACCTGGTTGACGCTGCCGTGGACGGCGAGGCTGTTGGCCGCCGAGGCCGCCGCAGGCGCCATCGCGGCGATCGCGAATGCCGCGGCGACTGCCGACACCGCCATTCCTCTCAGACGCCTCGCGCTCCCCGCGCAACTCATCCCGTCGCCCTCTCCTTGGCCCTGGGTTCCGCCGCAAGCATATTCGGCTGGCTCCCTCTTGGGCTTGCCGCTCCTAGCCCCCGTGGACGGCGTCGCCTCCCATCTCCTCGAGCGTGTTGCCGATCGGCGGGATCGGGGACTCGCGCAGGATGCGGGCCATGTGGAGCAGGTTGTGGGCGCACCACGAGCTGGTCCGCTGGGTGTAGGGGTGATCCGGGCCGCCGGCGTCGAGGTACGAGGGCCCCGGCCCGGCGTCGCCCACCCAGTAGGTGTCGGCGTTGGGCGGGACCACGCAGCCGAGGTGGGTCATGTTGAAGAGGGTGGTCTCGGCGCTGGCGTGCGCGCCGTCCTCGTTGCCGGTCACCACGACTCCAGCGACCTTGTTGTAGAGCGGGTACTGCCCGGCGTCGTTGCGCTCGTTGTAGGTCCCATCGAGACGCTCGATCACCATCTGGCAGACCGAGGAGCGCACCCCGAACCAGATCGACATGCCCATCAAGAGGATGTCGGCGGTCTTGAACTTGTCCAGGATCCGGGGCCATTCGTCGCCGTCGCCCTCATCGGAGCTGACGCCGAACTTGATGTCGTAGTCGACGGGTCGCAGGATCTCGGTCTCCACCCCGTGCTCCTCCAGGAGGCCCAGGACGCGGTTCATCAGTGCCTCGGTGTTCGAGATCTCCGGCGAGCGCTTCAACGTGCAGTTGACGCCAAGTGCCTTGAGGCCGGCGCCTGCGTCGGCGGCGAGTGACTCGGCCATTCCTTCTCCTCTCGTCGGACTGTTTGGTGCCCACCGTCCCCTGGTGCGCCGCAACGTTACGCGACCTCGCAAGCCGAGATCGGGCGATCGGTAAGGTCAGCCGCCGTGAGCACCTACGAGGCGATCAAGGACCTGCCGCTCGAGATCGAGGGCTACGAGCTCGAGGGGCGCGAGTTCCATCCGGAGGGCACGGACTTCGACCGGCTGACGACGATCATCCACCTGAAGGGCGGCGGGCACGAGGGGCTCGGGGAGGACGTCGTCTACGACTCCCTCGACCACATCGCCTTCCAGGACGCCGGCCCGGTCCTGGACCTCGCCGGCAAGCACACGATCGCGTCGTTCTCGGAGCTGCTCGACGGCGCCGCGCTCTTCCCCACCCCGCCCGAGCGCGAGGTGTCCGTCAACTACCGGCGCTGGGCCTTCGAGAGCGCCGCTCTCGACCTGGCGCTGCGGCAGGCCGGCAAGTCGCTCCACGAGGTCGTCGGCCGCGAGGCGCGTCCCGTCACCTTCGTGGTCTCCATGCGGCTGACGCCGCCCGGGTCCGAGGACGTCTCGACGATCGAGCCGGTCCGCAAGCGACTCGAGATCTATCCCACGCTGCGATTCAAGCTCGATCCGACCAACGACTGGTCGGACGAGCTGATCGGGCAGCTGGTCGAGACCGGCGCCGTCGACTCGCTCGACCTGAAGGGCCAGTACAAGGGGACGCCGGTCGACGTGGAGACCGACCCCGAGCTCTACCGCAAGCTGATCGAAGCGTTCCCCGACGCCTGGCTGGAGGACCCGGACGTGAACGACGAGACGAAGCCGATCCTCGACCCGGTGGCCGACCGGGTCACCTGGGACGCCGTGATCCACTCGGTGGCCGACATCAAGGCTCAGCCCTGGCCTCCGAAGATGGTCAACATCAAGCCGTCGCGCTTCGGCCCCCTCGACGCGCTCTTCGCCGCATACGACTACTGCGACGAGAACGGCATCGGCGCCTACGGCGGCGGCCAATGGGAGCTCGGCCCGGGCAGAGGCCACATCCAGTACCTGGCCTCGCTATTCCACTCCGACACCCCGAACGACGTCGCCCCGTCCGGTTACAACACCGCCGGGACCGAGCCCGGTCTGCCCTCGAGCCCGCTCGAGCCGATGCCCACGGAGACCGGCTTTCGCTGGGGCGAGTAAGTAGGCTGCCGACCATGGCCCAGCAAACTTTCGCCGATGCCCTCAACGAGCAGATCTCGAACGAGTTCGCCGCCCAGCAGCAGTACATCGGCGCGGCCGTCTACTACGACTCCGAGACCCTGCCGAGGCTCGCGGCCTTCTTCTACCGCCAGGCGGTCGAGGAGCGAAACCACGCGATGATCATGGTCCAGTACCTGCTCGACACCGACGAGGAGGTGCGGATCCCCGACATCACCTCCCAGCAGACGAAATACGACGACGTGGTGGGGCCGGTGAAGATGGCCCTGGAGCAGGAGAAGCGGGTCAGCGACGAGATCAACGCCCTCTTCAAGCTGGCGCGCGAGCAGAACGACTTCCGCGCCGAGCAGTTCCTCAACTGGTTCGTCAAGGAGCAGGTCGAGGAGGTCTCCTCGATGACCGACCTGCTGAACGTCTGCGAGCAGGCGAAGGAGAGCCCGCTGCTGATCGAGGACTTCCTGGCGCGAGAGCAGATCGGCGACTCAGGCGACGACCCAAGCGCCCCACCTGCCGCCGGCGGCGCGCTCTAGTCCAGCCGGCCGGGGCGCCTGCGATGGGCCCGCCGCCGGGAGGCGCGCGTCGCGAGCGTCTGGCGGAGCTCGAGGATGTCTTCGCGCATGTCGTTGATCGGCGGGCGGTTGTCCTCGAGGCGGCGTGAGTAGAGCTCCTCCTCCCGTGCGCTCCCGCCCTCCGCGCTCACCTCCCAGACCGCGGCGCCGTCGCGAGCGCTGATGGTCTCGGCGAGCCGCGTGTCCTCGAAGAGCGCGCCCGTCTGATCCTCCAGGCCCAAACCGGGCTCCAGCTCACCCGCGCTGATCGCTCGCAGGAAGCGGCGGCGGCGGACCGGCTCGGTGAGATAGTGCACGCAGGCGCTGCCGGGCAACAGCCCCAGCCCATCCGCCACGGCCGGCTCGCCCTGCGAGCTTGTGATCCCTCCCTGGAACCAGATCATCGCGCCGGCGCTCTGGCCGACGATCAGGATTCCCTCCCGCCAGCACTCGCGCAGGATCTCGTCGAGGCCGTGCGCCCGCCAGATCGCAATCAGGTTGATCATGCTCCCCCCGCCGGCGTAGATCACGTCCTGGCCGAGCAGCTCCTCCCTCAGGTCTACGGGCTCCTCTCCCAGCCGGAAGAGCGAGATCACCTGCGGGACGCAGTCCCGCTCGGCGAAGGCGCGCCGGAAGCGGATGATCTGGTCCTCGGGGTCGCCGCTCGCCGTGGGCAACAGGCAGACCTTCGGCCTGGGAGACTCGGCGAGCTCGACGATCAGGTCGCAGATCGCATCGTTGCCCGCCCGGCGGTCGAAGTCGTGACCGCCGAGGGCCAGGATGCGACGCCGTGCAGTCACCGTATGTCGATGCTACGCCGCTGCTGGGCGCGCAAGCGGAATGACGTTGTCCGGGGCCTCCGCGCCCAGGTACCTGGTCGCCAGCCTCGTCTCGAGGACCTGGCTTCCTCGCCGCTCCAGCTTGTAGGCCCTTGCCTCCGGGCGCGAGGCGACCACCTCGATCAGCTCGTCGCCGACGAAGCGCAGCGCCGCTCCGTCCTCGGCCGCGAAGCCCGCGGGCATCCCGTCCAGCAGGTGGCGGTGGAACGCGCCTCGCCGGTCACCGTCGCAGTAGTGGACCGCGTTGCTGTGGCGCAGGAATCCCAGTGCGGGCACCCGGTGGACCTCGCCGTGGTATCCGCTGACGGCCTCCGCGAACCAGCAGAGCGATCCCGCGCTCAGCCCGCAGAGGATCACCCCCGCCTCGTAGGCCTCGCGGAGCATCGAGTCGATGCCGTGCGCGCGCCAGACGCCCAGCAGGCTGATCAGGCTGCCCCCGCCGACGTAGATCACGTCCTGGGCCAGCAGATGCGAGCGGATGTCCGGGACGCCCCGCTCCCGGCGGAAGAGGCTGACGTGGGATGGCCGGGCGCGGTCCCGGAACGCGTTGTAGAAGCGGACGACGTAGTGGTCCGCATCGCCGCTCGCGGTCGGCAGGAAGCAGATGCGGGGGTTCGCCGTCCCGGTGAGGCCGAGGACGTAGTCGTCGAGAAGCGGGTTTCCGGACTCCTGGGAGAACCCGCCGCCGCCGAACGCAACAACCTGTCTCATCGCTCCCGTCATGCCCGAAATTGTCCGCTGGGTGCGTGGATTGATCGTTGGCCCGATGTCGAAAGATCGCCGCAGGCCGCTCGACCGGCTGTCGAAATCCGTGCCTAGGGGCGCCGGATTGCGGGTTCGGGCCCTCGGCGCTGGGCGAAGATGGCCAAGAGGACCAGCGGTGCGAACCAGACCGCGTACGGGTAGAACCAGTGGTTCGCGGTCACCTGGACGGCGATCAGCAGAGCTGCCGCGAGCGCAGCGACCTGAGCGGTCGAGCGTCGTTCGGGGACGAAGAAGAAAAGCGCGGCGAGCCCCAGTGCGAAGACCTTGCTCAGCGTCTGCAGCCAGTGCAGCGATGGCGCCTGCCCCCAGACGCTGAACGGCGAGCCGCGCGATGCCTGGTAGCCGAGCGTGCGGTCGTACAGCTCGCGGAAGCCGCCGTCGGGGAGGAGCGGGATGGTCACCACGGCCGCGGTCGCAAGGAAGGCGAGCGTGAAGAGGATCAAGGGCCGTGCCCGCCGCTCCCCATGGCCGGCGGCGAAGAGCGGCGCCAGGACCAGCGGCCCGAACTTGGTCAGCCCGGCGAGCGCCGAGGCGGCCCCGCGAGCCGGAGGCGAGGAGAGCACCAGCAGGCAGCAGACCACGAGCAGCGCGAGCAGCGCATCATTGAAGCTCGAGCCCAGCGCGTACATCGTGAACGGGTAGGCGAGCCACGCGTACGCCAGGGCGATGCCGAGGGTCCTCCCCTCCGGCCCGGCTCGGACACGGCGACCGAGCCCGAACAGCGCCAGTGCGCTGAGCAGCTCGAAGCCGAGCGCGGCCGCGCGGGCCGCCGAGACCTCGTCCCAGTGCCCACTCCACGGGAGGGCCTGCTCGAACGGAACATAGGCGAGGTAGTTGACCGGCCCGTAAACGTCGCCGCGGATCGGCATGCCCGATGACGAACCCTCTCCATATACGTCCTCGCCCTTGGCGAGCCGGTCAGCTCCGACCACCCCGGCGAGGCCGACGTCGATCACCTTTCCCTCCGTCGCGATATAGGCGGTGTGGAAGGCGATCAGCGTGATGATCCCTGCCACGAGCCAGCTCCGCGGAGCCAGCGGCAGCAGCCGGTCCCGGGTCTCTGTCGGCCGGAATCCCGCAATCAGCATCCGCACGAAGACGTAGGCGAGCACCGGATAGACGAGTGCGACCGACGCCTCGATCTTCGCGTGGTTGAAGAAGGCGAGCGAGACGCTGAAGCCGAGCAGGGCGAGCAGGTCCAGGTGGATCAACCGCAACGGCCGCCGCGGATCGACGAACGGCGCCAGGAACAGGACGCAGAGGGGCAGCCAGACCCAGAGGTGGTTGACCGCGCCCGAGACGGCGCCGGGATAGCCACGGGCGAGCTTGGTCTCGACCTGAGTGCCGGTCCACTTCTCGACGACGCAGGCGCCGGCGTCGTCGATCACGACCTGGCCGATGTCGTCGCCCTGCTCGTCGAAGTAGTCGACCTGCCATTGCCTGGGAAGGCCCGCCCCACTCCGCGTCCGTGTCTCGAAGCGGCGAACCGATCCGCGCGGGGTGAGCGCCTCGGTTGCGATCGCCGTCGCCTGCCCGGCGGTGAACTCGAAGCCCGCGGCTCTCACGCCCGGGGGGAGAGGCCGCGAGAGCGTCGCCGCCCGTCCGCCGAAGGGGGGCTGATCGGCGGGATCGAAGGAGCCCGGGTCGCAGGCGTGGGCCGCAGCGGGGGCGGCGAGTGCGGCGAGAGCGATCAGCGCGGTCAGTGGCAGCCGCATCCGGCGCGATTGCATTCGCAATGGCTATCGGATTCGGGCGCGGGGGAGCCGGCCGCCAAGAGGTTCAAGAAGAGAAGAAGTAACGGGAGCGACGGGACTCGAACCCGCGGCCTCCGGCGTGACAGGCCGGCGCTCTAACCAACTGAGCTACGCCCCCGAGGGCGTGCGGCGTTAGCTCCGCCGCTCGATACGCAGGCTAGCCGCTCACCGATGAAACGTTGGTGGCGACGGGGCCCTTGGGGCCCTCCTCGGACTCGTAGCTGACGCGCGCGCCGTCGTCGAGCGACCGGTACCCGTCTCCATCGATGCTCGAGAAATGCACGAAGAGGTCCTTGCTGCCGTCATCCGGCGTGATGAATCCGTACCCCTTCTCGTTGCTGAACCACTTGACCGTCCCTTCTGCCATACCGCCTCCGCTTCGTGGATCTTGGGGATTGACCCCCCTCTGATGGCGCGTGAACCTAGCGAACCCGCCAGCCCGATGCCCGCGTGACGGATTAGGGTGGAGCCGCCATGCGGCTCGTGACCTATAGGGCGGACGGGGAGGAGCGCGCCGGGGTGCAGATCGACGGCGGCCTGCGCGACGTGGCGGCCGTTCTCGGGATCGATCGCATCGGCGTCAGGGAGCTGATCGCGGGCGGGCGGCTCGACGATCTGCGCAAGAGCCTCGACGGTGCCGATGCCGAGGGCGTCGAGGGCGTCGAGCTGCTCCCACCCCTCCCGGACCCGGACAAGATCGTCTGCATCGGGCTCAACTACCGCTCCCACGCCGCGGAGGCGGGGATCGACCCGCCCGACCACCCCACCTTCTTCGCCAAGTTCCGGAACGCGCTGGCCCCACCCGACGCGACCGTCTCACTGCCCGCGGCGAGCGAGAAGGTCGACTACGAGGCCGAGGTGGCGTTCGTCGTCGGAAGGCGCTGCCGGGACGTCCCGCCGGACGAGGCCCTCGACGCGATCGCCGGCTACATGCTCCTCAACGACCTCTCCGCCCGCGACCTCCAGTTCGCGACCCCGCAGTGGATGCCCGGCAAGGTGTTCGACGGCTCGGCGCCATGCGGACCCGCGATCGTCACGCCCGACGAGGCGGGCCCGGCCGACGCGATCTCGTTCGCCCTCGACCTCAATGGCGAGCGCATGCAGGAGGCATCGACCTCCGACCTGATCTTCTCGGTCGCCGAGCTGGTGGCCAGGCTGTCGCGGTGGATGACGCTCGAGCCGGGCGACATCGTCTCCACCGGCACGCCGTCCGGGGTGGGCAGCGTGCGCGAGCCGAGGGTCTGGCTCAAGCCGGGGGACGAGATCGTGATCACCTCGCCCACCCTGGGCGAGCTGCGCACGACGATCGCCTAGCGCTTCGACAGCGGCCAGTAATGAACGGCCGCCACAAACACCGCGGCCGAATCTAGCTGCGCTCCTCCACCAGCTGCTCGATGCTGCGATAGACGCCCGGCGCGTTCTTCTTCAGCCTCTTCACCTCGAAGTGGCCGAGGCTGATCAGCCTCATCCTCGAGGTGGCGGTGACGGTGGCGGCGCGCATCGAGTCGTCGAGCATCCCCGCCTCGCCGAAGACGTCCCCGGGACCGAGGTCGGCGAGATGCTCCCCCTCACGGGTGACCTCGGCGGTCCCATCCTCGATCGCGAGCAGCTCGCGGGAGAAGCCGCCCTCCTCGAGGATCACCTCTCCCTCGGGGACCTCCTTGGACTGCGCGAAGGCAGCGACCTGCTTGAGCTCCTCGTCCGAGGCATCCGAGAAGAGGGGGATCCGCTTCAGCTGGATCGCGTCCACAACTCGGCAACTTATCCCAGAGGACCTGGGTTAGAGTGCGGCCTCAACCACGCAACACGGGGAGAGTGAGTTCAGATGGGATTGATGGACAACATCAAGAAGGCTCAGGACGCCGCCCAGCAGGCCATGCAGCAAGGGGGAGCCGGCGCCATGAGCCCCGACGCAAGCGACGTCGAGCATGCGAACCTGGCGATGAAGCTCAACCAGAACGGCCTTCCGGGCGTCGCCACGATCAACTCGATCACGGAGTCCGGCGAGGGGTCCGACCCGGTCAACAAGGCGTACGACATCGGCGTCAGCGTCGCGCTCGAGAACGGTGAGAGCTACGACACCACGGTGCACCAGTACCTGACCCAGGACGCCGTCAACGCGTACCAGCCCGGTGGCAAGTTCCAGATCAAGGCCGATCCGGACGACACCAGCAAGGTCATGCTCTACGGGCAGGCCTAGCGGCCGCAAGCCACCAGGCCGCAGCGATAAATAGGGGTCCAGGGTTGCGGCCGAGCTGCCGATAAAACCCTGGCGTTCATATGCCCCTGCTCGCATCCATTACCGACTTCTTCTTCAACTGGTACCCGGTCTTCGGGGTCTTCTTCTCCGCCGGCATCCTGATCGTCTTCGTCGTCCTCCTCCGCGCGACGATGGGGACGACCCGGCCGGAGACCATCAAGGCCAGCCGGACCGCGCCCGTGCTCTGGGACGAGGTGCAGGGCGTGGACGCCGCCAAGGAGGAGCTGGTGGACGTCGCCGAGTGGCTCAAGGACCCGAAGCGGTTCGAGGTCCTCGGCGCCCGGGCGCCGCGCGGCGTGCTGCTCTACGGGCCGCCCGGGACGGGAAAGACGATGCTGGCCCGCGCGGTCGCCGCGCATGCCGGTGTGGACTTCTTCGCCGCCTCGGGATCGAGCTTCGTGGAGATGTTCGTCGGGCGCGGAGCGGCGCGGATCAGGCGTCTCTTCAAGGAGGCGCGCCGCTCCGGTCGCGCCGTCGTCTTCATCGACGAGCTCGACGCGGTCGGCGGGCATCGCGGCTCCGGGGCGGGCGACGGCGGCACCTCTGAGCGCGAGCAGGCCCTCAACCAGCTGCTCGTGGAGCTCGATGGCTTCGAGCGCGATCCTGGCACGGTGATCGTCCTCGCCGCCTCGAACCAGATCGAGAAGCTCGACAAGGCTCTGCTCCGCCCGGGCCGGTTCGACCGCCAGGTGCTGGTGGCGCCGCCCGACCGCGACGGGCGGGAGGCGATCCTCCGGTCGCACGCCCGCGACAAGACGCTCTCCGACACGGTCGATCTCGTCGACGTGGCCCGCAAGACCACGGGGCTGACCGGCGCCCAGCTCGCCAACGCCCTGAACGAGGCCGCCATCATCGCCGGCCGGGCCGGGCGGATGGCGATCGCCCGCGAGGACCTGGACGAGGCCCTGCTGCGCCAGTCCGTCGGCTCGCAGCAGTCGCGCCGGTTGACGGAGAAGGAGCGTCAGATCGTCGCCTACCACGAAGGCGGGCACGCGCTCTGCAGGCGCCTCTGCGGCCTCGATCCCCCCGAGATCCTCAGCATCGTGCCCCGAGGGCCGGCCCTCGGCTTCGTCGCCCACTCTCCGAGCGAGGACCGCTACCTGCGCTCGCGCAAGGACCTGATGGACGAGATCGTGATCCTGCTCGGCGGCCGCGCCGCCGAGGAGGAGGTCTTCGACGAGGCCTACTCGGGCGCCGCCGACGATCTCGCCCGCGTCCAGAAGATCTGCGTCCAGATGGTCACGGAATTCGGGATGACCGTCTCTCACGGCCCGCCCGACAGCGCGCCCCTGGCGCAGCCGACGGGCGACTATTCGATGTCCGACCACAGCCGCCGCGACGTGGACGAGAACGCCCAGGAGCTCGCCCACATGGCCTACGCCCGCGCCCGGCAGCTGATGAAGGTGAACCGCCGATGCCTCGACGACCTCGCCAGCAATGCCCTGGAGCGCGAGACTCTCACCCGCGAGGACCTCGACGAGATCTTCGCCGCGCACGACCTGCGCCGCTCGTTCCTGCCCGATGGCGAGGAGTCCGAGCACTCCGCGGCCCGCAAGCTGATCGCCAAGGACCGCGCGCGCTCGACCGGGGCGTTGCTGCCGCAGCACAGCAGGCCGGACAGCCCGGACGACGACGCAGCCTGAACGGCCTCCAGGGACCGGCAGATCCGCTACGGTCATCGGCGTGCTGGCTCGACTCTCGTGGACGACGCTGCCGGCCATCAGCCTGATCAGTGCTCTCCGCGCCCTCGCCGTCTTCATGGGCGCGCTGGTCCTGCTCGTCATCGCCTCGAACGCATACATCGTGCTCAGCACGCGCGGCGAGGCGACCAGCGAGATCTCGAAGCTGCCGCACGCCCAGGCCGCGATCGTGCCGGGCGCCCAGGTCAGGCCCGACGGGACGATGAGCACGATGCTCGCCGACCGCGTCCACCGGACCGTCGGGCTATGGCGCGCGGGCAAGGTCGACCGGATCCTCGTCTCGGGCGATCACGGCCAGTGGCGCTACGACGAGCCGGACACGATGCGCGAGGCGCTGATCAAGGCGGGGGTCCCCGGCCGGGTCATCTTCACCGACCACGCGGGCTTCAACACCCGGGCGACGATGGTCAGGGCCAAGAAGGTCTTCGACGTCTCCTCGGCGATCGTGGTCACTCAGGGCTTCCACATGGACCGAGCGCTGTTCCTGGCCAACGCCGCCGGGATCGGTCAGATACACGGCTTGACCTCCGACCTGCACGGCTACGGTCAGAAGCAGGTCGAGAGCGACGTCAGGGAGATCTTCGCGCGCGTCAAGGCGATCGGGGACACGGCGATCGACGCCGGAGTGATGGGCGGGCCGCAGATCCCGATCACGGGTGACGGCCGCGCCTCCTGGGGACCCAAGCCACCGCCCGGCACCCCGCCGGCCGGCGCACCCAAGCACTGAGCCGCTCCCGGCGAAAGACCTCGCCGGCGATTCGCAGGCGGCGAAAGCTCGGCGTCCTTGTTGCCGCCGTCGTCGTGGTCGCGGGCCTCGAGCTCTTCCTCGGGCCGGCCGACGAGCGAGCGCGGCACGGCGCCAGCCTGCAGAAGTTCGCGATCGACAGCAAGGCGATCGGGCAGAACATCGACACGCAGGTCGTGGTCCCGGCGGGAGGTGATTCGGGCCGCCGGAGCCCCCTGCTCGTGTTCCTCCACGGCCGCGGCGGTGGTGACCTGCCCCGGCCGAGCAATCAGTTCTTCGACGCCCTCAGGGACCAGGGCAAGCGGGCGCCGATCGTCGCCTTCCCGAGCGGCGGGGACCACTCCTACTGGCATGACCGAGCGGGCGGCGATTGGGGCACCTACGTCGTGCACGAGGTGATCCCCGAGGTGGTCCGGCGGTACCACGCCGATCCACGGCGGGTGGCAATCGGCGGGATCTCGATGGGCGGCTTCGGGTCGCTAGACATCACACGGCTCAATCCGGGTCGCTTCTGCGCGATCGGCGCCCACTCCCCCGCGATCTGGCACAACGGGGACGAGACCGCTCCCGAGGCATTCGACAGTGCCGCCGACTTCGAGCGTCACGACGTGCTGCAGGCGGCAACCAGCTCACCGGGGCCCTATCTCGGACTTCCGGTCTGGGTCGACGCCGGGGACCAGGATCCCTTCCGGCACACCGGGCTCGACGAATTCGCCGAGGCCCTGCGCGCCGACGGCGCCCAAATCAACTTCCACATCTGGCCAGGCGGCCACGGTGGCGATTACTGGCGCAGCCACTGGGGCGACTACCTGCGCTTCTACTCCCGCGCACTGGCCCGCTGCCGGTAGGGAAGCTCGAGCCGGCAGCGGGCCGGTGCGGGTACCGCACCAAATACGGGGTGCTTAGTCGGTCAGACGGTGCGTGTGCCGCCGCGTCCCATGAAGAAGATCAGCAACGCGACGATCGCCAGCGCAAAGAGCACGGGGTGGATGATGGCGCCACCCGCGATGGCGATGATCAGTAGGACGATGCCTGCGATTAGCCACAGCATGAGCACTCCCTCCTTCCTTGGCCTGCCTTGCTCGGCGCTCGTATACCCGCACCGCGGCGACGTAATCCGAGATGACCAATCGACCCGGGAACGCTGCGATGGGCGGTGCCGGGCTCGAACCGGCGACCTCTTCCTTGTAAGGGAAGCGCTCTCCCAGCTGAGCTAACCGCCCTGGGCCTGCCCGATTATGACCGGCGCGGGAGCTCGCGGGTGGTGGTACCGTCGCGCGCCATGTGGAGGCGAGTCCTTGGGGGACTGTCCTTCGCCGCGGTCCTCGCGCCCGCGCTCGCCTGCGCGCCGGCGGCGAGCGCCCAGGACGTGACGATCACCTCGTTCGATGGGACCAAGATCGCCGCGCATTGGTTCGTCGGGCAGGGCGTCGGCGCCGGCCAGCGGGCACCGACCATCCTGGAGGGGCCGGGCTGGAGCCAGGGCGGGGATACGAACAGCGGAGGTGACGTCGCCGATGCCGGCGCGATCTTCGGCGTGCCGGGCATCAGCAACTTCGTCAGCCACGGATACAACGTCCTCACCTGGGACCCGCGCGGATTCGGCCAGTCCGGTGGAACCGTCGAGATCGACGATCCGAGATACGAGGGCCGCGACGTCCAGGCGTTGATCGACTGGGTCTCGAAGCGGCCGGAGGCCCAGCTCGACCAGAGCTGCTCCAAGACGAAGCGGCGCGGGAAGCACCGCAAGCGCCGTTCAAAGCGCCAGGTCACCTGCGCGACCAGCCCTAACGACCCCACGATCGGGATGGCCGGTGCCAGCTACGGCGGCGGCATCCAGCTGGTCGCGGCGGGACTCGACAAGCGGATCGACGCAATCGCCCCGACCATCGCCTGGCATTCGCTGCTCACCAGCCACTTTCCGGAGGGCAACATCAAGCTCGGCTGGGGATCGATCCTGGAAGCAATCGGCGTCGAGGGGACGCTGCCGGGCGGCCTGAGCGCGCCGGCGACCGTCGCCGGTCGCCAGGATCCGCACTTCTACTCCATCCTCACCAACGGGGTGGCGAGCGGGACTACGACCCAGGATGATCTCGACTGGATGGCGTCGCACGGGCCCGGCGAACTGCTGAACCGGATCCAGGTCCCGACGCTGATCATGCAGGGCACCGTCGACACGCTGTTCCCACTGGACGAGGGCGTCGCCAACTTCAACCAGATCGGCGCGAACCCCTTGAGGACGGCCGCAATCAAGGCCAAGGCGAAGAGGAAGCGCAGGCGCGGCCATCGCTCTGCGGCGGCCGTCCAGCACGTCCCCGTGAAGATGATCTGGTTCTGCTGCGGGCACGGCGCCTGCCTGACCGGCGCCGGTCCCGGCAGCGACTACCTGGATCAGCGCCAGCTCGCCTGGTTCGACCGCTACCTGCGAGGCAAGCAGAACAGCGATACGGGCCCCAAGTTCGCCTGGATCGCCGACGACGCGCAGCTGCGCACCAGCGATGCCTATCCGCTGAAGCCCGCCGGACAGCTGACGGCGTCCGGCTCCGGGACCCTGCCGATCCTCCCCGGCCAGGGCAGCGGCGGCCTGATCTTCGCCACCGCGGCGGCCAACGCCATCAACGTGCCGGTGCCGGGACCAAGCGGCGACGCGAACGTCGTCGGCGCACCGCACGTCGACCTCACCTATCAGGGCACCGCGGCTCCGCAGAGGACCTGGGTCTACGCCCAGTTCCTGAACCCGCGCAACGGCACCGTGCTGGGGAACGTCGCGACGCCGATCCCGGTGACGCTCGACGGCCAGCCGCATTCGATCTCGCGAGACCTCGAGATGGTCGCCGGGCGCGCGCCGGCGAGCGGCGGATACACGCTGCAGCTCACCCCGTCGTCGTCGCTCTATGACATCCAGCGCTCGGCCGAGCTGATCACGTTCAAGGGCATCGACGTGGCGATGCCGCTCGGCGACCCGGTGACCGGCGCCTCCGGCGTCGCGGCGAAGCACGGCAAGAAGAAGCACCGCAAGCGCAAGCACCGCCACTAGACGCGAGGCGTCTTCTCTAAAGCTGCGACTGACAAGCGCCGCTTTGCATGGAAAGCAACACACCATCGAGAGATACTGCGCAGGGTGTCAGCGGAGAACGTAGAGGTCGTTCGCAAAACCATCGAGGCATGGAATGCCGGGGGTCTCGACTCAATGCTCCCGTTCTTGCCCGAGGACGTCGTCTGGTACCCGTTCCCCGAGTGGCCTGATGGCGCGGAAGCCCGAAACGGACACGACGGCGTGCGCGAACTGATGGACGCCTGGACTGACAGCTTCGATGAATGGACAACAGTCGCGCACGAGATTCGCGACCTCGGTGATCACGTCCTCGTACTCGGAGAGATCGCGGGACGGGCCAAGGGGACGGGCGTGCCGATCCGGCAGCCATTGGGCTACGTGTGCTCCGACTTTCGCGGCACACAGATCGGCGAGATCCACTTCTTCCTCACCTTGGACGAGACGCTCGAAGCCGCCGGGCTGTCGGAGTAGCGCTTTGGACGAAAAGCAGACATCCTGAGCAGTTCTCTTGGGAATCACCGCGGACCGGGGGCGTAAAAGCCGATCTCACTCCCGCGCGGCGCGGCGGACCGCAGCGCTCAGAACCTCACCGCCGATGAGGCGCTCGAGATGCCCGACGACTGCCCACAGCACCCGAAGGCGAAGGCCGGCCTGGCCATTGACCGGTTTGATCCGCGCCTCGCTCACCAGGGCGTTTCGCTCGGGGCCCTCCGGCTCGATCCAGTGAGCCAGTAGCACCCTGACCGTGCCGCGCTGGTCCCAGGCCAGGAAGTCGTCCGCGCCTTCGATCCGGGGATAGTCCCGCCGAAGCGTCCAGATTCGCCCGCACATGCCCGAAACCGACCAACGAGTCCCTTCGTCGATCACGGTGAACGGGTACTGCCGGAACAGATCCCGGAACAAGAGATCCGACGAGGTGCCGGGGATCCGCCAGCGCACCGCCCGTCCCAGGGTGGGGGCGTCACGAAGCCGGACCGTCTCTGCTGCATGCCACAGTCGACCGGCCTCGGCTTCGGCGGAGAGGCGGTGGCATGTGCGTACCTGTGGATTGGGAAGCCATTCATCGAGGTCGGGGTGCACGGGTCGAGTACTACGCCACTGCCGCTTCTTAAGGATTGCCGCCGACCGCCTTCAAAGCGCCGCTTCTCGTCCAAAGCGGTAGCTGCCGCCCTACTCCGCCAAACCTCGATGCCCTTCCCGCCGCGTGCCTTGATCAGCCAAGCCCACTCGGCACGATTCAAGCCGCGGGGCGGTACGTCCGATCTCATATTTGGCGAGGGCCCCTAACCGGATACGGGGCCCTCGCTTTCTAAGTAACGGATTTCGGGGGCCCTCGCGTTCTAAGAGTTACCGATTTTCGCCGATTTCCCCAGCAACGAGACCCTCACCAGGGCACCCGTCGCACCTCCGGCACTGTTCCCTTACCTGCGCCCCGATGCCTGGTGTCACCGCTCTTGCCCTCCTGGGCTATGCCGCTGGTTACGGCCGGGCCGAACTGCCGGAATGGACCCCGAGGCGGCGGCCAGGTTGACCACTTTCCGGGCGGGGCGGGCTCTACCGCGAGCTGGAAATCGCCCAGACGACTGGGAATGTCGGTAGTCCAGAGACATCGCCTATTCCGACAGCCCGGCGGCTTCGAGGGCCGCCGCCCGGGTGGGGTGGAACTCGATTCGGACGACTTTGCGCTCCGCCAGCTCGTAGGCGACTGTCCATGTTTGGGTCACAGCGATGCCGCTGGTTCGGCCGCGGCCGCCGGAGCGCATGACGACCACCACCCAGTCTCCTGCGTCGATCAATTCGTCAGGCTCGGCGCACCAGTAGTCCTCGAACGAGGAGACGAACCGCCCAATCGACGCGGCCACCGCTTCCCTTCCCCGTACCTGCTGCGTTTCCATGTTTGCCCGCGGATCCGACCACAGCACGACTTCGGCGCCTATGTGCCCTGTCGAGGCCTCATAGTCGCCCTGGACGAATGCCGTGCAAGAGCCGGCGCACGATCTCGACGTTCTCCTCCGACATCGCCTATCCGCCCCATCCTTCGTAGGCGCTCGTGTGCCCCTCCACGTCGAACCAGTATTCGCGGAAGAAGTGGCACCTGCCGTCCGGGGCGAGGTGGGCGATGAGGCACCCGGCGATGGTCGCCTCTTCACCCTCGCTCGTCGCCGTGACCCAGAACTCGGCGGCGACACGGTCCCCGTCGATAACCGGGTTTCCCATGCGAACACTGACCTGGCCCTGCTCCGCCGCCTCTTTCCGCAGATAGCTCGCCAGCGCCGCTCGCCCCACGACGGTCTCCTGGGTCGCGTGAGCGACGTACACGACCTCGTCGCTGAACAGGTCGACGAAGCCGGAGATATCCCAACTCTCCCAGGTACGGCCGTAGCCATCTACGAACGCCACCGCACGCTCTCGGCCGGTTGTCATCGCGCCACGCAGTATCCTGCGCTCCTGCGGAGTTTCGCTTTCCATGCAAAGCGGATAGCCGCTTCTCGTCCAAAGCAGCTATCTGGGGGCTTCAGCTTCTTCGTGGCAGATCCGGAAAACCAGGATCGGTGGATCGAAGCTCAGCCCTCCCGCCACTCGAAGAGGTGGTAACGAGTCGGGTAGAGACCAAAGCGCTGGCCGCTCGCGGACGGGTACTTCGGCTCGTCCGCGACGCGGACGAAGCCCCGTGTGCTCAACTCGGGCTCGATGTCGAGCTGGCGGCCGTCGGCCTCGTTGCTGACCAGTCTCGTGCCGACGTTCGGGACGATCATCAGGTGGCGCACCCGCTTGGCGGCGAGCATGTCGAGCCACCACCGGATCGCCGGCAGCGGACACTCGCTGAAGCTGTGCACGTTCGTCGCCAGGTCGATCTTGTCGATCGGCAGCTCCTCCTCCACGCGGTCGAGGGGCACCGTCGTGGCGCGATCCGCCACTCCGCGGAACCGCAGGTAGCTCTCACAGAGGAAGGTCGACTCGGGGACCGCGTCTGTCGCGTAGGCGCGTTCCAGGTTCGGAAAGGACTCAACTAGCCGGTTAGGCAATCGTCCGTAGCCGGCGCCAATGTCGAGGGTCTGGACCCCCTCGCGGCTGCTCAGGCCCAGCTGTCGCTCGAGAAAGTTGATCTCGAGCACCGAGTCGATCAGGTCGCGACTGACCCTCTGCCCCTCGACGTCGACGACGAGGTTGCCGAACAGCTCGTCGTCGCTGAGGCGGGAGAGCAAGCCGAGACTGTCTATTGAGCGGGCGGCGGCTGCAGCGATGACGTAGTTGACCTCCCGCGTCGGTTCGGCCCGCACAGCGGTGCCGTCTTCGACAGTGCCCTCCCGCAGCTGCCAGACGTAGGCGTTGTCGAGGCGGAAGGCGTCGAGCCGGACGTCGGCCGAGATGTAGTTCTCCGTCCATACCGATGATGCCGTCGCGGGATGGCCGTCGTAGCGACGCTTGAGCTCCGCCAAGCGCGGATTATCGGGCCGCAGTTTCTCCCGCATCTCGTCGGGGAGACCGGCATCGGGGGTCGGCGGGCGCAGCTCGCCACCGAAGGCGCGCAGGCGCTCGACCTCGCCTGTGCTCACCAGCGCGAGGCCGAGCGGCCTTAGTAGCACAGTTAGGACCCGGCCGATCGCGGCGCGTGCTCTCGTCCCGATGCCCACCGCGCCATCCTATGAGGCACGAGAGCTGCTTTCCATTCAAAGCGGCGGTTTCTCAAAATCACGGTGCGTAGGCGGGAAGGCGCGGCGAGACATAGGGTTCGGCGGGTGAGGGTCCTCGTCACCAGTTCGCGGATGCCGTTTGCGCTGGACGTGATCCGCAAGCTCGGCGAGCGCGAGCATGAGGTGTTCGCGTCAGACAGCTACGCGGCCTCACCGGGCAGCCATTCGCGCTATCTCGCCGGGCACTTCACCACCGCGTCTCCTTGCGACGACCCGGGGCAGTTCGCCTCCGACATCGAGCGCATCGCTCAGATCAACGAGATCGAACTCGTCGTGCCGATGTTCGAGGAGGTCTTCTACCTCGCTGCCCAGCACGAGCGCCTCTCGGCGGTGACCAGGCTGTACGCGCCGCCGTTCCGGACGCTCGCGCAGGTGCACGACAAGGGAACGTTCCAGGAGCTCTGCGACCGGCTGGAGATCCGGACGCCGCACACGGTGCTCGCTCACAGCCCCGAGGAGCTGAGCGAAGCGATCGAGAACTATCCGCGCTACTTCGCGCGTGCCGCCTTCTCCCGCGGAGGGGTCGGCCTGCTGACCAACACCGGGCCCCTGGCCGGACACCTCTCGCTGGACGAGTGCCACCCCACCGAGGCGAACCCCTGGCTGGTCCAGGAGTTCGTCGACGGGCCGATGCATTGCACCTACTCCTGCCTTCACGATGGGAGGGTCGCCTCCCACATGTCCTACCGGGCGCCCCGGCAGTGGGAGCACTCCACCGGGATCCAGTTCCTCTCGGTGGATCCGGCGGACA
>CAVUGA010000010.1:0-20560 GCA_963740685.1 uncultured Solirubrobacterales bacterium
CATAGCCGAGGCTGCGTCCGTCGACCTTGACCTGGCGGGCGTCCGGATCGACCTCGTGCGCGCGGGCCTGGACCAGCTCGATCCCGCGCTTCGCCGCCGGCTTTGCCAGCGGCACCTTGAGGCGATCCGGGTCGAGCCCGAAGGGCACGTAGATCGAGTTCGGCTTGAAGAGAAAGTGGTCCTGATCGGAGACCAGGGTGATCTGGGCGCGATCGCCGGCGAGCAGGCGGAGGTCGAAGGCGGTTTCGAGACCGCCGAAACCGCCTCCGAGCACCACGACACGAGCTCGAGCCAACCCGCCAGGGCCGGGAACTCCATTTCCCGTTGTGCTTTCCGCCATGGACGGGAGGCTGCCAGCGACCCGAGCCGCCTACATAGGCCCTGCCCCCAGACCTCGTCTACGCGTTTTCCACGTAGAGGTGAAGTAGCCCCGGCGGGAATTGAACCCGCGTTCCCAGGTTGAAAACCTGATGTCCTAGCCATTGGACGACGGGGCCATCGAGCGGAAGTTTAGGAACGTCGGTACTCAGCCCAGCAGCCGCTCGAGCAACGCCTTCTGCGCGTGCAGGCGATTCTCCGCTTGGTCCCAGACAGCCGAGCGCTCTCCGTAGAGCACCTCCGCGCTGATCTCCTCGCCCGGGTGGGCCGGCAGGCAGTGCAGGGCGACGGCGCGGTGCGAGGCCTCTGAGAGAAGCTCGTCGTTGACTTGATACGCCGCCAGGTCGCTGCGCCGGCGATCCGCCTCGGCCTCGTCGCCCATGCTGACCCAGACGTCCGTATAGACCGCGTCCGCCTCGGCGACGGCCGCATGAGGGTCGTCATCGAGCTCGGCGAGGCCATCCTCGAGCCGGTAGCCGTCCGGGCTCGAGACGACGACGTCCACGCCCGCGATGCCGCCAAGGATCGCCAGCGACCGCGCCACGTTGTTGCCATCTCCCACGTAGGCGAGGCGCAGTCCCTCCAGCTCGCCGAAACGCTCCTTCAGCGTGAGCAGGTCGGCGAGGGCCTGGCAGGGGTGGTGCTCGGGCGTCAGGCCGTTGATCACCGGGACGCTCGCACCGTCCGCCAGCTCTCGAATCCGCTCGTCGGACCCCGATCGAATCACGATGCCGTGCACGTAGCGGGAGAGGATCCGGCCCGTATCACCAAACGACTCCCCGCGGGTGAGCTGGAGCTCGTCGCCCCGGAGCACAACCGGGGTGGCGCCCAGCTCGGCGGTCCCGACCTCGAACGAGACGCGCGTCCGAGTCGACGGCTTCTCGAAGACGAGCGCCACCGAGAGACCCGCCAGGGAGTCGCTTCCCTCGCCTCGATCCCGCCCGCGCTTGAGCTCCTCGGCGCGCTCAAGCAGCGCCAGCAGCTCCCCACGATCGAGCTCCTCGCCGGTCAGGAAGTCGCTGGCTGGAAGATGTGCCGTCGGTGGAACCATCAGGCCGCCGATACTAGGGCCGTGCAGCTCACCGCGATGACATGGAACTTGTTCCACGGGCGGGACTGGCCGCCCGAGCCTCAGCTCCAGGTGCGCGCCCACAAGGGCAACTTCCGCCGGGGCCCGCGTCTCGGGAAGAGCTACGAGCAGGTCAACTGGGACCTGTTCGACGAATTCGCCTCGCTGATCGACGGGGTGGACTGGGACGTCGCGCTCTTTCAGGAGTTTCCACCCAGCTGGAAGGCGAGAATGGCCCAGGCGTGCGGCGCCGAGGCTCACCGCGCGCTCAGCGGCCGCAACTGGCTACAGCCGCTCACCTCGTTGATCGGGCGCTGGCGGCCCGATCTCCTGGGCGCCTGGGAGGGCGGATCGGACACGACGCTCGTGCGTCCCGCCGCCGGGGGGATCGCCGAGCGCCGGCGAGTCGTGCTCACGCGGAGGCCGGAGCTCCGGGTCATGGCGCTCACCCGGCTCGAGTCCGGCCCCTGCGTCGCAAACGTCCACGTCAGCACCAAGCCGTCCTCCGCCGAGCGGGAGCTGCTCGACGCCGCCGGGCGGGCGATCGCCTTCGCCGGCTCCGATCCCGTGATCTTCGGCGGCGACTTCAACGTCAGGCCGAAGGCGAGCGCGGTCTTCGACCAGCTCGAGGAGCGCTTCGGCCTCGCCCCCCGCACGGCGCCCGACCGGCTCAGCCACCTGCTGGTGCGCGGCCTGGATCTGGTGGAGCACCCGACCGCCTGGCCGCCTGAGGCCCGGGATCGGGTCGACCCCGACACCGGGCTGAAGATCCGGCTCGCCGATCACAACCCCGTGGTTGGAAAATTCACGACTGTGGGATAGTGCGAACGATGGCAAGCGCCCCGAAGGGGACAGAGGACGAGAGTTCACGGGCCGAGCAGAGCGTCCAGGCCTTCCGCGACGCGCTCGAGAAGAGCATCACCATCTCGCGGGAGCGGCTCCAGGAGGTCGTGGACGACGCGGTCAAGCGCGGCCGGATGACCCGGGGCGATGCCGAGGAGATGGTCGGACGGCTCGCCACGAGGGGGCGCGAGCAGGCCGAGGACCTGCTCTCCCAGCTGGAGCGCATCCTCGGCCAGGTCCGCGACGCACCGGGTAGGGCGGTGCAGGAAGTCGGCGGGCGCGCCGAGGTGGCGCGGAAGAGGGCCGTGGTGGCGGCCGACAGGCCTCTCGCCCGCGCCGACCGGGTCCGCCGCGCGGCGCGAGCGCCGGGCTTCCCGATCACCGCGTACGACCAGCTCTCAGTCCGTCAGATAGACCGTCGGCTGCAGGAGCTCAGCCGCCAGCAATTGCGCAAGGTCCGCGAGTACGAGCGCTCGAACAAGGCCCGCAAGGGCCTGCTGCGATCGCTGGACCGCAAGCTCCAGAAGTAGGACGGGTTGCCCCTCGCGGAGCACCCTCGCATCTACTCGAGAGCCTTGCGCCTCTCGTCGAGCTCCTTGGCGATCTCGTCGAGCGACTCCACCGAGCTCTGCGCCCGCACCGCGAGCTTGGCCAGCTCCTTGCGCACGTCCTCGGTCGCCTTGTCGAGGGTGTCGCGCCATCCTGAGATCTGATCCTGGGCCTTTGAGCCCGCGTCACCGGAGATGTCGCGCAGGCGCGCCACGGCGGAGTCGATGCTGGAGCGCACGTCGCCTGTCGCCTTCTCGCCGGCGGCGCGCAGATCGTCGATGGCCTTCTGCACCTGATCCTTGACGCCACTGCTTTCGCTTGATTCCACCTTGGACCTCCTACTCGGGTTCCCGCAAATTGCGAGATCAGCCTATACGGCGGTCAGCTCCGAGGCGAGTCGGCCGAAGTCAAGCGATCCGCCCGTTGCATCGGCCAGCAACCCTTCCGCATCCCGCCGCTGTCCCTCGGCCCAGAGGCCGCGCAGCCATTCGCCCGCCTCGCGCTGATCGAACCAGGCGTCACCGAAGCGGCCCACCAGCTCGCGACGCCAATCCACCTCGAGCGCCCAAGCGCGCAGGTAGCAGGCGACGTAGAAACCGGGGTCGACGTCGGAGAGCCAGGTCTCGCTGGGCCAGGGGACCCCGATCCGGTCACCGAGCAGGGCCGAGTACCGCCCGGGCATCGTCCTCAGGTCCGCACCGGCCGCGTGGAGCTCGACCTCATAGGCGATCTTCGCCGAATAGCGGCGGAGCATCACGAGCCGTGCCGCCCGGGCGTGCTCGATCGCCCCGTCCGCGCCACCAGTGCCGAGGACGCCCTCGAGCCATGCCGGGCTGGCCGTCAGACCCTCCAGCAGGAAGGCGAAGGACTCGGTCACCGCATTGTCGCCGAGGTGCCTGAACTCGAAGGGGAGCGCCGCGTCGGTGCAGCCATAGTGCTCGGCGTGCCCAGCCTCGTGGAAGAGGGCGGCATAGTCCTCCCGCCCGCCGATCGGCGGCATCACCAGATAGACCTCCTCGGGCACCCGCGGCGTCGAGCAGAACGCGCGAGGGCTCTTCGTCTCCCGCGACTCGGTGTCCAGCATGACGTTCTCCTGCGCCTCGAGGTCGATCCCCAGGCCGGCGAGCGTCCGGCGCAGGGCGGGCACCATCCGGTCGCTTGGGAAGAGCTCGTCGAGTTGTGCGGCGCGGAAGAAGCGGGCTAGGTCGGAGCGCCGCACCTGCGCCAGAGATCGTCCGACGGTGTGCTCCAGCTCGGGATCGACAGTCCGCGCGTAGCCGGCCTCCGTCGCCTCCGCGAACCGCTCCATGCGGCCCGCCAGCGCCCGGAGGTCGAGCGCCCGCACGTCCGAGTACGCGTCGAGATAGGAGGGCCAGCCGAGTTCGGAGCAGACGGCATGCACGCTCTCCAGCTCCTCGAGGTGAAGAGGGTTGAGCCGCTCCGCGAGCACCGCATTGCGGGCCCCCTCGATCTCGGCCCGGCGCGCCGGGTCCGGCTCGTTCGCCTGGATCACGGGCGCCATTCGATACGGAATCGCCTCGCCTGCCACCTCGACCTCCAGCGAGGCCTCGAGCCCGGCGACCCGGGTCTCCAACTCGCGCGTGACCGAGCCGAGGTGGCCGTCGAGCGCGAATTGATGCAGGTAGCGCAGCCTCGTCGCCTCCTCCCCGCTCGCGGCGGCTCGTAGAGCGCCGATGCGATCGACGGCCTCGCGCTCGAAGAGCCGCCCGTGCCGCTCGTAGATCGGCTCGATCGCGAGGTCGACCTTGTGCCCCGCCCCCTGCATGTAGTACTCGCGGTCTATCTGCTCGAGGAAGAGCTCCGTTTCCTGCCGGTATTCGTCCAGATCCCAGGCCAACGCGGCTGCAACGATAGGCCGACGATGACGGACGGGACGATCACCCGGGAGCTGCCCGCCCGCGGCGAGCTCCTCACCCTCGACGTGGAGTCTCTGGCCTATGGCGGCAAGGGCGTGGCTCGCCGCAACGGCTACGTGGTCTTTGTCGCCGGGGCGCTGCCGGGGGACCGCGTCACAGCCGAGGTAACCCGCGCCAAGAAGGGGTACGCGGAGGCATCGACCAGGGAGATCCTCCGCGAGTCGCCAGACCGCGTGCCGCCGCGCTGCGACCACGGCGGGGAGCCCTGCCCGGGCGCGCCGTGGCAGGGGCTCGCCTACGAGGAGCAGCTCCGCCACAAGCAGTCTCAGGTGGAGGACGCCCTGGTCAGGCTCGGCGGTCTCGAGGGCTTCGAGCTCGAGCCGATCGAGCCGGCGGTCGAGCGCTGGCGCTACCGCAACAAGCTCGAGTACTCCTTCGGTGAGCGCGACGGCGAGCTCGTCCTCGGCTTCCATGCACGCGGGCGCTGGGACCTGATCGTCGACGCCGATGACTGCCAGCTCGCCTCCGAGCGGAACAACGCGCGGCGCAACGAGCTCCGAGACTGGGCGAGGTCCGCAGGGCTGCCCGCCTACGACAAGAGGAGCCATCACGGCGTGCTGCGCAACCTGGTGATCCGCGAGGGCCGCCGCACCGGGCAGCTGCAAAGCCGCCTGGTCACCTCCCCGGCCGAGATCCCGAAGCCGCCGGTGGACCTGCACACGATCGTCGAGGGCACGAGCAGCGGCACCGATGGGCCCACGGGCGCGATCGGTGCCGAGTACCTGGAGGAGGAGCTCTGCGGGCTGCGCTTCCGGATCTCCCACCGCGCCTTCTTCCAGACCAACACCGAGATAGCCGAGCGCCTCTATGGCATCGCCACCGAGATGACGGTCCTGACCGGCACGGAGCGCGTCTTCGACCTCTTCTGCGGGATCGGCACCCTCGGACTGACCCTGGCGCGGGGAGCAGGCGAGGTCTGGGGCGTCGAGCTCGTTCCGGACGCGATCGTCGACGCGGAGGAGAACGCCCGCCTCAACGAGATCGAGAACGCCCGCTTTCGGACAGGCGACGCCCGCAAGGAGATCCGGCCGCTGCTCGAGGAGGCCGGGCGGCCCGACGTCGTGGTCGTCGACCCGCCGCGCGCCGGGCTGTCGAAGAAGGTCGTCCGCCGCCTGATCGAGTGCGAGGCACCGCGCATCGTCTACGTCTCCTGCAACCCGACCACGCTCGCGCCCAACGCAACTCAGCTCGCGGAGGCCGGCTATAGGCTGCGCCGCGTGAAGCCGGTCGACATGTTCCCCCAGACCCCGCACATCGAGTGCGTGGCGCTGCTGGAGAAGGCGTGAGCCGCGCATTCGGAGTCACCGCGGGTCTGGATCCGGAGATCGCCAGCCCGCTCGCCGGCCGCTGCCAGGAGCTCGGCTACCACTCGATGTGGTCGAACGACCATCCGGGAGCGAAGGGCCTCGAGACCCTCGGCGAGTATACGAAGGGGGCCGACCGGATCGAGCTCGGGGTCGCGGTGATCGCCCTGGACCGCCAATCACCCGACGAGATCGCCTCCGACATCGAGCGCCTCGGCATCGAGGTGGGCCGCCTCTGGCTCGGCATCGGCGCGGGCTTCACCGAGAAGCCGCTGACCACCATGCGCGAGGCGCTCCCCGGTCTGCGCGAGGCGCTGCCCGGCGTTCGCCTGGTCCTCGCCGCGATGGGGCCGAAGATGTGCGCCTTCGCCGGGGCCGAGTGGGACGGCGTCTTCTTCAACTGGATGACCCCCGAGTTCGCGGAGCGGGCCCGCGGCTGGGTCGAGGAGGGCGCCAAGGACGCCGGCCGCGAGCCACCCACCATCTTCGGCTACGTTCGAACGGCCAGCGGCGCCAACGCCGAGGGCCGCCTGGCCAAGGACGAGTCCTTCTACCGCGACCTGCACGCCGGGTACCGGAACCACTTCGACCGGCAGGGGGCGCCGGAGGGGACCGTGGGCGTCGCGGGCGAGAACGAGAGCGTCGTCCAGGCGGGACTGTCTCGCTACAGCGCCCTCGACGTGATCGTGGTCCGGGCCCTCGCCAGCGCGACGATCGAGGACATGAGCGCGCTGGCGGAGGCTGCAGCTCCGGGGGACTAGCGACCGCTCGTGGCCGCGATCTGATGGCGAAGCCGGGAAAGGGCTCGGACGGGGCGCCCCGGGAAAAGACGCCCCGTCCGTGGGAATCGGCCCTGGGGAGGGCTACTCCTGCTCGCCGGCCGTGGCGTGCGCCAGCCTCGGCTGGAGCCGCCCCCGCAGGAGCGGCACCACTGTGATGCCGATGCCGATGACCGCGATGGCCAGCGAGGTCAGGATCGCCGGATGGAATCCGTCGAGCAGCGCCGCGGCACTCCCGGCGGGCGAGCTGGACGCGGCGGTGCCGGCGTCGATCACCGCCGTGGCGATGGCGAGTCCGATCGCCCCGCCGACCTGGAACGAGGTGTAGACCAGCCCTGAGGCCAGCCCCTGCTCCTCAGGCGCCACGCCACCCGTTGCGGCCATGTTGAGCGGCCCGAAGGTGAGCATGAAGCCGATCCCGGCCAGGATGAACGTCGGCAGCATCCCGGTCAGGTAGTCCGTGTTCGCTCCGATGTTCATGAACAGCACGTACGAGGCCGCCAGGCTGGTGAGGCCCAGCGCGATGGGCACGGTCGTTCCGAACCGGTTGACGACCCGCCCGATGTTCGGCGACCCGGTCGCCACGATGAGCCCGGTGGGCAGGAAGGCCAGGGCCATCTCGACCGCCGACCAGTCCCTCAGGTCCTGCATGTACAGGGTCCCCATGAACTGGAAGCCGAACCAGCTGCCCAGTAGCGCCATGGCGCCGAAGTTGGCGCGCCGCAGTTGCGGCGAGCGCAGGATGCCGAGGCGAACCAGGGGATTCGGGCTGTGCTGCTCGATCAGAACGAAGGCGCTGAGCAGCGCACCGACTCCCACGAAGGAGAGCAACGTGCGCGCCGAGCCCCAGCCGACGTCCGGAGCCTCGACCACGGTGTAGACGAGGCCCAGCATCGTCGCCGCCAGGGTCGCCGTGCCCGCGAAGTCGAGCTTCCGGAAGGAGAAGCCCGCCCCCACATCACGATCGAGGTAGCGGGGCAGCAGGAACAGGATGCCCGCCGCGATCGGCACCGGCATGAAGAACGTCCACCGCCAGCCGAGCTCGGTGAGCAGGCCGCCGAAGATCAGGCCGGCCGACCAGCCGCTCGCGCCCGTCGCCGTGTAGACGCTGAGGGCCTTGTTCCGCGCCGGCCCTTCCGCGAACTTCGTGGTGATGATCGAGAGCCCGGCCGGCGCCGTGAAGGCCGCGGACGCGCCCTTGATGAACCTGGTGGCGATCAGGGTGGTGCCGTCGTTCGCGATGCCGCCGATGAATGACGCGACCACGAAGACGGCAAGGCCGGCGAGCAGCACTTTGCGGCGGCCGATCAGATCGGCGGCGCGGCCGCCCAGCAGCAGCAGCCCTCCATAGCCGAGGACGTAGCCACTCACGATCCATTGCAGCGAGCTTGGCTGCAGGTCGAGCTCATGGCCGATGTTGGGCAGCGCCACCGCCACCATCGAGACGTCCATCCCGTCGAGGAAGAGGACGCCGCAGAGGAGCAGCAGGAGGCCCCAGAGTCGGTTGTCGAATCGAGTTGCCGGTGAAGTCAGTGTGCCTTGCTCCATGTGTCCTCCCAAAACGGTCCGCGGGCTGGATTCGTGATGCAGGCAGTATATGCATACGCATGCATTGTGTCAACAGAAATTGCGCATGCAACGTTTGCTATGATGCGGGCTCGTAGGGGGAGAAACGAAGGGCAACATGGCGGCGAAAGCCACGGAGAGGGACCAGCTTCTAGATCGATGGAGTGAGCTCGAGACCGAGCACGCCCGTGTGCGCGAGGCAATGGAGCACGCCCTCCAGCGCGAGCACCGGCTCTCGCTGAGCGAGTACGAGGTGCTCCGCCGCCTCGCGGAGTCACCCGAGGGGCACAGACGCATCCAGGAGCTCGCCGAGGAGATCCACCTCAGCCAGAGCGCTCTCTCCCGCCTCGTACAGCGCCTCGAGGACGACGGCTACGTCTGCCGGAACGTCTGCGACCACGACCGGCGCGGCGTCTTCGCCTGCGTCACCGACGCGGGCCGCAAGGCCCAGTCGGAGGCGCACCCGACCCAGGTCTCGGTCCTCGCCGAGACGCTGGGCGCGGCCCGCACCTAGACCGTGCTTCGACATACTGGCCCCGTGTCCAGGGCGAGGAGAGCCGGGGCCATGGCCGCCGCGACAGCGCTCGCCGCCGTCCTCTGCTCTGTGGCACAGGCGGCCCCAACCGCTCCCCTCGGCCACTCGGGGCGCTGGATCATCGACGCCAGGGGACGCGTCGTGATCCTGCACGGCGTCAACATGGTCAGCAAGAGGCCGCCGTACTCCCCCGCGGCCACCGGATTCGGGGACGACGACGCGGCGTTCCTCCAGCGCAACGGCTTCGATGCCGTCCGGCTCGGCCTGATCTACAAGGGAGTCGAGCCCAACCCGGGCGCCTACGACGACGCCTATCTCGACCAGATCGCTCAGACCGAGGCCGATCTTGCGCGCCATGGTGTCTTCAGCCAGCTCGACTTCCACCAGGACATGTACAACGAGCGCTTCCAGGGAGAGGGGTGGCCGGACTGGGCGGTCCAGGACGACGGCCTGCCCAACACCCCGCAGCTTGGCTTTCCCGCGAATTACTTCGGGATGCCGGCCCTGCTGCGGGCCTTCGATCACTTCTGGAACAACGACCCCGGCCCGGGCGGAATCGGCCTCCAGGATCGCTACGCGGCGGCCTGGGGCCACGTCGCGGCACGGTTCGCCTCCGCCAGGCACACGCTCGGCTTCGACGTGATGAATGAGCCCTGGCCGGGGACCCCCTGGGCGACCTGCCTCGTGCAGGCGGGGTGTCCCGGATTCGACACGGGCAAGATGGAGCCGTTCTACCGGCGGGTGATTGCCCAGATCAGGAGCGTCGAGCCGCAGAAGCTCATCTGGTACGAGCCGAACGTGCTCTTCAACTTCGGAGCCGACTCCGGCGTCAACGGACTTGGAGAGGCAGCCGGTGGCTTCACGTTCCACATCTACTGCACCCCCGGCCTCGCGGTCGCCCCGTACAACCTTCAAGGCTGTGCGGCTCAAGACGACCACGTCTTCCAGAACGCCGACAAGCATGCCCAGGCGACGGGAGACGCACTGATGGTGAGCGAGTTCGGCGCCACCGACGACCTGGGCTCGATCAGCCAGGACGTGAGGCAGGCCGACCAGCACATGGTCTCGTGGGAGTACTGGCACTACTGCGAGTGCCTGGACCCGACGACCAGCGGCTCCGGGACCCAGGCGATCGTCATCGACCCGAAGCAGCCGCCGACGGGCTCCAACGTGAAGCAGGCGAAGCTGGATGTGCTCTCCGAGCCCTATCCGCAGCTGGTCGCCGGCACGCCGAGCAGCTACGGGTTCGACCCGGCCTCCGACCGATTCCAGCTCTCCTACTCGACGAAGGGGCCGACTGGCCGGAACTTCGCGCGGCGCCGCAAGAAGCGCGCCAAGCACAAGCGCTCTCCGGGAGCGAGGAAGTCACGCCAGACCCAGATCTTCCTTGGCCACGAGCACTATCCGGCGGGCTACCGGGTCTCGGTCGACGGCGGCGGGATCGCCTCGAAGCCGGGGGCGAGCCTGCTCAAGGTGATGGCATGCCCGCGGCGGCGCAGTGTCACGGTCACGGTCAGCCCGCCCTCCGCCCGATCCCGCAGCCACGGCGACTGCCGGGTGACCCGCCACCGCAAGCGGCGGCGCTAGACCTCGGGTTCCTCAGCCTGGTCGACCGGGACGACCTCGGCGGCGCAGGTCGTGCACAACACCAGCCCGCTTGGGGGACCCTCCGTGAGTGCGGTGTCCTTCTCCGCATCGGTCAGCTCGGCGCCGCAGTTCTGGCAGCGGTCCGGCAGCTGATCGATGGTTCGCTCCTCGAGCTCCACGGGTGTGAGTGTATGCCCGCGCCTAGTAGGGGGGCAAACGGTCGTACCACTCGCCGAGCACCCTGAACGCGGACCAGAAGCGCTGCTTTGCGTCCTCGGTGTCGAGTGAGTCGTCGATGTCCGGCACGTAGAGCGCATCGATGGTCGGCGTGAGGCGCTGGACCTCACCCTCGATCGGCTCGACGCGGTCGGAGAGCGGCAGCTCGAGGTCGTTGAGCACATCGAGTGCTTCGTCGCCCATGATCACCACGATCCGGGGCTGGACGATCGCGATCTCCTCCGCCACCCGCGCGACACAGGCATCGGATGCCTGCGTCGGGTCGGTGAGAGGGCACTTCACGCAGAGCGTCCCGAAGACGACGATCGGATCGATCGAGAGCCGCTTGAAGCTCTTCATCAGGGCATTTCCGGCCCGACCGTAGAACGCCACCCCCTCCTCGATCTCCGAGGCGGTAGCCGAGCGCTTCAGCATCAGGATGTCCGCCTGGGGATGTCCGGATCCCTGGACCGGCATCACGTTTCCCCGCGGGCAGTCCTGGCAGGCGGAGAGCTCCCTTCCGAGGTCGTTCAGCTCCCGGATCGCGCGCTCGAGGTACTTCTCGCGGATCTCGTCGTCGGTTATGGATGACACGGCGCCTTGCCTCTTCTTCGGCCCCGGCCCGGCCCCTTGCGGGTGCATCAACTCTTGCCGGCGCTGCGACGGCGAGGCTTGCGACGACCGTCACGTTCAGCCAAGGATCTGCCTCCCCTTCCGCCTGTGGTCTGCAAGAACTTGAGCGCCTGGACGTAGACGAGGTTCTTGTGCTTGCGGACGATGTCGGCCTCCCGCATGGATTCGAGGAACTCCTGAGGCCCGTCGAAATCCCGCAGCCTGATCTTCACGCTGCCCAGGCCCTGGGCGACATGGCTGTCGGAGCCCGCCCCCGGGACGATCGAGTACTTGCGGGCGAAGCGGACGGCCTCCTCGTTGAAGGCGGAGAACGCGACTCGGGGGTTGAACACCTCGAGGATGTCGATCTCGTCGACGATCTCCAGCAGGTGCTCGTAGTCGGGCACCGAGTGGAGCCGGTCGAACGGATGGGGGACGTAGACGAGACCTCCCTGGCGCCTGATCTCCGCGATCGTCTCGGCCATCGACATGCCGCGCTCGATCCGCTCGGTCAGGAAGAGGCCGATCACCTCGCCCTCATGAGCAGTCTTCACCTCCTCGGCGAGGATCACCTTGATCCCGCCGATCCGCCTCGCGATCTCCTGCGCCTCCAGGGCCCCCGAGATCTCGTTGTGGTCAGTGATCGCAATCGCGCCGAGGCCTCTCTCCTTGGCGGTCTCGAGCAGCAGCTCAGCGGGCGTCGCGCAATCAGGTGAGTGGTCGGTGTGCATGTGGAGGTCGACATGGACGTGCTCACGCTCTTGCAGACGCCTTCGAATCTCGGGGTTCCCCTCCGGGTCATGTCGCCTCCCGGCCAGGCGCCGGTAGACGCCCTCGACGTCATCGGTCACCTCGACCCACGGCCGCGCTTCGCCGCAGTCGAGGGCAGCCGCGCGGAGCCGCTCCCGCAAGGATGCATCGCGGCAGAGCCGCTCGAGCTGCGCGGCCAGGGTGAGCACGTCCCCGAGCGGAAAGAGCAGCCCGCGCTCGCCCTCGCCGACCAGCTCGCGGTAGAGCTCCAGGTCGGAGACGACCGGGACCGCGCCTGCGGCGAACGCCTTTCGCAGCACGCCGGGAGCGGCCCGCACCCCTCCAGACGCGAGGCAGGCGATGTCCGCGCCGGCCAGGAACTCGCCGGGTTCGCCGTCCCGGGGGCGCACGACGCGGAGCCTCTTCCTCAGGCGCTTGCTGACCCGCGCCAGTGGGTCGGTGGGCCCATCGAACCAGATCACTCCCTCCCAGTCGAGGTCGTCCGGCAGCTTGCGCAGGGCGCGAAGCAGCAGCCGGAGAGCACCTCGCTCCTCCTCCGCGCAATGCACGATGCGCACCCGTCCCGCGGGCGGCGGCTCGAGTGCCGGCTCGGCGACGTCGGCGCCGGGTCTTATCAGCTCGTACTGGCCGGGAAAGAAGCGCTGGAGCAGCTCACCGGTCGCCTCGTTGCCCGCAGTCCGCTCGTCGATGCGCCCGAAGAAGACCTCCACCAGCATGCGCGCCACCTGCGTGGAGAGCACGCGCTCCACCGGCTCGTGGAAGGTCGCGACGTTGAGCGACTGCGAGTGTCGCAAGGCCGCCGACCCGGCGCTGGGGGCAAAGGGCTCGTGGACGTGCACCAAGTCGAGCGGCACGGCCCCAAGGAGGCGCTCCATGGCGCCGCTGATGTCGAGCGGGAGCGGTGCCGGCCGCCGCCGGGGGCCGCTCGGCAGCGGAATGCTCTGGCCGATAGCGAGCACCCGGGGGTTCTCCCCCTTCAACAGGGCGCCGGGACTCCTCCCGGCCTCCCGAATCAGCCGGCGACTCTCACGAATCGCCGTCCTCGACTCGGACGGGGCAACGACCAGAACCCGATGCCCCCGCCGAGCAAGCTCCTCGGACGTGCGCCGGACGAACTCATTGATCTCATGCCGGCTCTCCCAGGGATGGGGACTGACCTGAGCGATGGAAAGAGAATCGGCGCCCACCGCCGGAGCATAGATACGAGAAACGGGCCCCGAGGGACCCGTTCTCTCAAGCACCTATCCGAGCTGTGTCACTTCGCCTTCGCCTTGGACTTCTTCGTCTTCTTGCCCTTCGACTTCTCGGCGGGCATCCCGCGCTGGCGGGCGTACTTGGCGATGAACTCCTCGGTCCGCTCCCGCGCCTCCGAGTCCGGCCGCTGGTTGTGCGGCGACTTCATCAGATAGCTCGAGGGACCATCGAGCTGGCCCTTGAGCCCATTGTTCAGCGCCAGCTTGACGATCCGCACCGCGTCGATGACGATGCCGGCGGAGTTCGGCGAGTCCCAGACCTCGAGCTTGAGCTCGAGGTTGAGAGGCACGTCCCCGAACGCCTTGCCCTCGACCCTGATGTGCGCCCACTTGCGGTCGGTCAGCCACGGCACGTAGTCCGAGGGACCGACGTGGACGTTCTCGGGGGCCAGCTCGTGATCCATGATCGAGGTGACAGCATTGGTCTTCGAGATCTTCTTCGACTCGAGCCGCTCGCGTTCGAGCATGTTGTAGAAGTCCATGTTGCCGCCGACGTTGAGCTGGCTGGTGCGCTCCATGCTCACGCCGCGGTCGGCAAACAGCCTCGCCAGCTGGCGATGGACGATCGTGGCGCCGACCTGGGACTTGATGTCGTCTCCGATGATCGGCAGGCCCGCCTCCTCGAAGCGCTTGTCCCAGTAGTCCTCGCGGGCGATGAACACCGGTAGGCAGTTGACGAAGCCGACGCCCGCGGCCAGGGCCTGCTCGACGTACCACTTGGTCGCCTGCTCGGAGCCGACCGGCAGGTAGCAGACCAGGACATCCGTCTGGGTGTCCTGCAGGATCCCGACGATGTCGGCGGTCTGGCCCGGGGCCTTGGTGATCTTCTCTTTCAGGTACTTCCCGAGACCGTCGTGGGTCATCCCGCGATGGACCTTGACCCCGAGCTTCGGGACATCGGAGAACTTGTAGGTGTTGTTCTGCCCGGAGAAGATCGCCTTGGAGAGATCCTTCCCGACCTTGTCCGCATCGATGTCGAAGGCGGCAGTGAACTCGATGTCCCGGACGTGGTAGCCGCCAAGGTCCACGTGCATCAGGCCCGGAACACGCTCTCCGGGATCGGCGTCCTTGTAGTACTGGACGCCCTGCACGAAAGAGCTCGCGCAGTTGCCGACACCGACTATCGCGACGCGGACCCGCTCGTCACGAGCGCCGTTGCGCCGGGCGCCGTTCGCTCTTCCATTCACGGTGCTCATCTCTGGAAAACCCTCCTAGGTAATGAAGACTCAGCTTTGAAACCACACTCGCGCTTCCGGGTGGTTACACGTCGTCGGCCGGAACCGCGTGCTCGACGGGCGCCTGCTGCACTTCCGCGCCACGCTCGTTGAGCGCGTTCCTCACGTGCCATACGCGCTGCACCACGGTGATAGCCGTCAGCGCCGCCATAGCGTAGATCGCCGGTGCCAGAAGGTCTGCATCGAATAGTCCGGCGCCCTTCGCGAAGACGAGGCCAATCGAGAGTATGACTACCCGGACGGGACGCGTGGCCACTCCCACCTTGCACTCCACGCCGAGTGCCTCCGCGCGTGCCCGGGTGTAGGACACCATCAGCGAGCCGAGCACGACGACCACGCACATCGCGGCGGCGAATTCGTCGCCGCTGAGCGCAAACCGGTACGCCACGGCGGTCAGCACGATGCCCTCTTCCACCCGGTCCAGGGTGGAGTCGAGGAACGCTCCGAACAGGGTCCCCTTGCCGGACGCCCGCGCGTAGCGCCCGTCGAGCGTGTCCATGACCGAGCCGATGATGAAGGCGACCCCGCCGAGGAAGTAGAGCCCCTGCCAGATCAGGACGGCGGCGGCGAGGTTGCCGACCAGGCCCACCATCGAGATCGCGTTCGGGGTGAGGCGCGACTCGATCAGGCGGTTGCGCACCGCCGCCGAGAACTCCACGGGCTAAGCGGGAGCCGCTTCCGGCTCGGGTTGTGGCTCCATCTCGCCCGCGGGGGCTTTCCGCGAGCGTGGTGCGAAGGACCAGTCGGGGTTGACACGAGCCAGCAGGAGGGCGACGCCCGTCGCGAGGACCGCCGTCACCAGACCGAGGACGGCGTCGAGCCAGAAGTGATTCCCGCTGGCCACCACGACGAAGGTCATCAGCAGCGGGTAGGCGAAGAGGAGCACGCGCAGGGCGGGCCGACGAACCAGCATCGCCAGTGACCACGCCAGGATCAGCGAGAGCCCGACGTGCATGGACGGCACGGCGGCGAACGGGTTGAAGAGGGCGTCGCCCGGGTGAGAGAGGAGCGGGTTGTTGCCGGTGACGGAGCTCGACGGATCGAGGCCCAGCTCCGGTAGGAAGCGCGGCGGCGCGGTTGGGAAGAGCGCGTAGCCGATCACGGAAATGGCCATCGCGGCGAAGACGGCGTTGCGGACGAAGCCGAAGCTCTGCCTGTATCCGAAGTAGAGGATCGCCAGCATCAGGCAGCTTCCCTTGAAGTGGAGATTCGCGTAGCCCCAGCGTGCGACCTCGGCCGGCCAGCCGGCGCTGATCGCCCAGTGCTGGACGCTTGGCTCGATCAGCAAACCGACGGAACGCTCCGCGCTGACCAGGTCGCGGGCGTGGGAGAACGAGAGCCCCATGCCGGGGTCGACGGCGCCCCGCGCGTGACGCCACGCCCAATACGCTGCGGCGAGGAGGAAGAGCTGGAGCAGGAGGTCGAGCGGCCCGCGGGGCAGCAACCTCCCACGCAGCCCATGGAGCCGGGCGGCGGTCAACGGGAACTGCCCATGCGCGCGATACGGGCGGCGCGGCCCGCCGTGGACTGCGCCGAGCCGTACTGGATCACCGGCTCCTGGTGGCAGCGCGGGCCCGAGCTGACGGCGCGCCACGGCGTGAAGTCAATGCCGACCCGGAAGCGGCCAGGGGTGGTGACGTCGATCATCGTGTAGCCGCCCGGCGCCTGCTCGACGCATCCGGTCCCCTGCTCGATCGCCCAGTACGGCGTCCAGTGCACCCTGACCAGAACGGTGCCCGGCGCGCTCGCGTCGACGACGAAGCCCTGCGGGGTCAGCTTGACCATCTTCCCCCCGATCGCAAGCGGCGATGGGTTGCGCACCTTGTAGACGGTCCAGTTATCGCTATGGAACACGCGCTCCAGGTACCGGGGCGGCCCCCGCTTGAGCATCCGCTTCTCGCCCTTCGCCGCGTAGTCGAGTGGGGCATGGGGCACAGCCACGTAGCCGACACCGAGGTCGTCGAGCCAGCTTCGGTACTGCGTCCCGGTCAGGGGAGCCGACTGGTAGAAGAGCGGATTGAGCTTGCGATCGAGCTGGCGCTCCCAGCCCCGGGCGATGTAGATCCCATTGGGGACATAGGCGGACTCCCAGTGGTGAGCCTCGGGCAGCACCTCGACCCTCTGGGAATCTCGGTGGGGCTGCCCCCGCAGGAAGTCGACCAGCGGCGCGTAATAGCCCGCGCTCACCGAGGGCTGGGCGCTCACCTCCTCGAGATCCCGCACCACCGGCGACCACTGCCAGTAGATCAGGACGGGGATCAGCAGGACGAGCGCGAAGCGCTGGCGGCGCCAGAGCCCGAAGGCGAGCACCGGCCCGAGCAGCAGCGATCCCATTCGGGTTGCGTTCCCGCCCATCGGGCTGTTGATCAGGAAGGCCGCGGTCAGCGCAGCGCCATAGGCGGCGACGCCATATCGGAGCAGGCGCTCTTCCGGCGGCAGCGCCACGAAGACGGCGATCGCGACGAGGATCGCGGGCTCGAAGCTGGAGAAGTCGAACGGCTCGGTCCCGCCCTCCGGGAAGGCGGCGGAGATCAGCAGCGCGACGCCAACGGCTATCACGGCGAGCTCCAGTCCCCTGCGGCTCCGCTCCGCGATCGCGAAGGCGACCACGCCACAGGCGAGGAAGAGGGCGGCGACCGGACTGGCGAGAGGCGTCAGCGCCGCGAACATGATCGCCAGGGCGCGGTGCCCCCTCTGCATCGAGAGGACCGCGCCGAGGGCCACGGCGACGCCCAGGGCGAAGGTGAGCCGTCCCGTGAACAGGCTGATCGAGGTGGCCGTCGCGAACCAGATGACGCCGAGTCGCGCGCGGTCCCCGAAGCGCCCATACGCGATCCCTGAGAAGAGCAGCGCCGCGACGATCGCCGCGATCACCCCGACCAGCCGGGGCCCGATCAGGGCGCTGAGCAGCGGCAGGAGAATCCCGTAGCCCGGCAGGTGATGGCCCCCGAACCAGAAGTTGTCCCAGGTGACGATTCCGTCGTGGGTGAAGAGGCCCGAGCGAAATACCTGGGCGGCGTGGTCGGCGCTGTCGGGCTGGAGGATCAGGTAGGTGGCGCCGAGGGCAGCCGCAACCAACCCCGGCTCGCCATAGCGACGGAGCGCGCCTCGCGTGCTCAAGCTGTGGCTGGCCGCCAGGACCAGACGGCGGGCCGGACGCGGGCCAGAACCTGCAGAGCGGTGACGGCCGAAAGCGCCGCGACCAGCAGGCCGAACGCTCCGTCAACCCAGAAGTGGTTCGCGGTGACGATCACCACCCAGAAGACGAGCACCGGGTAGGCGGCCCAGACGATGCGGGTGATCCTGTGCCTCGAGATCAACACTCCGGTCACCCCGATCATCGTGGAGAAGGCGACGTGCATGCTCGGGATCGCCGCGTAGGGGTTGATGAAGAGCTTCACGAGTCCGGAGTCGTGATTGACCTGGGCGTAGTCGGTGATCGTGTCGGTGAACTCATGGAACATCCGCGGGGGCGCGGTCGGCAGCAGCGCGTAGCCGATCACCGCGAGCCCCATAGCAACCATGAACATGTTGCGGACGAAGTAAAAATTCTGGTTCCTGAACAGATAGAGCCAGACCAGGAACGCGGTCGTCACCACGAAGTGGCTGTTCAAGTACATGTAGTTCGCGAAGTCGATGGTCCACCGGTGGTTGATGAAGATCGACTGCAGGCCCGGCTCGAAGAAGGTGTGGAGGCTCTTCTCGAAGTCGATCACGTTCTGGCCGTTCGTGATCGCATGCGCTCGCTGGCCGTCCGCGACACCGCGGACGGCTTCGTAGCAGAGCTCGGCGACCACGAAGAGACTGAGCTGGCGGGCCGCGTCCCCGTACCCCTGTGGAAGCCAATTGCCGATTTTGTCGATCAGGGCACGCATAAGCCGGGAATTCTAGTCACCACGTGGTAACACCTTCGTCACGGGGTGGGGAAATCTTCGTCGGTTGCGAGAAACCGGATCACGCGGTCGACCACCTCGGGCGAATCGATCCAGGGCCAGTGCCCGGCATCGGCGAGCTCGACCAGCTCCGAGTTGGGCAACCGAGCCGCGTATGCGGCGCCGAAACGTCCCGGGATGTACCGATCGCGCATCCCCCAGACGACCAGCGCCGGCGCCTTGATCGTCTCGAGGCGCGCGCCCGCCGCGGCCAAGCGATCGGGCGAAGCGGAGCGATAGAGCCTGAGGATCGCGTCGAATGTCCGCCTGTCCAGGTGATCCCAGACCATGTCTACGAAGGCGGGCTCGTGCCGGCTCCAGTCGCCGCGGGACTCGCGCAGCCCGAGGTCGAGCAGCCGGCGCGTCCAGACCCTGTTGGACAGCTCGCCGAGCCGGCGCGTCCGCCATACCCGGGCGGTCCTGTGCCAGCGGTAGCCGGGCAACAGCGCGACGGCGTTGATCAGCACGAGCCGCCTGACACGGTCGGGCTCCTCCTGCGCGCCGATCAGCGCGACCGCTCCCCAGTCGTGCACGACGAGGTGGTGATCCTCGACCGCCATCCGCTGGAGAAAGCGATTCGTGAACCGTGCGAGCCCGTCCATCGAGTAGTCGAACTCGGCGGGCGCCGGGCGCGCCGAGCGGCCCCATCCAGGCAGGTCGAGGGCCAGGGCCGGCCCCTGGATGCGCTCGAGAAACGGCAGCCAGTCCTCGGAGTGGGTCGGGTTCCCGTGGACGAACACGGTCGGAGGCCCGGCGCCATGGACCCTGCGAAAGAAGGTGGAGACGCCGTCGACCATCACGGTGCCGGTCTCGATTTCGGCCATGGTGCGCGCGGACAATATCCTCGGCCGCGTGCCACTCCCCAGCAAGGTCGTACTCGCCGACGGCAACACCGCGACGCTCCCGTCCGGAAAGCCGCCGAGGATCCCGAAGCGCGATCCGGAGTGGCGGCGGCCGTCGCGCCGGCGAGTGCTCGCGATTCGCGATCGCCTTCGTCAGCTCTACGGACAGCCGGTCAACGATCCGCACGGGCACCCGATCGCCGAGTTGGTCCGGACGGTGCTCTCCCAGAACACGAACGACCGCAACCGCGACGTTGCGTACGCCCGCCTGCGGGAGCAGTTCCCGACCTGGGAGCAGGTCCGCGACGCTCCAACCGAGGAGGTCGAGGCGGCGCTCAAGCCCGGTGGCCTGAGCGCCACCAAGGCTCCGCGGATCCAGGAGATCCTCGGCCGGCTCGAAGACCATCCCGACCTCGACTGGCTGGCGGAGGCGCCCCGCGACCAGGCGCTCGAGTTCCTCACCGGCCTCCCGGGGGTGGGGCGAAAGACGGCGGCCTGCGTGATGATCTTCGCCTTCGGCCGCCCGGAGATCCCGGTGGACACCCACGTGCACCGGGTCGGCGGCCGGCTCGGGCTGTTCAGGCTCGGCGCCTCGTTCGAGGAGGCGCACGACGAGATGCTCGCCATCACGCCGCCCGAGGACGCCTACGAGCTCCACGTCAACCTGATCCAGCACGGCCGGGCGATCTGCCGCCCCCAGCCTCGCTGCGGTGAGTGCGGCCTGCGCCGGATGTGCCCCTACTACAAGAGCAATATGCTGCCTCGCCAGAAATGAAGCGGAGCACCTTCGTCATGTTCGGGCTCGTGGTGCTGCTCCTCGGAGTCGGCGTACCCGCCTGGGCCTTCAGTCACCAGGGCTCGGAGAACGCATCCCCGGAAGAGGTTTCCGCGAGCCAGCAGCCTGCCAAGGATCTGTTCGTGACCAATTGCGGGGCATGTCACACCTTGGCCAAGGCGGGTACCGACGGAGTGATCGGTCCGAACCTGGATGAGCTGCTCGCGCCGCCGAGTGCCTCGCCCCCCGACCCAGCGACCGTCAAACCCCGAGTTTTGACAGCGATCCTCGGAGGCAAGGGGGGACGCATGCCGAAGGGGGTACTAACCGGCCAGCAGGCCGACGAGGTCGCGACCTTCGTCTCACAGGTCGCCGGG
>CAVUGA010000011.1:0-48416 GCA_963740685.1 uncultured Solirubrobacterales bacterium
CAGGGGTCGTCGAGCTGGCCCCCGGGGCGGACGCGGGTGAGCTCGCGCCCCTGTTCGTGATCCGCGCGGAGGGCGAGGTGGCGGTGGCCACCGCCGGCGACCGGGCCGAGTCGGGGCGCGGGCGACCGGCTGATCTGCCTCGCCGATCCGACCGCGGTTTCGGCCGGCCGGGCGGATCAGGTATGACAATATGACCTATTGAGTCCGGCCCGCCCGCGGGCCGAGAGATTTCGAGGCTGAGGAGAGAGAGATGGCGGTCGCGGTTGCAGAGCAGAACCTCCTGATCGGCGGCGAGTGGGTCGGGGCCAAGTCCGGCAGGGAGACCGAGCAGACCAATCCCTACACGGACCAGACCGTGGGCCGCGCGCCGCGGCGGGATCCGACGACGTGGACGCGGCGGTGCACGCCGCGAAGGCGGCCTTCGAGGCATGGGGCTTCGGCCCCCCTGCTGCGCGCCGGGAGGTCCTCACCAAGGCGGCCGATCTGCTGCAGGAGCGCGCCGAGGAGATCTCCGGGATCGTCACCGAGGAGACCGGCGGCACCTTCGGCTGGGGGATGTTCAACTGCCAGCTCGCCAGCGGCATGCTCCGCGAGGCCGGGGCGCAGGCCTATGCGGCCGTCGGCCAGGTGATCCCGTCCGACATCCCCGGCGCCACGGCGATCGCGCGCCGCCTGCCCGCCGGAGTGGTGGTCGGGATCGCTCCCTGGAATGCCCCGGTGATCCTCGGGACCCGCGCGATCGCGACGCCGCTCGCCTATGGCAACACGGTGATCCTGAAGGGCTCCGAGCTCTGCCCGCGGACGCACGCGCAGATCGTGCGCTGCGTCCAGGACGCCGGCGCGCCGGAGGGCGTCGTCAACTATCTGACGAACGACCCCGGCGACGCGGCCGAGGTGGTCGAGTCGCTGATCGCGCACCCCGGAACGCGGCGGATCAACTTCACCGGTTCGACCAAGGTCGGGAAGATCATCGCCGAGAAGTGCGGCGCCAACCTGACCAAGTGCCTGCTCGAGCTGGGCGGCAAGGCGCCGATGATCGTGATGGCGGACGCCGATCTCGACGAGGCCGTCAACGCGGCCAACTTCGGCGCCTTCATGCACTCCGGCCAGATCTGCATGGCGACCGAGCGGATCATCATCGACAGCAAGGTCGCCGACGAGTTCACCGAAGGGCTGGTGAAGAAGGCGAGCGCGATGACCGTCGGCGACCCGACCAACCCCGAGACGATGATCGGGCCGCTGATCAACAAGGCGTCGGTCGAGCACGTCACGGAGCTGGTCGAGGACGCCAAGTCGAAGGGCGCCGAGGTGGAGACCGGAGGCGAGGCCGAGGGCCCCTGCTTCCACCCGACCGTGCTGACCAAGGTGACTCCCGAGATGCGCGTGTACTCGGAGGAGTCGTTCGGCCCGATCGTGCCGATCCTCGAATACGACGACATCGACGACGCGATCCGAGACCGCGAACGACACCAACTACGGCCTCTCGGGCGCGGTCTTCAGCTCCGACATCCCGACCGCGCTCGACGTCGCAAGGCGGATCGAGAGCGGCATCTGCCACGTCAACCTGGCGACCGTCCACGACGAGGCGCAGATGCCGTTCGGCGGAGTCAAGGAGTGCGGCTGGGGCAGGTTCGGGGGCAGCGCGGCGCTCGAGGAGTTCACCGACCTCCACTGGACCATGGTGATGAGCCAGCCGGGCCACTACCCGATCTAGTGGGCGTAAGGCCGCGCGGCGACTGATCGAGCTGGCCCAGAGCGAGGGCGTCGATCGCGTCTTCGGCAACCCGGGAACCACCGAGCTGCCCTTCATGGACGAGCTCGCCAAGGTGCCGGAGTTCCACTACTACCTCGGCCTGCACGAGGGGACCGCGGTCTCGATGGCCGACGGGTACGCCCGGGCCACCCGCCGCCCGTCGTTCCTCAACCTGCACATCGCCGCCGGGCTCGCCCACGGCCTGGCGAACATGCTCAACGCCCGGCGCGCCCGCACGCCGATGGTGGTCACCGTCGGGCAACAGGACCGCCGCCACCTGATCCAGGACCCGATGCTGGGCGGCGACCTGCTGGCGCTCGCCCAGGGCGCCTTCAAGGACGCGGTCGAGGTGAGCCAGGTGGAGGATCTGCCGACGCTGATCCGCCGCGCCTTCCTGCTGTCGCAGACCGACGCCGACCGGGCCGGTGATGGTGTCGATCCCGGTCGACGTGCTCGAGGAGGAGCTGGACGAGTCCGCTGCCGGCGCGTACCGAGGTGCGGGGGCTGGGGGTCGCGGAGGGGGTCGAGGAGCTGGCCGAGGCGCTGCTCGGAGCAGGGGCGCCGGCGATCGTCGCCGGCGACGGCGTCGGGCGCGCGGGGGCCGTGGACGACCTGGTCGGGCTGGCGGAGGCGCTTGGCGCAACCGTCTTTCGGTGAGCCGATGTACGACGCCGTCGACTTCCCGGCCACCCATCCCCTCTCGGCGGGAATGCTCCCGCCGGTCGACGCGCTGATCGGTGAGAAGCTCTCCGGGTCACGACGTCGTCTTCCTGGTCGGAAGCCACGCCTTCTCGGCCCACTACTACACGGATGCGACCCCGATCCCCGAGCGGACGCGGATCCTGCAGCTCGACGAGGACCGAGCGGAGCTGGGACGCAACTACCCGGCGGAGGTCGCCCTGCATGGCGGAATCTCCCCGACGATCCGGGCGATCACCGCGATCGTCAGCGATCGCTGCGCGGAGGCCGAGGCCCGCATCGAGGCGGCGAAGAAGGAGCGGGCCGAGGCGGCGACCGCGAGTCCCCCAGCCTCGAAGGGCGAGCGGATGGATCCGGCCGCGGCCGCCGATGCGCTGGTCGCCGGCCTGCCCGACGGCACGATCATGTGCGAGGAGGCGATTACCACAGGCCTCGAGGTGCGGCGCGCCTTCGCCGCCAGCCGTCCCGGCAGCTACCACCACTCCGTCGGCGGCGCGCTCGGCTGGGCGCTCGGCGCCGGGATCGGCGTGAAGATGGCCCATCCCGAGCGACCCGGTCGTCTCCGTGGTCGGCGACGGCACAGCGATGTACACGATCCAGGGCCTCTGGTCGGCCGCCCACTACGACGTCCCGCTCGTCCTCGTGGTGATGAACAACCGCGAGTACGCCGCCTGCAAGCGCGGCATCGACCGAGTCGTCTCAGGCGGCGGCGACAGCTACGTCGGCATGGACCTGACCGACCCTGAGATCGACTTCATCGGCCTCGCCCGCTCGCTCGGAGTCGAGGCCCGCACGGCGGACGAGCACCGAGGAGCTCTCGGCAGCGGTCTCAGAGTCACTCGCGTCAGGCTCGCCCACGCTGATCGACGCCGCCGTCGCCGGCACACGGGACGAGCCTGCGGGCAAACCCGTCTGAGCACTACGCCGCGGATCGCTGAGACCCGCCCTTCAGCCATCGAGGTGCTCTAACGGGCCGCGGTGGCGGCCGAGGGGCTGACCTCGGTCACGGGCAGGCCGACCTCGGTCCTCACCCGCTCGGCGAGCGTCCCGGCCGACTCCCATCCCCTCTCGCCCTGGGACAGCATCACCACCTCGTTCGGGGCAAACTCTCGCACCCCGTCGAGGAGCGCGTCCATAGGTCCGGCGACTTCGGCGCGTCCAATCGCATCCACCCCGGCATCGCGGAGCACCTGGAGCGCCGCATCCACGCGCTTCGCCGCGAGCTCCAGCTCCGAGTCGACGTCGTCGGTCAGATCGCGGAGTCCGGAGGAAGCGGCGACGGGCGCGACGATCATCGCCTCCGTGGCCGTCCGGTCCGTCCGCCGGCAGACCTCTTCGCAGAGCCCCGAATCCTCGAGCCCCTGGTTGGCGATCACCAGCACCCGGTGTCGCGGACCGGCGGGGGCCCTCGTGATTCCCAGTGAGGCGGGCGGGCTGTTGATGCCTCGGATCGCGAACAGGAACATCGGAATCCAGACGGCTATGGCGACGACGATGCCCGCAAGCGGCCCCGCGAAGCGAAACACCGCCAGGCTGAGGGCGAGCACCAGGAAGGTGTAGAGAGTGGCCGGGATCCCGACGAGGTCGGAATCGAGCCAAGCGGAAACCCGCCCTCTCCAGCCGCCGACGATCGCTCATGGAGCCATAGTCGCAAGCCAGAGCTCGCGCGGCATCCGTGCTAACCGCGTAGTCAGCGCGGTGTGGTGTGGTCCGGACGCTCTTCCTCTCTCCGGTTGACCCGTCCACCGGCGGCAATACCATCACTGCACCCCGGCCGCTCGAGCCGGGCCCCCAGACCAGGAGGAGGCGGTGGGAGAAGGCGGACAGCAGATGACGGCGCTGGTCGTGGAGGCCAACAACCCCATCGACAATCGCGTCAAGGCCGGGAAGCAGAGCCTCGGGGCGCTGCGGATCCTGATCGACGGGCCCGATCCGATCTTCGCCGGGGGATGGTTCAAGCTGGACCGGGACCACTGGCCGGTGACCGGCATGGAGCTGCCGGTCACGATCGACCCGGCCGACCCCTCGGGATTCGAGGTGCTCTGGGACGCGGTGCCGGGCATCGAGCAGCGGGTCGCGGCCAACGACCCGACCCTCGCGGACCCACTCGGGACCCGCAAGAGGACGATGGCGGCGCTGCACGCCTCGGGCGTTACGCCGCACCTGCTGAGGCTCCCGGACGGGCGTCGCGTGCAGCAGGACCCGAAAGGGGTCGCCCTCGCGACCGAGGCCGCCGCGCTCGCAGCGGGGGGCGACGACAAGCTGGAGGGGCTTCGCCAGTCGATCGAGCGGGCGGCGGAGTCATCCGCCCCGAGCGGCAAGACTCGTGCCGTGGTCCTGATCGCGACCAGCGAGGTCACCGTCCGCAACACGGGCGTCGACCGCAACACCTACTCGAGGGATCGTCACGGCAGGCACGCCGCGGTGCTGGCGGTCAACCCGCCGGGGAGCGCTCCGTACGCGGTCTTCAAGCCGAAGTTCAAGCACCCGAGCGGAAAGGGCGTCGCCGGGGTGGGCCTGCCCGCCCTGGTCTCATCGACCGACCCCACTGACGTCGAGGTCCTCTGGAAGGAGGTCCCGTCCATCAAGGAAGCGAACCTGCAGACAGCGGCCGCCGCGACGCAAGACGCGCGGAGCCTGGAGCAGTTCACTCAGGGGGTTGCGTCGCCCCCGCCGGCCCCTCCGGCGCAGGGCGCTCCCCAGCAGGGCGCTGCCGCGATGCCGCAGATACCCGCCAACATGCAGGCGATGATGGCCCAGAACGCCAAGTTCGCCCTGGCCGCCACCAAGGACCCGGCGATGCGCAAGCTGCTGATCGACCAGTACCGGGCGGCCGGCATCCAGATCGACGAGGAGGACCTGGCCGGGTAGCGGTTCGCTGCTAGCGCAGCGAGGTCCAGACGCTCTTCTTCTCGGTGTAGAGCTCGATCGCGTCCTTGCCCATCTCGCGGCCCCAGCCACTCTGCTTGAAGCCGCCCCAGGGGGCGACGGCGTCGACCGGGTTCGGCATGTTGATCCAGATCGTGCCGGCCCTGATGCCCGCGGCGAGGCGGTGTGCCCGGCCGACATCTCGGGTCCAGACCGAGGCGCCGAGGCCGTAGGTCGGTGTCGTTCGCCCGGGCGATCAGCTCGTCCTCGGACTCGTACGGCAGGATCGAGATCACCGGCCCGAAGATCTCCTCGCGGGCGATCTTCATCTCGTCGGTGACGCCGTTGAAGATCGGTCGGCTTGTAGAAGAAGCCGTTCTCGAGGCCAGATCGCCCTCGGCGCGCTCGCCGCCGGCGATCAGCTCGGCACCCTCCTTCTTGCCGGACTCGACATAGTCGTGGACCCGGTTCAGATGCTCCTCGGTGATCAGCGGACCGAGCTCGGTGGACTCGTCGATCCCGGGGCCGAGCTTCATGCCCTCCGAGGCGGCGGCCGCCTTCTCGGCGAACTCGTCGGCGCGCTTCGCGTCGACGAAGAAGCGGGTGTAGGCGACGCAGACCTGGCCGGCGTTGAGCAGGGCGCCCTGGAGGTTGCCCCCGACGGCCGCGTCGATGTCGGCGTCGTCGAGGATCACGGTGGGCGCCTTGCCGCCGAGCTCGAGGCTGACCCGCTTCAGGTTGCCCGCCGAGGCGCGGACGATCTCGCGGCCGACCTCGGTCGAGCCGGTGAAGGAGATCTTGTCGACGCCGTCGTGGCCCGACAGCGCCTGGCCGACGGTCGGGGCCGCCGGTGACGACGTTGAGCACGCCGTCGGGGATGCCGGCCTCCTGGATCAGCTCGGCGAGCCGCAGCGTGGTCAGCGAGGCCTGCTCCGCCGGCTTGACCACGACGGTGTTGCCGCAGGCGAGGGCCGGGGCGATCTTCCAGCTGGCGATGTTGGTCGGGAAGTTCCAGGGGATGATCAGCGCGCAGACGCCGATCGGCTCGCGCAGCGTGTAGTGGAAGACGCCCGGGATCGAGACCGGCGGCGTCTCGCCCTCGATCTTGGTGACCCAGCCCGCGTAGTAGCGGAAGTGCTCGGCCACTCCGGGGATCACCACCTGGGAGACGCCGATCGGCTTGCCCTGGTCGCGGGTCTCGAGCTCGGCCAGCTCGGCCATGTTCTCGTCGATCAGCTCGCCGACCCGCCAGAGCAGCTTGGCGCGGGCGGCGGCCGGCAGCGCCCGCCACTCATCGGACTCGAACGCCGCGCGGGCGGCGTCAACCGCTGCGTCGACGTCCTTCGCCGTCCCCTCGGGGACCGTGGCGTGCGCCTCCCCCGTCGCCGGATCGAGGCTCTCGAACGTCTTGCCGTCCGAGGATCCCTGCCAGGAGCCACCAATCAGCATCCGCTTCTCGTCCATCTTGTCCTTCGTCGCCGTCGCCATCAGTGACTCCTTCCGCTCGTTGAAATCCCTCGTCTGTTCAAGTCAGCTTCGCCGTCATGCCACGGGCGATCTTGTGGGCCGCGGCCTCGATCGTGATCATCGGGTTCACACCCAGCGCCGTGGGCAGCACGGCGCCGTCGACGACGAAGAGGTTCTTCGCGTCCCAGGCCTCGCCGGCCGGATCGCACACCGAGCTGTCCCGGGAGCCGCTCATGTGGGCCGTCCCCATCAGGTGGAACGAGCCCAGGGTCACCTGGGCTGGCCCCCAGCCGGCCTCGTCGGCGGCCTGGAGCATCTGCTCCCGCCCGCCGTTGCCGGGGTCGTAGGAGACCCAGCCGGCGTGGGAGGTGTAGATGCGCCGCGCGCCACCCGCCTCCAGGATCTGGGTGATCCCGTCGAGGCCCTTGCGCATGATCTCCCGGTCGAAGTCGGAGAGGCTCCAGACCGGCGCCGGCAACCCGTCGCTGCCGACGACCACCTCGCCGGCGTCGCGTGCGCGCTGGAGGATCCCGTAGCCGCCGGTGTGACGGAGGCTCTGCATCAGCTCGGAATGCTCGGCGGCACCACGCCATGGGGCGAAGACCCCGAGGTCGGAGGGATGCGCTGAGGCATGCATGTACTTGACCCCGTATCCCTCGCCCATGTCGAGGAACTCGTCGCAGAAGGTGGAGCCGAAGACGCCGGTCCAGGGCAGGATCTCCTGCTCGAACTGCGCCCAGACCAGCAGCACCGGGTGGATCATCAGGTTCTTGCCGACGTTCGGGTTGTCGAGGCCTGAGCGGACCAGCAGGGCCGGCGTGTTGATCGCCCCTGCAGCCGCGGCCACAGCCCGGGCGCGCACCCTCAGCTTGTGCCCATCGGCGGTGGTGGCCTCGACTCCTTTGGCCTCCCCTGACTCGATCACCACCTTCTCGACGGGGGCGTTGACGATGATCCGGGCGCCCGCGTCGTAGGCGTCCTGGAGCCAGGTCTTGAAGGTCGACTGCTTCGCCCCGAGGGGGCAGCCGTAGTGACACTGCCCGCAGATGTCCTCCCGGCAGCCGACGGCGTTCCGCTGCATGACCTGCGAGTCCCAGCCAAGCTTGGCGAGACCCTCCCGGAAGCGCACGTCGCGTGGCGAGGGCATGCTGTTCTCCGAGTTGACGTGGATGCGGTCCCAGACCGCGTCCAGGCTCTCGTCGAAGTCCTGACCGGCCCAGTCGTCGAGGCCGAAGCGATCGGTCCAGTCCCTGCGGACGTGGTCGGGCGGCCGGAAGCACCAGGTGTAGTTGACCGTGGTGCCACCGCCGAGGCAGAAGCCGGCGAGCAGGCCGATGCTCTGGTCCGGCGTGGGAATCCCGCCCCCTCCCAGGTACATGCGCGCATAGCCGTCGAGCTCAGCGCCGTCGAAGTCCTCCTCGCTGTAGTAGCTGCCGGCCTCGACCACGACCACGTCGAGGCCCTCCTTGGCGAGAACCCCGGCGGCGGTGCCGCCGCCGGCGCCGGAGCCGACGATGACCACGTCGCAGTCGAGCTCGGTGTCCTCGGTGATCTCGAGAGGCTCGATCGCCTTCGGCGGCGCGTCCTTCAGCTTCCCATGCGGCCCGGGGTAGCCGATCGCCTCGTCAACCGGGTTGGGGCCCTCGCCCTGCCAGGGCATCGAGTAGTACATGACCATCGTCAGCTTGCGGAGCGCCTGGAAGGCGGCTCGCTGCATGACGTCGTCGGAATCGCACCAGGCGAGCAGCGCCTTCTCGCGCTCCCCCGGTGGGAGGGAGGCGAACTCCGGATCCCAGCCCTCGATCAGGCCGGCGAATCCGTCGCGGACCTCGGCGCTCGGGTTGCCGCCCATCGCGCCGAGGATCACGTCGGGCACGTGGATGTCGGTTGCCGAGGGCAGCCCGTTCTCGCCCGGGACGAAGGTGTCGCAGATCGCTTCGAGGCTGGCGCGACCGCCCGCGCTGAGCGTGATGGTCACCAGAAACTCAAATTATCAGACTCATTCGCCCTCGACGACGCCCCGCAGGCCGTACATGTCGTAAGAGAGCTCGCCGGCCTCGAACCTCGCCCGCTTGTCGCTCTCGCCATCGGCGCGCTCGCGAGATGCCTTAGTCACCTCGTCGAGCCGGTCGTTCGCGACGACGACCGCGCCGTCGGCGTCGAGCACGACCGTGTCCCCGGGGGAGATCGCGGTGCCACCGACCTCGACCGGAACGTCGACCTCGCCCGGCTTGGTCCGATCCGCGCCCTGAACCCTGATCCAGCGCGCCCAGACCGGCAGGCCGAGCCGGCGAAGCTCCTCGGTGTCGCGGACGGCGGCGTCGATCAGGACGGCGGCGGCCCCTCGGCCCTTCGCCTGGGTTGCGAGCAGCTCGCCGAGCAGCGCGACAGGCCTCGGCTCGGGCATCGTCAGGACGAGGACATCGCCCGGCTCCACCCGGTCCATCGCCGCGTGGACCATGAGGATGTCGTCCTGGGCGCAGCGGACCGTGCGAGCCGGTCCCGCCGCCTGCGAGCCCGGAATCACCTGGTGGAGGTCGAGGTCGACGAGGCCGTTGCGACCCGAGGCCTCGAACACCGTCGCGGCGCCCAGCTCCCGCAGCTCGTCGTGGACGCTCACAGCTCCCGCACCGCGTTCGGCACGACGCGCATGAACGCCTCGGCCTGGCGGATCTCGGAGTCGCCCGAGACGCGGCGGGCGTGGTTGCCGCGCTGCTCCGCTCGCTGGGCGTAGTAGGTCTGCAGGTACTGCTGGGATTTCATCTCGGCCATCGCCGCGACCTTGCGCTCGAACACCGGGGTGATGTCGAGGAAGACGCTCGGCGTGAAGTTGCAGAGCTCGGGCTGGTGGGGCTCGAACAGGAGGAAATGGGGCGGCTGGATCGTCGGGAAGGCGCTCGCCACGCCGGCGCCGGCGGCGAGGGCGCGGGCGCGCTCGACCGCATGGAAGGCGACCGGGTGATCGGGGTTGAAGGGGTCGCGGTCGGTGTGGGTGATGAGGACGTCGGGCGCGATCTCGCGGATCCCGTCGACCAGGGTGGACAGTCCCTCGTCCCGGACCTCGAGCGGGTAGTCGCCCAGGTCGAGGCACCTGAAGTCGGCGCCGAGCGCCTTGGCCGCCGCCTCGGCCTCGGCGTGGCGGACCTTCTTCACGTTCTCGATCGTCTGGCCCTCCTCCTTCCAGAGCTCGCCGGACTCGCCCTTCTCGCCATAGGAGAGGGCGATCACGCTGGCGCTGCCGCTGCCTGCCGCCGCCAGGGCCAGGGCGCCGCCGGCCCGCCAGACGAAGTCGGCGGCGTGTGCGCCGATCGCGAGGACGTCGCGGCTCACCGCGCCTCCGCCCCCGCAAGCATCCGCGTGTTGTCGACCGCCATCGTCCGCACCTCGTCCTCGGTGAACCCGGCCTCGATCAGCTTCTCCGCCATCAGCGGCAGCCCGTCCTCGACCGGCGGGTTCTTCACCTGTCCGAGGTCGCTGGAGAGCACCGTGCGCTCGGGCCCTACGGTGCGGGTGCCATCGAGCCACTGCTCCCACGAGCACTTGCCCGTGTAGGGCGTCGTGAAGCAGCGTTCGATCATCGCGCCCTTGCGGGCCAGCTCGACCTGGTCGTCGATCGAGATCGCCTGGCCGGGATAGTCCGGATGGGTGACGACGACGTTCTCTACCCCCTCGGCAAGGGCGACGTCGACCACGGTGAGCGCATCGGCGGCCGAGATGTGGCCGGTGGAGAGCACCATCCCGTGCTCGGCGGCGAGCGCCAGCACGTCCACGGTCTCGGGGAGCAGCTTCCCGTCGGGGTCGACCACCGCCACCGGCTCGGCGCCGATCCCCTTCTCGCGAAGCTCGAACTCGAGCTTCGACCAGACCGGCAGCTTCGTCTCCGGCCCAGCCGCCGCCAGGTGGGCGCGCTCGTTCTCGGAGTCGACGGTCGGCAGCCAGACCTTGCGGGCACCCTCCCGGGCCGCGATCTCCACGGCGACGGGATTGATCCCGCCGACCGCGCGATTGAGGACGATCGCCCCGAGCACCTGGACACCCGGCACCGCCTCCCGGACCACCGAGGCCCGCTCGGCCGTGGAGTTGTAGTGCGACTTCAGCAGGAACCCGGCGAGGCCGAGCTCCGCGAAGCGCCTGGCGAGCCCGATGTCGTCGATCCGGCGCTCGACCACGTCCGGCGAGATGTGGACGTGGAGGTCGAAGGCGCCGCGGACCAGCTCGCGGGCGGCGTCGGAGGGAGCCTCGGTCGCCTGGCCGGTGGCGCTCACGTCTTCGCCGGCTCCTCGACCACGGGCGTCCCGTAGGTGTGGAAGCTCTCCACCGTCTGCACTCCCCAGGCCTGGCCCTTGGCGCGCTCCTCCTCGTTCCACACGGTCGCCTCGGGGTCGGGGTCGAAGACGAAGTAGCCGCCGGTCGTCACCTCGACCCGATTGCCACCGGGCTCGAAGCCGTAGAGGAAGAACCCCTGGGCGACCGCGTGCTTGGAGGGCGCCGCCTCGATGTGGACGTCGCTGTCCAGGAAGAGGTCCGCGGCTCGCAGGACCTCCTCGCGCGTGTCGACCCAGAAGGCGAGATGGTGGAGGCGCCCGCGGGCGCCGTAGGCGTCGCGGACGTAGATCAGCTCGTGGGCGGCGATCGAGAGGCTCATCCACGCGCCGGCCTCGCTGCCGTCATCGAGCTGGATCCGCTCGTAGAGCCGGTAGCCCAGGACCTCCTCCGCGAAGTCGCGGTTCGCACGCACGTCCTCGGCCAGCAGGTTGACGTGGTCGAGTCGCTTGATCGCGGCGCCGCGGCCGGTGTATCGCTGGGGCTGGTTCTTGAGCGACGGCCGGAGATGATCCGGCGGCGAGTAGCGCTCGGCCTCGTAGTAGATCTCCATCGGGTGGCCGTCGGGATCGGTGAAGCGATACGCCGGGCCGTGGCCGACGTCCCCGTCGATCCAGCCGACACCGCGCCCGGCCTCCTCGATCGCAGCCACCCGGCTCTCGAGTGCCTCCGGGCTCCACGCGCGCAGCGCCATATGTCCCAGGCCCGCCTGCTCCGACTCGGTCAGCTTCAGGCAGTAGCGCAGGTAGTCGCCCCAGCCGCGCAGGTACACGGACTGGCCCTCGCGGGCCTCCTCCTCCATGCCGAGCACTTCCGTGAAGAACGCCAGCGAGCGCTCGGGATCCGGCGTCAGCAGCTCGGCGTGACCGATGTGAGCGATGTCGCCGAGCGGCTTGGTCATCTCGGCGCCCCGGCCTCCGACTCCCGGGCGAGCGACCTGAGCCACGCTTCGCTGGCGGATGCGATTCGGGGCTCGACGCCGGCGTCCTCCAGCATCTCGACGGCCGCCGCCATCTCGTCGACCCGGCGGGCCGCGTGCAGGCGGCTGCCGTCGATCAGGCGCTGGAGCAGGGCGGCGTCCGAGTCCTCGAGCGTGCGCTCGAGGTCGGCGTAGAGCCAATCCTCGAACCCGAGCTGCTCGGCCACCGCGAGGGACTCGCCGATCGCGGCCGCCAGGCCCTTGGCGAAGATGCTGCGGGCGAGCTTGCGGGCGGCCGCTGAGCCGGGCTGCTCCCCGACGACGGTGACGGGCATGCCGAGCGGCTCCATCGTCGCGGCAAAGCGCTCCGCGCCCTCGCCGGAGACCAGGGCCCTGGTTCGCAGGCCGCTCCCGGGGACGGGGCCGATCAGCGCCACGTCCGCGAACAGGGCGCCGGACCCGCCGACTGCGTCGGAGAGCACGCGCTTGAGGGCCGGCGCGGCCGTGTTCAGGTCGGCGAAGACCTGGCCATCCCGGAGGGCCGTCGCCACGGACCGCGCGACCTCGAGCGCCACCGCGGCGGAGTTGGCGCTGATCACGACATCCGTGCCGGCGGCTGCATCGGCCGCGTCGCTCGCGGCCTCGACACCGTCGGGGCAGGGCGCCACCGGGTCCCAGCCGCGGACGGCTGCGCCGGCCGAGACGAGATCCGTCGCGATCGCCGTGCCCGCCTCGCCCATGCCGACCATCCCGATCGCCGGGCTCTCGCTCATTTGCCCGCGTCCTCCTCCAGGACCCGGCCGGCGACCGCGAAGGCTCGGTTTGCCGCCGGCACCCCGCAGTAGACCGCCGTTTGGAGCAGCACCTCCTTGATCTCGTCGTCGCTGAGGCCGTTGCGGCGGGCCGCCCTGACATGCATCGCCAGCTCATCGAAGTGCCCGAGAGCGATCAGCGCCGTCATTGTGATCGCGCTGCGCATGCGGCGGTCGAGGCCGGGCCTGGTCCAGATCTCGCCCCACGCGTTGCGCGTGATCAGGTCCTGGAAGTCGGCGGTGAACTCGGTGGTCTTGGCGATCGCGTTGTCGACATGCTCGTCGCCCAGCACCTCGCGCCTGACCTCCATGCCCTGGTCATGCTTGTCGCTCATATGCGAGGGCGCTCCGTACGCGAAGCAGAGGAGCGACCCGTTTCATGTTGCTCCACGCCCAGATGTTGCTCGAGCTCGCGGGTCACCTCGTCGGCCTTCTCCACCGCCGCCAGGTGGCGCGCGCCGGGCAGGACGACGACCGTCGAGTCCTCGATCTCCTCCCCGATCGCACCGGCCCGCTCGGGCGTGCCGACCGGGTCGTCCTCGCCGGCGATCACCAGCGTCGGCGCCGCAACGTCGACGAGCCCGCCACGCATGTCGAACTCGGCCAGGGCCTCGCAGCAGCTTGCGTATCCCTCCCGAGGCGTGGAGACGAAGGTCTTCCGGATGCGCTCGATCGTCTCCGGGTGGCGCTCGGGAAACTCGGGGGTGAACCAGCGCTCCATGGTCGACTCGAACAGGGGCTCGACCCCCTCGGCCCGAACCTGGGCGGCGCGCTCGATCCACATGCTCGGGGGCGGCAGCTGCATCCCGGTGCAGCAGATCGCCAGCCGGTCGATGCGCTCCGGCGCGTTCACCCCCAGCCACATCGCCGTCATGCCGCCGATGGAGAGCCCGCAGAAGGAGACGCGCTCCAGCCCGAGGCGATCGAGGAGGGCAATCACGTCTCGACCCAGATCCGCCACCGAATAGGGCCCCGCTGGAACCGGCGAGTCGCCGTGACCGCGCGTGTCGTAGCGCAGCACCCGCATGCGCTCGGAGAGAGCCGCCGCCTGCGCGTCCCACATCTGGCCCGTGGTGCCCAGCGAGTTGGAGAAGACCACGACCGGCGCGCCGTCCGGGCCCTCCAGGGTGTGATGGACGTCAACGCTCACGATTCCTCCCGGAAGCGTGACAGGGCGCGGTCGACGAAGGAATCGGCAGCGCCGAGGTAGCCGGCCGGGTCGAGCGCCCGATCGATCTCCTGAGCCGAGAGCTCGCCACGCACCTCCTTGTCGGAGATCAGCTCGTCGCGCAGCTGCCGCCCGCCATCGAGGGCTCGCGCTGAGGCCGCATCGATCAGCTCCCGCGCCCGCCGCCGGCCGACTCGGCCGGCGAGCGCCGTCACCAGGCTCTCGGCCATCAGCAGGCCGCCGCTGGCCTCGAGGTTCTCGCGCATCCGGTCGGGCCTGACCTCGAGGCCCTCGAGCGCCTCGCGCAGGGCCGATACGGCGCCGCCCGTCAGAGAGAGGGCATCGCTGAGCGGCGCCCACTCCGACTGCCAGGCTCCGGCCGCCCGCTCGTGCTCCTGGGCCATCGCCTCGAGCAACACGCCGGCGGCGCCGCGGACCCGGCGGGCGCAGGCGATCGCCACCACCGAGCCGACCGGGTTTCGCTTGTGCGGCAGCGTCGACGATGCTCCGCGCCCGTCGCCGGATGGCTCGGCCACCTCGCCGACCTCCGTCTGGGAGAGCAGGGCGAGGTCGAGGGCGATCTTCTCCATCACGCCCGCGGTCAGGGCCAGAGACGCTCCCAGATCGGCGACGCGCAGCCTCGCCGTATGCCAGGGAATCACCGGCTGCTCGAGCTCGAGCCGCTTCGCGAGCAGACCGACGACCCGCTCCCCGTCAGCGCCCAGCGCGGCCAGCGTCCCGGCCGCACCCCCGAGCTGCACCGCCAGCGAGAGCGATCCCAGGCGTTCGCGGGCCGACAGGGTCGAATCCAGCCACCCCGCCGACTTCAATCCGAAGGTGGTCGGGAGAGCCTGCTGGAGCAGGGTGCGGCCGGCCATCGCGGTGCCGCGGTGCTCCTCGGCGAGCCCCGCGCAGGCCGCCGCCACCCCGTCGAGCTCCGCTCGGATCAGCGCCAAGGCGCGGCTCGCGACCAGCATCGCGGCGGTGTCGATCACGTCCTGGCTGGTGGCGCCGAGGTGGACGAGACCGGCGGCCTCGTCGTCGAGCTTCGCCCGCAGCGCGACGACCAACGGGACGGCTGGGTTGGCCTTCGTACGACCGTCGCGCGCGATCGTCTCCGGGTCGAAGCCACCGCCCCGACAGGCGGCGGCGATCGCCTCCGCGGCCTCGCCGGGGATCAGCCCCGCCTCCGCCTCGGCGCCCGCGAGCGCGGCCTCGAAGTCGAGCATCGCCTGGAGCCAGGCCAGCTCCGAGGTCGCCTGGCCGATCGCCTCGGGGACGAAGAGCCCGTTGAATGCGTCAGACGACAAAGAAGGCGGTCTCGCCGTCACCCTGAAGATGGATGTCGAAGCGGAGACCTCCCTCCTCGGGTATCGCCACGAGGGTGTCTCGCTCCTTCGGGTCCTCGATCGAGGAGAGGACGGGATCCTCGCCGTTGGCCTCGGCCTCGTCCGGGAAGTAGATCCGCGTCACCAGGCGCTTCAGCAGGCCCCGCGCGAACACCGAGACGTCGATGTGCGGCGCCTGCGGGTGCCCCTCGGACCCGGGCACGCGGCCGGGCTTGACCGTGATGAACTCGAATCGTCCCTCCGAGTCGGTGGCGCATCGCCCGAATCCGCTGAATCCCTCCTCCACCGGGAGCTCGTCACGCCGGTCCTCGGGATGCGCGTAGCGCCCGGCCCGGTTCGCCTGCCAGATCTCGATCAGGGCATCGTCGACGATCGCCCCCTCGCCATCGAACACGGTCCCCCGTATGTGGATCGCATCGGGATCGTTCTCCGGGACCATCCGCTCCTCGCCCTCGTAGGGCACCTGGATCCGCAGGAACGGGCCGATCGTCTGGGACGGAGTCAGCGCCGGCATCAATCCTCCATCGGGGTGGCGTTGCGGCCCCGCAGGACGATGTCGAACTCGTAGCCGAGCGCCCACTCCGGGACGGTCCGGTCGTGGTCATAGCGGCAGACCATCCGGTCCCGGTCCGTCGGGTCGGGCACCGAGTTGAAGATCGGGTCCTGGAAGAAGAGCGGGTCACCCGGGAAGAACATCTGGGTGACCAGGCGGGTCGCGAAGGCGGGACCGAAGAGCGAGAAATGAATGTGCCGGGAGCGCCAGGCGTTGGGATTGTTCTTCCATGGGTAGGCGCCGGGCTTGATGGTGATGAACTCGTAGCGGCCGTCGTCGTCGGTCATGCAGCGACCTCCCCCGGCGAAGTTCGGATCGAGCGGCGCGGGATGCCGGTCACCGTCGTGCCGGTAGCGGCCCGAGGCGTTCGCCTGCCAGATCTCGATCAGCGAGTTGCGCACCGGCTTTCCATCCTGGTCGAGCAGCCGGCCGTGGACGATGATCCGCTCGCCGAGCGGCTCGTCCTCGTACTGGCGGGTGAGATCGTGGTCGAGCTCGCCAATCCGCTCGTCTCCGTAGACGGGCCCGGTGATCTCCGAGAGCGTGTGGGCCAGTGGGATCAGCGGCCGCTTCGGCGCCCGCGTGCGGGTCGAGACGTAGTCCGGATACAGGTAGGGGGGATCGACCTCGAGGTCGTCGTGCCGGTAGCCGATCACTTCTCCGTTGCGGGTCAGCTCTGATGCCACGGTGCCCTCCTCCTTGCTCATGTCGGTGCCTCCAGCGTCGCGCGGAGCTCCCGCAGCTCCCTGAGCTCCTCGTCCGAGGGTGGCTCGGTCTCCTCCAGGTCGGTGGCCACCCGTAGCGGCCAGCCCGTCTGCTCCCGCGCCTGTTCGACCGAGACCCCGGGATGGGTCTGCGTGAGGGTGAGCTCGCAGGTCTCGGGGTCGGGCCGGAGCACTCCCAGGTCGGTGATCACGACGGTGGGCCCACGACCCGGCATGCTGAGCCGCTTGCGGTCGCCCGGGGCCGCTCCATATCCGACGGAAGAGCGGAAGTCGAGCCGGTCGACGAAGCTGCGACGCGACTGGCGCATGATCACGATCACCTCCTTCGCCATCGCGGCGATCTCCGGCGCGCCGCCGCCACCGGGGAGGCGGACCTTGGGGTGCTCGTAGTCACCGATCACCGTGCTGTTGAGATTGCCGAGGCGGTCGATCTGCGCCGCCCCGAGAAAGCCGACGTCGATCCGGCCGCCCTGGAGCCAGTACGCGAAGATCTCCGGCACCGGGACCACCGCGTCAGCGGTCTCCGCCAGCTCGCCGTCGCCGATGGAGAGGGGCAGGTTCGTGGGCTTCGACCCGATCGTGCCGGACTCGTAGACCAGCACGGTGCGGGGGGCGTGGGTGAGCCTCGCCAGGTTCGCCGCCGTGCTCGGCAGGCCGATCCCCACGAAGCAGACGGTCTCGTCGGTCAGGGCGCGCGAGGCCACCACCGTCATCATCTCGTCCGCCGAGACGGCCGCTTCGGTGGTGCTCATACGACCCCCGCCGTTCTGAGCACGTGCTCGGCCATCCACTCCCGGAAGGAGTCCCGGTCCTTGCTGATCTCGTCCCAGCGCACATAGAAGCCGTTGTCGCGGTCGTAGTAGTCGTGGGCATAGGAGGGATGGGCGCCGTGGGGCGCCTCCGCGACGGCGCCCACTGCCCAGGTCGGCAGCACGATCGCCCCCGGCCGGGGCTCGAGCTCGTCGACGATCTCCTCCACGGTGACCAGGGAGCGCGCCGAGGCGAGCACGATCTCCTTCTGCACGCCGACGATCCCCCAGAGCTGCACGTTGCCGCGGCGGTCGGCGCGCTGCGCGTGGACGATCCCGACGTCGGGCCGGAGGGCGCGGACCGCGGTGAGGGCCTCGCCCGTGAATGGGCATTCGATCTCGGCGATGGTCTCGCTCGAGCGCTCCATCAGCTCGGTGCCCACGTAGCCGCGCAGCGTCCCGAACGGGAGATTCGAGGCGCCGGCGGCGTAGCGCGCGGCCATTCCCGCGTGGCTGTGCTCCTCGAGCTCGAGCGGGGCGGGCCAATCGTGCTCTACCGCGTCGCGGAGGCGGCGCAGGGAGCCGACGCCGGGGTTGCCGCCCCACGAGAAGATCAGCTTTCGGGCGCAGCCCGCGCCGATCATCTGGTCGTAGATCAGGTCGGGGGTCATTCGGATCAGCGTCAGATCGCGACGACCCTGGCGGACGATCTCGTGCCCGGCGGCGAACGGGATCAGATGGGTGAACCCCTCCAGCGCGACGCTGTCGCCATCGTGAACCAGCTCGGCGATGGCCTCGTCGAGTCCGAGCAGCTCAGCCACCGCGGCCCCCGGCGGAGGCCTCGGCCGGCGCGGCCTCGGGCTCCTCCTGGACCATGCCGAGCACGTCTCGCAGGTAGAGGAGGTGGTCCTTCATCGCTCGCTCCGCGCGCGCCGGGTCGCCCTTCTCGACCGCCGAGACCAGGGCCTCGTGCTGCTCCACGATCGCCGAGTGCACCACCGCCGGCTGGAGGACGTCGATCAGCAGCGGCTGCAGCACCTCGAAGATCCAGTTGGTCAGGGCCTGGATCATGCGGTTGCCGCTGGCGGCGGCGATCGTCTGGTGGATCTCTGCGTCCGCGGCGGAGACGACCTCGACGTCGTCCGGCGCCGCGCTCGCCGCTTCCACGGCCGAGCGCAGCCGCGCACGCGTCTCATCGTCGGGCTGGTAGGCCGCCAGGCCGGCGAGGGGGACCTCGAGCAGCACCCGGGCGTCGAGCAGCTCGTGCAGGCTGACCGCCTCGGTCTCCAGCATCATCGCGATCGCGTCGCTGAGACTGCGCCCCATCCCCTGCTCGGCGGTATGGGCCACGAAGATGCCGCCCCCGGGGCCCTTGGTCGCCCGGATCAGGTTGCCGCTGGAGAGAAGCTTGAGCGCCTCCCGGAGGGTCGGGCGGCTGACGCCGAACTCTGCCGCGAGGTCCTCCTCGCGGCCGAGGAAATCGCCCGGACCGAGGCCCTCCTCCTGCACGTAGTGCTGAATCTGCACCGCCACCTGCTCCGAGGCGCCCCGGATCTGGCGCGCCTGCGGCCTCGTGCGAGAGCGCGAGCCCGCCCTCTGGGCGCTCACGATGCGACCCACCTCGGCGTGCGCTCGTCGACCACTCTGCGGGATTTTCCAGTCTGCCGCGGGAGGACCCCGGGCGCGATCGGGACCACCCGGACCCGGAGCCCGAGCTGCTGGCGCATCGTCTCCTGGAGCCGCCGCGCGTCGGTGCCCTCGGCCAGCTCGACCTCGAGCTTCACCTCGTCCATCCCGCTGCGCTCCGTGTAGAAGGTGATGCGGAACTCGCCGGAGCTCGACACCTGCCGGACGGACTCCTCGATCGCCGAGGGATAGACGTTCATCCCGCGCACGACCACCATGTCGTCGGTCCGGCCGACGATACCGCCCGGGAGCCAGCGGCCCTCGTGGCCGGCGGGGCACTGCTCGTCGGTGGCGATCACGGAGTCCCCCGTCCGATAGCGGAGGGCCGGGAAGCCGGTGAGGCGCAGTGGCGTGATGACGAGCTCGCCCCGCTCGCCCTGGGCCGTCGGGCTCATGTCCGCGTCGAGGATCTCGCAGACGAACTCGTTCTCGTCGACGTGCAGGCCGTGACCCTCGAGGCACGGATCCCCGAAGGGGCCCGCCTCGGTGAGCCCGGCGTGATCGATGCAGACGACACCGAAGCCATCTTCGATCCGGGAGCGGACCCCGGGCAGCGAGCCGCCGGGCTCCCCGGTGCAGAGCACCCGCTCGAGCGATTCGAAGGCGGATTCCAGCCGCTGCTCGACGGCGACCTCGAGGAGGTGGAGCGCGTAGGTGGGAGTGCACCAGAGGGTCGTCGCCTCGACCTCGGCGATCGTCTGCAGTCTCTGCACCGATCCCATCCCGCCGAGCGAGATCCCCATGGCGCCGAGATCCTGGAGCCCTTCCTTGGCGGCCCAGAACTGGATGTGCGGCCCGAACGAGAAGGCGAGCGCGACGCGATCGTCGCTGCTCAGCCCCGCGGCGCGCATCGTGTGCGCGAAGCGCTCGCGCCACCAGGCCCAGTCCTCCGCCGTCTCCAGGACCCGCAGCGGGTGCGCCGTCGTGCCGCTGGTCTGAAAGAGCTGGGTGTAGCGGTCCAGCGGGTAGGTGAGGTTCGTGCCGTACGGCGGATGGCGCTCCTGGTCGGTGACCAGATCGCGCTTGGTCAGCGGGCGCAGCTCGCTGAGGCTGGGCCGATCGCCCAGCTCGAGGGCGTCAACCCTGCCGCGCTGAAAGGGGTTGCGATCGAGAACCAGCTCGAGCAGCTCCGCCAGGCGCTCCTCCTGGTCCGTCGCCTCGGGCCGAACGCCGACCCCCTGGCCATCGGCCGTCAAGGCCTCCTCCTCATCACGCGCTTGAGCTGGGTCCGCATATTGGGCCTCCCAGCGCACACTATCCGATAAGTCAGAGTATTTGTCAGGTACACGTCAGTTGCTCGTGATGACGACCTTCATCACCTCGGCCGGGTTGTCCATCGCGTAGGCAAGCGCCTCGGGCGCCTGATCCAGAGTGAATCTCCTGGTGATCAGGGGCTGCAGCTGAGCCTCGTTGCCCTCCACGAAGCGCACGGCCTGGGTGAACTCCTCGGGCCCACAGCAGCTCACGCCGAGCAGGTCGACCTCCTTCTCGGTGAAGGTCCCGATCCGCAGCGGGACCTCGTCGCCCGACATCCCGACCACCGTCACCCGTCCGGCCGAGGCGACCATGTCGACGGCGGCGCGGATCGGATCGGGCACCCCGGTCGCGTCGATCACCAGCGGGGGGCCCTCGCCCCCGGACCACTCCCGGCAGGCCTCGACGACCTGATCGCGGTCCTCCCAGAGCAGGCCCTCGGCGCCGCTCGCCGCTCCGACGTCGAGCCGGCTCTGGACGCGGTCGACGAGCAGGGTCGTCGCCCCGCGCTCGCGGGCCAGCAGGTGGGATGCCTGGCCGATCGGGCCCGCGCCGAGGATCACCACCCGCTCCCCCTCGGCGATGCGCGCCCGGTGCACCGTGCGCACGCCGATCGAGAACGGCTCGGCGAGCGCCGCCGTGGCGGGCTCGTCCGTCGCGATCGCGAAGACCTGCGACTCGGGAACCCGCAGCTTCTCCTGCAGGCCGCCGTCGGTATGGATCCCGATCAGGCTGAAGTTGTCGCAGACGTTCCCGCGGCCGACCCGGCACGGGTAGCACTCGCCGCAGTTGCTGAGCGGGAGGATGGAGACGCGATCACCGACGCTGAGGCGGCCGCTCGTCTCGGGCCCGATCTGATCGATCGTCCCGGTGAACTCGTGGCCCTGGATGCGCGGGAAGGGCGAATCCTCGAAGATCTGGAGCTCGCCGCTGAAGAAGTGGAAGTCCGAGCCGCAGATCCCGACCGCGTCGGGGTGGACCACGACCTCGCCCGGACCGGGCGCCGCGGGCTCGGGAACATCGAGAACCTCCATCTGACCGACTCCCCGAGTAACCGCAGCGAGCACGGCAACAACCTAGAGGATTTGGTCAATTGGCTCAAACCTCTTGCGCTCAGGCCGTTGCCGACGCTGCGAGCCACTCTTCGAAGCTGGGGCCGGCGAGCTTCGCGCCCGGGTTGGGCAGCACGGCTCCCTCCGCATAGGCCGCAGCGTCCGGGTCGCCGGGCTCACGGACCTCGCGGATCTCGATCGAGTCACCTCGGCTGGCGAAGAGCGCGGCGGCCACATCGGCGAGCCGCTCGTCGCGCGGGCCGGCGACTTCGGTGATCCTGCCGTTCTCGATCTCCGGCTCCTCGGCCGCATCGGCGAGGGCCTCGGCGACGACGCCGGCAGCCACGAGCTGCGTTCGCATCTCGGGCAGGTAGGCGACGCCGTCCTGGATCATCCAGCCGACCAGCTGATCGACGAACTCGTGGAACTGGGCCGCGCGAACGATCCGGACCGGGAGCGGGCCTTCGAGCAACGTCTGCTCCTGCACCATCTTCGCCGCGTTGTAACCGCCCTTGAACTTGTCGATGCCGATGATCGAGACGACGACGATCCGCTTTGCCCCGGCTGCGGCGCCGGCTCGCTGGAGGTTCCGCGCCGAGGCGGTGAAGAACGCGGTCTCCTCCTCCTGGTCGGGCGTGGGCCCCGTCGCCGTATCGATGATCGTCTCGACCCCGGAGAGCGCCTCGTCGAGACCCTCGCCGCTGACCACGTCGACACCCACCGAGCGCGCAATCGGGACCACCTCGTGTCCGCGCTGCTCGAGGATCTCGACGAGGTGGGATCCGAGCCGGCCGGTGGCTCCGGTGACTGCGATCTTCTGGTTCTTGTCTTCGGTCTGCATCGTTCTTCCTTTCCAAGCGCCGCCTGCGCTTTCCGCCGATTCACCCATACGACGAACGGGGGCCGTTCAGATCGACAGTGGGGCGACTACCCCAGGCTGATTTCCTCTCGGAACGACGACGGCATCGCCCCGCCGTCGATCAGGACAACCGCCCCGGTGATGAAGCTCGCCGCCGGGGAGCCCAGCATCAGCACCAGGCCCTTGAGCTCGTCGGTCTCCGCCATGCGGCCGACCGGGATCAGGTCGGCCCAGACTCCCTCGATCCGCTCGTTCGGCAGCTCGCCGCTGCCGATCCGGGTGCGGAACGGCCCGGGGGCGATCGCGTTGATGTTGACGCCGTGGGGCGCGAGCTCCACAGCGGCCTGGCGCACGACGTGGATCACAGCCGCCTTCGTCGCGGCGTATGAGTAGCCCACCAGCGGCTCGACCTTGAGGCCGGCGTTGGAGGCGGTGACGACGATCTTGCCGCTGCCCTGCTTCTTCATCACCTCTGCGGCCGCCCCGATGCTGAAGACCACGCCGTTCAGGTTCACGCCGACCACCTTGTCCCAGGCCTCCGACTCGATCGCCGCGATGCCGCCTTTCGGATCGGTGATGCCCGGCTCGAGCGAGATTCCCGCGTTGGCGTAGAGGACATCGACCCCGCCCTGGTCAGAGACCACGTCGTCGATCAGCCCCTGAACCTGCTCGCGATCCGAGACGTCGAGCTGGAAGGAGCGAACCTGCCCTCCGGCGTCGGCCAGCCGTGAGGTCTCCTGCTCGAGCCTGTCCGGGTCCAGGTCGGCGAGCGTCACCCGGGCGCCCGCGTCGGCCATCACCTCGGCTATCGCCAGCCCGAGCCCGCTGGCGGCTCCGGTCACCACCACCCGGGCGTCTCGCACGTCGAACAGGTCCTCGACCCCGCTCACCTCATCCCCTCCTTCTCACCAGTCTCGCGCCAGTCCGACGTAGTTCTCGGCCAGGGACGCCGCCGCGGCCCGCGAGGAGCAGACGTACTCGAGCTGCGACCGCCTCAGGCCTCGCATGAAACCGTCGTCGTCGGGAAAGCGGTGGAGCATCCAGGTCATCCACCAGCTGAAGTGCTGCACCCGCCAGACCCGGCGCAGGCAGGCATCCGAGTACGCGTCGAGCAGCGAGCCGTCGCCGCCCTGCAGGTACTTGGCGAGGGCCTCGCCGAGCACCTGCACGTCGGCCACAGCCAGGTTCAGCCCCTTTGCCCCGGTGGCGGGGACGATGTGGACGGCGTCGCCCGCCAGGTAGAGCCTGCCGTACTGCATCGGCTGCGCGACGAAGCTGCGCAACGGCGCGATCGCCTTCTCGACCAAAGGCCCCTCATTCAGGGTCCAGCCGTCGTCACGGGCCAGCCTCAGGTGGAGCTCCTCCCAGATCCGCTCGTCTGGCCAGTCCTCGAGCGAGTCCTCGGGATCGCACTGGACGTAGAGCCTGCTGAGCTCGGGCGAGCGCAGGCTGTGCAGGGCAAAGCCGCGCTCGTGGGGCGCGTAGATCAGCTCCTCGGTCGAGGGCGGGACCTGCGCCAGGATCCCGAGCCAGGCGAACGGGTAGTCCAGCTGGTTGAAGCTGAGCACGCCGTCGGGCACCGACGGGCGGCTGACGCCGTGGAATCCGTCGCAGCCGGCGATCGCATCGCAGCGCAGCTCCCTCGTGGCCCCCTCGTGGGTGAAGCGGATGCTCGGCTCGTCCGAGTCGATCCCGTGCAGGCTGACATCGTCGACCTCGAACAGCAGCGGGAGGCCGGCGTCGAGCCGGGCCGCGATCAGGTCCTTGACGACCTCCTGCTGGCCATAGATCGTGATCGCCCGCCCCTCGGCGAGCTCCTCGAAGGGGATCCGGTGCCCCTTACCGTCGAAGCGCAGCTCGATTCCCTGATGGATCAGGCCCTCTCGGTGTAGCCGGTCGGCCAGGCCGAGCTCGGTGAGCAGGTCGACCGTGCCCTGCTCGAGCACGCCGGCCCGGACCCGCTGCTCGACGTAGTCGCGGCTGCGGTCCTCCAGCACCACGGACTCGATCCCCTCGCGCTGCAGGAGATGTGAGAGGACCAGGCCTGCCGGCCCCGCGCCCACGATCCCGACCTGGGTTCGAGACACCTGATCGCCAACCATGCTCTCCTCGCTCCCTCGCTAGCTCGGCCGAACCCTAGATGACGGGCTTCCGATCCCAGCGCGACCCGCCGAGGCCCGCTCGAAGCGCCCCGTCAGGGCGATCGTGCCGGCGGCCGCCAGGGCGAGTCCGGCGCACAGAGACCAGGCCGCGGCGAAGTGGTCGTGCTCCGCGAGCAGGCCAACCAGCAGGGGGCCGCCCGCAGCACCTGCGAAGAGGCCGGACATCATCACCCCGACCGCCCACGCAGGGGACTCCGGGCGGCGGGACACGACCGCAAGGGTCAGCGTGCCCGGCCACGACCAGCCGATGCTCCCGACGATCAGCGCCGCCAGCACGATCACGGCGGGCTCGCCCGCGATCAGCAGGAGGTAGCCGGCCACGCTCCCCGCCAGGATCAGGGCGGTGAGCCGCAGCGGGTCGCCGCCCGAGCGGTCGGCGACCACTCCCAGCCCCACCCGGCTGATCGTCGCGGCGAGGCTGACTGCTCCGAGCAGCAGCCCGGCGGCGCCCTCGCCGATCCCCTGGTCGACGGAGTAGGTGACCAGGAACGCGATGAAGCCGACGCCCGCGGCGCTCGCCAGCACGGCGGCCACGGCAAGGGCGCGAATCGAGGTGACGTTGTGGGGCGTGGGCTCGGTCTGCGCCCGAAGCCTCGGCGGCTCCCCCGGCGCGGGCGCGGGCGCGAGCGCGACCGCGGCCACGGCCAGCGCTGCCGCCACGACGTATGCCCACCGCCACCCGAAGGGGATCGCCACCGCCGGCAGCGCCACGCCGGCCAGCAGCGCCCCGATCGAGGCCCCGGATTGCTGGGCACCGAACGCCAGGCCATGACGGCCGGTGTCAACCGTTCGCCTGAGCAGGGCGCTCACGGCCGGGCCACCGAGCGCGTTGCCGAGGCCGCCGACGAGCAGGATGCAGATCAGCGCCGCTGCGGAGTCCGCGAACGCGGCGACAGCAAGGCACGAGGCCGCGGTGAGCGCGGCGCCCAGCCGCATGCCCCGCCGTGCCCCGATTCTCTCGACCAGGTGCCCGCCCGGGGTCGAGCTCAGCATGCAGGTCAGGTAGAAGGTCGCAACCGCCAGCCCGAGAACCGAGTCGCCGAAGGAGAAGTCGTGGCGAATCCGGGGAGCGAGGCTCGCCGTGAGGAACCCGGGGAGCACACCGGCGACGATCAGTGCGGTTCCTGTGGAGACTGTTCTGTAGAACGGCTTCGCCATCAGCAATGCGAGGGTGCTCCGTTAGGAGCAACCCGTTTCATGATGGTGCGGCCGCCCCACAGAAGTCGCTACGGGCTTCGCCCTCCGCTCCAAAGTGGAGCGGCCTGTCACCCGCCAGCCGCCGCGGCGTGCAGGTGCTGTAGGGCGTCGGCCCCTACATAGGCAAGGCCGAGCGGCGACCCCGCATCCGTCAGGGCATGCCAGAGGTTGCCGGCCTCCGACGCGGCGGCCACCAGCAGCCATTGCTTCTCGAATTGGTGCAGCACCAGCGTCGGGACCCCGCCCACCGATTCAACCCGCAGGCAGCCGGGCCCGCAGGGAGAGGTTCCCGCTCGCGCCAGGACCTCGCGCGCGTAGGGGCCGGTGAGACAGACCGCGACCCGGTCGGAGGTGACGTCCTCGATCCGGGTCTCCGAGCGGGCCGTCTGATCGAGGTCAGCGCGCACCCGCGCGGCCTTGCTCGGCGACGCGAGCACGAGCAAGAGCTCCTTGGAGACGACGCACCACCACGCGTCGGCGGCCTCGATGGCGCGTCCCGGGCGCAGCTCCCGCCCAGACGGATACATGTCGGCGATCGCGGTGGCCGTGTCCCGCACCTCGAACTTGCTGATGCTCGAGACGTCGGCCAGGCCGGCGGTTGCGCGGCTGACCGCTATCTCCGACGCCAGGGAGCCGAAGTCGGCGGCGACGACCCAGCCCTCCCGCTCGGTCATATGGGCGCCGGAGCGCTTCAGCACGTCATCCAGGGGACTGAGCAGGGAGCCCATCAGCCCCAGACCTCGTGCGCGACCTTGCCGAGCAGCTCGAGCTTCGCCTTCTGGTCGTCGAAGGTGACGAGGTTCCCCGGCAGGGTGGATGCGAACCCGCACTGCGGGCTCAGAGCCAGCCGCTCGAGCGGGATGTACTCCGATGCCTCCTCGATCCGCTGCTTGAGCTGATCGGCATCCTCGAGCTCGGGCTCTTTGGTGGTGATCAGGCCGAGCACCACCGTCTTGCCCTCGGGCACGAAGCGCAGCGGCTCGAAGGTCCCCGCCCGGGGAGAGTCGTACTCGGCGAAGATCCGATCGCACTCGAGGTCGCTGAAGAGCTGCTCGGCGATCGCGTCGTAGCCCCCCTCGACCGACCACATCGAGCGGTGGTTGCCGCGGCAGAGGTGGACCGCCCAGGTGACGTCGGGGAAGGCCCTGATCAGCTGGTTGTCCCGCTCGATCATCTGCCCAAGCCACGTCTTGGTGTCGAGCCCGAGGTTGCGCAGGTTCTCCTGGCCCTCCTCGCTGACCAGGTGGGTGTAGCGGGGGGAGTCGAGCTGGAAGTAGTCGCAGCCGGCCTCGGCCGTCTCGCCGACGATCTGCTTCATCAGCTCGATCACCTCGTCCATGTAGGCCTCGCGGTCCGGGTAGACCTTGTCCGAGTAGCCCGGGACCCAGAGCACGCTCGCGTAGGTCATGCCGGCGAGGGTCGCCTTGGCGGGCCGGTCGCTGTTGGCGCTCACGAACCGGAACTCCTCGAGCGGCAGGTTGTGGCGGATGCCGAGCTTCTCCGTCACGGCGGGGAGCTTGGGAGGCGGGCCTTCCGGCTTGTCGGCCGAGCCATGGAACATGACGGGCGCCGGGACCTCGGGGTTGTAGCCGGAGAGGCTGTCCGTGAGCGGGTCGAACCAGAACCGGCGGCGCACCTCGCCGTCCGTCAGCACCTCGACCCCGGCCTCTTCTTGGAGGGCGATGTTGCGCTTGCCCTCCTCCTCCTGGAGAGCCTCGAGCTCCTTCGGATCCATCTCGCCTCGCTCGTCGCGCTCCATCGCCTGCTTGAGCTCGTCGTGGCGCAGCAGGCTCCCGACGACCTCGCAGTGAAATCCATTGCTCGGCATCTGTGGCTCTCCTCTCTCCTCTTCGGTGCTTTAGCTCTTGGCGAGGTCCGCCAGGTTGATCAGTGACGCCCCGGGAATCCGCTCCAGGACGTCGCGGTTGTCCAGGACGATCTCCAGGTTCCGGAGGGCGATCCGGGCGTGCTCCCGCGCCAGCGCCTCGGCGCGCGCGCCCTGGCGCAGCTCGATCGCGACGATCAGGCCGCGGTGGTGCTCCTGGGCGATCACCAGGATCTCACGGGACTCGGGAAGCTCGGCCTGCCCCTGGACCAGTGCGCTCGGCGAGGCGAACGGCAGGGCGACGATCCGCTCCAGCTCGCGGTAGAGGACGGGGCTCGCCGCGGCCTCCACGAGCAGCTCATGGAAGGCTCGGTTGCACTCCACGTACTGCCAGAAGGAGTCGACGTCCGAGCGGTGGACGAGCGGATCCATCTCCGCGCTCAGGCTGCGCATCCGGGCCAGCTGATCCGCGGTGGCGCCGCGCTCCGCCGCGAACCGGGCTGCCGTCCCCTCCAGGACGCCGCGGAGCTCGATCGCGTCGTGGACCTCGTCCCGGGTGAACTCGCGGACGGCATAGCCCCCGCCGTCGATGTTCTCCAGCAGGCCCTCGTGCTGCAGGGTGGCGAGCGCCAGTCTGAGTGGTGTCCGGGAGACTCCGAGCCGCTCCACCAGGGGCAGCTCCGACATTCGCGTGCCGGGAGGGAACTCGCCGCTGAGCAGCAGGTCGCGGAGGCTGAGGAGGGCTCGCGTGGTCTGCGAGGTGGGCTCGCCATCGGCGGCCTTGGCAGCTTTGCCGGTTTCGCCGCTAGTCGCCAATTGAGCGTCCTCTGTATGCAGAATGTCTATCCATCACCCAAAAAGCGCAGGTCGCCCCGCGTCGAATAACGTCCGCTCCTCACCTGTTGCATACAGGATCCCGGTGAGGCAAGATACACGGCGAACCGCTGGGAACGGAATCCCGGCATCGAGAAGAGGAGGGCTTGATGGAGGTTGCGACCCAGACCGAGGTCCGTACGGGGACCCTGATCACCGATCAGATCCTCGACGGCAAGATCTACAGCGATGGCTGGCAGCAGACGAGCGATCGGCTCGAGGTGCATAACCCCGCCACCGACGAGCACCTGGCCTCGGTCGGATCCGCGACGCGAGATGACGTCCTGAAGGCTTCGAAGCTGGCGGCGGAGGCGCAGCCCGGCTGGGCCGCTACCCCGGGGCCCGAGCGAGCCAAGCTCCTTCACGCCGCGGCCGACGCGCTCGAGAGCGCGCACGAGGAGATCGAGTGGTGGCTGATCCACGAGGGCGGCGGAGTTCCCCAGAAGGCCGCGTTCGAGGTGGGCGAAGCCGCGAAGGAGCTGCGCGCGGCCGCTGCGCTGACCTCGATGCCGATCGGCGAGGTGCTGCCGAACGAGCAGGGCCGGATCAGCATGGCGAAGCGGCTACCGGTCGGGGTCGTCGGCGTGATCGCGCCGTGGAACTTCCCGATGATCCTGGCGATGCGCTCGGTCGCGCCGGCGCTCGCGCTCGGCAACGCTGTGCTCCTCAAATGCGACCCGCACACGCCGGTCTCTGGCGGTCTCGTCTTCGCGCGGGCCTTCGAGGAGGCCGGTTGGCCGGACAACGTCTTCCAGCTCCTGCCCGGCGGAGTCGAGCCGGGCGAGGCGATCTGCGAGGCGCCGGAGATTCGAATGGTCTCCTTCACAGGCTCCACCCGGGCGGGCCGCGCGGTCGGCGCCCTGGCCGGCGGCAACCTGAAGCGGGTCGCGCTGGAGCTCGGCGGCAAGAGCTCGTTCATCGTGCTCGATGACGCCGACATCGAGAAGGCGACCTCTTGCGGAGCGTTCGGGACCTTCTTCCACCAGGGCCAGATCTGCATGGCCTCGGGGCGGCACCTCGTCCACGAGTCCATCGCGGACGACTACATCTCGCTGCTCGCCGAGCGTGGCGGCCGGCTCCCCGTCGGTGACCCGGGCAAGGAGGAGGTCGCTCTGGGACCGATCATCAACCGCCGGCAGATCGACCGGGTGCAGGAGATCGTCGACGACGCCGTCAGCAACGGCGCCGAGCTGAAGACGGGCGGCAAGGGCGACGGGCCCTTCTTCCCGCCGACGGTGCTCTCCAACGTCACCAGGGACATGCGCGCCTGGAACGAGGAGATCTTCGGGCCGGTCGCGCCCGTGATGACCTTCTCGACCGAGGACGAGGCTGTCGCGATCGCCAACGACACGGAGTACGGGCTCTCCGGCGCCGTGTTCACGGCCTCGCACGAGCGCGGGCGTGAGGTTGCCGACCGGCTCGACACCGGCCTGGTCCACATCATGGATTCGACCGTGTACGACGACCCGGTTGCCCCCTTCGGGGGCAGGGGCGCCTCCGGCAACGGCGGCCGCTTCGGCGGTCACTTCAGCGTCGAGGAGTTCACCGAGGTGCGCTGGATCACCGAGCAGCCGGAGCAGGCCAGCTACCCGTTCTAAGCCACCCGCTCTCAGCCGTAATAGGTTCTGGCCTCCACACAGTCCCCTACATATAAGGAGCAAGGAGAGCCGGTGCAGTTCAACTTGGATGCCCTAGGGCAATGGACCCCGGGGCGCGCCACATCCGTCGGCAGGGATTCGCTCAGCGCATACGCGCAGGCGACGAACGAGTCTGCGCCGCCCGCCCTCGCCGGCACGGTCGCCACCCCCGTGTTCGCGATCGTCCCGGTCTGGAGCGTGCTTCAGGAGGCGGCCACGTCCGTCGCGCCTGAGGAGGCACGGCCGCGGGTGGTGCACGGCGATCAGGACATCCGGATCTCGATCCCGATTCAGCCGGGCATGACGGTCCGCTCGCGGGCGGCGGCCGTGGGCGTCCACGTCAAGGAGTCGGGAACCACGGTGGTGCTCAAGACCGAGAGCCGCGACGGCGAGGATCGCCTGCTGAACGAGCAGTACGTGACCGAGTTCTACCGGGGCATCTCGGGTGGCACGGGCGGTGGCGAGGAGGCCCCCGACCACCGGATGCCGGACGAGCTGGGCGCCTCTGAGCCGGTGGCGGCGCCGACCTATCCCATCGCGGAGGACCAGACCCAGCGCTACGCCGAGGCCTCCGGGGACCACAACGCCTTCCATCTCGACGATGAGGTCGCACGGGCGGCCGGCCTGCCGGGGATCATCGTCCACGGGCTCTGCCTGATGGCGTTCGCCGGCCGGGCCGTGCTCGCCTCGCAGGAGATCGAGGACCCCGCGGCGGTCGAGCGGCTCGCGGTTCGCTTCTCGCGCCCGATGGCGCCCGGGGACGCGCTCACGACCCGCGTCCGCCGCCCACGGGAGGGCGCCGTCGGATTCGACGCCGTGAACGGAGCCGGCGAGGTGGTCCTCAAGGACGGGCTGGCCGAGCTCCGCGGGCAGGCGCCGCCCTCGTGATCGACCTCGACGCGATCCACGCGATCGACGTCCACACCCACGTAGAGGTCTCGGCCGACGGCCACGATCCCATCCCCCCGAAGCTCCGAGAGGCATCGCAGCGCTACTTCCGCGACGGCGGCGGGACCCCCACCATCGACGACGTCGGCGCCTACTACCGCGAGCGCGAGATGGCGGCCGTGGTCTTCACCGTGGACTGGGAGTCGCAGTCCGGACGCCCGCCGGTCTCCAACGAGGAGGTCCTGGAGGGCGCGGCCAAGTACGCCGACGTCCTGATCCCGTTCGCGAGCGTCGACCCCGCCCGCCCCGATGCGGTCGAGCGCGCCCGGAGGCTGATCGACGAGTACGACGTCCGCGGCTTCAAGTTCCACCCCAACCTCCAGGCGTTCTTCCCGAACGATCGCGCCGCCTACCCGCTCTACGAGGTGATCGCCGAGGCCGGGCTGCCCGCGCTCTTCCACACCGGCCACAGCGGGATCGGCTCGGGCCTGCCCGGCGGCGGCGGGGTGCGGCTCAAGTACTCCAACCCGATCCACGTGGACGACGTCGCGGCCGACTTCCCGGAGCTGCCGATCGTGCTCGCCCACCCGTCGTTCCCCTGGCAGGACGAGGCGCTCTCGATCGCCATGCACAAGCCGGAGGTGTACATCGACCTCTCCGGCTGGTCGCCCAAGTACTTCCCGCCCCAGCTCGTACGGTACGCGAACACCCTGCTCAAAGGCCAGGTCTTGTTCGGCTCCGACTTCCCGATGATCACGCCCGAGCGCTGGCTGCGGGACTTCGAGCGGCTGGAGATCGATGACGAGGTGAGGCCCCTGATCCTGAAGGAAAACGCGGCGAGATTGCTTGATTTAGGCACGGATTAAGGCAAGTGAAAACAAACCAAACGAAATGACTTTCTTGGTATAGGATCACGCCAGGGCCGCCGGAACCGACCGGTGGCACGCTGACAGAGGAGGAGAGATCGGTGAAGAGGTACTTCGGCTCGAAGAGAGGACGATCCGTAACCACGCTCGTCGTGGTCGCGGCCGGCTTGTCATTGGTCGTTGCCGCATGCGGCGGCAGCGGTAGCAAAAGCAGCAACAGCGGATCAGTCGTAGACAATCCAAAGTGCGGCAACGGCAACGGTCAGAAGCCAACCGGTAGTCCGATCAAGATCGGCGCGATCGCGACGAAGCAGCCCGGTACGGACTTCACCGACGGCACAGGCGCCGCCCAGGCGTACTTCAACTGCGTCAACGCAAATGGAGGCGTCAACGGTCATCCGATTCAGTACATCCCGGAGACCGAGCAGACCGACCCGGCGCAGGACGCCGCTCTGGCGCGCAAGCTGGTCGAGACGGACGGCGTGGTCGGGATGGCCGGTGGATTCAGCCTGATCGAGTGCGACGTCAACCACACCTACTACGAGCAGAAGGGAATCGCGGTCCTGAATGCGGGCATCGCGCCCTCCTGCTGGGCGAGCCCGAACAGCATCCCGGTGAACATGGGCCCGCGGTATAGCTCCGATGGGGCTGTCCAGGCGATGATTCGCCAGAACGTCGACAAGATCGCCTTCGACCAGTCCAACGTGCCCGGCACCGGCTACATCGCCGCCGGACCGAAGCTGATCGCGGACGCCGCGCACGTTCCGATCACCGAGTCGACCGACAACGTCCCGATTCAGGACGCGAACTCGGTCGCCGTCAGGTTGACGCAGCAGGCCGGTTCCAATGGAGCCGTCGTGCTCAACTTCACGCCGCCAGAGGCGCTGAAGATCCTGCAGGCTGCGCAGCAGCAGGGCCTGGAGGACAGCGTCAAGGCCTGGAGTTGCTCGACGCCGTGCAACACCGACTTCCTGGCGCAGGCGCTGGGGACGAAGTGGGACGGCAAGCTGCTCGTCAACGCCGAGCTCAACGTGACGGACTTCGGCGGTCCGGACTCAGAGCTCTACCGGTCCGTGATGAAGAAGTACGGCCAGAACGTGACCGGCGGTCTGGGCTCCTTCAGCCAGATGGGCTACCTGATGGGCGAGTTCATGACCAACGCCCTGGAGAAGGTGCAGGGTCCGTACACGGTGAAGAGCGTGAACGATCAGGTCTTCGCCCTGAAGGACCAGAAGACCGACATCCTGTGCAACCCCTGGTACACGGGGCACGCACCGCTGCACATTCCTAACAACGTCGACTACACGACTACGCCCGACCATGGCCACATGGTCATCAAGGACGGGTGCATTCCGATCCAGCCAGTCGACCCGGATATCGGCAAGGTGCGCCAGATCGAAGCGGCGGACCCGAGCCTGATCGGCAAGTGAGAAAGGGGCTGTAAGTCTCTAGATGCCAAGCTGGCACGACTTCCAGCCTTTCATCGTCACCGGCCTGGCCCTCGGCGGGGTGTACGCCCTGTCGGGGGCCGGGATGGTGGTTCTGTATCGGACCACGGGGGTGTTGAACCTGGCCTTCGGCGCGGTCGGGGCGATGTCCGCTCTGATCGCCTGGGACCTGATCAACAACTCCCTGTGGCCCGAATGGCCTTCATATGGAGTGGCCGTCCTGATCGCTGCTGTGATCACGCTGGCGTACGGAGTGCTCCTCGGCCCAGCCCTGGCCCGCCGGGACGCGCTGGTGAAGGCGACCGCAACGCTGGGCCTGGCCCTGATCCTGCTCGGAACCATGTCGTGGATCTGGAGCGACAAGGCCCGCTCTCAGGTGCTGCCGACCTCGACCCATGCCTTCGACATCGGCCAGGTGGCCGTCACCTGGACCCAGGTGATCGCCTTCGGCCTTGGCGTGGTGGTCGTCTTCGGCACCGGGACCTTCCTCAAGTACACGAAGCTCGGCACCGCCATGCGGGGGCTCGCCAACGACCGCGAGATCACCGCGACCCTCGGTGTCCCGGTGCGCTGGGTGGAGGCGCAGGCCTGGCTCGTCTCGGGGATCCTGTCGGGGATCTCGGGACTATTGCTCTCCGACCTGGTCGGGCTTGACGCCGTCAGCCTCACCTTCCTGGTGATCTCGTCCCTGGCGGCCGCGCTGATCGCAAGGCTGAGATCGCTGACGGTCACATTCTTCGCGGCGCTCGCGGTCGGGCTGGTCAGCGCCCTGGCGACGCCGATCAACTCCATCTCGGAGTACCGCAACATGGCGCCGTTCGTGATCGCGACGCTTGCGCTGCTGGTGATCTCGCGCAAGCGCGAGATCTCGTTCACTGGGACGGGGTTGGGCAATGGACGCGGCTGAGGCTTCGAGCGGAAGCTTGGTGACACGGGCACTGCGCCCTGGCTCGAGCCTCGACAGGGGAGAGAGGATCCGGATAGCGGTGATCGCAGTGCTGCTCGCCTTCGTCCTGCTGGTCCTGCCTTCGATGCTGAGCAACTACTGGACGGACGTGGCGACCGCCGTCGTGATCTACACGATCGTCGCCCTCGGGCTCGGGCTGCTGATGGGACGCGTCGGCCTCGTCTCGCTCGGGCAGGTGGCGGTCCTGGCGCTGGGGGCCTGGGTGGGCGCCCGGCTGCTGTTCGCGACGGGCCTCCCCTTCCCGGTGGTGACCATCATGACCGGGCTGATCACGATGGTCCTCGGCTCGCTGATCGGCCTGCCCGCGCTGCGGGTCAGCGGCCTCTACCTGGCGCTGATCACCCTGATGCTCGCCGGAGCGATCACCGTCGTGATCGCCGCGACCCAGTTCCCGAACGGGGGCAGCGGCTTCCTCGGCCACAGCAATGCGACGACGGGGGCTCACGAGATCCGACGCCCGAGCATTGCCACCGGCGAGCACGCCTACTTCCGCTACGTCGTGATCTGGGCGGTGCTGATGTTCGGCCTGGCGCTCTGGCACGTGCGGGGCAAGCCCGGCCGCGCCTGGGCGACCATCCGGCAGAGTGAGCCGGCCGCGCTCGCCGCGGGCGTCAACATCAGCTTCTACAAGATGTGGGCCTTCGCGCTGGCCTCCTTCATGACCGGGATCGCCGGGGCACTGCTGGCCGGCAGCTCGGGGACCCTCTACAACCTCACCTTCCCCACCCAGGACTCGATCATCCTGCTCGCGGTGGTCCTGATGGGCGGGATCTACAGCCTCTGGGGCGCGGTGGTCGCGGGCATCCTGATCAAGCTCCTGCCGGCACTGCTCGACAACTGGGGGCTGCCGCCGGATCTGCTCACCATCATCTTCGGGCTCGGGGTGATCCAGGTGCTGACCACGGCGCCGGCGGGCCTGGTCGACCAGTTCCCGAAGGACATGGCGAAGCTGGGGCGCTTTCTCTGGCGACTTGTCGGCAGCCCGGGGGCGCGGGCAGCCGGCGGCGCGGCGGGGTCGGAATGATCAAGGTCGAGAACCTCGAGGTGCAGTTCGGCGGCGTCAAGCCCATCGACCAGATGACCGTCGCCTTCCCCAAGGGCACCTGCGGGCTGATAGGGCCCAACGGCGCCGGCAAGACCACCTTCTTCAACGTCCTCAGTGGCTTCGTCAAGCCGAGCGGCGGAACGGTCACGGCCTTCGACGAAAACCTGCTGGCGATGACCGACTTCCGTCGCGCCCGCTGGGGCCTGCGCCGGACCTTCCAGACCGAGCAGGCGATCGAGGAGCTCTCGCTCTACGACAACGTGGCGATGGTCGAGGAGCACTCGAGCAACAACGGCGGCACGTCCCGCCGCGACGACGTGCTCGGCTCACTCGAATTCGTCGGGCTCGGAGCCCTGGATCCCCACACGAAGGTCGGGACGTTGGGGGCGCGTGAGCGGCGCCTGGTCGAGATCGCCCGGGCGGTCGTGGGCAAGCCTCGTGCCGTGCTCCTCGACGAGCCCGCGGCGGGCCTGCCCGACGAGGAGACCGAGCACATGGGCTCGGTGATCCGGAAGATCCCCGAGGAGATCGGGGCGCTGGTGATCCTCGTGGACCACGACATGAACCTGGTGTCAGCCTGCTGCGAGCTCACCTCGGTGCTCGACTTCGGCAAGCTGATCGCCTCCGGGCCGACCGACGAGGTCCTGCGCGACGAGCACGTCGTCCGCGCCTATCTGGGAGCCGAGGGAGTATGAGCCCGACCGCCAAGGAGAAGGCGCCGGCCTCCGAGGCCAAGGCCCAGGCGGCAAAGAAGGGCGACGCCCTCACCCTCGAGGGCATCACCGTCGCCCGAGGAGGCCGACCGGTCGTGCGGGACGTCTCGCTGAGCATTCCGGCCGGCGAGGTGACCGCGCTGCTCGGCGCAAATGGCGCCGGCAAGTCGAGCCTGGTGCTTGCCGTCGGCGGGGTGCTGCGCCCCGAGTCCGGTTCGGTGAGGCTGAACGGCGATGACCTCTCCAAGCGGAGACCGGAGAAGATTCGTGCCGCCGGAGTCGCCGTGGTCCCGGAGGGCCGACGACTGCTCCCCGAGCTGACCGTCGAGGACAACCTACGGGTCGCGACCTATGCGCTCGACCGCAACGAGGCCGACGAGGGCAGGGACTACGCCCTGGAGATGTTTCCCGAGCTCAAGGCCCGCTTCGGCACCCAGTCCCGCTCGCTCTCGGGCGGGGAGCAGCAGATGGTCGTCCTGGCGCAGGCGCTCGTCAGCAAGCCGAAGTTCATCCTGATCGACGAGCTCTCTCTCGGGCTCGCCCCGGTGGTCGTCAAGCGCCTGGTGCCGACGATTGAGAAGCTGGCCGAGTCGGGGATGGGCGTACTGCTGATCGAGCAGTTCGCCACGATCGCCCTGGGGATGGCGAACGAGGCGTACGTGATGGGCCACGGCAGGATCGAGTTCTCGGGCACGGCCAGCGAGCTGAAGGAGAAGCCGGAGCTGCTCCAGTCGGCCTACCTGTCTCGGGCCAGCACGACCAACGGAGATGAGGGGAAGAAATGACGGAGAGCTGGAACAAGGAGCGCCGGAGCGCGGCGCTCGAGCGCATGCTGACCATCCGCCGCTTCGAGGAGGCGGTCAACAACCTCTTCCACACCGACCACGCCTTCATGACCCACTTCCACCTCTACATCGGCCAGGAGTCAACCGGGGTGGGCCTGATGGAGGCGCTCGGAGACGGCGACAAGCTCGCCACCCACCACCGCAACCACGGCCATGTCCTCGCCCGCGGCTCCGACCCGAAGAAGGCGCTGGCCGAGATCCTCGGCCGCGAGACCGGCCTGAACAAGGGCGCCGGCGGCACGCTGCACATGAGCGACCCGGACCTCGGCTTCATCTCGACCTCCTCGATCGTCGGCGGCAGCATCTCGCTCGCCAACGGCGCCGCCTTCGCGCTCAAGCAGGAGGGCGGCGACGCGATCGCCGTCGGGCTGTTCGGCGATGGCGCTCTCGAGGAGGGGATCGCCTATGAGTCCCTCAACCTGGCGGCGCTCTACGAGCTGCCGGTGCTGTTCGTCTGCGAGAACAACAGCGAGGGCGCCCTTGGCTCCGCGGGGGGCGGCTTCCCGACCTCCGTCTCCGCGGTCAAGGACCTGACCACGATCCCGAAGACCTTCGGGATCCCGGTCGAGACCGTGGACGGCCGCGACCTCGAGGCCGTCAACAAGCTCGCGGCCAAGGCGGTCAAGCACTGCCGGGCGGGCAAGGGCCCGTTCTTCATCCACGCCGTGACCGAGCGCTGGGCGGGCAGCCAGCCGCTCTGGCCCGAGCTGACCACCGGCGAGCTCGACATCTCGATGGCGTGGGACGACTCCGCGATCTCCGGCGAGCACGCGGACTGGTACCGCGACCACGACCCGGTGCTGATCTACGCGCGCAAGCTGCTCGGATCCGGCGACATCAGCCAGGGGGAGCTCACCGGCATGGACGCCCAGGCCACCGCGGCGATCGCCGAGGCGCGCGAGTTCGCGATGGACAGCCCCCGCCCCACGCCCGAGTCCGCCCTCGAACACGTCTTCGCGTAAGGAGGATCCGATGCAGACCAAGAACTACGCCGACGCGATGCTCGACGTGCTCAGCAAGTTCATGGACGAGGACCCGAACTTCGTCGTCATGGGCAACGAGGTGCTCGGGATCGGCCCGGAGGGCATGCAGTTCGAGCCCTTCCAGAAGAAGTACGGAGACCGGATCCTCTTCCCGCCCTGCTCCGAGGCCGCTTACACGGCGATGGCCGCAGGCGCGGCGATGTGCGGGCACCGGATGTTCGCCCACCTCGGGCTCGCCTCGTTCACCTATCCGGCGATCTCCTCGATCGCCAACGAGATCTCGACGGCACGAACATCCTCTGGCGGCACGATCGGCGTGCCGGTCACGCTGCACATCAGCCACGGGCTCCTGCACGGTGGCGGCGCGCAGCACTCCGAGAGCCCGTTCGGCATGTACTGGAACCTGCCGGGGATCGAGATCGCGGCTCCCTCGGGAGCCAAGGAGGTCAAGGGCCTGCTGACGACGGCGATCAAGTCGGACAACCCGACGATCGTGCTCACCCACGCCTTCGGCTACGGCGCCGAGGACGACGTCCCCGACGGCGACTTCGAGATTCCGTTCGGACAGGCCGACGTCAAGCGCGAGGGCGACGCCGTGACCATCGTCGCCTGCTCGATGATGACCTCGATCGCCCTGGGCGCCGCAGAGGAGCTGGCGGGCGAGGGCATCAACGCCGAGGTGATCGACCTCCGGACGCTGGTTCCCCTCGACGAGAAGACGATCCTCGAATCGGTCGCGAAGACCGGGCGGCTGATCGTCACCGACGAGGGGCGCATGAACTGCGGGGTCGCTTCCGAGATCGCCGCGATGGTGAGCGAGAAGGGGCTCGATTCCCTGAAGGCGTCCGTCGCCCGGGTCGCGCGGACGGATGCGCCGGTGGCCGCCAACCAGGTCCAGGAGGAGTACATCTCCCCCACCGCGGAGAAGATCATCTCCGCGGCTCGGCAGGTGGTCGGCGAGGTTCCGGCCGCGGCTGCGTAGCGCGGTCGCGGCGCCGGTGGTGAGCTCGCGATGGCGCTGACCAAGCTCGAGCACGTCCTGGTGCTGACCGAGGACATCGAGGGGACGCGCGATTTCTACCGCGACGCGGTTGGCCTGGAGGTGGGCGACCGGCCGCCTCTCGAGTTCCCGGGCTACTGGCTCTACGCGAACGGGGTGCCGTGCGTCCACGTCGCCGACCGTGCCGCCTATGAGGCGCACTCGGAGACCACCGGGATCGCAGCATCCCCGCCCGCCGACGGCATCGGGTCGCTCGACCATCTCGCCTTCGCCGGCCATGACCACGACGAGGCGGTGGCCCGCCTCGAGCGCAGCGGGATCGAGGCGAAGCGGAACACCGTGCCCGGCATCGGGATGCGCCAGCTGTTCTTCGAAGACCCCAATGGGGTCAAGATCGAGATCAACGTGATGCCCGCCGAGGGCGACAAGGAGGAGTGACGATGGCCACGACCGACAACGGCGTCGAGCTGATGGGCGCCTACTGGACGACCGCCGGCCCCACCCAGCCGCACCAAGGCCAGGAATGGAGCAACTTCGACTTCGGCAACCGCTGCGCCGAGGCGGCCAAGGCCGGGATGAAGGGGATCGGCATCTGGCATGCCGACCTCGTCCATGACAAGGGGAGCCGCAGCCTCGAGGAGATGAAGCAGCTCCTCGACGACAACGGGCTGCGCTACCTCGAGCTCGAGTTCATCTGGGGGTTCTTCGAGGACGAGGGGACCGACGGGCGCAAGGAGTCCGACGAGCTCCGGGACCTGCTGCTCGAGGGAGCTGCGGCGCTCGGCGCCCATCACGTCAAGGTGGGCAACATCCCGGGCGTCCCCTGTGAGCTCGACAAGCTGACCGAGCGCTACGCCGAGCTCTGCGCCCACGCCGCCGAGCTGACCGACGCGGTGATCGCGTACGAGTTCATGCCGTTCGACGTCAACGTCGACAGCCTCGACGCCGCATTGGCGGTAGTCGAGGGCGCCGGCGCCAAGAACGGCGGCCTGGTGATCGACACCTGGCACATGTCGAAGCTCGGGATCGCCCCGGACGACCTGAAGCGGATCCCGCTGGAATACCTGACCTGGGTGGAGCTCAGCGACGGGAAGCTCGAGTGGATGGAGGACCGGATCGAGGAGACCACCAGGTACCGCAAGCTGCCGGGCGAGGGCGAGTTCGACATCCGCGGCTACATCCGCGCCGCGCAGGAGATGGGCTACGACGACGCCTGGGGCATCGAGGTGCTCTCCGACGAGCTCCGGGCGGAGCCGATCGACGAGATGTACAGCCATGCGTTCAAGGCGACCATGTCGCAGTTCCAGCCCGTCGCTGCGTGACGCCGCTTGACGGCGCCGTCGCGCTCGATCTGCTGCGGACGATGTGGCGGATCCGGCTGTTCGAGGAACGGGCCGGGCAGCTCAAGCGGACGGATGAGGTCTACGGGCTGATCCACCTGAGCGTCGGCCAGGAGGCGGTCGCCGCCGGCGTCTGCGGGCAGCTGCGCAACGACGACGCCGTCTATTCCGGGCACCGCGCCCACGGCCACGCGATCGCCATGGGCGCCTCGCTCGACCGGGTGATGGCCGAGCTGATGGGTCGCGAGGACGGCCTCTGCCACGGGCTGGGGGGCTCGATGCACCTCGTTGACGTCGAGCACGGCCTGATGGGGGCGACCGGCGTCGTCGGCGGCAACATCCCGATCGCGCTCGGCACGGCGCTGGCGAATCACCTCGACGGCGGCGACCAGGCGACGGTCGTCTTCTTCGGCGACGGGGCCGTGCAGGCCGGCCACTTCAACGAGACCGTCAACCTCGCGACACTCTGGGGCCTGCCGCTGATCCTCGTCTGCGAGAACAACGGGTTCGCGGAGTTCACCCCGCGCTCGGCCCACACCAACGTCGAGCGGGTCTCGGACGTGGTCGCGCCCTACGAGCTCACCCGCGAGACCGTCGACGGCAACGACCTGGGTGCGGTGTGGGACGCGTTCGGCGGATTCCTGGAGAAGGCCCGAAAGGGCGAGGGGCCGCTGCTGCTCGAGTGCCTCACCCACCGACTCCGCGGACACTACGAGGGCGACCCGGCGCAGTACCGGGAGGCGCTCGCCGACGAGGAGTGGCAGCAGAAGGACCCGCTCCTCCGCTTCCAGCGGGCCGCGGCCGAGACGGGCTGGATCGACGAGGAGCAGGCCGCGGCTGCGGAGAGCGAGGCGCGGGAGGCCGTGGAGGCGGCGGTCGAGTTCGGCCGCGCGAGCGCATTCCCGTCGCCGGAAGTAGCGGCCTCGCTCGTCTACGCCGGCTCGGGGGCGGGTTGATGGCCGAGACCACCTTCGTCAAGGCGGTCAACGCAACGCTCGCCGACGCGATGCGCGCCGACGACGACGTCCTGGTGATCGGCGAGGACGTCGCCGAGGGAGGTCCCTACACCGTGACCGCCGGCCTGGCCGAGGAGTTCGGCACCGAGCGCGTGCGGAACACCCCGATCAGCGAGGCGGCGATCTGCGGCGTGGCGATCGGCGCCGCCCAGTCCGGCAAGCGTCCCGTGCTGGAGATCATGTTCATCGACTTCCTCACCCTGGCCCTCGACCAGCTCGTCAACGCCGCGGCCAAGGCGCACTTCATGTCAGGCGGGCAGCTGGAGGTGCCGATGGTGCTGCGCACCCAGGGTGGCGCGGGGTCAAGGGGCGCCGCCCAGCACTCCCAGAGCCTCGAGGCGTGGCTCACGCACATGCCCGGGCTGAAGGTGCTGATGCCGAGCCGTGCCGAGGACGCCGCCGGGCTGCTGCGGAGCGCAATCGCCGATCCCAATCCGGTCGTCTTCGTCGAGCACAAGAACCTCTACTTCCGCAAGGAGGAGGTCCCCGACGATCCCGACCCGGTGCCGATCGGCCGCGCTCGAGTTGCGCGCGAGGGATCGGACGTGACGATCGTCGCCCTCTCGCGAATGGTCGGCGAGGCGCTGGCGGCCGCCGACCGGCTCGCCACCGAAGGCACCGAGGCCGAGGTGATCGACCCGCGCACGCTGGTACCGCTCGACCTCGATGCGATCGTGGACTCCGTCGCCCGCACGAACCGCCTGGTCGTCGCCCACGAGGCGGTCGAGCACGGCGGCTTCGGCGCGGAGATCGCCACCCGGGTCCAGGCGGCTGCTTTCGACGACCTGGATGCACCGGTGGAGCGAGTTGGCGCCCCGTTCACCCCGGTCCCGCTCAGCCCGCAGCTCGAGGACGCCTACTTGCCAGGCGCTGATGAGGTCTACGCCGCCGTGCGGGCCGCACTGGGCTAGCCGACGGACGAGAAGCCGCACGCCTCTATTCGTCACTCGCTTCGACCAACCTGCCGAACAACAGGTCGAAAAGAGGGACGTAGACGTCGAGTGACACGGCGTCGGGATCCACCAGGTGCTGGACGGTGAGGCCGACGTCAAGGGCGATCATCCCCGTTGCGAGCTGATCGGGCGGAAGCGGCGCCTTGCTCCCGGCCTCGTTGAATGTCGCGCCTATCTGCCCGGCGACCAATGCTCGGTTCCCGCTCCAGAACGTCGCTGCGAGCTTTCGAAACTCCTCGTCGCGTGCTGCTTGGGTCAGGCACTCGAGCCAGAGGCGGAAGAGCCAGCTTCCCTGCTCGTCCCTCTGCACGTCGCGCAGCCGCTCGGCTCCCCAGCGCAGCTGCTCCCGGGGGGTGCCGGGCTGCTCCCGGGACTCCTTCGCAAGCTCGGCATAGCGATCGTAGACACGTGCCTGGAGCAGCTCAACGAAGAGCTCATCCTTGCCCTTGAAGTTGGAGTAGAAGGCGCCGCGCGTGTAGCCCGCCTCGGCCGCGATCTCCTCAACACTCGAACCCTGTAGCCCCCGCCGAAGAAAGACTCGCTCTCCGGCGTCCAGCAACCGGCGCCGCGTCTCCGCCTGCTTCTCCTTGCGAGTAAGCCGCTTCGGGCGCCTCGGCCTCGGCACCGTCCTCGGAGCGGCCATCAGAAGGCCGGCTGGCTCGGCAGCGGGTCCCCGGCGTAGAAGAAGAACCAGACCTCGAAGGCGATGATCCCGAGCACCCCCACGACGATGAAGAGACGCTCGATCGGATCAATCCGCTGATCCTCCGGCCTCGGGGCGTCGCTGAAGCTGCGATTCCACGAGCGCCGTGTCACCCGGGCCCGCTCTTCGCCGGGGTCCACCGTTCTCCCCCGGATCCATGAGCCCACCAGCAGCGCCAGCCAGTACGAGACGATGATCCCGGTGGCGATGAAAACGGCGAGGGAGGGTGTCAGGTCCTTCTTGGTGCCGGCGAGCTTCGACGCCATCCAGATCCAGGCCAGCGGGATTCCTGCTGCTGTCGCGATCGCGACCGCCGTTCCCCAGAGCGAACCGATGCCGTTGACGAGCCGCCGGACGCGCCGGTGCTCTTGTCGCTGCACCTGCACAACCGCATACATTAACGCATGCGGATACGTTCTCGTATCTGACGGTGAGCTGACCCCACGGCCGCTTCAACGGCCTCATCTGTCAAATAGCTTGTTTTATTCACTTCCTCCCTATAGGGTGCGGGCAGTGGCGAGGAGCTGGCTGATCATGGACGAGGGCCGAGCCTCGGCGCTGGCGGCATTGTGCGAGACCATCGTGCCCGGTTCAGCGCGCTGCGAGCCGGCCGCCTACGTCGACGCGAAGCTCGCCATGGTCGACGAGGGGACGCGGGCGGCGGCGCTCGGCGCGATCGACGCTCTCGCCGGCGTCGCCGACGGCGGCGCCGAGGCCCTCGTGGACCGCGCTCAGACCCCGGAGTTCATGATGATCCGCGCGCTCGCGATCGAGGCCTACTACAGCGACTTCGTCGCTTCCGGCGCGGAGGGGCCCGGCGCCTGGGAGGAGATCGACTTCGACTTCCCGCTGGCGAGCCAGGTCGTCCACGACTGGTCCTACCTGGGAGTCCCCGGGTGAGCGAGCGCTTCGACGTGGTCGTCATCGGCTCAGGCGCCGGGGGTGGAGTGGTCGCCGGGGAGCTCGCGCAGCGCGGTCGCAGCGTGGTGCTGCTCGAGGCGGGGCCCCACCTGACCGCCGCCGACTTCGTGCGCTGGGAGGCGAAGGCGGCCCACGACTTCTGGTGGCCTCTCCGGATGGCGATGGTGGACGGCGGCGCGGGCGGCGCCGTGCCGATGTTCGGCGGCCGTTGCGTGGGCGGCACGACGACGATGAACACCAAGGTCGCCTTCCGCGCCCATGACTTCGAGTTCGCGAAGTGGCACGACGCGAGCGGGCTGCTCGGCGACGGCGGCGAGCCGTTTGGGGTCGAGGACCTCGCTCCCCACTACGGGCGAGTCGAGGAGGCGCTCGGCGTCCGGGAGCGCGCCGACTGGCCCGAGTGCGTGCGGACGCTCGATCGCGCGTTCCGCGAGCTGGGCTCCGAGCTGGAGCCCGTCGACTCCTACACGGACGTCAACTGCATGAAGTGCGGGTCCTGCCTCCAGGGATGCCCGACCAATGCGGGCAAGTCGACAATGAACACCTACATCCACGAGGCCACCGCGGTGGGCAAGCTCGACCTGCGCGCGGACTCCCCGGTCGAGCGAGTCCTGTTCGCCGGGTTGGATGGCGGACTCGAGGCCACCGGCGTCGAGTACGCCGACGCCGAGGGAGAGCTGCACACGATCGAGGCCGGCGCCGTCGTGGTCGCGGCCGGGGCGCTCAACACCCCGCAGATCTTGATCCGCTCGGGGCTGCCGGAGGCGAGCGGCAACTCGGAGAGCAGCGAGTGGATCGGCCGCAACCTCGGCCTCCACCCCGCCGCCTTCGTCTTCGGCCTGTTCGACGAGCCCCAGGACGCCCACCGCGTCTATCCGATCACCTCCCACTGCATGGACTTCATGCGAGACGAGGACGGCGGCTTCGTGCTCGAGGCTTCGACGATCCAGGACCCGATCGGGTTCGCCACCAGCATCGCCGACGAGGACGGGCCCATGTGGGGCGAGCGCCTGGTCGAGGCGGTGCGGCAGTACCGCAACTGGAACGGGATCCTCGTCCTCGCCAACGACGAGAACAACGGCCGCGTCGTGGTCGGCGAGGACGGCGCGGAGAGCTTCGAGGCCCACTTCGACCCGGTCGAGCTCGAGCGCATGGAGAGGGGCCTCGAGTTCGGCAGGAAGGTGATGGAGGCCGCCGGCGCCAAGCGTGTCGCCACGACCGGGCCCGCCAGCACCCACGTCCAGGGCACCTGCCGGATGGGCTCGGACCCGGCGCGGTCGGTGGTCGATGCCAACTGCGAGTCCCACGACGCGAAGCGGCTCTTCGTCGGCGACGCCTCGCTCTTCCCGAAGACCCTGTCCGTCAATCCTTCCATGACGATCATGGCCCTCGCCGATCGCCTCGCCCAGCACCTCGACGAGGACCCGAACCGGTATCTGAGCACGCACGCCGCGGAGGTCCACGCGTGAAGGCCGCGGTTCTGAACGACTACAACCAACCCCTCGAGCTCGAGGATCGCCCCGAGCCCGAGATCACGCGCGCGAACCAGGTGCGCGTGAAGATCGAGGCGGCGGGCGTCTGCTCGACCGACCTGCACGCGATCGACGGTGAGCTGGCTCCGGCGGGGATGGACGTCCCCCGGGTCCTCGGCCACGAGAACGGCGGTCGGGTCGAGGCGGTCGGCGACCTGGTCACCAGCGTCAAGGTCGGCGACCCGGTGCTGATCTACCCGCCCCACAGCTGCGGCGTCTGCGTCAATTGCCGGCGGGGCCGCGACATGCACTGCGAGCACCACGAGTTCACCGGCCTGTCCCTCGACGGCGGCTTCACCGAGTACCTGGTGGTGGGCGAGCGGGAGATCGTGCCCCTGCCGCCGTGGATGGATCCCGTCGAGGTCGCACCCCACTCGGACGCGGGGATCACGGCATACCACGCGATCAAGAAGGTGGCGCACCTGATGGGGCCGGGCAGCACCACGGTCGTGCTGGGCGCCGGCGGGGTCGGTCACATCGGCCTCCAGCTGGCGCGCGAGATGGGGAACGGCGTGGTGATCGTCGTCGACCCGCATCCCGGCCGCCGCAAGCTCGCCGAGGAGCTCGGCGCCGACTGGGCCCTGGACGCGGCCGGGGTGGTGGACGCGGTCTGGGAGCTGAGCCGGGGCGGCGGCGCCGATCTCGTCCTCGACTTCGTGGGCACCGACCAGACTCACGCCGACGGGCTCGGCATGCTCGCGCAGCAGGGCACCTACTCGATCGTCGGGTTCGGAGGGGTGGTCACGGCTCCATCCGTCGCCCTGGTCAGCTTTGAGCACTCGCTGGTCGCCAACCTGGTCGGGAGCTGGACCGATCTCTGGGACGTGCTCCAGCTGCACGCGGCGGGCAAGATCACCCTGAAGACCGAGACCCATCCGCTGGACGACGTCAACGAGGTGCTCGGCCGGCTGCGCGAGGGCGACATCACCGGGCGCGCGGTGCTCCTCCCTCACCCAGCAGAAAACGGGTCGCTCCTATCGGAGCGCCCTCGCACAAAGGCCTGAACGGCCGGATGCGGGTCGTCGAGGTGACCGAGCTTGGTGGGCCCGAGGTGCTGCAGGTCGCGGAGCGGCCTCAGCCTGAGCCTGGGCCCGGCCAGGTCGTCGTCCGGGTCCGGGCCGCGAACGTCAACCCGACCGACCTGGGAGCGCGCTCCGGCGCCGGCCGCGCCGTCCCCGACCCTCCCTTCGTCCTCGGCTGGGATCTGGCGGGCGAGGTCGCGGCGATGGGAGAGGGCGTCAGCGACTTTGGCCCCGGCGACCGGGTCGTCGGGATGATCCAGTGGTACGACCAGAAGGGATCGGTCGGCGCCTATGCGGAGTCGGTTGCGGTCGACGCTGACTGGCTCGTCCCGCTGCCCGATGGCCTCAGCTTCGTCGACGGCTGCACCGTCCCCCTCAACGCGGTCACCGCGCACGAGGGCCTTGGGCTCCTCGACCTACGCGAGCCGGCCACGCTCCTGGTGACCGGCGCCGGCGGGGCGGTCGGTGGCTTCGCGGTGCAGCTCGCCGTCGCCGCCGGTCACCGCGTGATCGCCCTCGCGGGCCGCGATGACGAGGACTGGCCTCGAGAGCTGGGAGCCGCGGAGGTGCTGCCGCGCGACACCGACCTGGGCTCGATCGAGTCGGTGCCGGCGGTGTTCGACGCGGTCCCGCTCGGCGAGCCGGTCTTCGCGGCGGTCCAGGACGGCGGCGCGATCGTCAGCACACGCAGGCCCCCGCAGGCGGACCCGGAGCGGCGGATCCGCCAGGAGTCCTTCCTGATCCACCAGAACCGCGAGACCCTGCGAGAGCAGGTCGAGACGACGGCGGTGGGAGACCTTCGCACCCGAGTCGATCGGGTGCTGCCGCTCGACGAGGCCGCCGAGGCGCACCGCCTGGTGGAGGCCGGCGGGCTCCACGGCAAGGTGGTGCTGGCCGCATGAGTTCAAACAAGGGGTCAGGTCTTGCATTGCCACATGTCGTATTGCAAGACCTGACCCCATGAGGAGGAGAGATGGCGAGGATCGTTCTGGTTCATGGCGCTTTCGTCGGCGGATGGATCTGGGAGCCGCTGGCCGAGCGGCTCGAGGAGCTCGGCCACACGACGGAGGCCCCAGACCTGCCCGGCTCCGGCGATGACCCCACCCCCGCCGGGGAGGTGACCCTGGACGCCTACGCGCAGCGGATCTGCGAGCTGCTCGACGAGGGCGACGAGCCCGCGATCCTGGTCGCGAACAGCATGGGCGGCATGGTCATCTCCGAGGCGGCCGCTCGCCGCCCCAACCGGGTGAGGCACCTCGTCTACGTCGCGGCCTTCCTGCCCGGCGACGGCCAGAGCCTGATCGACCTGACGGGGCTCCCGGAGGGCGCCGACGACCTCGTGCAGCAGACCGTCGTGGTCTCGGGCGACCCGCCGGTGGGAACCCTGCCGCAATCCACCTGCGAGGCATCGAACCAGGACTGCACGCGCGAGGTGATGGACTGGGCTGTTGCAAGGACGGGACCCCAGGTCTTCATGCCTCTCACTCAGCCCGTCTCGCTCAATCAGGAGTTCGAGCGCATCCCCCGCACCTACGTGATCTGCACCAGGGACCGCATCGTCCCGCCCGCGCTCCAGCACAGGATGGTCAGGGACCGGAAGGTCACGGACATCGTCGAGATGGATGCGGGACATCACCCGCAGCTCTCTCGAATCGATGAGCTTGCGGGCGTTCTGCATCGTCGCTCTCGAGACCAGGTGCCGGCATGAGCGCGGGCGCCGTCCGCCCCGCGTCAGGGCTGTTCGCCGACCCCCGGCCGATCGAGGCGCTCGGCGACCTGTTCGCCAACGTGTGGCAGGTCTGTTACGTGACGCCGGACCTCGACCGCGGGATGGAGGAGCTGCGCGACCTCCTGGGGATCGAGAACTCCACGGAGGTGCCGGTCGAGGGAGCGACCTTCATGAAGCGCGGCGAGCAGGTCGAGTGGGAGCCGCGGGTCGCCATGGGCGCTCGCGGGGGCCTGATCGTCGAGCTGATCGAGCCGGTCGCCGGCGAGGTCGAGTTCTACCGGCGGGAGCTGCCGAAGGACGGCGGAGCGCTCGGCTTCCACCACCTCGCGATGCTGGTCCCGCTCGGCGACGAGGCCTGGGGCTCAGTCGAGAGGCTGCTCGAGGAGAACGACATGTCGTTCGAGTACACGATCCTGATCCCGGACCGGGCCCGGCTCGGCTACGTCGACACGCGGGCCCGGCTCGGCCACTGGATCGAGCTCTGCCAGCTGCAGAAGGCGGACACCGACTTCTTC
>CAVUGA010000012.1:0-42885 GCA_963740685.1 uncultured Solirubrobacterales bacterium
GCTCGGACGGGGAGCGCCATCCACGGCCCGGCGAACCTCCTCCAGGCGCCGCTCGAGGTCATCGCGGAGGGCGGTCGCCCGATCGGCGACCCCGGTTGTCTCGCCCAGGCGCGGGATGTCCGACAGCACCTGATCGAGGTTCGATGGGTCGAGCGAGATGACCTGCGGACGGCTCTGCAGCCGGGATGCCACGGCGACGACGTCGTCGTATGAGACCGCGCAGACCTCGCAGACGGCTTGGGTGACGATCAGGTCGACCTCGAGCTCGGCCAGCGTGGGCTCGTCGAGCGCGTAGAGGTGCTTGCCTTCGCCGGTCAGGCGTCTCACAGCAGCATCGATCTCCCTTGCGGTGAGCCCCTCGGGCACCAGGCTCCGGGTCAGATGACGCTTGCCCGCCGCCTCGGCCGGGTAGTCGCACTCATGAGTGACCGCGACGACTTGATCGCCCAGGCCGAGGGCGAATAGCATCTCTGTCGCGGACGGGACCACGCTCGCGATTCGCACCCAACGAATATGGCACTTCTGAGCGACGAGGAGATCAAGGAAGGCCTCAAGGGCCTCGACGGCTGGCGCCAGCGCGGCGAGTACATCGTCAAGAGCTTCGACCGCGGGGACTTCAAAGGCTCGGTCGAGTTCGTCGACTCAATCGTCGGACCCGCCGAGGAGATGAACCACCACCCCGACATCGCGATCTCCTGGAGCCAGGTCGAGGTGGCGATCTCGACTCACTCACAGGGCGGCATCACCGAGAACGACTTCGAGCTGGCGAGGAAGGTCGAGGCTCTGACCTAGCGACGTTTGCGGCAGGGCTTCTTCGAGTGGGCCTTGCACTTCTTGCGGTGTGAGTAGATCCGCTTGCGCTTCGCCTTGGTCGACCTTGGCGGCGCAGCGTGGATCGGCCGGGATGTCGCCGACGACGTAGGCGCCGCCCCCGCCCTGGTCGAAGTAGGGCCGGAACTGCGCCGGCAGCGTCCCCGGCGGAAAGGAGGCGGGCTGGCCGAGAAAGCGCAGGTTCTGGATGTTCACGCCGCCCGCGCCGATCGCCTTGTCGAAGAAGTACTGGCCGTCCCAGTGCCAGAGCTCCGGGCTCTGGCCCTGGACGATCGAGCCTGTCCAGTGGTCGCTCTGGAAGTAGAAGCACTTGTTGACCGCGGCGGCGGTCCGGGCGGGCTCATTCGAGAGGAAGTCGACGATCCCGAGGTCCGTGACGTTCTGCTGGGTCTTGTCGAATTCGACGCAGAACGGGTCGGCGGCCGGGTCCGGGAAGCCGGTTCCGGTGCCGACGTCCTGGATCGTGCAGTTGGACGGGTTCGACCCGTCCCAGGGCGCGATCGGCTGGGCCGTCGCCGGCGCGGCGCACGCCAGCAGCGCCGCGACTGCAATCCCTGTCGCTCGACTCCACATACCCCGCCCGGACAGTACCCGGAACTGGGGTCTCGGCGCGCCGCTTCCTGGTACGTTCGCGGCGGGGTATGGAGGACAGGCTGATCCGCGGCGCGGTGGGTGCCGAGCTGTCTCGGCGGCAGTTCGTGCAGCGCGCCCGGCGTGCTGGGCGCCGGGGCGTTGATCGCCGGCGCCCTGCCATACGCCGGGAGGATGGCCTTGCCTGCAAAGGCGGGGGCGAACGTGGCGCTCCAGGACGGGACGCTCCAGGCCTTCTACGACACGCTGATCCCGGGGCGGCCGGCCGGGACGACGGACCTAGGTCACGAGATTCATCCGAAGGCGATCGCCGGGGTCGATCCCGATCCGGGAGCCGTCGAGGCGGACGCGCTGCTGCTCGGCCAGGATCCGAGGCTCGGGTTCACGGTGCTCGCGGTTCCGTTCATGGCGGAGCTCGAGGCGCTCGCGGTGCTTCAGGGCGGCGACTTCCTCGACCTTCCCTACGAGAAGCGCGAGCGGGTCTGCCTGAACGGGCTTGCCTTCTCCAATCCGACTCGCGCGGTCTGGGAGGCCGCGGCGGCCGTCGCCTTCACGGCATTCTGCGCGGCCGCCACGCAGATCAACCCCACCTCCGAGACCGCTTCCGGGTACCGCGTCATGGGCCACCCCGGGATTGCTCCCGAGGGGTATCGCGACTTCTCCTACGGCCGGCGGCTCAGTCGAGAGTTGACGAAGAAGGGGGACTTGCCTTGACCGAGCGCGTGGACGTCTGCATCGTCGGCTCCGGCTTCGGGGGCTCGATCGCGGCCTGGCGGCTGGCGGAGCTCTACCGGGCCGCGGGGGAGGACCCGAGCATCGTCGTCCTCGAGCGGGGCATGCGAAAGGGCCACACCGACTTCCGCCAGTCGATGGACGTCGGCCACCTCTCGGATTGCTACGGGCTGATCCAGGGCGAGGGACAGAGCGCGGTGTCCAAGGGATCGAGCGCCCAGGTGCTCGTCGCCAACCTCGTCGGCGGCGGGTCCAACCTGTACCTCGCAGCGTCGCTGCGAGCGCCGAGGGAGATCTTCGAGCGGCGCGATCACCGGCCCGACGACGGGCCCGACCGCCGCATGTGGCCCGCCGAGGTGAGCAGGGGCTCGCTGGATCCGTTCTACGCCCGGGCCGAGGCGGGCCTGCGGGTGAACCAGCCCGCCTGGAGCCAGGTCTCCAAGTCGGGCGGCCTCTGGGCCGCGACGCTCGACCGCGCCGGCCACGCCTGCGACCGGGTCCCGGTCGCAATCAATCAGGAGCGCTGCGTCGACGCGAAGTGGTGCCACACAGGCTGCATCTTCGGGGCGAAGAACTCGCTGATCACGAACTACCTGGCCTCCGCCGAGGCTGCCGTGGTGGAGGTGCGCCCGCTCGTTCAGGTCGACGAGATCAAGCAGTCGAGCGCCCGGCCCTATCGCTACATCGTGAAGGCGGCGCCGATCGACCCGGAGACCAAGCAGCAGGGCCCGGAGGCCCCGGACATCGAGTGCAAGGTCCTGATCATGGCCGCCGGCGCGATGGGGACGCCGGTGATCCTGCTTCGCTCGAAGCAGAGTCTCGCGCTGCCGGCGCTCTCCTCGCAGCTCGGCAAGCACCTCGGGGTCAACGGCGACCACGTCGCGGCGATCGAGTACGACGACGAGAGCAAGGTCTCGGACCTGCTCGGCCTTCCCGGCTACGACGACTTCTTCAAGGGCAAGCCGATCACCACGATGAGCTACGACTGGTACGCGGGGCGGCCGGGACACCAGCACGACGGAACCCGCTTCACGCTCCAGGAGATCTTCCTCTCCCAGCTCACGAACTTCCTCTACGACGACGGGCGCGGCGACGGCGAGGAGCCGAGCTTCTGGGGCCGCGAGAAAAAGCGCTCCATCGCGACCTGGAGCCGGCACATCGAGATCCTCGCCATGGTCGAGGACACGAGCGACGGCACCTTCTACCTGCCGCCACCAACCGGCGGGGACTTCGTCCGGACGGGCCCGGGGCCCGTCGGCATCGGGCTCTTCGACTACGACCTCTCCGAGCAGTCGGTTGCGGTCCGCGAGGCCGCCAACGAGACGATCGAGGGTGTCCTCACCAGGGCGGGCCTCGGGAGATTCCTGAAGCTCTCGGAGACGCGGGGCGCCTATGCGGCGCATCCCCTCGGCGGCTGCCGGATGGCGGACTCCGCTGAGCTCGGGGTCGTCGATCACCGCTGCGAGGCCTTCGGCTACGAGGGCCTCTTCTGCATGGACTCCTCGGCGATCCCGACCAGTCTCGGCGTCAACCCGTCGCTGACGATCTCCGCCGTGTGCGAGCGCGCGGCCGCTCAGCTCGTCGCCCGATCGGCGGACCTGGGGCTGCCGGCGGCGCCGCCGGGTTTCGCCCCGAAGACGCCTCGGGAGATCGTCGGCGACCGCGTGGTCGGACCCGACAACGATCCACCGGCCTCCTCGCCATAAACACCGTCACGGCGTCCGGTAGCCTTGGCTCGTCGCCAGTGACCGACGACGACCCCCCTCGAAGTACGCGCGCCCATCGGGGCGCAAGCGATCCGGCTGAACCGGGACAGCGACGATGACCGCCGCTCTGCTCGTTCTGCTCCTCGTGTTGATCGCGATCAACGGCGTCTTCGTCGCCGCGGAGTTCGCCCTGGTCCGCTCGCGCCGCTCGCGCCTCGAGCAGCTCGCCAGCGAGGGCAGCAAGCCCGCGTCGGTGGTGCTTGCCCAGCTCGATCAGATCGACGAGTACCTCTCCGCCTGCCAGGTCGGGATCACGATGGCCTCGATCGGGATAGGCGCGCTGGTCGAGCCGGCCGTCGCCACCGTGATCAAGCCCGCCTTCGGCGCCCTCTCGCATGGGGTGGCCGTGACGATCTCGGTCGCGATCGCCTTCGTCCTCGTGACCGCGCTCCAGATCTCCGTCGGCGAGCAGGTTCCGAAGCTGCTTGCCATCTCCCGGCCCGAGGGGACGGCCCGCGGCCTGGCCAGGCCTCTGACCTGGTTCCGCCGAGCCAGCGCCCCATTCACTGTCGCGCTCACCTGGGCCGTCAACGGGATCGTCCGGATGTTCGGCGTAAGGCCCGGCGAGCTCGAGGAGCAGCCGACCTCAGAGGACCTGCAGGTCCTGATCTCCCAGTCCGCAGTCGGCGGAAAACTGGACCCGGGCGAGGCCGTGATGCTGCGCGGCGTCTTCCACCTGCACGAGCAGGAGGCGCGCGAGGTGATGACGCCGATCCCCGCGGTGGTCACCGTCGACTACTCGGCGAACGTCGCCGACGCCCTTGGGCTCTGCACCTCGTCGGGCCACAACCGCCTGGTGGTGGTCGAGGAGGGCAACGCCGACCGCGTCCGGGGGATGGTCCACGCGCTGCGCCTCGTCCGGCTGCTGATGAGCGATGGCCCGGAGGCGAGGATCGAGGGAGCCGTCCGGGACGCGCTGATCGTCCCCGAGACGAAGCCGCTCGACGACCTGCTCACCGAGCTGCAGCGCCAGCGCTCTTCGATGGGCGTGGTCGTCGACGAGTACGGGCGCACCGTCGGAATCGTCACCGTCGAGGACATTCTCGAGGAGGTCGTCGGGGAGATCGAGGACGAGACCGACCCGCTTGCGGGCTCACTTCGCCAGCTGGCGAACGGCGACTGGTACGTCCGGGGCCACGTTTCGCTCGGGGACCTCTCCGACCGCGGCATCGAGCTGCCGGTGGACACCGACGCCTACAACTCGGTCGGCGGCTACGTCTTCGGCGAGCTCGGGCGACTGCCGAAGCGGGGCGATCTGATCACCGCCGACGGGTTCGAGATCCGCGTTGAGTCCGTGCGCGAAAACCGGATCGAAGCGGTTCGAATCCACTCCCAGTCCGCCTAGTCCCCAGTTGCAGGACTTTTCCCTTCCGTCCGTTTACGCCTCTAGCTTCACGGCAATCCAGAGGGTCATCTAGGAGGCTCTATGTGGGTCGTCCGGTTCAGCGACAAGCAGCTTGAGGTGGTCAGGGCGGTGCTCCGCTCCGAGGAGCACCGGGGGCCGGCACTGGAGGGCGCGCTGGAGGCGCTCGACCTGGCCCGCTGGGATGACCTTCCCGAGGCCCAGCTGCCCTGGGGCGAGGTGGAGGCGGAGGCCAGCAAACAGGGCGTCTCGGAGGCCGATGTGATCTGGGATCGTTCCGGCCGTCATGACGAGCCCGCGGTCCCGCCCATCGGAACGAAGTCCCGCGTCAAGCGGAAGGGCAAGCAGGCCGCCTAGGCTGCCTGGCCTCGCCACGCTCCTGCTGGCGGGGGTCGCCCTCGCCGGATGCGGGAGCTCGAGCAACTCCGATCAGGCGAACCGCTTCGACGGAGCTCGGGCGATGGCGCTGGTCCAGCGCCAGGTCGCGGTGGGACCGAGGCCCGCCGGCTCACCGCAGCTTCGCCGGCTCGCGGACGAGCTCCGGTCGATGCTCCCCAATGGCATCTTCGAGCCGTTCCCGAGCAAAGGCCCACAAAAGGGGCTTCGGAACATCGTCGGCGTCCTGCCTGGCCGCGCGCCCGCGATCCTGATCGGCGCCCACTACGACACCCAGTACCGGCCGAAGGGATTCGTAGGGGCAAACGACAGCGCGGCCGGCACCGCCGCTCTCATCGAGCTGGCCCGCCGCCTCCCCTCGGAGCTCCCCAAGGACCACCGCGAGATCCGCTTCGTGCTCTTCGACGGCGAGGAGGCGCCGCCGGGCTGCCCCGACCGCGACTTCCAGTACTGCGCGCTCCGTGGCTCCAGGGCGTATGCGGCGGCCCACCCGGGTCAGGTCGGGGACATGATCCTGCTCGACTACATAGCCAACCGTGGGGCGCACTTCCCGCGGGAGACGAACTCGAGCCCGGACCTCTGGGCGCAGCTGCGTCACGCGGCGGAGCAGGCGGGGACGGAGGACCTGTTCCCGGATACGACCCAGACGCCGATCATCGACGACCAGATCCCCTTCCTGGAGGCGGCCGTCCCGTCGATCGACTTGATCGACTGGTCCTATCCCTACAAGAACGGGACCCAGGACACGCTCGACAAGCTCGACCCGGCAGTGCTCGACAAGGTCGGGGAGACCGTCGCGCAGCTCGTAGTCGACCTGAACGACTAGACCGTCGTCAGTAGTCGTAGAAGCCGGACCCCGACTTGCGCCCCAGCTTGCCCTGGTCGACAAGCGCCATCAGGTGGCCCGGCGGCCGGTGGTGCTCCTCGGAGCTGTCGGCATAGAGCGCCTCGCCGATCGCGACGGCGACGTCGGCGCCGATCAGGTCGAGCAGCGCGAGCGGCCCCATCGGGTAGTTCGCGCCCAGCGTCATGCAGCGATCAACCTCTTCCGCCTTCATCCCGGTCTGCTCCATCAGCCGCACGGCGTCGAACAGGTACGGGAAGAGGAGGCGGTTGACCACGAATCCCGGCTCGTTCGGCACCTCCACGACGGTCTTGCCGATCGACTCGCACCAGTTGCGGGCGCGGGGGCCGATCTCCTCGCTGGCGGCCTGAGGAACGCAGAGCTCGACGAGATCCATCCGCACCACGGGGTTGAAGGGATGGAGGCCGAAGGTGCGCTCCGGGTGGCCACCGCCCGAGGCGATCTCGTCGAGGGGGAGCGACGAGGTGGTGGTCGCGAGGTCGGCGCCGCCGGCCGCATCGGCGACCGTCTTCAGCAGCTCCACCTTGGGCTCGAGCTCCTCGACGATCGCCTCGATCACGACGTCGCATGTCGCGATGTCGGCGGCCCGGGTAGTGATCTTGATGCGCTTCGGATCCGCCCCGTCGACCTTCGCGCAGAGTGAATGCGCCTGCTCCTCGGCCTTCCAGGCCGAGGCGTCGGAGCGAGCCAGGAGCACGATCTTGGAGGCGACGCTGGCGCAGGCGGCGAGCCCGCAGGCGATCGTCCCGCTGCCGGCGATCGCCGGTCGCTCATATGTCTCGAACGCCGTCAAGGGGCGAGTGGTGTATCACGCCGGGAGTGGAGGCGAGCAAGCGGGTGGAGTCGATACTTCGATTGGCCGAGCTCTGGAACCGCGACGTCGAGTGGTTCCTCGACGCGCTCGACCCTGAGTTCGAGTTCAGGCCCGGCCCGGACCTGGGAGGACAACCACTTCGAGATCCTCGAGATCATCGAGCACGGGCGGGCCTTCGTCCTCGAGTCCCGCTGGCATCTGGACGCGCCGCAGAGCGGAGAGGCGGTCCCGGTGAGCGACTTCAGCGTGGTGCTGTGGTTCGATCGAGACCAGGAGGATCGGCCGACCGGGATGGCGGCGTTCTTCGACCGCAAGCGCGCCCTTGAGGCGGCGGAAGGGACTGGCTGACTCGCCAGTCAAGGGGTGTATGCTCGTATCAAGAAGGCTTGGTTGCTTGAAGAAACCGACTGAGGAGGCACGAGGTGGCTGAGAACGGAAAGTTCAGTGGACGCGAGGTAGTGATCGTCGAGGCCGCCCGGCTGCCGGTCGGCCGCGGGCACGAGGAGAAGGGCTATTACAAGGACGTCCATGCCTCCAGCCTGCTGGCCAAGACCTATGCCTCCGTGATCGAGCGCGCCGGGATCGACGCGTCCGAGGTCGAGGACGTCGTCTCCGGTTGCGTCCAGCAGTTCGGCGAGCAGGGCATCAACATCGCCCGCAACGCCTGGCTCGAGGCCGGGCTCCCGATGGAGACTCCCGCCACGACGGTCGACCGCCAGTGCGGCTCGGCCCAGCAGGCCGTCAACTTCGCATCGGCGCTGATCGCGTCCGGCGTCCATGACGTCGCCATCGGCGGCGGCGTGGAGCACATGGGCCACATCTCCTTCGCGGACTCCGCCGAGGTGATGAAGGAGCACGGCTTCGCCTTCTCGCCGGCGCTGATGGAGCGCTACAACCTCGTCCCGCAGGGCATCTCCGCCGAGATGATCGCCGACAAGTGGGAGATCCCCCGCTCCGAGATGGACGAGATCGGCCTCCGCTCCCACCAGCTCGCCCACCAGGCGACCGAGGAGGGCCGCTTCGAGCGCGAGATGATCCCCTGGAAGAACAACGGCGACACCTACGTGACCGATCAGGGGATCCGGCCACCGACCGAGGACAGCGCAGAGAAGCTCGCCTCGCTGAAGCCGGCCTTCAAGGAGGACGGCAAGGTCACCGCCGGCAACTCCTCACAGGTCTCCGACGGCGCCGCCGCGGTGCTGCTGATGACCCGCGAGAAGGCGGATGAGCTCGGCCTGAAGCCCCGCGCCAAGATCGTCGACCAGACGACGGTCGGCGTCGACCCGGTGATGATGCTCACCGGTCCGATCCCCGCGACGCAGCTGATCCTGAAGCGCAACGGGATGAAGATGGACGACATCGACCTGGTTGAGATCAACGAGGCCTTCGCATCCGTGGTCGCCGCCTGGCGCCGCGAGCTGGAGCCCGACATGGACCGCGTCAACGTCAACGGCGGCGCAATTGCGATCGGTCACCCGCTCGGCTCGACCGGCGCGCGCCTGATCACCACGCTGCTCCACGAGCTGGAGCGCTCCGACAAGGAGACCGGCCTGGTGACCATGTGCTGCGGCGGCGGGCTCGGCACCGGCACGCTGATTCAGCGGGTCTAGCGCCGATCTCACAGTTGAGCGTCCCGCGGGCGTTGAGGCTCTGATGGCCCCGAGGCCCGCGGGCGCGCGTAGTGCGAGGGTGCTCCGCCAGGAGCAACCCGTTTCATGAAGCAAGCCTTGACGTGGAGCGCGGACGACCGCGCCCTGATGAGCGCGGACAAGGTCCTGCGGCGGGTGATGGAGGAGAAGGGCCCTCTCGATCCGAAAATCGATCGCCGCGGCAGCAGGCCGGATCCCTTTGAGGCCGTGGCCCGGGCGATCGTCGGCCAGCAGCTCTCGACCAAGGCGGCACGCTCGATCTGGGAGAAGCTGCTCGACCAGTTCGGCGGGGAGGTTCCGACGCCGGACGCCCTGCTCCGCAAGCGGAAGCCGACGCTGCGCAAGGCGGGGCTCTCCAACGCGAAGGTCGAGTTCCTCCGGGACCTGGCGCAGCGCGTCAAGGACGGCCGGCTCGACTTCGTCCGGATCAAGGAACTGCCGGACGAGGACGTGATCGCCGACCTGATCGAGGTGAAGGGGGTCGGCCAGTGGACCGCGGAGATGTTCCTGATGTTCCACCTCGCCCGCGAGGACGTCGTCTCCGTCGGTGACCTCGGAATCCGGCGCGCCGTGCAGATCGCGTACGGGATGGATGAGCTGCCCGGTCCCGAGGAGCTCGAGCGGATCGCAGACGAGTGGAGGCCGCGCCGCACTCTCGCCTGCCTCTACCTGTGGCGATCGCTCGACAACACGCCGGTGGAGAAGCCCGGCAAGTAGGGTCAGCCGCGCGTGTCCGCCCTCGACCGGATCTCGATCGCCGCCATCGGCGATTCACCCGGCGACCTCGCCGAGCAGGCGAGCTCCGCTGAGGCCGCCGGCATCGACTGCGTCTGGACCCCGGAGCTCTTTCGCAGCTCCGTCACCCAGGCGACCTGGCTCGCCGCCAAGACCGAGAAGGTCAGTGTGGGCACCGGCATCGCCTGGGCCTTCACCCGCAGCGCCTTCATCCTCGCGGTCAGCGCGCTCGACATCGACGAGATGTCGGGCGGGCGATTCCGCCTGGGGCTGGGGGCGGGAGTGAGGCGGCTCAACGAGACCTGGCACTCCGTGGACTACGGCAAGCCGGCGCCGCACCTGCGCGAGACGATCGAGGCGACCCGCCTGATCATGGAGAAGGCCTCGACCGGTGAGCCGATTTGCTACGAGGGCGAGTACATGGACATCGACATCAGGGGCTGGATCAGGCCGCACAAGCCGGTCCGCGACCGCGTCCCGATCTACGCAGCCGCGATGCGTGAGGGCATGTGCCGGATGGCAGGCGACGTCGCCGACGGGCTGATCGGCCACCCGATGTGCCCGGTGCGCTGGCTCGACGAGGTGGTGATCCCGAGCTTTGAGACCGGCCTGCAGCGAACGGGTCGGCAGCGCTCTGACCTCGACTTCATTCCCACCATCACCACGGTGATCGACGACGACGAGGCCCGCGCCCTCGACGCCGCTCGCCGTACGATCGCCTTCTACTCGACGGTCCGCACCTACAAGCCGCTCTGGGAGATGCACGGCTTTGCGGACGCCGCCGAGGCGGCGGGCGACGCTTTCCGTAAGGGTGACCTGGCGGCGGTCCCGGAGCAGATTCCGGACGAGATGGTCGAGACGTTCACTGCCGCCGGGCCGCTCGACAAGGTCCGCGAGCGCGTCGCCGAGGTGGCGGAGCGCGGTGACGGCGTCTTCCTCACCCCGGCGACCTACTTCATCCCGCCGGAGCAGATCGGCGAGTACCAGGCGAACATCATCGAGGCCTTCGGCCCGGCGTAGGCGTTAGTCAGACAGGCCGTCGACGAACTTCGCGAGCTTGTCCGGATCGCGGAGCGGTGCGCCGTGCCCGAAGCAGACCAGCTCCGGCTGCAGCGCCGCCAGCCGGCGCGCGGACTCTCGGTTGCGCGCCGGGTCGGGTGTCAGGGCCGGCTTCGGCTCGTTCAGGCCCGGGATCCCCGTGTACTGGTCCATGTTGGTCAGGACGTCGCCGAGGATCACCACCTTGTCCGACTCGCGCCAGAAGGCGACGTGTCCAGCTGAATGCCCCGGGACGTCGAGCACCTTGAAGCCGGCGACGTCGTCGCCCTCGCCGATCGTGCGATCGACCTTGTGCCCGGGCCCGTGGAAGATCCGCCAGAAGAAGTGGGCCATGAACTTGTCGGGATGTCGCTCGTCGATCACGTTGGGATCCTCGGCGGCGGGCACATCCAGCTCCGGGCACCAGCACGGGATGCCCAGCCGCTCGCAGACGTCGTGGCTTGCGCCCTGATGGTCGGGATGCGCGTGGGTCAGGGCGTGGGCCGTCACCTCATGCCCGTCGAGCTGCTTCAGGATGCGCTTCGTCGATTGCCGGCATCCAGCGTCGATCAGGACGTCGCCCGCCAGATACGCATTCACCGCCCATGGCATTCCGGGCAGGCACTTGATGTGCCAGACGCCCTCCGCGAGCTCCTTCATCAGTGAGCCACCCCGGTGCCGCCGCGGGGGTCCCCGCTGTGCTGCGCGAGCTCCTCGAGCCGCGCGATCTGGATCTCGCCCTCCTGCCGGACTGGGTCGTCCTCCGGCAGCTCGGCGATCAGCCGCTGTATCCGGTTACGGACCTGCAGGGCGAAGTGGGGGGTGGAGGGGCCCGCCAGCGCCCTGATGTCCTCGACGGTGACCGCCCTGGAGAGCCTGTCGGGACGCTCGGCTTCGCTCATTTCTTCTTCCCCTTCTGCTGTGTCGGGTTTGGCTCCCCCTCGAGCCCGCCTGGCTGCGCGATGCCCCCACTGGCGGTGCCCTGGGTCCCGCCGGCCGAACCGATCTGTGCCAGCTCCGCCAGCTCGTCGACCTCCGCCTGAACCTGTCCGCCGATCGCGGTCGCGTCTCCCATCAGCCAGATGTGGTTGTACACCGCCCGGGTCGGGTCCGTCTGGTAGCCGGGCTTGATATCGAGCAGGAAGCTTCTCAGCTCGGGGGGCAGGACATCCGTTGTCTCGGTCAGCAGCAGCGGGCCCCACTTGCCGCTCGAGGCGAGGGATGCCGCAGCCGCGGCGTCGAGCGGCCGATCGGTGTTGGCGAGCTCCATCCCGTGTCCCGGATCGTTGATGTTCCAGCCGAAGGAGCCGTCCGAGTAGCGCGCGAAGAGGAGCGCGTTCTGCACCGCTCCGGTGGCGCCGACACGCTGCACGGTGGCCGAGACCCTGCCGACCTGCTTCACCACGTCCTTGGAGATCACGGACTCCGGCCCGAGGACGTATACGGTCGCGGCGGCATGGCGCCGCAGAGCCGCCAGGGTGGCTGCCGGAACCTGCCTGGGGCCGGTGAACAGGACCGGGTCCCCGGAGCGCGCGGCCCAGGCCGCCGCGGGCATGGCGTATCCGGCCTGATCCGAGCTGACCAGCAGGATGTGCGGCGGCTCCTCCTTCACCAGACGCTGGCGAAGCTGGTCGATGGAGTTGGCGATCTCTGCCGGCGAGTCTCCCTGGACGTCCTGCGACTTGAGGCCGGATGGTACGGACGCTCCGCCCGCGGAATAGACGGCGACGTCGCCCGACGTGCCGCCCCCTCGTGGGTTGAGCTGGGCGAGGGCCTGGGTGGTCGCATCCGGCACAGCTCCGTGCTGGCTGATCAGCACGGGCATGCGCGTCGGAGGGCCGGCGAGGACGGAGGCGGCGATCCCCGCCTGCCAGTCGTCGTCGGGCACCAGGGTCACCGCCTCGAGCGGCGCGGCCTCGGGCGCGGGAGGATGCGTCGCCAATGCGGCGGCCGCGGCGTCGTCGGTCGGATCGGGGCCGCTGATTCTGGTCGTGTTGCGCGTGGCGACCAGCGGGAAGCCGAGTACGCCGACCGGCGCCTGCTGAGCGTTGTCGGTCGCGACGGCGATCGTCACGACCCGGGCCCCGCCGTTTCCTCCGCCTGAGAAGGGGTTGGCGATGATCACCCAGCCGAGCAGCAAGATGACAACGAGACCGCCGCCGGCCACTGCGAGCGTGCGCGGGTCCCACTTCGCGAACACGTCGAAGCGCAGCCAGTCGATCGCGTTCTGAATCGGGCGGGGGAGGCGCACGGCGGGGAACGGTACCCACAACCCGTTTGCGCCCAGGGCCGGCGAGCGGCTGCGCGGTAAGTGGCAGGTTCCACTTCCGGTTGAGGTAAACTGGCTGACTGACCAGTCAGTCAACGCTGACCTTGAAAGGACGGCCCTCGAAAAATGGACTTCGCGCTCACCGACCAGCAGAGGGAGCACCGGGACCACGTCCGCAAGTTCGCGCGCGAGGTCATCCGTCCCGTCGCCCGCAAGCACGACGAGGAGGAGAGCACTCCCTGGGAGGTGATGAAGGAGGCCCGCAAGTGGGGTCTCCAGGGGCTCGAGCACATGCAGCAGCTGGGCTCCGATCCGGGCGGACAGCTTGGAGTGATCACCGCGGAGGAGCTCCATTGGGGCTGCGCCGGGATCGCCCTGGCCGTCCAGGGATCCGGCCTGGCCGCCGCCGGCATCGCCGCCTCGGGCACACCCGAGCAGATCGCCGAGTGGGTGCCGCAGTGCTTCGGCACCGATGAGGAGATCGCCCTCGGCGCCTACGCCGTCACCGAGCCGCAGGCCGGCTCCGACGTGAAGAGCCTGAAGAGCACGGCCAAGCTCGACGGAGACGAGTGGATTCTCAACGGCACCAAGGTCTTCATCACGAACGGTGGCATCGCCGACGTCCACGTGGTGGTCGCGACCGTCGACCCCGAGCTCGGTCACCGCGGACAGGCCTCCTTCGTGATCGGCCCGGGCACCCCCGGGCTGCGCCAGGGCAAGAAGGAGTCGAAGATCGGCATTCGCGCCTCCCACACGGCCGAGGTGATCCTCGAAGACTGCCGGATCCCGGTCGAGAACCTGCTCGGCGGCATGGACAAGCTCGACCGCAAGCTCGAGCGCGCCCGCTCGGGCCAGACGGGCGGGTCCTCGAACGCCCTCGCGACGTTCGAGATGACGCGCCCGATCGTCGGCGCCTCCGCGATCGGCATCGCTCAGGCCGCCTACGAGTGGACGCTCTCCTACCTGAGCGACCAGACCGTCGATGGAGGCAAGCCCGTGCTCGAGGAGCAGCGGATTCAGCAGGTGCTCGCCGACGTCGCGACCGAGATCGACTCGGCGCGCCTGCTCGTTCAGCGCGCCTCATGGATGGGCCGCAACGGCATCCCCATGACCGGTGGCCAGGGATCCATGTCGAAGCTCAAGGCCGGCGATGTGACCATGTGGGCCACGACCACGCTGATGGACCTTGTCGGGCCCTACGCGCAGACAACCGACTGCCCGCTGGAGAAGTGGTTCCGCGATGCGAAGATCTACCAGCTGTTCGAGGGTACGGCCCAGGTGCAGCGCCTCGTCATCTCGCGGATGCAGGCTCGCACCTACCAGGAGCGTTTCGCGGAGGCCGCTGAGATCGCCGGGCAGGCGGTCAACGGCGCACGGCAGAACGGGGCGAGAGAGCGCGAGCCCGCCCCAACCGCCGCCTGAGACGCTGCAACCCGCTTTTCAGTAGCCCGGTCGCGGGCGTTCAACCTTTGTCGCTCAGATGACGGGATCCAAGCGGTTGATGCTGGCGCTCTCCGGCGCCCTGGTGGCGTGCGCATGCGCGATGACGGTGGGCAGCGCGTCGGGCCAGAGCCTCCAGCAGAAGCTCAACACCACGCAGAACAAGCTCTCGCACGTCCGTGCGCACGCCGGTGTCCTCACCGCCCGGATCAGTCATGAGTCGGCGCAGCTCCAGCAGCTCACCTCCCAGGTCGCCGCGCTGCGAAACCGCGAGGCGGCGGTTGCCGCCGATCTGGCCCAGAAGCAGACGGAGCTGAACGAGGCGCAGGCCCGCCTCAATGCCCTGAGGCAGCGCCTTCACGAGGCGATCCAGATCCTGGAGCAGCGGCTCGTCGCGATCTACGAGTCCAACGAGCCGGACCTGATCACCGTTCTCCTTCAGGCGCACGGCTTCGACGACCTGTTGGCCCGGACCCAATACCTGCAGACGCTCCAGCACCAGGACAACGACATCGTCTCCCGAGTCCGCGAGCTTCGCAACGAGATGCAGATGACGGTCAACACCGTTCGCGCCGCCCGCGACGAGATCGCGGCCCGCAAGCACGAGCTCGACGTGACCAAGGCGGCGCTCAAGCAGCGGACGACACAGCTGGCGACCGCCCGTCGCAAGCAGCACGCCACGCTGACGCAGGTGCGAAAGCAGCAGAGCGGCCTGGAGGGCGACCTGAGCGACATCTCGCAGAAGATCGCCGAGCAGCTGTCTGCCGGAACCGGTGCGCTGCCGGCCGGCCCGGTCAGGGCGGGCGGCCACGGATTGATCTGGCCTGTGAACGGGCCCATCACCTCGGGCTACGGCCCGCGCAACATCGGTAACGGCTATGAATTCCATCCCGGCGTCGACATCGGGGTGCCGACCGGAACGCCGATTCGGGCGGCGGCCGCGGGATCCGTGACCATCGCCGGGCCCGAAGGCGGCTACGGCAACTACACCTGCATCGACCACGGCGGGGGGCTCTCCACCTGCTACGGGCACCAGGAGCGGTTCCTCGTCTCCGTGGGCCAGCAGGTCGCGCAGGGGCAGATCATCGGCCTCAGCGATTGCACCGGGTACTGCTTCGGCCCGCACCTGCACTTCGAGGTCCGCATCAACGGCCAGACGACTGACCCCCTCGGCTACCTGTAGCGCCGGACGGCACGAGCTCCCTTTTCGCAAGTTCGGACTTCGTCCGGACTAGAACAAATAGCTACCAAGCAATGGGGTTTCTAATGTCGGCCGAATGCGCGACGATGCCCGTACTGTGAGTGCGCGCGAATGGCGTGCCGTGCGGGAGGGGGAAGCTCACGCGGCCACCAAGACATCAACGAACAACACCCCCGAGAGCTTCATAGTCGGGATCGGCGCGTCCGGTGCTGTGTTGGCCGGTGCCGCGATCGTCTTCGTGACCCTGGTGGGCCTCGTTTCGTTCAACGTCTGGCCGACGCCGAACGACACGACGGTCAACGGCAACATCGAGCTCAGCGATGCCACCAAGGGTGCCACCCCCGGCGCCTCGGTCACCCCTGGGGGTGCCACCTCCGTGCAGACCATCGCCTCGACCGCTGTACCGGCGGGAGGCGCGGCAGGTGCCGGCAACGCCGGTAACGGCAACACCGGGGGGCACCAGGGCGGGGGCGGAGCGGGCAAGGGCCCCAATTCCCCCCCTCCCAGCACCGCTCCGGTCACCTCGCCCCCCCCTCCGGTCACCTCGCCCCCCCCTCCGGTCACCTCGCCCCCCACTAGCGACTCGGGTAACTCGGACGGGTCCACTGGCTCCGGAAGCGGCCCGCCGGTGCAGGCCGGCAAGGACCCGGCTCATCCGGTCAACCCGACGCATCCGGACTATCCCCACCAGAACGTGTCCACGGGCTCAAAGCAGCCGGCCGGTGGTGACACCGAGGTGACGGGCAAGGGACCGTTCGCGAAGCCGGGCCATTCGTCCGACTCGCACTCCAGCTCCGGCTCGCACTCCGACTCGCACTCCAGCTCAAACCCGCACTACAGCTCCGGCTCGCAATTCGGCTCCTCCAGCCATGGCAGGGGACACGGGTCCTCCCGGTCCTGGCACTGAACCGGCTCCCAGACCCAAGTAGCGCGACGGCTACCCCGCGTCGAGCTCGCGCTCGAGCCAGCGCAGCGCCATGCCCTGAAGCTCGGGATCATGCTGGACCGTGGTGTGGGCGCCGCCGGGGGCGATGACGAGCTTCCGAGGCTCGCCCGCCCGGTCGTAGAGCTCAGCTGAGTGATCGCTCGGTATCTGCGTGTCCCCCTCGGCGTGCATGAGGATCAGCGGCCGGGGCTCCAGGCGCTCGACGGCGTCACCGAGGTCCTGGGCCATCAGCCACGCCTCGAGGTCCACCGAATCGGCGACGCGCATCTCGAAGCGCCCCTGTCGGACGCCGCGAGCGAGGTGGCTCTCGCTGGCTGGGCAGATCGCGATCACGCCGGCGATCTCCGTCGCCGCCGATGCGGCGCAGATTGCCAGGAAGCCGCCCAGGCTGGATCCACGCGCCGCCACCTGGCGCGGGTCGACTCCGTCCTGCGCGGCCAGCAGATGGACCATCGAGATCACGCTTTCGACAGCCGCACCGGACATCTCGCCGTCGGACTCGCCGTGGCCGGGAAGGTCGAAGGTGAGGGCGGCCCAGCCATTCGCGGTCGCGAGGCGAGCGAAGTCGGCGTGGTTCTCCTTGCGCGACCCCGCGCCGTGCACCACGACGACTGCGGGCCATGGCCCTCGGTCGTCGGGGAGCCAGAGCGCGTAGGCCAGCCCAGTGGCGCGGTCGATGTCCGGCCGCCGAGGCAAAGAGCGCTCCATTGCGGGCATTGTGCTCGTTCCCGTCAGAATTGCCTCTCCCATGAACGCTGAAGGGAACAATCCAGGCTCCGTCAATGCGAGGGCGAGCGAGAGCGCGACCCGTTTGGTGGAGGACCCGATCGCGGCCTCGCCGGTCTATCCGGCGGGGTCGCGCGTGAACGAGGACGGCCACCTGGAGATTGCGGGCTGCGACGTGGTCGAGCTGGCGGAGCGGTTCGGCACGCCGGCGTACATCTACGCCGAGGACGACATCCGCCGCCGGGCGCAGGAGTACGTGCGCGCCTTCGAGCAGCGCACCGACGCCTTCGAGGTGGTCTATGCAAGCAAGTCGCTTCCGTGCACGGCCGCGTACAGGCTGATGCGCGATGCCGGCCTGTCGGTCGACGTCGCCTCCGGCGGCGAGCTCCACATGGCACTGGCCGCCGGGTTCGATCCCGCGCGAATCCACCTGCATGGCAACAACAAGACCGAGCGCGAGCTCCGCTACGCCTTCGAAGCAGGGGTGGGCCACCTGATCCTCGACTCCTTCGACGAGATCGAGCTGGCTGACCGGCTGCTGGACCGGCCCCAGAAGGCCTTGATCCGCGTGACTCCCGGGATCAAGCCCTCGACACACGACTACGTCCAGACGGGCCAGCTCGACTCCAAGTTCGGGTTCGGCCTGGCCGACAGGCTGGCCGAGCGAGCGGTCGAGCGGGTCCGCGAATCCGCCAATCTCGAGCTGGTCGGTCTGCATGCCCACATCGGCTCTCAGATCTTCGAGCTCGAGCCCTACGTGAAGGCGATCGAGGTGATCGCGGACTTCTGCGACTCGGTCGACCTGGCCCCGGAGCTGCTCAACGTCGGCGGCGGGCTCGGAATCGCCTATCTGGACTCCGACGAGCCGCCCTCGATAGAGGACTACGTCGAGGTCAAGGTCCGCGGCGTCCAGCGCGTCTTCGACCCGGCACCGACGATCCTGGTCGAGCCCGGGCGCTCCCTCGTCGGCAACGCGGGTGTGACCGCCTACCGGGTCGGGACCGTGAAGGAGATCCCGGGGGTGCGGACCTACGTCGCGGTCGACGGGGGCATGTCGGACAACCTGCGCCCGATGCTCTACGGGGCCCGCTACGAGGCCGTGATCGCCGACCGGGCGGGCGAGGAACCCGAGACACTGGCGACGATCGCCGGGATGCATTGCGAGTCGGGGGACGTCCTGATCCGCGATACCGAGCTGGGGGCGCCGCGGGTCGGCGACGTCCTGGTCACGCCGGCCACCGGCGCCTACGGCTACGCGATGGCGAGCAACTACAACGGGGTACCGCGGCCCCCGGTGATCTTCTGTGGCGACGGAGAGGCGAGGGTGGTGGTCCGCCGCGAGACCTGGGACGACCTGCTGGCCCGAGACCAATGAGCGATCAGGTTTACGTCGGGATTCTCGGCCAGGGGACGGTCGGCGGCGCCTTTCGCAGGCTGCTGGAGGACCGCGCCGACATGGTCGAGGAGGTCTCCGGCCGCCGGCCCAAGGTGACCGGCGTTCTGAGCAGCAGGAAGGGGAGCTTCGACGAGATCCTGGCCGCCAGCGACATCGTCGTCGAGCTGATCGGCGGGACGGAACCGGCGCTCGACTACGTCACCCGCGCCCTGAAGGAGGGCCGCCACGTCGTCACCGCGAACAAGCAGCTGCTCGCCCAGCACGGCGAGGAGCTGGTTGCGGCCGCTCGAGAGGGCGGAGCCCAGCTCCGCTTCGAGGCGGCGGTCGCGGGGGCGATCCCGGTCATCCGGGTCGTCCAGGAGAGCCTCGGCGCGATCCCGATCGAGAAGGTCTTCGGGATCGTCAACGGGACGACCAACTACATCCTCACGGAGATGACGCGGAGCGGGCTCTCATACGAGGAGGCACTGAAGCAGGCTCAGGACCTCGGCTACGCGGAGGCGGACCCGACCGACGACGTCGGCGGCGCCGACGCCGCGGCCAAGATGGCGATCCTCGCGCGGCTGGCCTTCGGCGCCCCCGTCGGCCTCGACGACGTCCCGTACGAGGGGATCGAGCAGGTCAAGCCCGACGACATCGCCTACGCGAAGGAGCTCGGCCTCTCGCTGAAGCTCCTCGGGGTGGCGGAGCGGGTCGGCGAGGGCGAGATCAGCGTTCGCGTCTTCCCCTGCTTCCTGTACCCCGGCCATCCCCTCTCGCCGATCTCCGGGCCCTTCAACGCCGTGATGGTCGAGTCCCCGGCGATCACCGAGATCACGATGTCCGGGCCGGGCGCGGGTGGCCCCGAGACCGCGGCGGCGGTCCTCGGCGATGTCGTCTCCGTGATCGGAGGCGGCTCGCCGCTGTTCGAGGAGAACGCCAAGCTCAAGGTCGCCAAGGACGTGGAGATGGCGTTCTACCTCCACCTCGAGGTCGACGACCAGCCGGGCGTGCTCGCCCAGGTGGCCGAGGTCCTCGGCGACAACGAGGTTTCAGTGCGGAGCGTCGTCCAGCGCGGCCTGGGCGGAGAGGCGCAGCTGATCATGGTCATGCACCCGGTCAGCGAGAAGCGCTTTGCGGCGGCGCTGAAGAGGATCGCCAAGCTCAAGTTCCTGCGCTCGCCCCCTCGCTCGATCCGGGTGATCGAGGAAGAGTTCGGCTAGGCCGATGCCCGCCCCGCTGATCGAGCGCTACCGCGATCACCTTCCCATCGAGGACGGAGACCCCGTGGTGACGCTGAACGAGGGCTCGACGCCGCTCATCCACTCGCCGCGCCTCTCGGAGCGGGTCGGCGCCGAGGTCCACCTCAAGTTCGAGGGAGCCAACCCGACCGGCAGCTTCAAGGACCGCGGCATGACGCTCGCGGTGTCGCGGGCCAAGGGGAGCGGCGCCGAGGCGATCATCTGCGCTTCGACCGGGAACACGGCGGCGAGCTGCGCGGCCTATGCGGCGCGCGCCGGGATGCGCGGGGCGGTGATCGTCCCGGAGGGGAAGATCGCGATCGGCAAGCTCGCCCAGGCGCTGATGCACGGCGCCCGGGTGATCGCCCTGGAGGGGAACTTCGACCAGGCCCTCGAGATCGTCCGTGAGATCGCGAAGAAGCATCCAGTCGAGCTGGTCAACTCGGTCAACCCGTACCGGATCGAGGGGCAGAAGACCGCGGCCTTCGAGACCTGCGACGAGCTCGGCCAGGCCCCGGCGGCGCTCGCCATCCCGGTGGGCAACGCCGGCAACGTCACCTCGTGGTGGGCGGGCTTCCAGGAGTACGGGGAGTCGCCGATCCTCTACGGCTTTCAGGCCGAGGGCGCGGCGCCACTGGTCGAGGGTCATCCGATCGAGAAGCCCGAGACCGTTGCGTCCGCGATCCGGATCGGCAACCCGGCGCGCTGGGAGGAGGCGATGAACGCCTTCACCGCATCCCGGGGACGCGTCGCGGCGGTCAGCGACCAGCAGATCCTCGACGCGTATCACTGGATCGCCTCGAGCGAGGGCGTCTTCTGCGAGCCCGCGTCAGCCGCTTCGGTGGCCGGGCTGCTCGCTCACGGGCTGCCCGTCGCGGACGGCGTGGCGGTGCCCGAGACGGTCGTCTGCGTTCTCACCGGTCACGGCCTGAAGGATCCCGACACAGCGCTGGGCACGGCCCCGGCGGTCACCGGGTGCAAGGCGGAGCTGTCGGCGGTCGAGAAGGCCGTGTTCGGCTAGAGGGCGCTCGGCGCTAGTGCCGCTTGTGCCTGTGGCGGTGCTTGCGCTTCTTGCACTTCTTGTGCCGATGCTTTCGGTGGTGCTTGTGGTGCTGCTTGCGATGCTTCTTCTTCGTGCAGTTGCCGAGCCGGCCGGTCTGGCCCTTCTGACCGCCGTTCCCGGCTCCCTCGCCGTTGCCGCCACCGCCACCGCCGGGCGCAGTCGCGGCTTGGAGGTCGAAGTCGTGCACCGGCCCGAGGTTGCCCGCTTCGTCGGCCGCCCGGATCGCGATGTGGCGCTCCGCGCCGGCCGGGACCGCAAATGACTGAGCCGTTCCCGCGGCGGCGGGGGTGGGCGCACCGCTGAGGGGGGTTGCGGAGTCGAAGCTCTCGGGCGTGATGGCGTCGGGGGAGGTGGCGATGTCGTAGTGGTCAGGCGTGCCGTCGTACCAGTCGTCGCCGGGTGCGTCGAAGGCAAGCTGCGAACGGTCCGCGGACACGGAGGCGTCGCGCAGGATCCCGGGCGGGCGGGTGTCGACGCCGTATTCGCCGGTGTTGCGCTCATCGTGGTGTGAGCTCCACCACTCCTGGTTGGCGCTCGCCCTGCCGTCCGTCCTCCAGGACATCAGGTAGCCCTCGCGCGTGGTCGCGACGATGTCGTTGTGGCCGTCGCCCTCGAAGTCGCCGACGGATGGGCCGAACACGATCCAGCCGCCGGTGAACTTCGGGAAGCCGCTCGCCTGGGCGCCGCCGGTGGTGAACGCGTGGAGCGCCGAGCTGTCGCCGCCCTGGATCACGTCGGGCTGGCCGTCCCCGGTGACGTCGGCGATCACCGGTGCCCCGAGGAAGTCGAGCCCCTGGGCCGGCGCGGGGAAGCCCGGCAGCGGTGCGCCCGAGGCCGCGTCATGCACCCGCATGTAGTTGTTGATCGGGGTGCCGAGGCCGGGCAACAGGAGCGACGTTGCCACGCTCGCGACGCCGCTTCCTGGCTCGGCCACCGCCAGCGTGCTCGTCGCGCCAACCTTGCCGAATGCGCCCGTTCCGGTGAAGTTGACGGGCGCGTCGTCGGGCAAATCGCCGGCGAGGATCCCCGTGATCGCGGTGGCGTCGAGGGTGCCGTTGGCGAGTCCTGAGAGCAGTCCGAGGGTCGCGTCGGGAACAGGCCCGTAGACCCCCATCGTCGAGCCGTTCGGTGAGAAGAGGTAGCTCCGGCGAGCACGGGCTGAGACTCGCCGCCGTGCCCGATCTTGACCGGGAACCCTGGGGTAAGAGTCGGGTCGTGGTGGACCGCGATCGCCCGCCGCTCCTCGCCGACGCGGCCGTCGGAGTCCGTCACCTGGATCCGGAGCGTGACCGTGTACCGCTCGTTCGTCTCCAGGGTCTTGTCCTGTGAGAGGTGGAAGGCCGCGTCCCAGAAGGACTGGGGCACGTCGTTCAAGTTGATCGAGCCCAGCGTGCCGTTGATCGGGCCGCTGCCGCTGCCGGAGTTGGCGGTGATGAACTGGCCGTCAGTCGGCTCCGCACCCGGCGCGAACTCGAGCTTCCAGGTGTACGGCTCAGAGCGAGGCGCGTCGACGTGGCCCGTGACGGGAACTGTCTGAGTCTTGGCCGGGTCATAGAGCGAGTACCAGGCCGGAGAGTTGAACCAGGCGACCGGCGGGATGGCGTCGTCGTGACCGCCTGCATCGCCTTGTGGACATTGGGGCGCCCGTATCCGTACTGGAGGTCGAAGCCCGGCTTGCCGGTCCAGCCGGTGGGCGGGTTGGGGTTGTCGGCGATATCCGAGGAGGTGGCGCGCACCACCTGAATGGCCTCGTCGTTCGTGAGCGGCGAGGAGATCAGGTGATCGGCGGCGGCCTGCTTCCCATAGGAGAGCACGAGGGCCATCACTCCGCCGACGGTGGGCGTCGACTCCGAGGTCGTTCCGCCCGTGGTGGCGACCGAGAACATGTTGTGGGTCCCCCAGGAGGTGTAGCCGGACCGCGCCCGGTACGTGGTGGTCAGCGGGTTCGAGAGGGGGCCACCGACGCCCGGGACCACCCCCAGCCCATGGACGTTCGAGACGAGGCCGTTCCCCGGCAGGACGTGCTGGTGGAACATTCCCCCCTGGTGGTCGGTGGAGTCGAAGTCGTTCGAGGACTCGACCATCACGACGCCGTGGTTCCAGAGGTAGTCCACCGCCTGAGACATGAAGCTGGAGTAGCCGAGGTCCGCGGTCGTCGAGACGATCACGTCGGCGCCGGAATCACCGGCGAACAGCCAGGCTTGGGCAAGGTCGTCGGTGCGGTCCAGCGCCTCGGCCCCCGCCTTGACCGGCAGCAGCCTGCATCTCGGACAGACACCCGCTCCCTCGAAGCCGTTGTCGGCCTCGGCCGCAGCCTGCTTCATCTGATTGTTGGCGTGGTCGTAGGTGGAGTCGAGTGTCGCCGGGTCGTTCTGGTGGTTGTAGAAGTCCCAGCCGGAGATGTCGTCGACGTAGCCGTTGCCGTCGGTCTTGCCCGTCGCCCCATAACCGTCGACACCGTCGGAGAAGCGGACGATGATGTCCTCCGGGTCCACGACGCCGTTGTCGTTGGCGTCGGGAGTGGGCACGCCGTTGTAGATGGCGTAATCGTCGGCGTTCAGGCCCGGCTGGCCGTCGGGATTGGTCGGGTCGGGCAGCTCCTTCGGGTTCAGATAGACCCTGTTGCGGAGCTTTTGCGCATCGCCGGCGTGCCAGTTGATCCCGCCCTCGACGTAGGCGATCACCGTGCTCGGATCGCCCGCCGTGTAGTCGCGCCAAGCGGAGTCGACCGACATGCCTGCGGCTCCCTCCGGGTCCGAGGCGGCCGGATTGCATTGAGGCATGTGGCTGAAGAGGTAGTGCTGCTGATCGTCGGCCGACTTGGTCAGGCAGTCGGTCGGGCTGCCCTCGGCCGGCGCGTAGTCCGGGTCGTTCGGCGGGTCCTGGGGAAAGGTTGCAATGGCCGCGGTAGCGCAGAGCAGGCAGCCGAGCAAAGCGACCAGCGTCGCCCGCACGGTCGTCCTGCAACGGTTGCCTCCCGAGGCCCCCAACACGGTGGATGACGGTACATAAGGCCGGTAGGCTTCGCGCCAGTTCAACGAGGGGAAGGAGTGGGGAGAGTGGGACTCTTCAAGTCGATGAAGGACCTGTCCAGCCTGACGAAGGAGGCGAAGCAGCTTCAGCGCCAGCAGCAGCAGGAGGCGGGCTACAAGCCGGGTTTCGGCGGACAGATGCAGCAGATGGGGGACATGCTTTCCCAGGCCAACGAGCAGCTCGCGGACCTCTCGGGCAATCAGGGCGAGCGCGGCAGGATCCTCTCGGAGGGGATCGGGGGCGTGGCGACCATCGTCGGCATGGGCACTCCGGCGCGAGGCGCCCAGTGGTTCAACCTCGATCTCGATCTCGAGATCAACATTCCCGGCCGGCAGGCCTACCGGGTCGCGAACTCGTTCATGGTCCCGGCTTCGGCGAGCCTGGGCGCGGGGGTGACGCTGCCGGTCAAGGTCGACCAGAACGACCCGGCCAAGATCGCCATCGACTGGGATTCCGCACCAAAAGGCCCGGCGCAGGGCGAGGTCCGGCCCGTGCCGGGGTCCGGTGGCTTCGCACCGGCGCCGGCTCCAACAGCCGGAGCCGGGGACGATCATCTTGCCGAGCTCGAGCGGCTCGCGAAGCTCCGCGACTCCGGCGCCCTCACCGACGCCGAGTTCGAGCAGCAGAAGGCGAAGATCCTCGGTTCATGACAAGACGGGTTGCGCTGTCGCGCGCCCTCGCATATATAGCCTGGGGCCATGACCGCGCGGCGACGGCTGGTCAAGGTGCCGGCCTCCTCGGCCAACCTCGGCCCGGGATACGACGTGCTGGCCGCCGCGCTCGCCATGCACCTCGAGCTCGAGGTGGAGGAGGCCGATGCCTTCTCGGTCGATGCCGAGGGGCTCGACGTGCCGCGGGATCGCTCCAATCTCTGCGTTCGCGCCTTCGAGTCGCTGCGCCCTGCGGACGGGATCGCCTTCCGCATCAAGAGTGAGATCCCCCTGGCCGCGGGGCTGGGCTCGAGCGCCGCGGCGATCGTTGCCGGCCTGCTCGCGGCCGACCACCTCTATGAGCTCGCCCAGGAACCCGAGGACGTCCTCGCCAAGGCCGCGGAGATTGAGGGTCATCCGGACAACGTGGCCGCCGCGCTCTTCGGAGGCTTCGTCGTCTGTGCCAGCCAGGACGGCACGCTCACCTCGACACGGCTGGATCCGCCGCAGGGTGTGGAGGCCGTGGTCGTGATCCCCGGCGAGCAGGTGCCCACCGAGGACGCTCGCGAGGCGATCCCGGATCAGGTGCCGATGGCCGACGCCGTCGCCAACATCTCCGCCGCATCGGAGCTGGTGCTCGGGATCCAGCGCTCCGACCTGACCCTGATCGGGCGCGGGCTCGCCGACCGGCTGCATCAGCCTCAGCGTGCCCACCTGTACCCGCGCTCGATGGAGATCGTCGAGGAGGCGCCGCGGATGGGCGCGATCGGAGCGACGATCTCGGGCGCCGGCCCGACGGTGCTCGTCTGGACCTTCTGGCAGAGCACCGGCGAGGTGATGAAGGCGCTCAGCGAGCGGGTGGGGGATTGGGCGGAGGTTCGCCGCGTCCCCTTCTCCCCGACGGGCGCTGACGTCCCGGAGCTGTGAGCTCAAAGGGCGGCAGCTCGCTCTCGCTGTGGTCGGAGGACTCGTTCCTCTCGATCGCGTCGAAGGGCTCCGCGCTCTCGATCGGATCCGTCGGGTCGTTCGCCTCGATCGGGTCGATCGGCTCTGCCGGATCCGCGCTGTCGGTGGCATCGGCCGGATCCGCAGGATCGGTCATGTCATTCGCCTCAGCCGGCTCGGTGCTCTCCGCGCGAGCGCGTGACTCGGTCATGGGCGACCCGGAGCGAAGCGAGGCGGGACTGCTCTCGGCGGGAATTCTGATCGCCTGCGGCGCGGCGATCGCCGGCTGGGCGATCTATAGGCGCCGAACATGAGCAACCGGACGGGACGGCCCCGCAGCGTCCGGTAAGCCGCGGGACCGCCCGTCCGGATCCCCGATTAGGTGGTGCCGGTGGTGGTCGTCTCCGTCTCGGTACTGGTCGTCGACGGTGTGGACGTGGTGGTGCCCTCGTTGAAGCCGCACTTCTTGCCCTTGTTGTTGGGCTTCGGCTTCTTGTGGTGGTGCTTCTTCACAGGACACGGCTTCTTCGAATGCGGAACGCCGCCCTTGTCGGCGGAGCTCAGAACCGGAAACGCTGCCGCGATTCCGAGGCAGGTCACGAAGACCGCCAGCTTTCGCGTTCTCAGCTTCACGTCGTAGTCACCTCCATGGCGATTGGCTCCCCACCTGCCTAAGCGCCGGGAAGCGCCACAGGGTTACTGCCTGATTTCGGCTAGTCGAGCAGGCCGACCTGGCGGAGGATCGAGACGGAGTCCGAGTAGACGTCCTTGCGCTTGATCAGGCCGTCCTCGTAGGGGATCACGTCCACTCCGCGCCACTCGACCTTCTCGCCGGTGGGCTCGGCGACCAGGTCGCCGCGGCGCACCGTCTTGGAATGCGTCGCGCTCGCGGTCCACTCCTGGGTGACCACGCCGTCGCGGACGTAGAGCCTGCGGGTATCGAAGTGGAGATCGGGCCAGCTCTCGAAGATCGACCCGATGTGCTCCCTGACCTCATCCGGCCCCTGAGCCGACTCACCCGCGGTGTGGTTCTCGAACACCATGTCAGGGGCGTGCATCGACATGATCGCGTCGAGGTCGTGGTCGTTCCAGGCGTCGTTGTAACGCCCGATGGCCTCCTCGAGACTCTGGGCCGAGTCCTCTCCCACGCGAAGAGGATATGTTCGCCCGCCCGGAGAGACAAGGGGAACCGAGAGGAGGAGCGATGGCCGAGGGCTACACGATCAAGAGCATCGACCAGTTCGAGGAGATGGAGGGGAGCGGGGGAGCGACCTGGCGGCTGGCGCGAAAGACGCTGGGGGCCGAGGCCTTCGGCTTCAACGTGGTCGACATCGCCGCAGGAGGGGAGATCCCCGCCCACGACCACACCGGCGACAACCAGGAGGAGGTCTTCATCATCCTGGAGGGCCAGGGGAAGATCGTCACCGACGGGGAGGAGCACGATGCCCCTGCCGGCACCTTCTGCCGCTTCGCGCCGGAGGTCAACCGCACGATCCGCAACGAGTCCGATGCGAACGTGCGCGCTCTGCTGATCGGCGTGCCGGTCGACAGCGGCTACGTGCAGATGCCCTGGGGCTGACGGCTGGTCGGCGTCAGAGGCCGGGCTTGACGGTCATGTCGAGTACGACCAGGATCAGCAGGAGCAGCTCGATCCGCGATACCACGAAGATCCGGGCGAGCCTGCGCTGATACTCGTCATCCTCGGGCCCGCGCTCTTCGGCCATCTTGCTGAGCCGGCCGGATTCCGGTCCCAGATAGCCGGCGCCGGCGATGAACGAGAGCAGCCAGACGACGAATGCGAAGGTCACCCACCCCTGGCCGAGGTCGTAGGCGCCGCTGGACTCGTGGAGCAGGATGAAGCCGAGGATCAGCAGCGTCAGCGCGGAGGGGATGAGGACGCGGGTCCCGTACCACTCGATCTCCCTCGCGAAGTAGGCGATCCGGTCGGCGCCGGCGCGCTTCGCGCGGATCACGAAGATCTGGATCGCGGTGTTGCTCCCGACCCACACCACCGCCAGCAGGATGTGGAAGGCGAGAACCACTTGTAGGTGTCGCTGCCGACTACGGCGATCAGCATCGGCGCGAGAATCTACCGTCGGCCGGTGTCGGAACCGAGGAGGCTAGGCCGGTCTGGGCGGCGGAGGTAGGGACGTGGTGCAGACGGTGATGCCGAAGCCCTGCACCGCCGCCCCGCCGGCATTGAGCACATCGATGGCCTGTGCCTGAAAGGCCAAGGCCGCACCAGGCTTGTGATGACGCAACGCACGGAGACTTTCAGCGGTGTGGATCGCGTACTGCCGTAGCCCGGCTATCCACCGTGCAACCGCGGCTTCGTCGCCGGGCGCGGGGGGAACAAGGGCAAGCTGCTCAGTGGTGGAGCTGAATGTGCGATTGAACGTGGCGAGTATGCGAGCGATTCGGTTGACGAATCGGTTCACAGACCGACGGATCTGCTTCTTGGTTGGCTCTGATGAGCTTGGTAGCAGTTGCGAAGGGACGGTCTTTGGGCGGAACAGAATCTTGAGCCTCGGGCCCAGACGTCCAGAGCTCCGCGGAGACTGGCTGCAAATCTGATCGACCTGGGCGACGTACTCCGCACGGGTTGTTGCCGCGCTGGTGGAAGTGGCGGTGATCGCCAGCGCCCCCACAGCGATCGCGAGGGCGATCGGACCCCGTGAACGATGCGGCATCCCCCTGTTGAGAATCCGTCCTCCCATTGACACGGCAAGCGTAGGTCGCCGCGCGCTCGCAAACAACCCCAAAGTCACCGACGAACGTCGGCGCGGTGGTGGCTGGTTGGGGCCTGTGGCCTACGAGAACTCTTCGAGCGAGCGCATCTGCCGGCGCAGCTCGTGGTCCCGCTGGTTGGCGGGGACTCCGGACTCGCCGGTCACCGCCTCGTTGTGCCTGACGTCCGCGATGGCCCGGAAGCGCTCGGTCTCCGAGCCCGGGCTGGACGGTTCCGCGATTGCCTGCTCCCCCCTCTCTGCCTTCTTCTGCTCAGTCATCCTTCTCCGTCATTCCCCAGCTGTTGCTCCCCTTGGTGTCAGTTGTAGCACGTTTGTGAGCGTTCGCTAAACACTATGTAGAACCGCTCACCAGGCTGAAAGTAGCGCTGCAGCAGGCGGGAATCGGCGATCTGCCGGTTTCGCAAATTGCGGTGAAAGTGATGGGCAGTCAGGTGACCACCGGAGCGGGGCCGGGTAGAGGCCCGCCTATAATTTCCGGTCCGTCGGTCCACCCCCCGTCGCGCGCCCACTCGAAGAAGGCGCGGAACCGGAGACCAAATTGAAGAACTCGCCCCCAGAGCGTGAGCGCTTTTCCCCCGAGCGCGCCTATCGCCCACTCGTCTCTCCCCCGAGCGTGGAGGACAAGGACGCGTGCGCGATCTACGCATCGGTCCGCCGCGACGCGACCCCGAACCACGATCCGGTAACCCTCGCGCTGGAGTCGCTCCAGAAGATGCTCCACCGCGCCGGCAACGTCGACGGCGAGGGCGACGGCTGCGGCCTGCTGGTCGACATCCCAACCAAGATCTGGGCCGAGGAGGTCCGCCACGGCGGACACAACCCCTCGCTCGCGTTGGACGACGCGTTCGCGGTCGCTCACGTCTTCGTCGAGCGCTCGCAGGATCTGGAGAGGGTCCGCCACGGCGCCAGGGAGCTGCTCGGGAAGGCGGGCTTCCGCATCCTCGCCGAGCGCGTCGGCGCCGTCGACTCCGCCGCCCTCGGCCCGACCGCGCGCGAGGAGGAGCCGCAGTTCTGGCAGTTCGCCGGCCTCGTCCCGGAGGCGGCCGACGCTGACCGCGCCGCCTTCAACCTGAAGGTGGCCCTCGAGGAGAAGCTCGGCGTCCACGTCGCCTCCTTCTCCGGGCGGACCTGCGTCTACAAGGTGATGGGCAACCCGAAGGTCCTCGGCTCCTATTACGTGGACCTCTCCGATGAGCGTGCCGAGACGATCGGCTGCTTCGGCCACAACCGCTACTCGACCAACACCTGGCCGTCGTTCACCCGGGTCCAGCCCTTCGGCATCCTCGGGCACAACGGCGAGATCAACACGATCGAGCAGCTGCGCCAGGAGGCGCGGATGCTGAACGTCCCGATCGGCGAAGGGAACTCGGATTCGCAGGACCTGAACCGGACGATCGAGACGCTGGTGCGGCGCCACGGCCTCTCACTGGCCGAGGCGATGGAGATGGTCGTCCCGCCGATCGTGGCGGAGATCGCCGGCCTGCCCTCAGAGCTCCACCCCTTCTACATGTACCTGCGCCAGACGATGGGCCCGTTCGCTCAGGGCCCGGTCGCGCTGATCGCCCGCCATCAGGACGAGTGCGTGTTCTCGGCGGACGCGATGGGCCTGCGGCCGCTCTGGCAGGTCGAGACCGGCCATGACTTCATCTTCAGCTCGGAGCCCGGGGTCGTCCCGGTGGACGAGATGATCTCTGAGCCAAAGCCGATGGCGCCGGGCGAGAAGTTCCTGGTGCTGATCGATCGTGACCGCAAGCGCTCGACGCTCCGTCCACACGCGGAGATGCTGCGCCGGGTGCGCGACAGCTGGCTGAAGAGAACGGGCGCCGAGCAGATCGCGCCGTATGACCGGGCGCTCCAGACCGGCGGTCCGCTCGAGGGCCCGGAGATCCCGGGATACACCGACGCCGGCCCCGAGGACCCGGTCCAGGTCGAGGACAGGGTGCTCGCGGGATTCGGCTGGCAGCGCGACGACGTGAAGCTCGTCCAGCAGATGGCCGACAACGGCGCCGAGCCGATCGGCTCGCTCGGCTACGACGGCCCGCTGGCCGCGCTCTCGCCGGAGCGGCAGAACCTGGCCGACTACTTCAAGGAGACGGTGGCGGTCGTCACCAACCCCGCGATCGACCGCGAGCGCGAGATCGAGCACTTCTCCACCCGCGCGGTCTTCGGTCGCCGGCCGTCGCTCGAGAACCCGGCCGAGGACACCAAGACGATCGAGACCGACTTCCCGGTGATCATCGGCGGCCACCACGACCTGGCTCCGCTCCCCCACAGCTCGTACCGCAGGATCGCCAGCGAGCAGGGGACGTACGTGCTCGAGGACCTCTGGGCCGCCTTCGGCGACCGTGCCAAGGCGATCGACATCGCGCTCCTGGAATCCGAGACCACGCAGGGCGCGATCGAGCGACTCCGTCAGGAGGCGGTCCGCGCTGTCACAGAGGGCGCCGAGCTGCTGGTGCTGACAGACCGCACCGTCTACGACGGAGAGCGGCGCTACATCGATCCTCATCTCGCCACGTCCGCGATCGACCAGGCGCTGAAGCAGTTCAGCGGCGAGGGGGAGAACCTGCGCCGGCGCTGCTCATTGGTGCTCCGCTCGGCCGCGATCCGCAACGTCCACGACGTGATGCTCGCCCTGGGCCTCGGGGCCAACGGCGTCTGTCCGTACGTGATGGTCGAGGTGATCTGCGTAGACGACTACGAGAACGACGTCGGCAACCTCTGCGCGGCGCTCCGCAAGGGGATCGAGAAGGTGATCTCGACGATCGGGATCCACGAGGTCCGCGGCTACGCCCGCCAGTTCTCCTCGATCGGGATCCAGCCTGAGCTGGCGGAGATCTTCCATACGGAGGCCTTCGCGGCCTCGGATACGGGCGGCACCGGCTTCGCCCATCTCGACGCCGACACCGACTCGCGGCACAAGGTCCTCACCGGGGACGAGGAGGCGAAGCCGGCGAAGACCTTCCGCTTCTACCCCAAGGTCTACAAGGCGGCGATCGCGGCGGCCAACGGGACCGCGAGCTTCGACGAGTTCTCGCAGAAGGTGCGTGAGCTGGAGGCGCAGAGCCCGATCTCGATGCGGCACATCATGGGGTTGAAGAAGGAACCCGACCGCGAGCCGGTCGACCCCTCGCAGGTGGATGCCTCGGTCGGCCACCACGACTATCCGGTCGTGATCAGCTCGATGAGCTTCGGCTCTCAGTCGGAGCCGGCCTTCCGCGCATACGCCGAGGCCGCACGGGCGATCAACATCCTCTGCATCAACGGGGAGGGTGGGGAGATCCAGGACATGTACGGCAAGTTCCGGAAGTGGCGCGGACAGCAGGTCGCCTCGGGCCGCTTCGGGGTCTCCGCCGAGATGCTCAACTCCTCCTACGTCGCCGAGATCAAGATCGGCCAGGGCGCGAAGCCCGGCGAGGGCGGGCACCTGCCCGGCAAGAAGGTCTCCGAGAAGGTTGCCGCCGCGCGGAACGCCTCACCCGGCACCGACCTGATCTCGCCGTCCAACAACCACGACCTCTACTCGATCGAAGACCTGGCCGAGCTGATCGACGAGCTGAAGACCGTCAACCCGGACCTGCGCGTATCGGTCAAGGTTCCCGTCGTGCCGAACGTGGGCACGATCGGACTCGGCATCGCCAAGGCCGGCGCGGACATCATCACCCTCAGCGGGTTCGAGGGCGGCACCGGCGCCGCCCGCCAGCACGCGCTGCGCCACGTCGGCCTGCCCTCCGACATCGGCACCCGCGCCGTCCACCGAGCCCTGATGGAGGCCGGCATTCGCAACCGGGTCGAGATCTGGGCCGACGGCGGCTACCGCCACGCCCACGACATCGTGAAGCTGCACTGCATGGGGGCGAACAGGGTCGCCTTCGGGACCCTGGCGATGGTGTCACTCGGCTGCACGATCTGCCGTGGCTGCCAGCTCGACACCTGCCACGTCGGGATCGCCACCCAGATCGAGACCGTAGAGCAGGCCGAGGAGCACGGACTGAAGAAGTTCACCCCGCCCGGCGACAACGCCGCCGAGAGCTGCGCCGCCTTCTTCCGCCAGATGGGGGAGGAGGTCAAGGAGGTGGTCGGTTCGCTGGGCTATGACCGCGCCCAGGACCTGATCGGCCGCTACGACCTGCTCGAGCAGGTCTCGCACAAGGACAAGATCGACCTCGCGCCGCTGATCACGCCCCTCGAGGAGTTCCTCGACCTCGAGCCGATCGACCTCCCGGTCGAGGAGGAGGCGCTGGTCGAGGCGCGCGCCGAGGCGGGGCTGGTTCGGGCCAAGCCGCTGCGGATGGAGCCCAAGCAGGCCTCTTCCGAGATCGCCCAGGTCGCCGAGAGGGTGTTCGACGGCTCCTGCGTGAGCGTCGAGTTCCCGCGCCGCACGGACGCCCACGACCGGGTACTCGGCACCGAGCTCTCCGGCGCGATCGCCCGCGCACGTATCTACGACGGCGCTCCCGAGGGCACCGAGAACGACGAGCTCGCCGAGCTGGTCTTCAACGGAGGCAGCGTGGCCGGACAGGGATTCGGCGCCTTCAACGAGTGGGGCGTGACCTGCCGGGTCGAGGGTGGTGCCCAGGACGGCGTCGGCAAGACGATGCTGGGCGGGACGGTCTCGATCATGAAGGGCAAGAACGCCGAGGGCCGGCGCGTCAACGGCTCGGTCGGCAAGTCTTTCGCCTACGGGGCCCAGCGGGGCAGGCTCTTCGTGCAGGGATCGGCCGACTCGCGGTTCTGCATCCGGCTCTCGGGTGCGGACGTGGTCCTCGCGGGCGAGCCGGAGGCGCCCGTCGACGACTCACAGGGCTGCGTGGTCGACCGCGCCAACGCCAAGGGCTTCGCCTTCGAGTACATGACCTCGGGCCGCGCGATAGTGCTCGGCGACATCGGGCCGTGGGCGTGCGCCGGGATGACCGGCGGTCGCGTCTACGTGCGGATCGACGATGACCTCAACCTCGACCGCGACGGGATCCAGGGCCGCCTCGGCGAGGGCGCCAAGGTGGCGCTCGAGGATCTCGACGCCGAGGGCCAGCTCGACGTCGAGGACCTGCTCGGCCATTACGCCAACGAGCTTCGCGCCACCGGCCAGGCCGAGGAGGCCGACCGGGTTTTGGCGCTTGCCCAGCGTGCGCAGCAGAGCTTCCTGATGATCATTCCGCAGAAGGTTCAGGCGGACCCAAGCATCTCCACGGAGTAGGCGAGAGCCCGCGGTGGAAAAGGCCGCCGCGCGCCTCGAGGACGTACACCGGCTCACCGAAGCCACGCTCGCGTACCTGGACCTCGACGAGCTGCTCGCGGAGCTGCTCCGGCGAGTCACCGAAATCCTCAGCGTCGACACGGCGGCGGTCCTGTTGGTCGAGGACGATGGCCGGACCCTCGCCGCCAGAGCCGCGGCGGGCCTGGAGGAGGAGGTCGAGCGCGGGTTCCGCCTGCCGGTCGGACGCGGATTCGCGGGCCGGGTGGCGTTCACGCGCGAGACGGTGGTGATCGAGGATCTGGAGCGGACGCCCGAAGCCGTCGTCAACCCGCTGATGCAAGAGAAGGGGGTCCGCTCGCTGCTGGGCGTTCCCCTGATCGTCGAAGGAGCGGTCACCGGTGTCCTGCATGTCGGCACGCTGACACCGCGGGAATTCCGGGATACCGACGCCGAGTTGCTTCAGCTGGTCGCCGACCGAGTGGCTCTGGCGATCGAGCGATCCCGGCTCGCCGTCCAGGGCCAGATCGCCCAGGCGCTACAGCGCAACCTGCTTCCGCGCACCCTGCCGCGGTTGCCGGGACTCAGCATGTCCGCCCGCTATCTCCCGGCCGCCGAGGAGTCGGCCGTGGGCGGCGACTGGTACGACGTGATCGAGATCGGTCATCGGCAGCTCGGCTTGACGATCGGCGACATCGCCGGCCACGGGATGGCGGCGGCGACCTACATGGGACATCTCCGCAGCGCCGTGCGGGCTTATGCGCTCGACGTCGAGAGCCCGGCCGAGCTGCTGGGCAAGCTCTCGCGCTTCGTGGAGAAGGAGAACTCGCGCATGGCAACCATGATCTACGCCACGCTCAACCTGGACACCTGGATCGTCGACTTCGCCCGCGCCGGCCATCCCTACCCTCTGCTGCTGCGGGCGGACGGAACGGCGACCTATCTGGCGGATGCGGGAGGGCCGCCGCTCGGCACCGGCGCCGCCGAGTACGACGAACAACGCGTCGTGCTCGGCTCCGGCGAGACGCTCCTCTTCTACACCGACGGGTTGATCGAGCGCCGTGGGCGGCAGCTCACGGACGGAGAGGCCGCCCTGACCGAGGCCGCGATCGCGGCGCCCGACGACCCCGAGCTCATGTGCAGGGCGATCATCGAGCGGCTCACTGAGGGAATCGAGATTCCGGACGACATCGCGGTGCTGGCGATCAGATCGATCGGCCTCCACGAGGTGCTGGAGGTTGACGTGCCGGCGACAGCGGAGCAGCTGGCCACCATCCGGCATCTGATCCGGCGCTGGGTGACGGCGAACGATGGCACCGACGACGACTGCGCGGCATTCGCGATCGCCGTCACCGAGGCCTGTGCGAACTCGGTCGAGCACGCCTACGGCCCGGGCGACGCGAGCATCCGGCTGCGCACGGCGCTGGTCGATGGTGAGGTGACCGTGACCGTCCATGACCGCGGCGCCTGGCGAGAGCCCAGGGGCGAGAACCGGGGCCGCGGCATCCCCGTGATGAGGGAGTTCATGGATGATGTCGCCATCGACACGGGAGAGCACGGGACCACGGTGCGCCTTCGCCGCCGGATCGGGGTCCAGACGTGATGCCCGATCTCGCGAGGCTCTCCTTCGAGTCCGACGGCGACGTCGAGCTGGCGCGCGTCGTCGGCGAGGTCGATGCGTCCAACGTCGCGGACCTGAGCCAGAGGCTGCTCGATGCGGTCTCGAACAAGGCCCGTGCCCTCGTCCTGGACCTGACCGAGACGAGCTACATCGACAGCTCCGGAATCAGCCTGATCTTCGACGCGGCCGCCCGGATGCGGAATCGGCGCCAGCAGCTGAGGCTGGTGGTTACGCCACGCTCGTTCGTCAGTGAGGTGCTCGCCGCGGTATCGATAGGGGACTCGGTGCCGATCGACCGCGCGGTAGCCGACGCTCTCCGTGCAGTTGGGTCCGGCTAGCCCGCGCTCTCGATGACGCTGAGCGTGTAGCGACCGATCTGGAGCTCGTCACCGTCGGTGAGCGGGCTCCAGTCGACGGGCTCACCGTTCACGCAGATGCCGTTCATCGAGCGGTCATCGAGCACGCGCAGGTCGCCCTCGGGCGTCTGCACGACGACCGCATGGCGGCGCGAGACGGTGGGATCGTCCAGGCGGATGTCCGCGGAGCGGCTCCGCCCGATTCGCGACCAGCCATCGGACAGCTCGATGAGGTGGGTCCGGCCGTCCGCGAACATCGCCAGGTACTTGCCGGGTTCCGCAATCGATTCGCGCACGCCCTCCAGCCACTCGGCGGGCTTGGAGGTGGGACGCGTGATCGCGATGGTCTTGAGCGTTGGCTGCTCGAACAGCGACGAGCGGCGGAAATCGGTGCCGCCGCAGTTGGGGCACTTCGGAATCGATTCGGCCGGCTCGAAGGAGACCGGAAAGGAACACCCCTGGCAGATGAAGGAGCCAACGCCGCCTGCGGGCTCGCCTGCATGGCGGACATCGTCGTGACTCTGTCCAATTACCGACATCGGGGGTACCGCCGATACTACCCGTGGTATTGCTTAATGGCTAGTCACTTTTCGTCAGGTGGTACGGAAAGTCCAGCATTTCCAGGGGTCCTGGCCGGTCAGCCAGTGCCGCCCGCGGCCGCCCAACTAGAATCGCGCGCCCGTGGGGCCGATCTCGCTCAACATCTCCGTGGACGCCCCGCGCGAACGCGCCTTCGACTTCATCTGCGACCTCTCGACGCGGTTGAGCTGGATCGACCACTTCGCGAGCGACTACCGCCTCGAGCGGGTTGCCGCCAGCGGGCAGGGGGCCGCGGCGCGGTTTCGCGTCGACGCCCCAGCTGGCGTGCGCTACATGGAGACCGTGATCGCCGAGGTCGACCGCCCCTACAGGGTGGTCGAGCAGGGCCGTGGCGGACGGCTCGACCGCATGCCGATTCACACCGTCTGGGAGCTGGAGGAGGGCCCCACGACCACGGTCACGTTGACCTTCTGGACGGCGCCGGCGACGGCGTTCGATCGCATCAGGGAGTTCGGCCGGTCCCGGTGGTGGAAACGGCGCTGGAGCAAGGCTCTGCGCCGCATGCAGGAGCTGATCGAGTCGGGCGCCGCCGCCGAGCGCACCGAAGTCGCGGGCGCGGACCGCGTTCCAGCCTGACGCGGTCGGTGATGCCTGCGGATAGACTGCGCGCCCTCATGCGCCCCGGCCGCAAGGGATCCTTGGCAGTCGCGTTTGTCCTTGCCCTCACCTTGGTGGGTGTCGCCGGCTGCGGCAACGATCTCGGCAAGGAGGCCGACGAGGGCGTCCCCATCCAGCTCGGGGACCTCAAGATCAACGTGCAGGAGACCCGCTTCCTCAACCCTGCCCAGCCCGATGACCGCGTCTACCTGGCCGGACAGAAGGTGCCCGCCCCGGCGGGCAAGTCCTACCTGGGTGTCTTCCTGGAGATCCACAACCAGGGCGACAACGCCGTCAGGCTGCCGACCGGCGCACAAATGACCGTCGTGGACACGACCGGAGCCGCGTACCAGTCGATTCCGAGCAGCTCTGATTTCGCGGCTCCGCTGGGCACCGAGCTTGGCGGCGGCGCCGACGTTCCGGCGCCGGACACCGCGGCCGCGAACGGGCCGACTCAGGGGGCGCTCGTCCTCTTCCTGGTCGGCCAAGACATCAACGAGAACCGGCCACCGAAGCTCGAGATCGACTTCCAGGGCGAGACGGGCGATATCACGCTCGACCTCTAGGCTCGCGAGAGGGGAGTCCTCCGCCGGATGAGGAAGACCCAGCTCCAGGCCCTGCTCGTCATCGGCGGTATCGGGGCCGCGCTCGCCCTGGTCCAGCTACTTGGGGTCGCCGGAGGCGTGGTGGGCGTCGGCCTGCTGGTCATCTGCACCGTGCTCACCGCACCGGCGGCGCCGGAACCCGACGCCGGAGGCCTCAACTGGTGGGCCCTGATCGCCGGAGGCACCGCCCTTGCGCTGATCGGCGTCCCGCTCGCGCTGGCCCTGGAGGGCCCGGGAGGCGTGCTCACCGCCGTCGGCGGCGGAATGGCGATGGTGGGCGTGGCGTTCGGGATGCCGTAAGCGGCTGCCAGGCCACTGTATCCAGGAGCGGAGGGCGAAGCCCGTAGCGACTTAGGAGGGGCGGCCGCTTGCAGCCGCGACCTGATGGCGAAGCCGTCTCGCCACCTACAGCGCGGATCCCAGGATCTCTCTCGCGATCGGCGCGGCGGTCGTGCCTCCGTCGCCCGAGGCGTCGATCAGCATCACCGCGATCGCCAGCTTCGGCTTCTGGGCGGGGGCGAAGGCGATGAACCAGCCGTCGATCAGCTGCTTGGCGGTGTCCTCCTGCCCGGGCGGGGTCGGCGGCTGGCCGGGCTTGGGGCCGAGCTCAGCGGTGCCGGTCTTGCCCGCGACGTCGATGCCCGGGAGATTCGCGGCCACGCCCGTGCCCTGGGTGACGACTGCGCGCATGAGGCCGGTGAGGACGCGCGCGTTCGCCTTGGAGGTGACCTGGACGGGCTTGGCGGCGCTCTGCAGCGCGGGGTCCTTGACGATCGGGGTCGGGTCTCGGACGCCGTCGTTGGCGACGGTCTGCGCCACCGAGGCCATGCCGAGCGGGGTAGCGAGCACCCTGCCCTGGCCGAAGGCGGTCACCGAGAGGTCGGTGTGGGTCGGCTCCCCGTTGAGATCCGCGGCCGTTGGGATCGTCATGCGCCCCGGGTCGGTGGCGGCCGTCGCCGAGGCGTTGTAGAGGCTGGTGGGCTGGTTGTAGCCGTATCGCTCGGCCGTATCGACCAGCCGCTCCGCCCCGACCTTGACGCCAAGTGGGGCGAAGACGCTGTTGCACGACTTCGCGAAGGCGGTGGTGAAGGACCCGCCGCACGCTTCGTCATGGGCGTTGTGGACGACGCGGGCGCCGGCGTCCGGGTCCGGGTTGATCTCGGTGACGACGGGGAAGTTGTCGCTGAGCTTCACGTCGTGGCCCTCGAGGGCAGCCGTGGTGGTGATCACCTTGAAGGTCGAGCCGGGCGGCTGGGGGGACGAGTAGGCCGAGCCGGCGAGCGCGAGGACGTTGCCGTTGCGCGCGTTGAGGACAGCGACTCCGCCGGACTGCCCGCCCAGCGCATTCACGGTGGTCGACTGCAGCCGCGGGTCGATCGTCGTCCTCACCGGCTGGCCGGGACTGCCGTGGGCGGTCGCGAGCACGCGCCCCTGGGTCCCGGCTGGGACGTCCGGGGTGGAGGTCCCCTCCTTTACGGCCAGGAGCTGCCCGCTGGGCTGCCCGGCGAGCCTGGAGTTGAAGGCGAGCTCGAGGCCGCTCACGCCGGTGTCCTGGTTGGCGGGATAGCCGGCGTGCTGAAGCTTTGCCTGCTCCTCGGGGTCGGGCGCTCCCGTATCGCCGGCGACGTCGATCGCGTCCGAGCCGAGGGGCGAGCTGCGATCGTCGGTCGGCCCCTCGGCGAGCGGGACGCCGTGCTTTGCGATGATCGCCGCCCGCCGGCCGAGCGTGAGGCGGCGCCCAACCTGTTCGCCCGGCTGGAGATTCGGGAAGGTCAGATGCGGGTCCCATGCAACCTTGCCGCCGTCCAGCGGCAGACGCAGCGCACCGTCGATCTTGCCGAACAGCCTGGTCCGGACGCCCACGCCGACGTCCACGACGTCCGTGCCGTTGACGCTCTTCGGGCCATCTGCGCCGCCTGGGTCGATCGCCGTCGCGGTCGAGGCCTCCTGCGCCTGCTGATAGGCGGCGGCGAGGTCCTGTGCGGAGTACTTGGCCTGCGCCGAGTCGGAGAGCTCGTCGTGCATCGCCTTGTAGTCCTGGTGCGCCCAGTCGTTGACGAAGCGCTCCGCCATGTCCTGTTCCGGGCTGCCCGCGGAGCTGATCACCCCGAAGATGAACGCGACCAGGGCCACGACGCCAAGGGGGAGCGCGCGCTGACGCAGGCGCCGCTGGCGCTCTGTGAGGGGTCCGCGCTGCGCCCGGGGCGACCTGATGGGCCGTCTGGGCGGTGGCGTCTCCCCGTCGCGGGTCCGTGACCGTGTCACGGGTGGATTCACGGGGGCAAAGTTAGTCGCTCGTACGCTTGTATTCGGGAAACCGTGACCGGCCTCGACTGGCTGATTCTCGCTTTCGCCCTGGCCATGGGGTTCTGGGGCTACCAGCAGGGCCTGATCGTCGGCCTGCTCAGCCTCGGCGGATTCGCGATCGGAGCCTTCCTGGGCAGCCGGCTCGGCCCGGCGCTCCTGCCCGACGGCTCACATTCCCCGTATGCGCCCGCGACCGCCCTCGCCGGGGCGCTGCTGATCGGAGGCATAGTCGCGGTCTCGCTGGAGGGGATCGCGCTGGCGATCCGCCGGCGCCTGCTCGGCCCCGCGGGGCGTCGGCGAGGGGTGGCGATCGCCGAGGCGTCCGGGGGAGCGCTTCTCCTCATCGTGGTGGCCCTCGGCGTGGCATGGCTCTTCGGGGCCGTGGCCCTCAACGCGCCGGGTGCAAAGGGCCTGCGCACCGCGGTTCAGCGCTCGGCGATCCTGCGTGCCCTCAACGACACGTTCCCGCCGTCGAGCTCGCTGATCAACGCGCTGCACCGGATCGACCCCCGAGTGGCGATCCAGGGCCCGAGCCCGAACGTCGCCGCTCCGGACTCGAAGATCGCGCACGACCCTGACGTACAGACGGCGGGGGAGAGCGTCGTTCGGGTGCTGGGGACCGCCTGCGGGCTGGGTGTGGAGGGATCCGGCTGGATCGCCGCGCCGGGCCTTGTGGTCACCAACGCGCACGTGGTGGCCGGCGAAAGCGACACGACCGTCACGCCCTCCGGCTCGAGCGCGTCCCTCGACGCGACGGCCGTCCACTACGACCCGGAGAACGATCTGGCCCTGCTCCGGGTGAACGGGCTGGACGCGTCGCCCCTCTCGCTGGCGCCGGACGTCCAGAGCGGCACGGCGGGCGCGGTCCTCGGCTACCCCGAGAACGGCCCGTTCACCATCGGTCCCGCCCGCGTCGGCGCCACCGGCCCCGTCGTCACGCAGGACTCCTATGGCCGCGGGCCGGTGACGCGCGAGCTCACGGCAGTGCGCGGGGAGGTTCGCAGCGGCAACTCCGGCGGGCCGCTGGTGGACGGCGCGGGCAAGGTGATGGGGACCATCTTCGCCGCCACCACGCAGGGCAAGCCAGGTGGCTACGCGGTTCCCAACGACGTCGTCGCCCGCGCCCTCAGCGACTCGACCGGTCAGGTGACCACGGGGCCCTGCACGAGATAAGCCCACGCCTGCCGTCAGGGCAACCCGTGTCATAGGGGAAAACACGGTTGGCCGGTCCCTTACGATCGGTAAGCTTGGAACGAGGTGAGATCGCAGTCCGGCGTCGGCCCTACCAGGGGGGCGGCCAAGCCCAAACAAGTCTGTCGGCACTACCACGGCGCGGTGGAGCTGATCGGCCGCCGCTGGGCGGGCGCGATCCTCTACGCGCTCACCGACGGGCCGCTCCACTTCGCCGAGCTGAAGGAGGCGGTCCCAGGCATGTCGGACCGCCTGCTCTCCTGCCGTCTCAAGGAGCTCGAGAAGGCGGGACTGGTTCAGCGCGAGGTGCAGCCGGGCAACCGCGTGCGGGTGAGCTACGAGCTCACCGACAAGGGCCATTCGCTCGAGCCGGTGATGGGCGAGCTGCGCGACTGGGCCCGCCGCTGGCACCGGGCGTAGCCCGCGTCCCCACTACCAAGCGCGCGGGTTGCCCTGCGGGATCCTGTCGATCACCAGGGTCGCCTCGTGGCGGTCGACCGGGTACGGGGTCGTGGCGAGGTAATGGTTCAGCTCTCCCGGGCCGAGCGCCTCGAAGCCCTGCTCGACGGTGGCGGCGTAGGTGGCGAGGATGATCGAGTCCTCAGGCGGCTCGGGCGCGAAGTGGAACTGCTTGGCGGTGTAGGTCACGATCCGCTCGGGCAGCTCTGAGCCCTCGACCGAGCCGGCAACCTCCACACGGTCGTAGCGGATCTCCCTGATGTCGAGGCGGTCCAGCTCCTCCTCGGTCAGCTCGATGACGACACCGTTCACAGGCCCGGCCTGGTCCTCGCCCTCCTCGACGTTCAGCCCGAGGACCCACTCAGGCCGCCAGCCGGCGGCGCACTCGAAGGTCTTCTCGCAGGTCAGGTTGTCGCGGCGCTGCGAGAAGCGCCGCCTCCAGTCGTGTAGGCTTGCGGGTCGCAGCTCGCCGGCGGGGCGCCCCAAGGTCATCGAGGCGCTCTCGTGGAGCACCAGCGAGCCGTAGCCGAAGAGGCCGAGGCGAGAATGGGTCATTCGCCCTCCAGCAGGTTGAGCTGGGGCTCGGCGCCGATGGGAGGATCCGGGTCTTCGCGCATCTGGGTGGCCGTGTCGTGGCTGCACAGTCTTTCGCGCGCCGGGCAGTCCAGACACAGCGCTCGGTGCGGTCGATCGGTGACCTCGAAGCTCCCGGCGGCGAGCCGCTCCAGCATCGCCTCGATCCGGGATCGCGCGGCTCCGAGCTCGGCTCCTCCGAAGCTCTCCCGAACGGGTGGGTCGGGCCGCTCGAGGAAGACGTAGGCGGTCTCCGCCGGCGCTCCCCGAGCCGCGGCCGCCAGCGCATAGAGGTCACGCTGTACGGAGTAGCGCGAGACGACCTGCTCGGGATCCCGGTCGCCCAGGCGATCCGTCTTGTAGTCGACTACCAGCACGGAGCCATCGGAGCGCTCGACGAGAAGGTCGATGGAACCACGCACGAGCGTTCCGGCTACGGAGAGCACGAAGGGGACCTCGGCACCCACTCGCGCGTCGCCGATCTCCTCCCTGAGGCTGGAACCGAGGAACGCGGTGGTGAGCTCCAGCGCCATCGCGATCTGCTCGTCGCTCGCCTCCAGGCCCTGCTCCGTCAGGGCCTGGGCGACTCGATCGGTGTCAGGCTCGCGCCACCGATTGCGCGCGCTCCACTCGAGCAGCGCGTGGACGGCGACGCCGGGCCCGAACCGTCGCCGGAGCTCCGGGCGGGCTGCCGGCTCGTCGCCGTCGCCGGCCGAGGCCAGCTCGGGCTCGCCGATCCCGAGAACACGCTCGACGTAGAAGCGGTAGCCGCAGTTCTCGTAGCCCGAGAGAGCCGAGTATGAGAGCCCGCCGATCAGGGCTGGAGGGACCTCCGGCCGGGACAGCGGCGGATTCGCCCTGGTGGACGGCTCGGGCGATGCGTCGGAATCCCTCGTTGCGAGGAGCCGGGCGCCTGCTCCCGGGCCCGGCTCGGTGACCTTGACCAGCAGCCTCCCGCTGGGG
>CAVUGA010000013.1:0-33157 GCA_963740685.1 uncultured Solirubrobacterales bacterium
TGGATTCATGCGCCGAACCTAAACGCTGGCCTGGACGCGATCCCGTGACCGACGCAAGGCGATTTCACCCGAACGGGATGAGGACAAGGCCGTCTCGGTCAGGTTGGCTTCGTCGTCATGTTCGCTCAGGTATCAATCAGCTGATGGCGACCGGCAAGGACAAGCTGAGCAAGCTGCTTGACCAGTTCAAGGAGGAGCCGCGAGGCGCCTGGCTGACGGAGGACGCGCCTGAGGAGGCGATTCCCGAGCACGCGATGGACTCCGTCGCCGCGATGCGCCTCGTCACGCAGGAGCTCGCCGTCGAGGGGATCCCCGAGCGGAACCTCGCGACCTTCGTCACCACCTGGATGGAGCCGGAGGCCCGCATCGTGATCGACGAGAACCTGCACCGGAACTTCATCGATCACGCCGAGTACCCGATGACCGCGGAGATCGAACAGCGCTGCATCCGGATGCTCGCCGAGCTCTTCAACGCCCCGGGCGAGACGACGGGCGCTCGCACGCAAGGCTCTTCCGAGGCGATCATGCTAGGCGCGCTCTCGCTGAAGTGGAACTGGCGGAAGCGACGCGAGGCCGACGGCAAGGACACCGACAAGCCCAACCTCGTCTTCGGCGGGGACGTGCATGTCGTCTGGGAGAAGTTCTGCCGCTACTTCGACGTCGAGCCCCGAATCGTCCCCCTGCAGGCCGGCAAGTACACGATCGACCCCGAGGACGTCGAGCCCCATCTCGACGAGAACACGATCGGCGTGGCTGCCGTGGTCGGGACCACCTTCACCGGCCACGCCGACGACGTCGTCGGCATCAACGAGCTGCTGCTCAATTGCAAGAACGAGAAGGGCCTCGACATCCCCCTGCACATCGACGGCGCCAGCGGGGCCTTTGTGTGGCCCTTCCTCTACCCGGACTCGAAGTGGGACTTCCGGCTCGAGCAGGTGCGCTCGATCAACGCCTCCGGGCACAAGTTCGGGCTGGTCTATCCCGGAATCGGTTGGCTGATCTTCCGTGAGAAGGCTGATCTCGCTGAGGATCTCGTCTTCTACGAGAACTATCTCGGCAAGACCGACGCGACCTTCACGCTCAACTTCTCGACGGGCTCCGCGATGGTGCTGGCCCAGTACTACAACTTCGTCCGCTTCGGCAAGGCCGGCTACCGGCTGATCATGGAGATCATGCAGGAGAACGCGCAGGCGCTCGCCAAGGACATCGAGGGCATGGGCCCGTTCCAGATCATCGGCAAGGGCGAGGAGACGCTTCCACTGGTCGCGTTCAACCTCGCGGAGAAGCAGGCGTACGACGAGTTCGACATCGCCTTCCAGCTGTCGGCCGAGCGCGGCTGGATGTTGCCCGCGTACACGATGCCGCCGGACGCCGACGACGTGAAGATGATGCGGGCGCTGGTCAAGGTCAACCTGAGCCGCTCACTGGTTGACCGGCTGGTGGAGGACATCGCGGACGCGCTCAAGACCCTGGATGCGAAGGGCCCGGTCAGCGCCTCCGAGCGGAAGCGCGTCAAGACCAACGTCAGCCACTGAGGCTGTCCATTTCTCCCTCCTCCGCTCGTCTCTGAGGCGAAACTCTCAAACAGGAGGAAGCCCATGAAGTACGTGCTGCTGATTCATCAAGGAACCACCCCCGTTCCGGGGACCGACGCCTGGAACGAGTTCTCCGAGGACGAGCAGAAGAAGGTGTTCGAGGACTATCAGGCGCTCAACGAGACGCCGGGAGTGACCCCGAATGACCTGCGGCTCGACTCTCCGGAGACGGCAACCACCGTCCGCGTCGAAGATGGCGAGACGCTGACCACCGACGGGCCCTTCGTGTCCGTCAAGGAGGCACTGGGCGGATGGCTCACCTACGAGGCCGACGACCTCGACGCTGCCATCGAGCTCGCGGCGCGGATCCCGGCGGCCCGTCTGGGTGGCGCGATCGAGATCCGTCCTGTCCACGGGGGCTAGCGATCCTCGAGCAGGTCTTCCGCGACGAGTGGGGCCGGGTCCTCGCCAACCTGATCGGCTTCCTCGGCAGCTTCGAGCTGGCCGAGGAGGCCGCTCAGGAGGCGTTCGCGATCGCCGCGGAGCGCTGGCCGCGCGACGGGACACCGGAGAACCCCAGGGCCTGGCTGGTGACGACCGCTCGCAACCGGGCCATCGACCGGATCCGGCGGGACCGCACCCTGGCCGAGAAGACGCGCCTGCTCGACGTGCCGGAGGCCACGGAGGACGAGATGGATGAGACCACCATCCCCGACGAGCGGCTCGAGCTGCTCTTCACCTGCTGCCACCCCGCGCTGGCGCTCGACGGCCAGGTCGCGCTGACCCTGCGGACGCTCTGCGGCCTCACCACAGAGGAGATCGCGCGCGCGTTCCTGGTCCCGAGGGAGACGATGGCCAAGCGCCTGGTCCGCGCGAAGCACAAGATCGAGGCCGCCGGGATCCCGTTCCGCGTGCCTCCTCCCCACCTTCTTCCCGACCGGCTCGCCGCCGTGCTGGCCGTGATCTATCTGATCTTCAACGAGGGCTACGGCGGGCGCGGGGACCTCGTCGCGGAGGCGATCCGCATCGACCGGGCGCTGGCCGAGCTGATGCCCGATGAGCCCGAGGTGTTCGGGCTGCTCGCCCTGATGCTGGCGAACGACGCGCGGAGCGAGGCGCGGTTCGCGGAGGGTGAGCTGGTCCTCCTGGCCGATCAGGATCGCTCGCTCTGGGATGACGAGGAGCTCGGGCGGGGCCGGACGGCGCTCGACCGCGGGATGGCTCTCGGTGGACGGGGCCCCTACGTGCTTCAGGCGGCGATCGCGATTCTCCACACCGAGGAGACCGTGGACTGGCCGCAGATCACCGCCCTCTACGGCGAGCTCGCCCGACTCACCGGTTCGCCGGTCGTGGAGCTGAACCGGGCGGCAGCCATCGCCGAGGCCGGTGACCCGGAGGACGCATTGGCACTGGCCGACGGCCTCGATCTGGACGGGTACCACTATCTCCACAGCACCCGCGCGGAGTTGCTCGGCCGCCTGGGCCGGGACGACGAAGCACTGGCGGCCTACGAGCGGGCGCTCGAGCTGGTGCACTCGGACGCCGAGCGGCGCTTCCTGGAGCGACGTCTAGCTGAGGTCAGAGGCCGGTGACAGCCTCGAGCCGCTTCTTGGAGATCGCCTGGGTGAACTCCTTGAAGTCGCGGTCGTTCTGATCCGCGTAGGCCTCGGCGAAATCGCTGATCGCCCGATCGAATGCCTCTCCCTTGCCGAGGTAGGCGGCGATTGCGATGCGGTCTCCCGAGCGCGCGTGGGCACGGGCGAGGGTCCACCCGCAGAGCTTCGCGTAGAGGCCCATGGTCGTGGGGTTCATCCGCTCGATCTCCGCCGAGCCCTTGCCGTCCCAGAGCTGGCGCACATAGAAGTCCCGCTGCTTGCCGTCCACTCCCTTCGCAGTGGTCCAGCCCAGGAAGATGTCGCTGGCCGCCTGCATCAGGCGCTGCCCTTCCACCACACGCCTTCCCTGCTGCTTGAACGGCCCCGCGCCGGTGAAGGGCTCGAGCACCGAGCTCTGGGCCTCCTTCGCCTGGAGGAACAACGGATCCTGTGAGTCGCGTCCGAGCAGAAGCAGGATCCAGGCGCGGGTCCCGACGCTGCCCACTCCGACGACCTTGTGTGCGGCGTGTATGAAGCGATACCGCTCGACAAGCTGTCGCACGTCGCGATCGAGCGTTCGCACGTAGGCCGCGTAGACCTCGCGGAGCCGTTTCTCGATTGCCTTCGCGTCCACGCCCTCGAACACCTCCTCGATCGGGACGATCAGGGGCGGATCGCTGACGATCCGGACCTCCCCCGCATCCGCTTGTGTAAGCCTGGCGAAAGCCCGCATGCTGTTCTTGCTCTCTGCCTTGGCCCGCTGCTTCTCGACCCGCTTGGCGGTCTTGCGGGAAACCTGCGACCGGTAACGCTCGATCACTTCGATGTCCATGCGCTCGTACCAGACCTCGAGCGTGCGCATCGGCGCCAGCCTGCGCATCTCGCGCCGGTACTCGCCGGCCGCTTCGGCAAGCACCGCGCGCCGCTCGGATTCGCGGAAGCCGAGGTTGCGTCCGCCGATCGCGAAGCTGGCGGCGAGCCGTTTGACGTCCCACTCGAACGGGCCCGGATGGGTCTCGTCGAAGTCGTTGATGTCGAAGATCAGTCGCCTGTCGGGCGCGGCGAAGACGCCGAAATTGGACAGGTGCGCGTCCCCGCACAGCTGCACCCTGAGGCCGGAATCCGGACCGGCGGCCAGGTCCGCCGCCATGATCGCCGCAGCCCCGCGGTAGAAGGTGAACGCCGAGGCGGCCATCCGACCGTGGCGGATCGGCACCAGCTCCTGGACCCGGGTCTTGTCCTGGCCCGTGAGGATCTCCACCGGATCCTTGCGATCCGAAGCCGCCTCCCAGTCTCCAAGCGCCGAGCGTGGCGTCCTGCGGCGCGCGGCCTTGCCCGCAGCCTCGCTCTCGCCCGGGGTCGATTGATCAGCCATGGGCCACGCCTTCGAGAAGGCCCCTCTCGCGAGCCCGCTCGACCGCCTCCGCTCGGGAGGATGCGCCGAGCTTGCGGTAGACGGCCTGGGCCTGGGTCTTCACCGTGTTCGCGGATACGAAGCTCTGATCGGCGATCTCCCGGAACGAGAGATGGCTGGGCAGGAACCGCAGCGTCCTGAGCTCCGCCGGAGTGAGCTCCGATCGGTCCTCGCCGCTCGGCGTCGCGGCGGCGGCCGCTTCCGTCTCAGCAAGCCAGCGACGGAGCGCCGGGGCATCCTCGATGCGCCCGGCGATCTTCGAGGCCTCGGAAAGCAGCTTCATGGTCTCGGCTGAATCATCCATCAGGAGGCAGGCGCGGGCAAGAAAGACCCGGGCCTCGGCCTGGTACCAGTCCGGAAAGCCGTCGAGGCCATCGAGCACCCTGGCTGCCTTCCGGCGGTCCGCCACGGCCTCGTCCATGCGCCCCTCGTGCGCACGGGTCAGCGCTGACGCGACGAAGAAAAAGGCCAGGATCGGATACTCGCCGAGCCGGAATCGCTCCAGCTGCTCCCTGGCCTGGGCCACGACTCGAAGTGCGTCCTCGAAGTCGCCGCGGTCCATGTGCAGCAGGGTCAGCTGTGAGAGCGAGAAGACGTGCGCGATTGGAGCCGTGGCGGAGCCTGTGCGTGCCGCCTCCTCGAGCAGCTCGCGCGCGCTCGCCGGGTCGTCCGCGAGGTGACGACTCGTCCCCGCGTAGAAGCAGGCCATCGACCGCCAGGGGCTATCCGGAGGATGAAGCTCGGCTGCGCGGACCGCGTCGACACCCATCTGCTCGATTCCATGGGTCGGCAGGGTCGCCTGGAGCAGGAGCAGGTCGCCCTCCAGCTCTGAAGCGTCGACCGCTGACCCGTCGATGACACCCTGGGCGACAGCTGCCCAATGTCGCCCGCGATCCCCCTCGCCGAGCGCAAGGTAGAGGTGGGCGGCGGCGAGTGCGAGCTGTGGGGATCGTGCGACCTTGCCGTCACTGAACTGGTCGAGCCAGCGGCGTAGATCCTCTCGGCGTCCCTGCGCGAGATAGGATGCCGCCCGGGCCCAGATCAGCTCGGCCGCCAGCTTGTCGTCGCCCGCCGAGATCGCGTGATCGATGGCCTCCTCGAACCGCTCGCGTTCCGCATACCAGGCGCTGGCGCGGCGATGAAGGCTCGGCTCGAGTTTCGGCTCCCGGCGACGGAGCTCCGCGGTCAGCGTCTGCTTGAAGAGGGGCTGGTAGCGGTAGGAGCCATCGGCGTGGTCGAGGGGCTCCAGCGGGAGCTTTGACCGGGCCAGCTCGCGCAGAACCCGGGCGGATCCGGTCCGCTCGAGCACGTCGTCGCAGATCTTGCCGGCGAGATCCTCGAGGATCGAGGTCCGCATCAGGAATCTCCGGCGGGCGACCGAAACGCCCGCCAGGAACTCGTCCGTGATGTAGTCGGCGACGAAGCGGTCATCGCCGCCGAAGTGCGCCACATCGGCGGCCGTCGCATCCCCATCCTGCAGCGAGAGCCCCGCCAGATAGAGCGCCGCGGGCCAGCCCTCGGTCCGCTCGTGGAGCGCGTCGAGGTCGCCATCGTCGAGGTGTAGGCCGATCGTCTCCAGCAGCGCAGCGCTCTCGGCCCTGGTCAGCGCCAGATCACGGTGGGTGAGCTCGAAGACCTGGCGGTGCGCGCGCATCCGGCCCAGCGGCAGGGCGAGCTCACGGCGTGCAGCGAGAGCGATCTGGCCCTCGGGCGGAAGAGCGGCGATTGAGGTCTGAAGCGCCGTGAGCGCACCCCTGGTCCGGAGGGCGTCGGCTTCATCGACGGCGACGACGAACGGGCGGCCATGGGAGCTCACGGAGTCGACCGCCTGCACGAGCAGGTTCAGCAGGCGCGAGGGACGATCGTCGCGCGAATCCAGGGTGAGCAGGGCAAATGGGCGCTCATCCTCTTCCCGCCATTGCGCGAGCAGGGTGCTCTTCGCGTAGCCGGCGGGCGCGGTGATGAGCACGAGCGGGAACCTGGCGGCCTCGCGCAGCCGCGCGACGAGCTGCGGGCGGGGAATCGGGTGTGCGCGCGGCGACGCAGTATCAGCTGCGCGCGAGAACGGATCAAGCACCAACTCGGACACATCACCATCCCGGATTGTGGAGCTCATTCCCCTAGCTCGATCCTCGAGAGGACACGCATCCCGCGGTCCCCCTCGGTCTCTTGTGCGACTCGAATAGCACCCTACTCGCCGTATGAGCGCTGATATCCGGGAAAGCTCCTGAGACCTCCTCAGTAGTGACTACCTAGGACCTCCGGTTGTGGGCGTCATCACGTTCGGGTGATGCTGGACGCCGCTCGGGATGATTTGATCGGCCTGTGGCTGCCGGATACCTCCGCGGATCAGGCTTCGCCCGTGGCTGACGAGCCGGCTGCACCGGATCCCGCGACGACGCTGCGCAGCCGATCCTTCGTCGCCGTGCTCGTCTTGGCCGCGATCGTCGGGGTAATCGCCTCGCTCGCGGCCTGGTGTTTTCTGGAGTTGATCTTCTACATCCAGCAATGGGTGTTCACCGACATCCCGCACGACGTCGGCTACGACCACGGTGCGCCGCTCTGGTGGTACCTCCCGGTGCTCGCGTTCGCCGGTGTGGTCACCGCCTTCGCGATCGCGCGCCTGCCCGGCAATGGGGGGCACGTCCCAGCCGAGGGGCTGAACGCCTCCCCCACGCAGCCTGTCGACCTTCCCGGGGTTGTGCTGGCGGCCATCGCCTCGATCGGCCTCGGGCTGGTGGTCGGCCCCGAGGCGCCCCTGATCGCCCTCGGCGGCGGCATCGGGTTTCTCATGATTCGGGCGATCCGACCGGACGCACCGCCCGAGCTCGGCACGCTGCTGGCCACCTCCGCGACCTTCGCCGCCGTCTCGTTCCTGTTCGGGTCACCGATCATCGCGGCGGTGATCCTGATCGAGGCCGCCGGCCTCGGCGGATCGCGGCTGCCGCTGGTCCTGATTCCGGGATTGCTCGCCGCCGGGATCGGGTCGCTGGTCTCGATCGGACTGGGATCGTTGACGGGCCTCAGCACGGCTGACATCGCGCTCAGCCCCCTCCACCTCCCTTCCTTTGCCCGGCCGGACTTCGTCGACTTCCTCTGGACGATCCCGCTGGCTGCCGCGATCGCGGTGGTCACATTTCTGATCTTTCGCGTCGCCCGCGAGGCTCAACGAATCGCGACCCCCCGGCCGTTCGTCGCGCTACCGGTGGTCGGCCTGCTCGTTGCTGGGCTCGGCATCGCGTTTCACCAGACGGCTGACCACGGCGTCAACCAGGTCCTCTTCTCGGGTCAGGACGCGATCGGGCCGCTGGTGAACGACCCAGGCTCCTGGTCCCTGTCGGCACTCGCCCTGCTGATCGCCTTCAAGGGCCTCGCCTACGGCATCTCCCTCGGCACCTTCCGTGGCGGCCCGACCTTCCCGGCGATGTTTCTGGGAGCTGCCGCCGGCCTGATGGCCGCTCAGTTGCCCGGCTTCGAATTGACCCCCGCGGTGGCGGTGGGTCTGGGGGCCGCGGTGGTGGCCGTGCTTCGGTTGCCGCTGTCGGCGGTCGTTCTGGCCACGCTCTTCACCGTGCACACCGGACTCGGCTCGGGCCCGCTGATCATCGTCGGAGTGGTGGTGGCCTATCTGACTGTCCAGGCGCTCGACGCGCGCGTGACGTCCTCCGATCCGGCGACGGCGAGCTGAGATGGACACCATCGTCTTCTGGGCGTTCACCGCGGCGTTCAACCCGACCCTGCTCGGAGCGACCACGGTGATGCTGCTGCTCGACCATCCGAAGCGCCTGCTGCTGGGCTACCTGTGCGGCGCGCTGTTCACGAGCCTGACCCTGGGAATGGTGATCGTGTTCGCGGTCGACGGATCGTCGGGAGCGACCAGCACGGCGCAGTCAACGCTCAGCCCGGCCATGGATCTGACGCTCGGCGGCCTGCTGCTCCTCGTGGCCTACCTGATCCGCCCCAGCCGCGTCCCGAAGGAAACCGGGCGCCTGGCCGAGCGCCGCCGTCGGCGCGAGGAGAAGAAGAAGGACAAGGGACCGCCGAAGTGGCAGCAGAAACTGAGTCAGGGCACGGCGAAGACGACCTTCGTCATCGGCGCGCTGCTGACTCTCCCCGGCGCGTCCTACATCATCGGCCTGGGCCACATCGCCGACAAGGACGCGAGCGTGGCGGCCACCGTGGCGATGATCCTCGGCTTCAACGTGATCATGCTGGCACTGATCGAGCTGCCGTTGCTCGCCTTCACGTTCGCCCCCGAGTGGACCCCGGACGCGGTCAACCGGTTCAAGGCCTGGTTCAACCGCCACTCCAAGGTGCTCGCCTTCCGGGGAGCGCTCGTGATCGGCGCCCTCCTCCTCGTCAAGGGCACGATCGAGCTGCTCTGACCCGGCCGCTCGGGCCGGGTCAGGCAGCCTTCGTCCCGATCAATAGGCCTCAGCGGTCGCGCCGCGCGGCGCCATCATGGCCCCGATCAACCAGAACACCGGGAACGGGATGCCCAGCAGGAACATGACCCAGTGGCCCTTCCGGATCGACATGATCCCGAGGGTGACCAGCAGGATGAAGTACACGATTCCGAGTCCAACCCACAGCATTTGAAGCTCCTTCCTTGGATGGACACGGATGGTCGGGGACGATCGGCCCATCGGGATCACCCCAATGAGATGAAATCCACGGCGCGGTCGCTGACCGTGGCCAGCGCGACCCCGCAGAGGGCGCCCACGATCACGTCGAGTGGGTAGTGCACGCCCGTGTGGACCCGGGAGTACCCCACCAGCGTGGCCAGGACGGTCAGCGGCGTCGTCGTCCATTGAAGCGCCCGCCCCGTCCCGGTCGCGAACGCGAATGCCGCGGCCGTGTGTCCCGAGGGAAACGAGTGGGACGCGGGCATCCTGACCTGGCGGCCGAGCGGGGCTGAGGCGTTCTTCCTATCAGGCCGCGCGCGCCGCGAAATCGGCTTGATGGCCAGGTTGACGATCGCCGCGGTCACCGCGACGGCCGCCATGCCACGGACGGCCGCCCGGCGGCCGTCCGGTCCCGCGCCGAGCGCCAGCACCACGGCGCTCGCGATCGAGAGTTTCGAATAGTCGGCGGATCGCGATAGGCGCCTGAAGAGGTGGTCGAGCGCGGGAGTGTCGGTCTCGGCGATCGCAGCGTAGACGGCGGAGTCGAGGCGCCGCAGCTCCTCCAGCGCCGTCGAGGCTGAGACTCCGCTCACCAGGTGAGCTCGATCTCGAGCTCCCGCTCGTCGGTCTCCAGCTCGAGCTCCACCTTGAGCTGCACCTCGTCGGGGACGTGGACCTTGATCTGCATCCCGCCCCGCTCGAACTCCAGATCATTGTTCTTGGAGAGCATCTCGGCGAAGCTCTTCAGCCTCGCCGCGGCCTCCTCGCGCGTCACCGTCTCCTTCTGCTCGATCTCCAGGATGTCCATCGGGTTCTCCTTCCGTTGTCGGTCAAGTCGCAGCGGGCGCCCGGCCTGCCGCCACACCGGCGAGCGTCCGTACGCCGTCCCAGAATCTCTCCGGGATGGCGGCTGAGGGCGAGGCGCCCGGATGGGCCGGCGCGATCCGCACCCTCAGCGCGCCCGGGCGAATCTTGAAGCGCAGGGGCGGCTCGAGTGTCATCGCCTCGCCGTCGACTCCGGCAGGCACCGGGCGGCTCGAATCGACGTCGAACTCAGTGGCGGACCACTCGCGCCAGAGCTTCCGTGGCGGCGCTGAGCCGGTGCCCGGAGGCGCGGCGGCCACGGTGACACCGAGCACGCCCGCGTCGATCCGGGGGCGGGTGCCGGAGCCGACCGCCCGCCCGAGCCGGTAGCGGTTGTTCGAGATCAGGAGCGCCGCCCCGGACCGCTCCGGCTCGCCCTCCGGCCCCGTCCAGACCAGGTCCAGCCCCGCGCCGTCGGGTCCAAGAGCCTCGGGAACGGTATTCAGGATCGTTCGAAGCTTCGCGTCGCGGTATTCGTCGCGCTGCACCGCCTCGGCATAGAGACCCAGGGAGACGTTGTTGACGAAGACGCGGCCGTTGATCTCGGCGATGTCCACGCGGCGCTCTCCGCCCTCGACGAGCGCGTCCAGGGCACCGACGACGTCGTCGCGGTCGACCCCGAGATCGAGCGCGAAGTGGTTTCGGGTTCCGGCGGGGATGCACGCGTACGGCAGGTCCAGCTCAGAGGCAATCGATGCGACGACTGCCTGAGACCCGTCGCCGCCCGCCATCGCCAGCGCGTCGGCGCCGCCCGCAACCGCGTCCCTGACAAGCTGCTCCAGGTCCGCACCCTGGGTGAGCTCAACGGACTCGATGCCGCGCTTGGCCGCCTCGTCGGCGAGCGAGAATCGCTCGGCCTTGCCGCCACCCGACTTCGGGTTGTAGAGCAGGACCGGATGTGCGGGAGCGGGCGCCGGGGGCAGGTGCACCCGAACTCTGAAGGCCGTCCTCGCGGCAAAGAGGGCCGCGCCGACACCGAGGACGATGGCGACCGTCTCCACGAGATGGTCGCCGTCCGTGACGAGCAGCACGCCCTGAGCGATCAGAGCGACGAGCGCCACGCCGAAACCGAGCAGCCGGGCGAGGCCCTTGCGCATCAGGCCATACAGAGCGGCCACGATTGCGACCACCACGCAGCCGAGCACGATCAGACCGCGCGGAAACTCCGTCACGACGATTGTAAGGGCCAGAATCAGGACCGCGGGCGCCAGGACGAGGGCGGCAATCGCCGCAACCCGCTGCCCCGGATTCAGCTCGCGACCTGAGCGCCGATCTCGATCAGATCGCTCGGATGCACCCATGCGTCGACCAGGCTATGGCCACCGGCGCGCTCGATCGCGTCCCTCAGGGGAATCGCCCAACGGTGCTCGAGGAGAGCGATTCCGGCGGAGGTTCCCGGAGGAATCTCATCCGCCAGGTACCAGACGTCGTCGGGGTCGAGGACTGAGCCCCGCTCGTCCACGGCGGCAGCGCCGGCGAGGGCGCCGGCCTCGGCGCCCTCCTCACCTGCAGCGCCCAGTCCCAGCAGCGCGCCGGCCAGGGCCCCGAAGGCCTCGGCTTCGTCGCTGGGAAGGTCGCTGTGCTCGACCGCCTCGAACTCGCCGTCCTCGCCGCGAGCGACGAACATCAGGTCGATGAGGCGCACGATGTCGTGCTCGCGAAGCCGTCTGAGCTCGGCAAGAATCTCGCCAGAGAACTTTCCGTCCTCGAAACCAACCACCAACAGCTGTACCGGACCGAATTCCATTTAGATCAGCTTCTCCTTCTCGGCTTCGAATTGCTCGTCGGTGAGGACGCCGGAGTCGTGCAGCTCGCCGAGCTTCTTGAGCGCATCGATCCTGTCCATCTCTGACATCCCGCCGCCGGACGGCGGGGCTGCGTCGCTCGCCTGGGACTGCTGGATCTCGGCGTCTTGCTGCGCCTCATGCTCCTGAGACTGCGCCCGCCGTTTGCCGACCGCGTAGCCGGCGCCGCCGACCATCGCAGCGCGCATCAGGGGCCTTCTTCTTCCGATCAGCGGCATCGCAAATCCTTTCCTTGGTGAGCGTGATCAGGATCGAATCGGATGGGGGCATCCGGCGCATCACTCATTACGGGTGAAATCCCCGACGGCGTCCGCTCAGCCGAGAGCCCCGCTGATCTCGCCGATCGCCGTCTTCTCGTCGTCGCTGACACGATCGCCGCTCAGGCCCATGAAGCCCTCCTTGCGGGCCTCCGCGACGCGCTGCGCGAGCCCGAGGATGAACTTTTTGTAGTCGTCGAGCTCCTCGCTGCTCGCCTTTGACTCGAGCAGGGCGACGGCGTCGGTGATGTGCTTGAGAGAGGCCTCCTTGAGCTCCTCGGGAGTCTTGTAGCGCGTGTGATCCATCTCGGGCTTGGCGGTGACGATCTCGTCCAGCAGCTCACTGTCGCCGTGCTGCTTGCGAGCCTCGGTGTAGGCCTTCGCCATCGAGAAGCTCTCCCGGATCGACCCGCCCCGGTCGGACGCGATCACGATCATGCCCGCGCTGGGCGGACCCTCGAGCACGAGCTTCCATTCGTCTTCGGTGAAATCGGCCTTTCCTGTCATTCGTTCCTCCGTTGCGTTGACGACCTGTAATGGGAAGGATTAACGCAGCGCCCCCTCCGGCCGTCACCTGGATCGAATGATTTGCCGACCGGCCTTCGCCAGTAGGTTGGCCGGGTGCGAAGCAGGCTCATAGCGCTGGGGCAAGATGAGGCCCTGCTCGCCCGCCTGGCCCGGATCACGGTCTGGGTGGGCGGCGTTGCCCTCCTGATCCTCATCCTCGACCTGCTCGGGATCCCCGTCTCGGACTGGATCCGCGACCTCTTCAAGAAGATCAGGGAGGTCCCCGCCTGGGCAGTGGTGGCAGGAGTCATCCTGCAGACCGCCCAGACGACGCTGGCGGCGGTGGCCTGGGTAGCCATCCTGCGCGCCGCGTATCCGCGGGTGGAGATCACCGTGCGGCTGGTCGTCGCCGCCTACGCGACGTCGGTGGCGATGAACAGCTTCCTACCGGCCAACATCGGCACCTGGGTGATGCTGATCATGTTCACGAGCGTGATCGCCGGGGCCACCTTCACCGCGATGCTGTCGGGGATCGCGGTGCAGAAGATCCCCTTCTCGATCTTCAACATCGCCGTCTACCTCTACCTGTTCCTCTCGGTCGCGGGCTCGTTCTCGATCAAGCTCAGCGGGCTCGCCGACCATTGGGTGCTTGCGGTCGCGATCGCGGCGGGCGTGGTGTTCCTCGCGGTGCTTGCCGCCCGGGTCTTCCGCAAGCAGTGGCGCAAGCTGCGCGAGCAGCTGTTCGTCGGGGGCGCGATCCTCCGCTCTCCGCGCAAGGCGCTGCTCGGCGTGGCCCTGCCGGAGCTCGGCAGCTATTTGGCGCGGCTGGGAATCATCGCCGTCTTCCTCGGCGCCTACGGCATCCCGGTCACCTTCCACAACGTCGCCTCGGTCACCGCGTCGAACTCCATCTCCAACAGCGTCTCCCTCACCCCGGGCGGGGTCGGGGTCACTCAGGCGATGAACAGCGCGGCGCTCAAGAAGGAGACCAGCGCGAGCACCGCGACCGCCTACTCGGCCTCCCAGCAACTGATCACTTCGGCCTGGAACGTGGTATTCGCCGTGATCATGGTCTCCTGGGTGTTCGGCTGGTCCGGAGGCAAGGACCTGGTGAAGAGCTCCTACGAGCAGGCCAAAGTGAAGAGCACCGAGCTCAAGGAGAAGCGCCGCTCGCGCCGCGACGCCCGGCACGCGTCGGGCTGAACTTCAAATCACCCGGATCGGGGGATGCCGGGCGCGGGGTCCGCTGCCAGCTTTCCCGGCAACGCGCGTTTGCGCGCCCACAATCGGACACGGCCGCCTTTCGTGGCGGCCGGCAATAGAGAGGAAACAACAGATGAGAGGTGCAGGCCGGGCTGTGTTCGTCGCGATCCTCCTGCTGATCGCGGGCACGCTCAACATCATCTACGGGATCGGCGCAATCAGCGACGCGAACTTCTACGTCAACGACACGCGCTTGGTCCTCACGAATCTCCACACCATGGGCTGGGTGCTCGTGATCCTCGGAGTGATCCAGCTAACCGGTGGCTTCTCGCTGATGGCCGGCAACGCCTGGGGCCGGATCGTCGGGATCATCGGCGCAAGCCTCGGAGCCATCGGGGCGCTCTTGTCGATGGGCGATCATCACCCGTTCTGGGAGCTGGGGATCTTCTTCCTCTGCGTGTGGATCGTCTACGGAATCGCGGTGCTCGGCTCGGACGAGCCGACGCGAGCGGACACGAGAGTCTGACGCGCGTGGGCGCCCGGCCGGATCGTCCGGCCGGGCTACCGCCGTTCTACTCGACGAGCTTCTCCACCCGGTAGGTCTTCTCGCCGCTAGGGGTCTCCACGGCGACGGCCTCGCCGATCGGGGTGTCCCTGAGCGCGCGCCCCACGGGCGACTCGATCGAGAGCTTCCCAATTGAGAAATCAGCCTCGGTGGGCCCTACCAGGGTCCATCTGCTCACCTTGCCGGTCGACTCGTCGAGGATCTCCGCGGTCCGGCCGAACGCGAACGAGTTGGGGTCTGCATCGCCGGCCTCTACCACCTCCGCCTTGCGGAGCCGCTCGCGTAGTCTGCGGATCCGGCCCTCCAGATGGCCCTGGTCGTCCTTGGCGATGTGGTAATCGGCGTTCTCCTTCAGGTCGCCGAGCTCGCGCGCTTCCTTGATCCGGGCCGCCATCTCGGTGCGGCGAGGCCCCTCGAGCTCCTCGAGCTCCGCACGCAAGGCGACAATCCCCTCGGGGGTGATGGATTCGCTGTTAGGAAGAGAGTCGTTCATCGAAGCTGAGCACCATAGACTGACCCGATGAGCGATGAGAGCATCGCTGCCCGGATCGACAAGCTGGTCACGGAGGAGAAGGAGCTCCGCAGCCGGGAGCAGCAGGACAGAGACGACGACGATTCGCTGGAGGCCGATCGGGAGCGGCTGCGCGCAGTGGAAGTCGAGCTCGATCAGTGCTGGGACCTGTTGCGGCAGCGCAGGGCCAAGGAGGCGTTCGACCAGGATCCCGACGACGCCAAGGCACGCAGCACCGACACCGTCGAGAACTACGAGCAGTAGGTCGCGCTAGCTCAGGAGCGGAGAGGGCGGTATCCGCGTCTCGCCGGTGATCTCGGGGATCAGCATCGCGAAGTCGTCGACGTAGCACCAGGACCATTCCTCACCGGGCTCGAGTGAGCGGATCAGGGGATGTTCGCTCTCCCTCGCGTGGGCGGTGGCGTGCTTGTTCGGCGAGTCGTCGCAGCATCCGACCTTGCCGCACTCCAGGCAGATCCGCAGGTGCAGCCAGGGATCGCCCACCTTCAAGCATTCCTCGCAGCCTTCGACGGACTCCGGGAGCTGCGTGACCTGGATCTGATCGAGGTGGCTGCAACTGGGCAACACTCGAAGCCTAAAGGGCAGCGAACCTCGGGTGCACGAGCCGAACCGCCTTCTCCATCACGCTTTCTCGATCGCCCTCGGAACGGCCTCAGCAAGCTGGCGCCAGTGGCCGGCGAGCCGCGTACCGTCGATGAAGAAGGTCGGCGTCCCGCGCGCTCCCGCGCGCTCGTCCTAAGCCGCCGCGGGCGCCTTGGCCGTCAGCTCCATCAGCGTGTCCAGGAACGCCTCCGAGAAGGTCGGGAACGGCTGGATGACGTCGTTCATCACCTCCAGCGGGATCCGGGCGCGGATCGCGACCGTGGCCTGCTGCAGCCACTCCCCCGCCTCCGGCCCCAGCGCGTGGGCCCCGGTGATGAACTGCCCGTCCGAGACCAGGGTCATGAATCCCGGCCGCTCGTCATAGGCGCGGGTGTAGGTCGAGGTGCGTGCGACGGCGGCCATCTGGACCGTCGACGTATGCGGTCCCTCGGCCTCACCGACCGAGGCAGCCTGCGGGTCGGTGAAGACGACCCGCGGCACGGCGGAGTAGTCAGCCTCGCGCGATCCGCCGAGGATGTTGTCCGCCACGATCCGACCCTGGTACTTGCCCACGTAGGTCAGCGGCCAGATACCCGTTACGTCGCCGATCGCCCAGACGTTCTCGCCGGCGCTCAGGTGGGAGTCGACCTCGATGCCCTGCTTGCCGGGCTCGATGCCGACCGCGTCGAGGCCGATGCCGTCGACACGCGGGCGGCGGCCGGTGGCGACCAGCAGACGGTCGCCGCGGAGGTCCTCACGCTCCGCGAACGAGAGGACGAACTCCCCGTCCTCCTTGCTCACGGCCTCGACGCTCTGGCCGAAGCAGAGCTCGATGCCATCCTGGGAAAACGCTTCGCCGAGCGCCTCGCCGAGCGGTGCGGGCTCGTTGGGAAGGACGCGCTCCATGCCTTCGACCAGAGCGACCTCGGCGCCCATCCGCCGGATCGCCTGGCCCATCTCCACGCCGACCGGCCCACCACCCAGGATGAGCAGCCGGCGGGGAACCTCAGTCATCCCGGTGGCCTTGCGGTTCGTCCAGGTCCCATCGAGCTCGCGGAGGCCGTCTATGGGCGGGATGAACGGGTCCGAGCCGGTGGCGATCACGATGTGCTCGGCCGTCTTCTCGACCTCGCCCACCGCCACGCGGTTCGGACCGGCGATCCTTGCCTCGCCGCGGAGCAGGTCGATGCCCTCGCTCTCCAGCCACTTGACCTGGCCGTCGTCCGTGTGATCGGAGACCTGGAAGTCGCGCCAGGCGAGTGCCGAGGAGACGTCGAGCTCACCGGTGACCGCCTCGCTGGCGCCGGGGGCAGCGCGCGCTTCGGCGATGGCCTCGCCGGGGCGGAGCAGGGTCTTCGACGGGATGCACGCCCAGTACGAGCACTCGCCCCCGACCAGCTCCCGCTCGGCGACCGCGACCTTCAGGCCTCCTTCCGCCAGGCGGCCGGCACAGTGCTCACCCGGCGAGCCTGCGCCCATGACGATGACGTCGTAGTCAGTGCTCATCCGTCCTGGTCCTGCTTGCTCAGTACGCCCTCCATGTATGTCCTGGCATCACTGTCCGCCTGATCCGGGTCACGCCCCTTCTCGCGGGCGATGATGTACGCCGCGTAGAACCCCGACCAGTGGTGCTTGGGGGCCTCCGCCTCATAGGGACCGTGATGCTCTTCCGCTTCGCGCAACAGCCCCGTCAGGGTCTCAACGTCCATGTCTCTCCTCCTGGGATTGCGGGCCACTCACACCCGGCCGGGTAGCCGCTCGGTGATCTCCTGAAGCAGCCAGCGGTTTCCGTCCGGATCGTCGAATGAAGCGAGCGAGAAGTAGCTGCGACCCTCAGGGTCGGGACCGGCCACCTGCTCGCCGTCCTCGCGGTGGAACACCTCACTGACCTCTGCACCTCGATCAGCGAGCTCCTTTCGGATTTCATCGAGATCGGAGACGATCAGGTACGCCACCGCCGATCCGGGCTCGGCCGGTGTGACCCCGACCCCGAAATGGATGGAGCAGGCAGAACCGGGTGGCGTGAACTGGACGACGCGGAACTTCTCCCCGTCGCCCAGATCCGCATCGAGCCGCCAGCCCAAGCCCTCGTAGAAGTCCTTGGCACGATCGACGTCGGCGACCGGCAAGACCACGACCTCGAGCTTCAATTCCGCCATCTCACTCCCTTGCGGTTGCGGCCGGCCCGCTGACCGGCTTCGCCGCGACACTACTGCGATCGCCTAGCGGGGGTGAGCCGCCACCGTCTGCGCGTCGCGCGTCCGCCACTTCCGCTCGATGTCCCGCAGCATCCGGGGGTAGACGAGCAGATGGCGGAAGGGCCTGATCGCGGTCATATAGGCGGTCCCAAGCAGGCCGTTTCGCTTCACCAGGACGGCCATCTGACCTCGGTACCCCCCGGTCCCATCTGGAACCCATCCCAGGTGGAGCACTCCGTGCATGGTCCGGTTCGCGATCTCGGCGGCCCACTCGTCCTCGAGCATGTAGAGCGGGGTGAAGGGCAGCCCGCGGAAGTCCGGCCCCGACCCGGCCTTGCGGAGATCCGCCGGTAGGCGGTCGCTGAGTGTCGGCACCCGCGAGCCGATCCCGGTGTTGTCGCTGTCCCAGCCGAGCAGCTCCCCCACCTTCCACCGGATCGCGAAGAGCGCGCGGACGGCGCCCGAGCCGCTCTCCGATGGATCGGCGGCGGCGAACCCCTGAACGAGAAGGGGAAAGTCATCCGGGCCGCCGGGCGTAGGCAGCGCCCAGACGTCCTCGATTTCGAAGTCGCGGGTCAGCTCGTGGATCCGCCAGGGTCGCGAGCTGTGGGCGCTGTTCGGGAGCCTCATCGTCACCGCAACAAAGTAACATACATGCATGCACGTAAGTGTCGTCAGACCCACCCAGGCGGAGCGGAGCGCGCGGTCCCGGAGCGCCCTGCTCGAGGCGGCCGCCAGGGGCCTCTCCCGCTATGGCTATGGCCACCTCCGGCTCCAGGAGGTCGCGCGCGAGGCGGGCTATACGCGCGGTGCTCTCTATCACCAGTTCCAGGACAAGCAAGAGCTCGCGCTCGCGGTGATCGAATGGGTCAATGAGAACTGGATGCGCGAGGTCGGCGAGCCCGCGAGTCACGAGCCCGATCCGGTCTCCGAGCTGAACGCGCTGACGCGCGGACACGCTGTCTTCTGTCGCCGCGACATCGCCCGCGTCGTGATGGCCCTGAGGGTCGAGTTCACCGGCCAGGACCATCCAGTCGGCAGCGAGATCGAGCGGATCACGGACGGCGCGGTCAAGCGAATCGCCCGCCTGATCGCCGCCGGCCGAAGGGGGGGGTCGATCCCCCCCGGCCCGCCGGCACGGGTCACGGCGCTGGCGTTCTTCGGGGCGCTCGAGGGCGCCGTCATAGCCCTCGCCGGTCAGGCGCCGCATGACGAGGTGCTCGCGGCCCGGGCGACCGCAGGCGTGCTTGGGCTGAGCTAGGCACCGCCGCCGCTGGGCATAGCATTGGTCGAAGCGTCAATCACGCTTAACGGCCGGGCCATGGCGGCCCGAGTGAGGAGGAGAGATGGCTGATCAGGTGACTGCGGCCGACGTCCGTGCAGCGACCGGAGGGTGGTGGTTGCTTGCCCTTATCGGTGTGCTGAGCATCGCGGCGGGGATCACCATCCTGATCAAACCGGGCGACAGCCTGGCGACGCTGGCGGTGATCGCCGGGATCTTTCTGCTCCTCGACGGGATCCTCGAGCTGGCGGCCTCTCTCATGCACGGCACCCAGAGCCGCGGAACGCTCGCACTCCTCGGGGCGCTCACCGCGATTGTCGGCGTCCTCCTGATCCGCCACCCCATCCAGGGGATCGCCGCCATCGCGCTGCTGATCGGGATCTGGCTGATCGCGGTCGGCGTGATCCGCATCATCGCCGCCTTCGAGTTTGAGGAGCATCGCGGCTGGGCTCTCTTTGCCGGGGCGGTGGAGCTGCTTGCCGGCATCGTGATCGTCTCCGATCCGAACATCGGCTTCGCGACGCTCGCGCTGTTTGCCGGGATCGCCTTCATCTTCAACGGCATGGGCATGTTGGCCCTGGGGTGGAGCCTCCACACGCTGCGACGAGAGGTGCCGGCGCCATAACGAGAAGTCTGCGGCGCCGGGTTTTCATGGGCCGGGGAGGACTCGAACCTCCGACCTACGGATTATGAGTCCGCTGCTCTGACCAGCTGAGCTACCGGCCCTACGGCTGGCGAGCGTACCGTCCGGGGTAGATTCGTTCCATGGCGAGGGAGCCCGAGGAGCCCGAGGAGGCGACCTTTACGTGGCCGCTGCTCGGCGCGCTCTACGGCTCGATCGTGATCGTCGCGGTGGTGGCGATTCTCGACTCGCAGATCGGGCGGGGCCTTGAGAACGAGGTCGACGCGCCGGCGCGCACGCTAGTGGCGGCGCCGGTGATCCTCGGCGCGACCGTTGTCTTCGTCGCCAGCATGGTCGCGCTGATCCTGCCCGCCTATCGTCGGGCGGCCCTGCGGGTCGCGGAGATCGCCGGCTGGCTGATTCCGGCGTGGCTCGTCATGGGCGCGATGGTGTTGGGGGCGATCTCCTTCGCCCTCCATCACGCGGATTGACGTCAGTCGTCGAAGGCCTCGAGCGACTCGGTCACGGACGAGGGTTCCGTGACGTCCTCGGCCGCGGCCTGAGCGCCCTCCGTGAACGCGCTGGCCGCGGCGACTAGCGTCGCAGCGGCGCCGGTGCTGATCCGACCTGGATCGACGCAGTCGGCGAGGTACAGCTCGATCTTCCTGGCGAGGTCGGCAAGCCGGTTCTGACCTACGACCAGTGCCGCACCCTTCAGCCCGTGGGCCTCGACGCGGAGCTCCTCGATGCGAGCCGAGTCCTTCTCGCCCGAGGCGGCGAGCGCCTCGATCCCGTTGATGATCGTCGGCGTGCGGCGTTCGGCCTCCGCCGCCAGCATGCTGAGAAGTTCGGGATCCCCCACGAGCTTGAGTTCTACTCGCTTGCTGGCGGCCGTGGCGCAGGCGGGCTAGCCGGCGACCTTCTGGGCCGCCGCCTCCAGCTCCTGCACGCTGAAGGGGCCCTGGAGGACCGAGCTCACCTTGCCGCTCCGGTCGATCACGTAGGCCCACGGCTCGGTGCTCAGATGGAAGGCGCGCATCTGCGGGCGTGGGCCGTCGCTGATCCGGTTGTTGTTGTAGATCTCCTGGTGGATGAAGGCGACCCTGTCGCCGAACTCCTGCTTCACCTGCTCGGCGATGTCGGTCACAGGACCGCAGACGCGGCTCTGGCAGAGCGCGGGCGTCGCGAACAGGAGGACCACGGGCTTCTTGCCGACGACGTTGGCGAAGTCGTCGCTGTGCATGTCGTCGGGCGGAACGCGCGTGTCGATCTGGGAGATGTCCGAGACCTGCCCGGCGGTCAGCGTGTGGACCACCGGCGCCTGCTGGCCGACCTGCGGCATGGGGTAGTCGCCGACCGGGCTCGGGGTCGGCATCAGGCTGTACTGGTAGGAGCCGCCGTTCTTGATCAGGGCGGCGAATGCCCATGTACCGGGCTTGTCGAGCGGGATGTTCGAGACATAGGCGACCTGTGCCGCGCTCGGATCGTCGGCGGTGCTCTTCGCCCTGAAAGCGGGCCTGGTGGTGAGGTCCTCGATCCTCGCCGGGAACGGGCCGATGGCCGGGCCGTTCACGCTCCTGCCGGGCGCGGCGTAGACCGCGACCTGAGCGTCGGTGATCTGGTCGCGACCGGCCGTGAAGACTCCGAAGGGGAAGCGGTTCACGCCCAGGTGAAACTCTCTCGCTGCGGGTGAGACGACGGGGCCCTGCGAGGCGCCCGACGACACGAGCACGTCCCGCAGCGTCTTGCCCTTCGCCGAGGGGAACTCCGAGGCGGCCGGGGCGGGCCGGCTGCGGCTGCCGGTGCCGTTGTCTGAGCCGCCGCAGCCGGCGAGCAGCGCGACGACGAGCAGCGCGCCGGCGATGGCGAAGGGCTTGCGGGGCACGGGCGGCATCGTAATTGGGGCACCTATAGGGTGGCGCGCGCACTTAGCGATTGCTTAAGGGCGTTTTGCGAAGGAGGAGACGGTGGCGGAGAAGGCGGCCCTGATAACTGGTGGTTCGAGCGGAATCGGCCTGGCGATCGCCCGAGCGCTCGGCGAGGACGGCTACGGGCTGACGGTTTCCGCCCGGCGCCCGGACAAGCTCGAGACCGCCGCCGAGGACCTGCGCTCCGGCGGGCTCGACGTGCAGAGCGTGCCCGCGAACATGGCGGACGAGGAGAACCTGGCCGCGCTGATCGCCGCGCACAAGGAGAGGCACGGGCGGCTGGACGTGCTGATCAATAACGCCGGGGTTGGGATCGGCGAGGCGATGGATGCGCTGACCACCAAGTACGTCGACATGCAGCTCAGCGTCAACCTGCGGGCGGTGATCCTGATGACGCGAGAGTGCCTGCCGCTGCTGAAGGAGGCGGGCGCCGAGCACGGCAAGGCGCTGGTGGTGAACACCGCGTCCATCTCGGGAAAGGCCGGCCAGCCCTGGCTGAGCGTCTATTCGGCGACCAAGGCCGCGGTGATCGGCTTCTCGCAGGCGACGCAGAAGGAGATCGCGGGGCAGGGGATTCAGGTGACGGCCTTCGCTCCCGCGTTCGTCGATACGCCGATGACGGAGTTCGCCAAGCAGCAGGTCGCGGCCGAGGCGATGATCCGGCCCGAGGACATCGCCGAGGCGGTGCGGTTCCTGCTTCGCACCTCGCCGAACTGCATGGTCCCGGAGATCATGTTCCTGAGGCCCGGGGACACGGTCGACACCCCCGACCTAGGCTGAGCTTTCGGGCGGAGCGGGCGCCTCCCAGATCCTCGCGCCCCTGCGCAGGCCGGCCCGGGCGCCGACCCACCAGGCGACCTGGCGGAGCAGGTCGTACCAGGCGTCCTCGATCCACCGCCAGCGGCCCTGGCCGCGCATTCGGGCTCGCAGGACGATGCCGAGGCCGCGGGCGGTGCGCCCGATCTCGCGGATCCGGGGCGGGCTGACCGGGTCGCCGCCCATCGCCTCGAACTTGGCTCCGACCAGCCCTGCGCCGTAGGCCCACCCCAGCTGCTGGCGGAAGAAGCCGAGCTGGGTGGAGCGATTGCGATGGCGGGCGGTTGCCTTCTCGGCGTAGGCCAGGCGGCGGCCGCTTCGCTCCTGAAAGCGGAGCCCGAGCTCGACGTCCTGGGCGCGGGTCATCTGGGGATCGAAGGGGCCGATCCGCTCAAGCACCTCGCGGCGGTAGGCCGCGTTGGCTGTGATCGGGTAGGCGGGGTTCGAGTTGAAGGCGAAGCGCTGCCAGTTGCCGAGCAGGCGCGCAGCCTGGCGCTCGGCGGCCGTGGTCGGCGGGACGTGCTGGAGGTCGCCGCCGACGCTGCCGACCTCGGGGTCATCGAAGGGGCGGACGAGCTCGGCGAGCCACTGGGGCTCGACCAGGCAGTCGGCGTCGACGAAGGCGAGGATCTCGCCGGTGCTCTCGGCGATGCCGCGGTTGCGGGCGTTGGAGACGCCGCGCTTCGGCTCGCGGAGATAGCGGACCGGGCGAGTTCGGATCAGGCTGGATGTGTCATCGGTTGAGCCGTTGTCCACGACCAGGATCTCGCGGCGCTCGGCCGGGTAGTCGGTGGAGAGGATCGCGTCCAGGCAGCCGGCGATCGTGGGCTCCCCGTCGCGCACGGGGACGATCACGGATACGAATGGCTGGCCGGGCGCCCGCGTCACGGGCGCAAGTTAGCCGCGGCTAGCCGTCGGCGCGCTGCAGCTCCTGATCGGCACGCTCGAGCTCGGCGGACCAGGCCTCCGCGGAGTCGGGTTCCGCGTGCTCCGCGAGGGCGGCGGCGAGGACATCCTCGACCGGGAGGTCGGATGCCGCGTGTGCCTCGGCCTCTGCCAGCCGGCGGCGGGTGGCCTTCACGTCCTGGACCTCCTCCGCGAGCGGTCGCTCGGGAATCGGCTCGGCACCGGCCGCGCCCTCGCGGATCAGCGCCATCTCCAGGTAGCCCTCCAGCGTGCGAACCTCGCGGCGCGATGCGCGGCGGGGCTTGCGCTGGTTGGCGCCGGTGAAGGCGTCCCAGGCGCGGGCGAAGGTGCCGAAGTTGGTGCGGCCGCCGTTGCGGTGCGCGGCGAGCATCGGACAGACGCCGCCGCGCTTGTCGACGTACGCGCCGACGATGACGCGGTTCGAGCGGATGCCGCGGAGCATGGCGTCCTTGGTGCGGGCGGGCATTGCGTAGACGGAGTTGCGAAGCCGCTCGGCGTTGTTCCGGCGCTTGGCCATCGATCTAGGGATAGCGAGTACGGCGTAGGGTCCGCGCAATGGCCCGCCCAGACCGACGCCCGCGCTTGCTCGTCGCCGCCTTCGGCGATCCCGGGCATGCGTTTCCGGCGATTGCACTGGCGCGGGAGCTCGCCCGGCGGGACCACGACGTGCTCGTCGAGACCTGGGAGCGGTGGCGCGAGCCCGTCGAGGAACTCGGGCTGGGGTTCACCGGCGCCCAGGAGTACACGGTGTATCCGCCCCCCGGCCCGGACACGCCCGATGGGCAGACCGCCGCCGCGGCGGCCAGGGCCCTCGCCAGGTTGATGGAGGGCTTCGAGCCGGACCTGGTAGTCAGCGACATCCTCACCCTGGCTCCGACACTCGCTGCGGAGGTGGCCGGCGTCCCGCACGCCACGTTGATCCCCCACGTCTATCCGGTCCAGCAGCCGGGGATGCCTCTCTACTCCCTCGGGCTTCGGCCGCCGCGGACGGTGGTGGGGCGACTCGGATGGCGGGCCATCAGCCCGCTGCTGGGAATGGGTCTGCGGCGGGGGCGCGACGAGCTCAACGAGACCAGGGCGCGGCTGGGGCTGCCGCCGATCGAGCGGTTCCACGGCGGGATCAGCGAGCTGCTGGCGATCGTCGCGACGTTCCCTCAGCTCGAGTACCCGCGCGAGTGGCCGGCGCACGTGCGGGTGACGGGGCCGCTTTTCTTCGAGCTGGCGGGCGAGGAGATGGCGATGCCGGATGGTGATGGTCCCCTGGTGCTGATCGCGCCGAGCACCTCGCAGGACCCCGAGTGCGAGCTGCTGCGGGTCGCGCTCGACGCGCTGGCGGATGAGCCGGTGCGGGTCCTGGCGACGACCAACCGGCACCGCCCCGAGCGGCCGATCGAGGTGCCGGCCAACGTGAAGCTGGTCGACTGGCTGCTCTACTCCCAGGCGATGCCTGCCGCCGACGTGGTGATCTGCCACGGCGGGCATGGGACGGTGGCGCGGGCGCTGGCGGCGGGAAAGCCGCTGCTCATCTGCCCGTCGGTCGGCGACATGGGAGAGAACGCGGCGCGGGTGGCCTGGTCCGGGACGGGGCTCTCGGTGCCCCGGCGGCTGCTGTCTCGCAGGGCGATCCGGTTGGCGACGCGGCGGCTCCTGCGCGAGCCGGAGTTCCGAGGTCGGGCGCTGAGCGTCGCCGAGTGGTCCGAGGCTCATGACGGGGCCGCCGCGGCCGCGGCACTAGTCGAGGAGGCGGCCCGAAACGCGACGAGCCGGCTCTCGCCGGCTCTGGACTAGCGTCGCTTCAAGACTCCGGGGGTCGGACTCGAACCGACATACGGCACATTAACAGTGTGCTGGCCTACCAAATGGCCCACCCCGGACCGTAAGCCCAACTATCACGTAGGAAGCTCAGCTGCGAACTACGCGGCCTCAAGGTTACTGGCCACTCTGGCCGCTGCAGCGGACAGGAGCTCTTCGGGAAGCTCCTCGGCCCCCCACTCCACCTTGGCGTGGCAGTTGGCGCAGAGCAATGCGCATTTCGCGGCCTCCTTTCGCAATTCCTCGATCGACCGAGTCAGGCCACGCATTGCGAGACCGAATTCCTTCTTGCTCGGATCAAGGTGGTGGAACTGCAGAGCACCTGCAAACTCGTCGTAGCCACAGAGTATGCAGCGACCGCCGGCCTCCTCCACGAGCCTCAACTTCGCTCGACGACGCCAGCGGATGACACCTTCCCGCCTGCATTTGAGGCATCGATAGCGGCCGCCGCGCTCCAGGGTGAACGCAGTGAGACCGTGATGCGAACACTCGAGCTCGACCTGCTTGAGGCCCCGTTCTCGCGCCCGGCGAGCCGCCACGCGGCGTCGCCCAGACGCCAATGGCCACTGACCGTATTTCTTCAACCAATACCGCACCGTAGAGACGCTTCGATCGAGTCGGCGCGCCATCTCCGTCAGAGTTGCCCCTTCCGCGACCAAGATCCGGAGCGTTTCCTCGTCAAGTCCACCACGGTTCGCCGCTCGCCCCTGGTTCACAGGCATAAGACCATGCCGCTTGACGTGGTAGCTGACCGTCGACTTCTCCAGCCCCACCCGCTTGCCGATCTGCTCCAGGGAAAGGCCCTCGGCCAGGTAGGTCTCAAGGTCTGATCTCTCCATTTGCAGGCATTTTCCGCCGCGGGCCGGATGGATCGGGCCTGAAAAGGTGCCCAAATGCAGGGGAAATGTGACGGGAGGCACCCGAAAGTGAGCCAAGTTTGTGAAACCCGCCGAGCTAGCTGACGATGCCGGCGTGCGCGATGCGGTCCGTGAGGGATGCGCGCTCGCCCGCCAGCCGCGTGCTGACCTCGTAGTCCCCGGCCTTCTGCGCGGCCGCGATCCCGTCCTCCAGCCGCTGCTGCTCGAGCAGGTCGAGATTGAGCTGCATCGCACCCTCCGACGCCGGCTCGCTCTCCGCCCTCATCACCAGCTCCGTGATCAGGGAGGTGAGCGCCGCGTCGTCCCTCGGCAGCCCCGCCATCGGATCCGCCAGATGCGTCCGCAGCCATTCCAGCGCCGGCTGCCCCGAGGGCGAGAGATGCTCTTCGGTGAGCCGGTCGATGAATCCCTGCCCCTCCTCGGGCTGTGCGATGCACATCGCCAGCAGCGCCCGCTCACGCGTCTCGCGCGGCGTGAGCGAGACCGCGACCGGCTTCGGCGGCTTCGTCCCGTTTGCGTCCCCGGCCTGCGCAGCGCTTGCCTCCGGCGCCGACCTGACGCGCGCGAGCACCAGGCTCGCATCGGTGTCGAGTCGGTCCGCCACCTTCCGGACCAATTCATCGAATCCGAGCGCCGTCTCGCCCATCGTCTTCAGGACCGGCCCGACCTCCTCCAGGACCCGCTCCCGCCCCGCGACCGAACCGAGATCCCCTCGACCCAGCGCCACGTCCACCCGGAAGCTCGGCAGGTCAACCGCCTCCTCGACCAACTTCATGAAGCGATCGACCGACCCCTCCTGGAGCATGTCCGCGGGGTCCTCGCCCTCCGGCATCGCCGCGACCCGCAGCTCGAGGCTCTTGCCTCCGGCGACCTTCTGCGCCCGGATCATCGCGTCCGCCCCCGCCCGGTCGGCATCGAGCGCCAGCACCACCGACTCGGTCAGCCCCGCGAGCATCGTGATCTGCTCGGGCGTGATCGCCGTCCCCATGATCGCCACCGCCTCCTCCACCCCGGCCTGGTGCAGCGCCAGCACGTCGGTGTAGCCCTCCACCACGATCGCCCGCCGCGCCTTCGCGATCGGCCCGCGCGCCCGGTCGATCCCGTAGAGCGTGTGGCTCTTCCGGTACAGCTCGCCCTCGGGCGAGTTCATGTACTTGGGATGGGAGTCCGGGCTCAGCGCTCGCGCCCCGAACCCCAGCACCCGACCGCGCTGGTCGCGGATCGGGAAGGTGATCCGGTTCCGGAAGCGATCGTAATGCCCGCCCTGCCGGCCCTTCAGGATCAAGCCGGCTGCCAGGAGCTCGTCGACCTTGAACCCGGCCCGCTGGCTCCCAGTCAGCACCTGATCCCAGGGACTCGGCGCCATCCCCACGCCGAACCGCCGCAGGACATCCTCACCCAGCCCGCGATCCGCGAGATAGGCGCGCGCCTTCTCGGCCTTCGGCGCATCCCACAGGTAGCGCTCGTAGTACTTCGACGTCCGCTCGAGCAGCTCCCACAGACGAGCCTTCCGGCGCCGCCTCTCCTCCGCCTGCGGGTCCTCGTTCTCCCGCTCGAGCTCGACGCCGTATCGCTCCGACAGCGACTCGACCGCCGCCGCGAAGTCCAGCCCCTCCTTCTCCTCGACGAACCGGAAGACGTCCCCGCTCGCCTCGCAGCCGAAGCAGTAGTAGAGCTTGTCCCTGGGATTGACCTTGAACGACGGCGTCCTCTCGTCGTGGAACGGGCAGTTGCCCCAGTAGTCCTGGCCCCTCTGCTGGAGGTCGGTGTGCGCCGAGACGATCTCGACGATGTCCGACGCCTCCTTGACCCGATCGACGCTGTCGCGCGTGAACCTCGCCATCCACCCAATCTACTTCCGAGCCACCAGCCGCTCGTAGGTGCTGAGACAGAAACGGTCGGTCATTCCGGCGATGTAGTCGGTCACCCGCTGCACCGCACCGGCATCCGGGTCGGTCGCCGGCACCTCATTGAGATGCGCGAGGTAGTGGTCGAACAGCGTCCGCAGCGCCACCCTCGCCCGCTCCTGCTCCGCACGAGCCTCCTGACCCAGGTACACGCGCTCGAACATGAACTTCCGCAGTCGCAGCATCGCCCCGCCGACCTCGTCGCTCTGCGCGATGTCTCCCTCCGCCCGGGAGCGCTCGACCATGTCCTGAACGAGCAGGTCGATCCGGCGCGCACCCGTCTCGCCGAGCAGCTCGATCTCCACGCTCGGCAGGTCCTCCTCCGAGATGATCCCCGCGCGCAGCGCGTCGTCGATGTCGTGGTTGATGTACGCGACCCGGTCGACGATCCGCACCACCCGCCCCTCCAGCGTCGCGGGCTTGCGGGACCCCGTGTGATTGAGGATGCCGTCCCTGACCTGCTCGGTCAGGTTCAATCCCCGGCCGTCGCGGGCGAGCACCTCGACCACCCGCAGCGAATGCTCGTTGTGGCGGAAGCGCATCCCGTGCTCCTGGAGCGCCTCGTCCAGCGCCTCCTCGCCGATGTGCCCGAAGGGCGGATGCCCCAGGTCATGACCCAGCCCGATGGCCTCGGTCAGGTCCTCGTTCAGCCCCAGCGCCCGCGCCACCGTCCGCGAGATGAAGCAGGCCTCGAGCGTGTGGGTGAGCCTTGTCCGGTAATGGTCGCCCTCCGGTGCCACGAAGACCTGCGTCTTGTGCTTGAGGCGGCGGAACGCCTTGGAGTGGACGATCCGGTCGCGGTCGCGCTGGAACGGTGTCCGCACCGGGCTGTCCTCCTCGGCCTCCCGCCGCTGGGCCGGATAGGAGGGCGTCGCGCTCTCCCAGAGGTACTCGGACTCCCAGGAGCGGACCCTCTCCTCGAGTGTCGTCGTGGACGTGGTCACCAGCCGATGTTCTCAACCCGGGCGGCGATAGGCTCCCCGCGTGCCCGAAACGGCGCTGATCACCGGGGCTTCCGCAGGAATCGGCGAGGAATTCGCCAGGCAGCTCGCCGCCCGCGGCTACGACCTGATCCTGGTGGCGCGCCGCAAGGACCGGCTCGAGAAGCTGGCGGAGCAGCTCCCCACCACCGCACACGTGATCGAGTGCGATCTCGGCTCCGAGGCGGCCAAGCTCCCCGACAAGGTCGCAAAGCTCGGCGTCGACGTGGACCTGCTGGTCAATAACGCGGGGTTCGGCCTGCGAGGCCGCATCCTCGAGCTCGACCCCGAGCGCGAGGCCGAGATGGTCCGCGTCAACTGCGAGGCAGTCGTCGTCCTCACCCACGCCTTCATCCCGTCCATGGTCGAGCGCGGGCGCGGCGGCGTGATCACCGTCGCCTCCACCGCCGGCATGCAGCCGCTCCCCTACGAGACCACCTACGGCGCCAGCAAGGCCTTCGCGATCTCCTTCATGGAGGCCCTCTCGATGGAGCTGAAGGACACCGGCGTCAAGTGCCTGGTCGTCAACCCGGGGCCCGTGAAGACAGAATGGCAGTCGGTCGCCGGCTACGACGAGAACACCCGGCTCATGCCCGGCATGATCAGCGCGGAGCAATGCGCAGCCGATGCGCTCCAGGCCTACGACCGCGGCAAGCGCTCGATGATCCCCGGCCGTCTGTTCCCCTGGGTCATGCGCGGAACCGTCGCACCGAAGCCGATCAAGCTTCGCGTCACCGAGCGGATCTACCGCCCGAGCTCTTGACGGCGATCTAGGGCACCGTCGTCCTCCAGCCGAACTCCACGGAGCTCGCCGCGGGGGTGCCGGTTCCCGCGCTCACCACTCCCAGGGAGAGGTGGGTGGACCCGCTTATCGTGTCAGTGGTCGCCCCGCTGCTGCACGTGTTTTGGGTGTTGATGATCGTGCAGGTGATCGCAGTGTTCGCCAAGCCCGCTCGCAGGGTGAAGGTGCGGGAGTTGTTGACACCCGGTCCCGGCGTGGAGAAGACGGTGAGATCGCGCACGCCGATCTGCGGGCCCTGGGGAGTGAAGGTCTCCGCCGCGGCTTCAGTCCCCTGCGGACTGGAGGTTCCTTCGGGAGCGAGGAAGACGGTTCCGGATCCCGCGCTGAGCGACGCCCGGCCTGTGAGAATGCTCGATGCGTCAGCGCCATTCGTCCCGTTCGTCCCGTTCGTCCCGTTGGTCCCCGGCGTCCCCGGGAGCCCCTGAGACCCTGGGGGACCCTGTGGACCCTGGGCACCCTGTGGACCCTGCGGCCCGGGAGGCCCGCGCTTCGCCTTCTTCTTCTTGGCCGGCTTGGCGATCTCCTTGACCAGAACCTGCGTCGCCGTCGCCGTACCGACGATCGACAGGACCAGCGCCGCGAGCGCGACGCCGATCGCTGGATGCCTCCGCAGACGCTCTCCCAAGGCCCGCGGATGCGACCCTCGATTCCCCTCTTTCTCCATGGCCCCTCCATCCCGAGCCCCCTGTGGGTGCCCCCGGAACCGTACCGCTACGCCGCGGCACGCAGGTGGACGTGCGCGTGGTGCTCGAGCGTCTCGGTGATCGCACGGTCCGCCTGCGCGATCACCCGCCGATCCGCCCCGGGAGCCTCGGCCAGCGGCCGCGCCAGCGCGTCGACCATGAAGCGGTGTGCCTCCTCGCTGAGCGGGAAGCCTCCCCCCTCGCAGCTCGCGCACACCACTCCCCCGGCCGAGCCGGAGAAGGCCGCCAGGTGGTCCGCCTCCCCGCAGCTCGCGCAGCTTGCCAGCTCGGGTGAGAACCCAGCGGCCAGCGCCAGCTTGAGCCGGAAGGCGAGCGCCGCGCCCGGGGCGCTGGCCGCCGCGGCGTCCGCGTCGAGCAGGCGCAGATAGCTGCAGAGCAGGTGGTAGGCGGCCTCGTTCGGCTCCCCGGAGTCGAGCAGCCGCAGCACGGCGTCGCAGGCCCGCCCGGCCGCCCCCAGAGCCGGCCCGTTGGAGCGCAGCGCGCCGTGCCCGTCGACCGTCGAGGCCCCTGTCACCGTGAACAGCTCCCCCCGCCCCTCATAGAGGACGAGGTTCAGCCGAAAGAACGGCTCGAGCCGCCCCCCGAACCGCGACTTCGGCCGCCGCGACCCCTTGGCGATTGCCCCGATGCGCCCGCGGGTCGCGGAGTAGAGGTGGACGATGCGGTCGGCCTCGCCATAGCGGATGCTGCGCAGCACGACGGCCTCGGTCTTGAAGTTCCCGGGCATGGCCCTCACACGTTGTCGCTACGGCCGGACGTAGTCAGGAATCAGCGGTGCCGGCGAGACCGAGCTCGGCGATCGCCCATTCGCGGTCCCAATAGAGGATCAGGCTCGTGCCTTAAGGGGTCTGACCCCTTCGCCTTAAGGGGTCTGACCCCTTGTTAAGGGTCTGACCCCTTGTTAAGGGCCTGACCCCTTGGGTGGGGACGTTTGGCGAACGGCGTCCCTGATCGCGGCCGCGGTGACGGTCGCCGCCGCCGCCCCGATCTGGAAGGGCGCGAACTGGTCCGGCTCGCCCCTTCCCGAGGCGAGGCAGAAGACAACGTCGCCGTCGACCGGGGTGAAGACCGGGTCGACGGCCCGGCCCAGCCCGGCGGTCGCGGCCCTGGCGACGATCGAGCACTGCCGCTTGTCGAGCGCCGCGTCGGTGCAGACGCAGACCGGAGTCGAATTGCCCTCGGGGACCCGGAACTCCGGCGGCCGGTCCATCGCGGCGATCAGCTCGGCGCCGCGGACAGACTCGTCCTCCTCCCCGCGTGGGCCCGCCAGAACCGAGCCGTCCTCGTCGATCACATCGCCGACCGCGTTGACCGTGGCGATCGCCGCCACTGTGTGACCGGTCCCAGTCACCAGCGCGGCGTAGCCGACGCCGCCCGGCCGCGATCGCTCCCGCCCGAGCAGCTTGCCGACCGTCGCACCCGTCCCCGCCCCGACGGCCCCCCGCTCCGGCACACCCCCGCCGGCGGCCTCGCAGGCCGCATATCCCTGCTCCGCCCCCGGGCGAGCCTTTCCCTCGCCCGACGGGAGGTCATAGATCACCGCGGAGGGGACCAGCGGCACCCGGCCGTAGGGCGTGAAGTAGCCGCGATCGTGGTCCTCGAGCCAGCGGACCACGCCGTCGGCCGCCGCGAGCCCGAAGGCGCTCCCGCCGGTGATCAGGATGGCGTTCGCTTCCTGCGCATTCGCGAGCGGCCGCAGCGTGTCGGTCTCACGGGTCCCGGGCCCGCCGCCGTGCACGCAGACCCCGCCGGGCGTCTCCGGCGGCGGGATCACCACCGTGCAACCGGTGCCGCCCACCGGGTCCGACCAATGCCCGACGGCGAACCCCTCCGGCAGGGGTGGCGGCTCGCTCACCTCGCCCCCGTCTTTCGCGCCGGGCGCTTCGCCTTTCTCCTGGGGCGGCGACGCAGCCGCTCCTGACATGCCGGGCAGAAGTAGGTCGACCTGCCCGAGACGACGATCCGCTGGATCACGCCATCGCCGCGGGGGCAGTCCTCTCCCTCGCGGGTGTGGACGACGAACTCCTCCTGCATCGAGCCGGTCTCGCCCCGCGAGTCCAGGTAGTCGTCGATGCTCGCCCCGCCGTGCTCGAGCCCGGCCTCCAGCGCCGCCACGATGCCATCGACCAGGCGCTGGGCGTGCTCGAGCTTCATCGAGCCGGCGGGCGAGAGCGGATGCAGGCGGGCTCGCCAGAGCGCCTCATCGGCGTAGATGTTCCCGATCCCGGCCACCCGGGACTGGGTGAGCAGGAAGGACTTGAGCGGCGCCGTGCGGTCCTTGGCCAGCTCGAGCAACCTCTCGGCGGTGAGCTCTCCGGAGAGCGGCTCGACGCCGAGACGCGCGGCGAAGAAGTCATCGAGCTGATCCCCCGCGTCGAGGATCACCGCCTGGCCGAAGCGGCGGACGTCCGTGAAGAGCAGCGACCTGCCGTCGTCGAGCTCGAAGCGAGCCCGAACGTGGCTCGGCTCCGGAGCCGGTTCGTACAGCCGCTGGCCGCCGAGCCGGTCGTTCTTCATCAGGTCCGCGGTCTCCCCCACCTCGGGATCCCGCAGCAGCAGGTTCCCGGTCATCCGCAGGTGCATCGCCAGGGTGCGGCCGCCCTCCAGGCCGATCAGCAGGTACTTGCCGCGCCGCGCGACGGCGGTCACCTCCCGGCCCTGGACCGCCCGCTCCAGCGAGCGCGGCGGCTCGGGTCGAGTGAGCCGCTCGTCGAGGACGGTCACCGTCTCAATCCGCTTCCCGACCAGCTCGGGCTCGAGCTGGCGACGCACCGTCTCCACCTCGGGCAACTCGGGCATGAGAACGATGCTAAGTGA
>CAVUGA010000014.1:0-113865 GCA_963740685.1 uncultured Solirubrobacterales bacterium
GGTCGCGTAGCTACTTCTTCTTCGGGATCGCGTTCTTCTTGCAGTAGCTGTACGCGCCCAGGGCGCTTCCGGCAGGGAGGCTGAAGCCGGGGTACTCGTAGAGGCCGACCTGCCAGCCCTTGGCGCCGACCGGTTGCATCTGATCGATGCCGATCGCGGGGCCGACCTTGGGGGAGATGAGGAAACCCCCGCCGATCGAGTGCGTCTTCCCGGTGCAGGTTGCCGTCGCGCTCGTTCGCCCGTTCTCGGCGATTGGCGCGACCGCCGACTTCTCGGTCACGTTCACACCCTTCTGGTTGCGCTCACAGAGGACGTTCACCGACAGCGTGGCGTCCCCGGGCGAGCCGACCGGGTTGACGAGGTCGATCTCCCAGGTTTGCGCGTCGAGTCGGCGCGACTCGACCACCAGCGGGCGGAAGGTGATGGGAAGGGCAAGATTCCCGGCAGGCGAGAAGGAGAACCCACCGTTGACGACGTGGGTTCCGGGAGAGCAATGGAGGTCCACGGTGCTCTCCTGGCCGACGGGAGTGGTGGACGTCCCGAACACCCCGGTCGCCGTTTTGCCGAGCGCCTTGCTCTCGCAGCGCGCGATCGAGGTGAAGGTTCCCGATGTCGCGGGGAGGGCGAACGCGGCCGCGCCCGACGTCCAGCTCCTCAAGCCGTTCGGCTGCGATTGCAGGTGCGTAATTCGCGTGCCCGTGTCGTCGCCGAGGGGATTGGTGCCGCTCGCGGAGTAGGGGTCGGAGATCGACCAGCCTCCACCGGTGGCGTGCGTCTTGCCGGGGCAGCTTGCGGTGGCGGCAGTCTGGCTGCCGGCTGACATCGGTGTGGACGCCGTGGCCGTCACCGCGGGCTTCGGCTTCTTTTTCTTCTTGGCGATGGCCGGAGAGGCTGCACCGAAGGCGAGCAGCGCGGCGAGCGCCAGCACGGGGGCGAGGAGCATCCGCCGGCGAAAGTGAGCCTTCTCCCTCCCTCGCATTGCGGCGATCCTACTGCTCGACACCTCCATTCCAGGAAGGAGTTTGCGGAATCACCGGGATCGTGTTTCCGGGTCGTGGAAGGACATCCGGGGGCCGAGTGAGAATGGAAGTGCGTGATCGTCATCGGTATCGATCCGGGTACCGCCAACACCGGATTCGGCGTGGTCCGCACGTCCGGTGAGCGGATGGTTGCGCTGGACGGGGGCGTGGTCGAGACCCCGTCCGACCTCAAGGCCGAGCAGAGGCTCGCCCGCCTGCACGATTCGCTCGGAGAGCTGATCCGCTGGCATGAGCCCAAGGCGATGGCGCTCGAGGTCCTCTTCTTCGGCAAGAACGTCGCCTCGGCCCTGAGCGTCGGTGAGGCGCGCGGTGTCGCCCTGCTGGCGGCGGCCAAGCAGGAGGTCCCCTGCTTCGACTACACGCCCCAGGCGGTGAAGAAGGCCGTCTGCGGATCGGGCTCGGCCGACAAGGGCCAGGTCCAGCGGATGGTCGCCACCCTGCTCGGGCTGCCCGAGCCACCGGTCCCCGACCATGCGGCGGACGCCTTCGCCGTGGCGATCTGCCACGCCGGCACCGCCGGTGCCCGCAAGGCCGTCTCCCAGTTCGGGCACCCCCGGGTGGGCACGACGCCATCGCTCGCGACGCGCCAGCGGCTCGCTGGTTAAAGGCATCCGGGCGCACGCCCAGAATCCCTAGGCATGATCGCCTCCGTCAGCGGAGAGGTGCTCGTCCGCCGTCCCGACTACGTCGTGATCGACGCGAACGGCGTCGGCTATCGCTTTGCCGTGTCGTCCGAGACGCTCAAGGCGGTCCCGGCCCGCGGCAAGGCCGCCTCGCTGCATGCCCACCTGGTGGCGCGGGAGGACTCGCTCAGCCTCTACGGCTTCGCCAGTGAGGAGGAGAGGGACCTCTTCCTGCACCTGATCTCGGTGGGCGGCGTCGGGCCCAAGGTCGCGATGGCCGTGCTCTCCGGCGGCTCGGTGAGGGAGCTGCTCCGCGCGATCGCGGCGGGAGACGCCAAGCGCTTCCAGGCCGTCCCGGGAGTAGGCAAGCGCACCGCCGAGCGGATCATCGTCGAACTGCGGGAGAAGGTCGCCGGCGAGATCGAGGGTGACGCGGACGGCGCCGCCATCGGCGACGGCGACGAGGATCCGCGCTCGCTTGCGCGCGAGGGCCTGCTCAATCTCGGCTACACGCCGCCCGAGGCCGCGAAGCTGCTCTCCGCGGCCGAGGGCGAGACCGCCGAGGAGATCGTGGAAGCGGCTTTGCGGAGCGCCGCTGGGGCGAAGGCGGCATGAGCATCGACCCGGGCAAGGGGATCCGGACCCCGGGGATCGACGACGACGAGACCGAGGTCGTCATCCACGACGCGAGGGCGATTGGCGCGGACGACGACTTCGACCGCTCGCTGCGCCCGCCGAAGCTCGAGGACTTCGTCAACCAGGTGCAGGTGACCGAGCAGCTCGGGATCTTCATCGAGGCCGCGCGCCGGAGGGAGGAGGCGCTCGACCACGTGCTGCTGGCCGGTCCGCCCGGCCTCGGCAAGACATCGCTCGCCTACATCATCGCGGCGGAGCTGAGCGTGCCGATGGTGCAGACCGCCGGCCCCGCGCTGGAGCGCAAGGCCGATATCGCCGCGTTCCTGACCTCGCTCGAGCCCGGCAGCGTCTTCTTCATCGACGAGATCCATCGGCTCGGGAGGGCAGTGGAGGAGACGCTCTACCCGGCGATGGAGGACCGCCGCCTGCCCGTGGTTCTCGGCCAGGGGGCCGGCGCTCGCACCGTCACCCTCGACCTGCCGCCGTTCACGCTGATCGGCGCCACCACGAGGACCGGGCTGCTGACCACGCCGCTGCGCGACCGCTTCGGGGTCTGTCACCGGCTCGAGCACTACGACGCGGCCGACCTGCGCCAGATCGTGATGCGGTCGGCCGGGATCCTCGGCATCGACGTCAGCCCGGAGGGCGCCGAGGAGATCGCCGGCCGGGCCCGCGGCACGCCCAGGGTCGCGAACCGGTTGCTGCGACGGGTTCGGGACTTCGCCGAGGTCAAGGAGCGCGGCCGCATCGACGTCGATCTCGCCTCGGATGCCCTCGAGCTGCTGGAGGTCGACCGGGCCGGCCTCGACCGCCATGACCGCCAGCTCCTGGAGATGATGGCCACCAAGTTCGCCGGCGGGCCGGTCGGTCTCTCGACGCTCGCCGTGGCGATCGGGGAGGAGGCCGACACGATCGAGGACGTCTTCGAGCCCTATCTCCTCCAGCAGGGCCTGGTGAAGCGCACCCCGCGCGGCCGCGTCCTCACCGAGCGCGCATACGAGCACCTCGGATTGCCCGTACCGGAGGGGATGGCGAGCCTCTTCTAGGCGTCAGTTGGGCGTCGGCCGCCCGAACGTGTCGGCTAGCCTTGGGCAGGCATGCCGTACTTCATCTGTCCGAACTGCGGGAACAGGGAGCTGAGCGGGGAGCGCACCGCCGGCTTCTCGACGCGCCCCAAGGGCTGCTCCAAGTGCGGCTTCGGCTTTCTCTTCGAGCTTCTCGACGACTACATGCCGGCGCCCGGCGCCGCCTTCTTCACCTGCGACCAGGAGGGCAAGATCCTCGACCTGGGCAAGGGCGCCTTCGAGCTCACCGGCCTCAAGGACGAGCAGGTGATCGGTCGGCCGGTCAGGGACGTCCTGGGCCTGCAGTGGATCGACAAGGGCGACGGGGGCCAGACCGCCGACACCGACGGCGATGGAGACACCGACCCGATCGAGACGACGCTGGAGTGGGGAGTCCGCTCGCTGGGGAAGAAGGTGGCCGTGAACGCGGAGGGCGATCTGCCGACGGAGGCGGTGGCGGACCTCTTCCCGGCCTATGACGACGACGGCGGCCTACTGCTGGTCTTAACTCCGGAATAGGTCCGGCCACGTATTACGTGTGTTGCAATCAGGGCCGGAACAGCGCCCGAGACCGCTAGCGTGACCATCTCAACACCGTGAGCAACCGCCGCCGCAACCTCTTCATCCTCGCTTTCGTCGGCCTGCTGATCGTCGGCTCGGGGATCGCGATCGCGACCAAGAAGACGACCCTCGGGCTCGACCTGAAGGGCGGCACCGAGCTGATCTTCCAGGCGCGCCCGACGCCTCAGAACCCGACGATCGACGGCTCGGACATCGATCGCTCAATCGAGATCATCCGCAAGCGGACCGACGCGTTCGGCGTCTCCGAGCCGGAGATCTCGAGAGTCGGCTCCGACTCCATCAGGGTCGGGCTTCCGGACGTCAGCAACGCCGCCAAGGCGAGCGAACAGGTCGGCCAGACCGCGCAGCTCCATTTCTATGACTGGGAGCCCAACGTCATCCCGAACCCGACGAAGACGAACGTGCCGCGAAGCGAGTCCTCCTTCGGCCGCTTATACGACGCAGTCAAGCTCGCCTCCACGCAGACGCCCGAATGCTTCGAGAACAAGTGCACGACCAGAGGGCCCACCTACTACCTCTTCAACTCTCAGACGCACCAGTGGATCTCGGGTCCAGCGGAAACCAAGAAGGACCTCTACTCCGAGCTGCCCGGCCAGAAGAAGCCCGCGAACAGCCTGATCGTCGCGGTCCCGCAGGGCACCCTGGTGGTCCAGAAGGAGCCTGACCAGGGACAGACACAGGTATCCGATCCGAACAGCCCCGAGGCGGAGTGGTTCGTGATCCGCGACCGGCCCGCCCTCTCGGGGACCGACATCACCGACCCGAAGCCGAACTTCGACCAGTTCAACCAGCCCGACGTCACCTTCGGCTTCACGGACACCGGCCGCCAGGAGTTCTCGGACGTCACGAAGACGATCGCCCAGCGGGGGCTGCAGAGCGCGCCGCCCGGCGTGGCGGGTAACTCGCAGCTCGCCGATCAATACTCGGGCCACTTCGCGGTCGTCCTCGACCAGCAGATCAAGTCCCGCCCGATCATCAACTTCGTCGACAACCCCGACGGGATCGACGGGCGCACCGGCGCCGAGATCAACGGCCTCACCCAGGGGGAGTCCCAGGACCTGGCCAAGATCCTTCAGTTCGGCGCCCTGCCGGTTGACCTGACCCAGATCTCGAGCTCCACGGTCTCGGCGACGCTCGGTCAGCAGGCACTCCACCAGGGCCTCAAGGCCGGGATCGTCGGGCTGATCCTGGTCTGCCTCTTCCTGCTCATCTACTACCGCTTCCTGGGCTTCGTCGCCGTCGTCGGACTGGCGATCTACGGGGTCTTCTTCTTCGCCCTGATCAAGCTGATCCCGATCACCCTGACGCTGCCGGGGATCGCCGGGTTGATCCTGACTATCGGGGTGGCGGCCGACGCCAACATCGTGATCTTCGAGCGGATCAAGGAGGAGGCGAGGAGCGGCAAATCGATGCTGAGCGCGATCTCCGCCGGCTACCGGCGGGGGATCGCGACGATCGTCGACGCGAACGTGATCACGCTGATCACTGCGTTCATCCTCTTCGCGCTGGCGACGTCGAACGTGAAGGGATTCGCCTTCACCCTCGGCGTGGGAACGATCGCCTCGCTGTTCACCGCGGTGGTCTTCACGCAGGCGTTCCTCGGCCTCTTCGGCCGGGCGCACTTCCTGCGCTCGCCGGCGGTGCTCGGTGCTCGCAAGAAGTACTTCAAGTGGAACTTCGACTTCACCCGGGCGAGCCGGATCTTCTTCTCGATCTCCGGCTGCATCCTGCTGATCGGCGCGATCTCGTTTGCGACGAAGCAGCTCAACCTCGGGATCGATTTCAAGGGCGGCAGCCGGATCAGCGTCGGGCTCGCAAAGGCCGCCACTGTCGATGACGTGCGAACCGCGCTCGAGGGCGCGGGCCTCAAGGACGCCGAGATCACCAAGGCGACGAACAAGCAGCTCGGCACCAACGTCTTCGAGATCGACTCGAAGGCCCAGCCGAGCCAGATCCAGCAGGTCCAGCCGGCGCTCCAGTCCAAGTTCGGGATCGTCCCCAACGGCTTCAACGCGACCACGGTCGGGCCCACCTTCGGCCAGCAGGTGGCGAACAGCGCGATCGAGGCGGTCATCTTCTCGCTGCTGGTGATCTGCGCGTACGTCGCGTTCCGGTTCGAGCCGAAGTACGCAGTTCCGGTGATCATCGCCCTCCTCCACGACGTCCTGATCACGGGAGGCGTCTATTCGCTGACGGGGAGGGAGGTGACCAGCGGTACCGTCGCCGCTTTCCTCACCATCCTTGGCTACTCGCTCTACGACACGGTCATCGTGTTCGACCGGGTGCGTGAGAACGTGCCGCGGTTGCCGCGCGCGACCTTCTCCCAGATCGTCAACCGCTCCATGAGCGAGGTTCTCACCCGGTCCCTGATCACGGGCCTCTCGAGCGTCTTCCTGGTCAGCGTGCTGTTCATCTTCGGCGGCGCAACGCTGAAGGACTTCGCCTTCGCGATGATGGTCGGGCTCGCCTCGGGTACGTACTCGTCGATCTTCATCGCGTCGCCCGTCCTCACCCACTGGAAGGAACGGGAGCCCGCCTACCGCCGCCGCCGCGAGCGGATCGAGGAGCAGATGGGCGGAGTGGTGCCGGCGTTCCCCGAGGACAACGTGATCGCCCGGGTGGAGGGTGGACCCGAGGAGCAGGTCCAGGCCGAGACGCCCATTCCCGCCGCGCCGGCTCCAAGCCGCTCCCCGGCAGCGCCGGCCCCGAGCCGGTCGCAGATCCCGGGAGTGGCGCCTGAGGCGCCCGGTCCGGTGGCGCCGCCGCCCGCTCCGGCACAGCCCGAGCCCGAGCCGCCCGCGCGGCCGGAGCCGCCGGCGCCCGTCGGCGCACCGACCGACGGCGAGCCCCGGCCCGACGGCGGCGACGGAGCCGCCCACCCCGGCGACGGCGACGACGCCGGCAACGGCCAGGCGAAGGCCGACCGCCCCGAGCTCAGCGAGGCGAGCGCCGCCGCGCTTCGGCGCGTGAGAGAGCAGCAGTCCGGTGGTGGCCGGAAAAAGCGACGCAAGCACGGGAGGAACCGCTGATGGCAGCCCTGGTCTGGTTCACGATGGGAGTCGCCCTCTGGCACTTCACGGTCTTCGTTCCAGATCGCTTCAAGGGGGGAATCGTCGGAGCCTTCATCGGCGCCGCGGTTGGCGCGATGGCGAGCGGCGCAATCGCCCAGATCTTGCTGGGCAACGGCATCGGGGAGACCGACCTGGCGACCGCGATCTACGCCATCCCCGGCTGCGTGATCGGCCTCGCCGTCGTCTACGCTATGGGCGTGCGCGAGGGCATCGAGCCGGAACACATCTAGGCGCTCGGCCGAAGCCGGCGATGGTGCCGGCCCGAACCGGCAGTGAAGGGGGCGAGATCGGCGAAGCTGGCGACTTGTTGTCGGAATGCGCCGAGAAGTCGCCAATGCCCGCCAAGATCCCAGGTTCCGTCGGGGGCCGAACTTAAGTTGGGGGGATGGCCTCGACAGGATCCGCCCGTGCGTTTCAGGCCGATCCGTATGACTACGGGGAGGTCAGGCGGCTGGCCGCGGAGCTGGAGCTCGCCGAGCCGGTCGCGGTGACGCTCGTCCGTCGCGGGTATCGCACGGTCGATGCCGCGCGGCGCTTCCTCGAGGCGCGCGAGTCGCATGAGCCCTCCGAGTTCCGTGGCATGGCGGAGGTCTGCGAGCTGATCCTGACCGTCGCGCGCGGTCCGGGACGGATCACCGTCCATGGCGACTACGACGTCGACGGGGTCAGCTCGACCGCCATTCTCGTCTCGACCCTCCGCTCGCTCGGGGCAGAGTGCGATTGGCTGATCCCGGACCGCCTCTCGGATGGCTACGGGCTGACGATGGCAAGCGTCGAGCAGCTTCGGCGGCGCGGCACCGAGCTGGTCATCACGGTCGACTGCGGGATCGGCTCGGTCGAGGAGGTCGCCGCCGCTCAGGCGGCCGGGATCAAGGTCGTGGTCACAGACCATCACCTGCCCGGAGAGCGGCTCCCCGACTGCCCGGTCATCCACCCGGTCGTCTCCGGCTACCCGTTCGAGGGACTCTGCGCCGCCGGCGTCGCCCACAAGCTGGCCACCGCCCTCCACGACGCGGCGGGACGGGGCGCGGTCGAGACCGTGAGCGGCAAACGCCACCCCACCGACAGCGACCTCGACCTGGTCGCGCTCGCCACCGTGGCCGACATGGTCCCGCTGGTGGGTGAGAATCGCCGCCTCGTCCGCGAGGGCCTGCGCGTGCTGCGGGACAGCCCGCGGACGGGCCTGCGCGCCCTGATGGCAGTCGCCTCCGTGGACCCGCAGACCATCGACGCCGGAGCGCTGGGCTTCAGACTCGCCCCTCGGATCAACGCCGCCGGCCGCCTCTACCGGGCGGATGCGGGGGTCGAGCTCATGCTGACCGATGACACCGAGCGCGCCGGCGCGATCGCGGCCGAGCTCGACCGGGCCAACGCCGAGCGGCGCTGGGCCGAGCAGAAGGTGGTGGAGGGCGCCGAGCGCGCGCGCTCCGCCCTGCCGCCCTCCCAGGCCGATGCCCCGGCGCTCGTCCTCGCTGGTGAGGGATGGCACCCGGGTGTCGTCGGGATCGCCGCCTCGCGTCTGGTCGAGCGGCACTTCCGCCCCACGATCCTGCTCTCGGTCAACGGCGGCCGGGCGAAGGGCTCGGCCCGGAGCATCCCCGGATTCGACCTGGTTGCCGCCCTCGACGCCACCTCGGAGCACCTGGCTCGTTACGGCGGTCACCGTGCCGCGGCGGGGCTGGAGCTGGACGCCGACCGCCTTGACGCGTTCCGCGACGCCTTCATCGAGCACGCCGCCTCGGAGATCGAGGCCGCGGACCTGATCCGGATGGATCGGTTCGATGCGCTGGTCGGGGTTGGCCGCGACGGAATCGGCATGGACCTCGCGCGTCAGCTCGAGAGCCTCGGGCCCTTCGGGATGGGCAACCCCGGGCCGCGTCTGCTGGTTCCGTCGGGGCGGCTGCGCGAGGTGCGGCCGCTGGGCGAGGAGGGCAAGCACTCACGCTTCCAGCTCGAGAGCGGCGCCGGCCGCGCCGCCGGTGTGGCATTCGGGATGAACGGCGAGATCACGCGGCGCGAGGACCAAGCGCTCGACCTGTCGGTTGAGCTCGAGGTCGATCGCTGGAACGGGACGGAGCAGCCGCGAGTCGTCGTCCGCGAGCTCTACCCGCTCGAGCGGCCCGATCGGTCGAATGGCGCGAGCCGGCCCTGCGCCGACGGTTGCCCAGCCGCCGACGGCGAGTGGTGGGAGCGGCTGGAACGCGAGATGACGAGGGTCGCCGAGGGCCGGCCCGGGGCGCTGCTCGACGTCAGGGCCGCCGAGGGGCCGCGGCGAGAGCAGGTCGATCGCCGCGGGGGAGCGGCGGTGGCTTCCCTGGCCGAGCTGATCTCGAGCGGCGAGTCGGTGCTCGCGATCTGCGCCGATGCCGGTCGCCGCGCGAAGCTTGCGTCTTCGGCCGCGGATCCACGGCGCTTCGGAGCGGCCCTGCCGCGGATCGCCTGCTGTCGCTGCGGGGCCGAATCGATCGACGCGGCCTTACACACTTCCTCGGAGACCGAGCCCGGCGCCGGCTTGGTCCTGGTCGACTGGACGGTGGTGGCACTCCGGCCCGACGCCCCACGGCGCTTCCGCCACGTGGTGGCGATCGATCCGGCGCCGAGCGAGGCCCTCGAGGGCCTGGCGTGGGCGGCGGGCGAGGGCCGCGGATTCCTCCATCTCGCCTGGGGCCCGGCCGAGCTCGAGCTCGCCGAGAGGCTGCTCGGCAGGGAGTGGGACCTGCGCAGGGCGATCGCGGAGGTCTGGCGGGCGCTCGACGAGGCCGGGGGAGAGGCGGACGGCACCCGGCTGCGGGCGGTCCTCGAAGGGACGTCCGAGTACCCACGGACGCCGGAGACGGCCGCCCGCTGCGTGCGGGTTCTCTGCGAGCTCGATCTGTGCGAGTGGCGGCCGGATCGCGCCTCCGCCGCGCTGCGGGTTTTATCCTCGGAGAGGACCGATCTGGGGCGATCCCGGGCCTATGGTGCCTGTATCGCCAGAAACCAGGAGGCCATCCGATTCCTGCAAAGCAGAGCACAGGCGTAACCGACAAGGCGAACGGCGAGGCGCTCGCCGACGGCCAGGCCGTCCGCGATCAGGATCGTCGGGGTCACACGCGCGTCGGCGAGCCCGCCGGCAAGTCGAGCACGCCCCGGGCCGACTCGATCACCCGCGAGCTTACGGCCGACCAGCGCGCCCTTCTCGGCGACCTGTTCGCCGTGATCGCCGAGCACGCCTCCGATCCGGCGGAGTCCGACGACCGGCAGGAGATCGAGCGCGCCTTCGCCTTCGCCTGCGAGAGCCACGCGGGCCAGGAGCGCCGCTCCGGGGAGGACTTCATCACCCACCCGCTCGGGGTGGCGCGGATCTGCGCCGGCCTGCGGCTCGATACGGCGACGCTCTGCGCGGCCCTCCTGCATGACACGGTCGAGGACACCAGCGCGAGCCTCGATCAGGTTCGCGACGACTTCGGAGACGAGATCTCGCAGCTGGTCGATGGCGTCACCAAGCTCACCGAGATCACCTTCAAGAGCCGCGACGAGAGGCAGGCCGAGAACTACCGGAAGATGATGGTCGCGATGGCCACCGACGTCAGGGTGATCCTGATCAAGCTGGCCGACCGCCTCCACAACATGCGCACTATCGGCGCGCTCCCCAAGCAGAAGCAGCAGGAGAAGGCGCGCGAGACCCTCGAGATCTTCGCCCCACTGGCGCACCGCCTGGGGATCCACGCGATCAAGTGGGAGCTGGAGGACCTCTCCTTCGCGACGCTCCACCCCCGCAAGTACGACGAGATCAAGGAGCTGGTCGCCCAGCAGCGCACCGCTCGGGAGCGCTATGTGGAGGGGGCGGGCGAGTTCCTGGCGAAGGAGCTGGCCAAGGTCGGGATCGATGCCGAGATCTCCGGCCGCGCCAAGCACTTCTACTCCATCTACACGAAGATGACCCGCAAGGGCAGGGAGTTCAACGAGATCTTCGACCTGACCGCGATGCGGGTCCTGGTCGGGTCCGTGAAGGACTGCTACGGCGCGATCGGGATCGTCCACTCGCTCTGGAAGCCGCTGCCGGGCCGCTTCAAGGATTTCGTCGCCATGCCCAAGGCGAACGCCTACCAGGCGCTTCACACCACGGTGATCGGCCCGGAGGGGCGCCCGCTCGAGATCCAGATCCGCACGCCCGAGATGCACGAGCTGGCCGAGTACGGGATCGCCGCGCACGTGATCTACAAGGAGGGCTCCTCGTCCGCCGACCCGGGCAAGGAGAAGATGACCTGGCTCCGCCAGCTGATCGAGAACGAGGAGCACCAAGGGCCGCAGGCGTTTCTCGAGGCGCTCAAGGTCGACCTCTTCGAGGACGAGGTCTTCGTCTTCACCCCGAAGGGTGAGGTGAAGAACCTCGCCGCGGGCTCCACGCCACTGGACTTCGCCTACTCGATCCATACCGACGTCGGTCACCACTGCGTCGGGGCGAAGGTGAACGGCAAGATCGTCCCGCTCCATTACCAGCTGCGCAGCGGCGACATCGTCGAGGCCCTCACCGCCAAGCAGGGCCGTGGGCCCTCACGCGACTGGCTCAAGCTGGTCCGCACAAGCCGCGCGCGGAACAAGATCCGCGCCTGGTTCTCCCGCGAAGGGCGCGAGGACGCCGAGCACAAGGGCCGCGATCAGCTCGCCCAGGCCTTCAAGAAGCAGGGCCTGCCCTACCCGAAGCTGGCCGGCTCGCCGCTGCTGGTCGACGTGATCCGCGAGATGGGATTCCGCAAGGCGGACGACTTCTACATCGCCCTCGGCCAGTCGAAGATCTCCACCAAGGTCGTCACGAACAAGGTGATGCAGCGCCTCAAGCGTGGTGAGCCTGTCCAGGAGGAGCCGGCTGAGGGCCTGATCAAGGGCACCGATGACGCTCGGCGCCGGACCCGCGAGGCGACGGACTTCGGGATCAAGGTCAAGGGCATCGACGACGTCGTCGTGCGCCTCGCGAAGTGCTGCCGCCCGGTCCCCGGCGACGAGATCGTGGGCTACGTCTCGCTTGGGCGGGGCATCACCGTCCACCGCGAGGACTGCCGCAACGTCGCAGCCCTGAAGAAGGCACCGGAGCGGTTCACCGAGGTGAGCTGGGACGGCGACAACGAGTCCTCGTATCGAGTGGAGCTCCAGGTCGATGCCTGGGACCGAACGCGCCTCCTCGAAGACCTATCGCGCACCTTCGCGGAGGCGGGCTTGAACATCCTGGAGGCGCGATGCACGACAAAGCACCCGATGGTGAAGAACCGCTTCGTCCTCGAGGTGGGGGACACCGAGCAGCTCAAGCAGTGCATCTCGCGGCTGCGGAACGTCGACTCGGTCTTTGACGCATACCGGGTCACGCCGACCGCCTGAGCAATTCGCCAATCCCAACGGGCGAATCTCGCGTATAAATCCACGTGGTGGTGAAGTCCAGGGACGGAATCAGGCGGCTGGGACTGGTCGCGGGACTGATCGTCGCCGGCCTGTTGTTCGCCGGCGGCATAGCGCTGGCGGCCTCGCAGACCATCGTCGGCCAGGTCGACGACACGTACAACGCGCCCACCTACACCACCGACCAGGGCGAGGTGGTCCCGTTCCAGGTCACCGGCGACAGCCACAACGTCACCGCCCACCAGAACGGCCCGGATGGAGCCGCCCTCTTCCGCACTCCGACCATCTCCGGCGGTTCGACCGGCGTCCAGGGCACCCAGTACCTCGGCGCCGGGACCTACACCTTCTTCTGCACGGTGCACCCGACCACGATGCAGGCGACGCTGGTGGTGACGGGCAACGGCACTCCGCAGGCCCGGCCAACCGCCACGGTCAGCGTTCGCAGCAAGAAGCTCGCCAAGGCGAGCAAGAAGGGCATCCTGGTCGCGATCAAGACGACGGCCAAGGTCGACGGCGCCTCGCTGGTCGCCAAGCTCGGCAAGGCAACGATCGGCAAGGTCAACGACCTGTCCCTGTCCGCCGGCCAGCAGTTCGCGACGGTGAAGCTCATCAAGGCCGGCAAGAAGAAGCTCAAGGGAAAGAAGAAGGCCTCGGTCAAGGTCACCGCCTCCATCCCCTTCGGCTCTCCGGCCTCCGGCAAGACCAAGCTCACCTAGCTCTGCCCTACGGCCCTCCGCACCCTCTCGGCAACCTCACGCATCTCAGCCTCTGAGCCGTACTTCGTCCGCGGCCAGAAGAAGCCGCGCAGCCCGTCCTTCGGCTTGCGCGGGACCACGTGCACGTGCAGGTGGGGGACGCTCTGGCTGACGACGTTGTTGAGCGCCACGAAGGACCCCGGCTTCTTCATCGCCCTCGGGACCGCTTCGGAGAGCCGCTGGGCGTTGGCGAACAGAGGCTCGACCAGCTCGCCCGGCAGGTCCGCCAGGGTCTCGTGGTGGTCGCGCGGCAGCAGCAGCGAGTGCCCGGGGAAGAGGGGGCGGTTGTCGAGGAACGCGACGGTTAGCTCGTCCTCGAACACCAGGTGGGCGGACTCGTCCCCGGCGACGATCTGACAGAAGCGACAGTTAGGGTCCCCCTTGGCCACGGCCCGCGATACTGTCAGAGCGCGGGGGAGAAGAGGAACGCTGACTCGATCCAAGACACTTCGCAGGACGGCGACACTCGTGCCGCTGGTCGTCGTGGTCCTGTTCGCTCTGGGACTCGGAAGCGCTGGGGCAGGTAGTCCGATCAAGACGGGCAAGTACAGCGGCGCGACTACGCAGGCGGCGATCGCCTCGCCCTACAACGCGATCGAGTTCACGGTCAAGAAGGGGAAGGTCAAGCTGACGACCGAGCCCAGCGTCGCCTTCGGGAACTGCATCTCGACCCCCGTGTTCACGCTGGGCGGCACCACCTCTTCGAAGAAGCTCGGCAAGAACCGCGCGTTCACCCTCACGCACACCTTCATCGGCAACAAGATCGACAAGATCCACGGCAAGTTCGTCAGCTCGAACGAGGTCGAGGGCTACGCGATCTACCACTTCCAGTCGCAGGACCTCTGCTCAGGGGGCAAGAGCAAGGTCAACTTCAGCGCGAAGCACAAGTAGCGATCGCTCAAGCGACGACGGCGAGTGCGCCGGGATCGACCGAGAAGCGCAGCTCGGTGTGCTCGCCGATGTAGTCGCCGTCGACCTGCACGGGGAAGGGGCGGGGCTGGCCATCCTCGTCCATCGAGATCGAGCGCACCATCGCCTCACCGACGTCGTCGAACTCGTCGATCTGCCGGTGATTCGAGGCGTGCAGACGGCGGCTCAGCACGCGGGTCGCGATCGGCAGCATGTCGCGCTGCTTGGCGCGATGAAGGAGGGCCATCGAGAGCGTGCCGTCGTCGAGGCCGATGTCCTCGCAGATGCGAATCGGGATGTCGGCGAAGTAGGTGAAGGGATCCGAGTTCTGCGCGATCGCTGTCACGCCCTCATGCTTTTCGCCCTCGAGCTCGAGCTCGAGCCGGACCGGGTCTCGCAGGTAGTGGCGGTAGAAGCCGGTGATCGCAGCCCAGGTGTAGTACCACTGCCGCGCTCGGGCCTTGAGCCGCGGGTGGGCATCGACTCGCTTCACCACCGTCGCGTCCAGCCCGACGCCGCAGGCGAAGACGAAGTGACGCCCGTTGCAGCGGCCGAGGTCGATCTTGCGCGGGTTGAAGTCGTCGGCGAGCCCGATCAGGTGCTCCGTCGCGTCGACGACGTCGTTGGGGATGCCGAGCGTCCGGCAGACCACGTTCGTGGAGCCGCCCGGCAGGACCGAGACCGGCACATCGGTCCCGGCAAGGCCGTTCGCCACCTCGTTGAGAGTCCCGTCCCCACCGAACGCGACGACGATGTCGTAGCCGCCGTGGCGCGCCTCGCGGCCGATCTCGATCGCGTGCTCCGCCGCCTCCGTGTCGACGGCCTCGACCTCGTACCGCGCCTGGAGCGCATAGACGACGAGGTTCTTGAGCCGGTCGGAGACCGTGGTCGCGTACGGGTTGACGATGATCAGCATCCGCTTGCGGTCCGCGTCCGGCGTCAGCGGCACGGCGGCAGCCGCCGGAGCGGGCTCTCTGCGGGCAGGGGCGATCGTCGGCGCCACGATTCTTCTAACCCCCGCTCGGGACCGGGTTACCGCCTGGGATCAGGTCCCCCAGCCGATCTGCGGGCAGGTCCGAGGTTGCCTCGTAGCGCACCACCTCGCCGTCCTCGACCTCGCGCACGTGCCCGGCATTGACCAGCAGATCGACGTGCCCGATCACCTCGGAGAGCGTCAGGAACGCCTGGGTGACGGCGACGTCGCCCCACATCGCCTGGGCCAGCTCGTGGCCTGTTCGCGATTGCTCCGCGATCAGGCCGTAGAGCTTCTCCGCGCGACGCTGATACATCGCGAAGCGCTGGTCGATCAGGCCGCGGTGGTCGGTGATCGGCTCTCCATGACCGGAGAGGACGATTTCCGCCGGCAGCTCGCGCGTCTTCTTCAGGGACTCCAGGTAGGTGACCAGCGCCTGGGTGCGCTCGCCTGAGCCGTCGAGCGGGCGGGAGATCAGCGGGTTCGAGGAGATGTGCTTGATCAGGTGGTCGGCGGCGATCAGGATGTGCCGCTCCTCGTCCCAGAAGACGGTGTCCGAGGGGCTGTGTCCCGGACGGTGCTGGACCTCGAGCCGCCGGTCTCGCAGCTCGAGCACCTCGCCGTCCGCCAGGGGCCTGGTCACGTGCGCCTTCGCCCCCCAGGCGCGAAAGCTGCCGGTCACCTGGCGCAGCGCGGTGACCACCTCCTCCGAGATGCCGTGGCGGCGCATCAGCGCGGCCGCCTCCTCGTCGTCGCGCTCCGCGTCGTTGCCGTAGTTCTCGACGAACGGGGCGAGCAGGTCGAGGGCCGCCACCTCCGCTCCCGAGCGCTTGGCCACGATGTCCACGAGCCCGAGGTGGTCGATGTGCTGGTGGGTGATGATCACCAGCTCGATTTCCTCGATTCCGTGGCCGAGCGCCTCGAGCTGGCGCTCCAGCTCGTCCAACGCCTTGCCGGAATTGGGCCCGCCGTCGATCAGCGTGAGGGGGTCGTCCTCCAGCAGGTAGGTGTTGACCCTGCCCACCCGGAACGGGGTCGGGATTCGCAGGACGCGGATGCCGGCGTCCACGATGGCCTGCCAGACCTCAACCGGGGTCTCCTCAGTTCCCCCGGTGTCGTCGGTCACGACCTGATCAGTCCCAGCACCTCGTCGCGCTTGGCCTCCATGTCCTCACGGGAGACCAGCGACTCGAGGTTGAGGCGCAGCAGCGGCTCGGTGTTGGACGGCCGCACGTTGAAGTGCCAATCGGGGTAGTCGACCGAGACTCCGTCGAGGTGTGCGATCTCGGCGTCCGAATAGCGCTCCTCGATCTCGCGCATCTTCCCCTCCTGATCGCCGACCTCGGAGTTGATCTCGCCCGAGATGAAATAGCGAGAGCGGAACTCGCTCATCAGCTCGGAGAGCGAGCGGCCCTCGCGGGAGACGAGCTCGAGCATGAGCAGCGCGGGGATCGTCCCCGAGTCCGCGCAGTAGAAGTCGCGGAAGTAGTAATGGCCGGAGACCTCGCCGCCGAACACGGCCTTTGCCTCGCGCATCCGGATCTTGAAGAACGCGTGTCCCACCCGGCTCAGGTCCGACTTGCCGCCCGCGGCCGCGACCGTGTCCGGGACTGCTCGGCTGGAGCGAGGGTCGTAGAGAACGGTGGCGCCGGGCTCCTTGGCGAGGGCGGCGCGCGCCAGCAGCGCGCAGACGAAGTCGCCGTCGCAGAACGTTCCCTGGCCGTCGATGAAGAAGCAGCGGTCTGCGTCCCCGTCCCAGGCGATCGCCAGATCGAAGCCTCCCTTCGTCACCTGCTCGACCAGCATGCGGCGGTTCTCTTCGAGGAACGGATTCGGGCCCGCCTCGGGAAAGTCGCCATTCGGCTCCCAGCGACTGGTGGTGAGCTCGAGGTTGAGCTGTTCGAGCAGCGGGCCGACCATCGGCCCGGCCATGCCGTCGCTGCCGTCGGCGAGGATCCTGAGAGGACCGATCGCGGCCGGATCGACGATCGACATCATGTGCTTGTGGAAGTCGGGGTAGATGTCGATCTCCTCGGCTGATCCGCCACCCGGCGGTTCCGGGAGCCCGGCCTCGATCTCGGCGCGGACGTCCTGGATCCCCGCGTCGCCCGAGAGCGCCAGGGCGCCCTCCCTCATCAGCTTGACCCCGGTGTAGGCCTTCGGATTGTGCGAAGCGGTGACCATCGCTCCGCCGTCGAGCTCGCGCGAGCCGACCAGGAAGTAGCTCATCTCTGTGGCGATCTGGCCGGCGTCGACCACGGTCACGCCCTCCTCGAGCAGGCCGGTCCGGACGGCGGCGGACATCTCCGGCCCGCTCAGGCGCATGTCGCGGCCCAGCCCGACGCGAAGCTCGGAAGCCTCCTTGCCGCGAAGCCTCGCCAGCACGCGGGCGAATCCGCGGCCGATCAGGTGCGCCGTATCGGCATCCATCTCCTCGCCGTAGATGCCGCGGACGTCATAGGCCTTGAATATCGAGGCCGGTGGAGCCGTGATGGCCATGGCTCAGCCGAACGCCCCGCGCAGAGTGGTGTAGCTGTCCTCGAGGGTCTGGTTCATCACGCGGGTGTCGCCCAGAACCGGCATGAAGTTGGTGTCACCGCCCCAGCGCGGAACCACGTGCATGTGGATGTGGTGCTCGACGCCGGCCCCGGCGACGCGGCCCTGGTTGAAACCGACGTTGTAGCCGTGCGGGGCGTAGCTTGCCTCGAGGGCGGTGATGCCGCGCTGGGCGAGGGACATCATCTCCGCGATCGTCTCAGCCCCGAGCTCCTGAAGCGCCGCGACGTGGTCGTATGGCGCCACCATCAGGTGCCCGTTCGTGTACGGGAACTTGTTGAGGATCACGAAGCAGCGCTCGCCACGATGAAGGATCAGGTTCTCCTCGTCGTGCTCGGCTCCCTCGCCCGGCTTGGCGCAGAAGATGCACTCGCTCTCGATGTCCTTGGAGGCGTCCTTCACGTATTCGAGGCGCCACGGAGCCCAGATCCGTTGCGTGGCCACCGGGGCATCCTAGGAGTCCAATTTGAATCGCGCCATTCGTCATCCCTCAAACGCGACGAAGGGAGCTGAGAATGAAGCCACCGGCACCGAGGTCTCGCGAGCAGCGCAAGCGGGACACCATGGAGAGGCTGCGCAACGACCTGGACCTCTGGATCGCGTCCGCGAGCGAGGACGGCGACGTCCACCTGATCCCTCTCTCGTTTCACTGGGTCGGGGAGGCGATCATTGTCGCCACTCCCCGCGCCAGCCGGACCGCCCGGAACCTCACACGTGCCGGCACCCGCCGCCGAGCGGGAGTGGGCACGACGCGCGACGTGGTGATGATCGACGGCATCGCGGAGGGAATTCTGATGGGCGCAGATCCCGACTCGAGGAGGCTCATGCCGTAGGTGCCGACTTCGATCCCAGAGGGCTCAGCCCCGAGTACATGTATCTGCGGATCACGCCCACCAGGGTCCAGGCCTGGCGGGAGGCGAACGAGATCCCGGGGCGTGAGCTGATGCGCGACGGCGAGTGGCTCGTCTAGAGCCAGCCGCGGCGGCGGAAGTAGGCAACCATGCCGGCCAGCAGGACCACCATCACGCCGGCGATCTCCCAGAACGCCGGGGTGCTGCCCTGGCCGGGCACCCTGACGTTCATTCCCCAGATGCTCGCCAGCAGGGTGAGCGGGAGAACGATGACGCTGATCGACGTGAGCACGCGCAGGATGTCATTGACCCGGTGCGAGATCACGGACTCGTTCGTGTCCTCGAGCGCCTCGACGACCTCCTTGTAGTTCTCGAGCATGTCCCAGATCCGCTCGTGGGCGTCCACGATGTCGTCGAAGTAAATCTCGAGGTCCATGTCCGGCGCGAGATAGCGCTGCTTGACCTTCTCGAGGTCCCTGAGCACGGGGCGCTGCGGGCGAATCACCTTGCGGAAGTTGATGATCTCCTGCTTGACGTTGGAGATGTCGCGCACGATCTCCTCGGAGCGGCCCTCGAAGATCTCCTCCTCGAGGACGTCGAGCTTGTTGCCGATCTTGCGCAGCATCGGGAAGCAGTAGTCGAAGCCGTCGTCGACCAGCCGGTAGAGCAGGTAGCCCGAGCCGCGCGAGAAGAGTTGCTCGCGGATCTCCTCCTTTTGGCGGCAGCGCTCGAACAGGTATTCCACGGGCTGCAGCGGCTGATTGGGAATCGTGATCAGGAAGCCGGGGCCCACGAACAGGTCCAGCTCGCCTGCTCCGAGCCGACGAGCCGAACGGTCGAAGATCGGGAACTGGAGGACGATGAACAGGTAGTCGTCGTAGACGTCGATTTTCGGCCGCTGGTTGCTGGAGAGGACGTCCTCGTAGTCGAGGGCGTGAAAGTCGAAGTTCTCCTCGAGCCAGGTTTGTTCAACGGCGCCGGGCTCGTCGATCTTCACCCAGCGCAGCCCCTCGGCCGCGATCTCCTCGACCTTGGGCGCCTGCGGCTCAGGTGGAAGGGGCGCGACGAGCTCGCCGGCGCGGGTCCTGCGCAGTCTGGGGCGAGGGAGGTTCGGCATCTTCCGGACCTGTTTGGCTCGTCGCTTCCATGATCAATTCCATGTCCGCCCGCCACTTTACGACACGCCCGAGGCTGCGGACGAACGCATACGCCCGAATTTGCGCGAACGGGCGTTGCTATATTGACCTGCACATAAGCACCACATCAAGAGGGGTGGAGGGACTGGCCCGTAGAAACCCCGGCAACCCCCTCGGACTCTGTCCGAGGAAGGTGCCAACTCCAGCAGGTGAAGTCAGAGAGCCTGGAAGATGTGGGAAGAGCGTTCGACAGGACCTCCGCCCACTTCGACCCGGCGGAGGTTTTTTCGTAGAGGAGCCAGATGGCAGTCGAATCGCTCAAATGCAAGGAATGCGGAGAGAGCTATCCGCTCGAGGCACGATTCGTCTGCGAGCAGTGCTTTGGGCCGCTGGAGGTCTCCTATGACTTCTCGGACATCGATCCCGCCGAGGCAAAGCGGAAGATCCAGGCCGGCTCGCACGGGATCTGGCGCTACTCGGACTTCCTCCCGTTCAGCGGCCGCCCCGGCGATCCCCTCGAGCCCGGTCTCACGCCGCTGATCCGGGCCGATCGCCTAGCCGAACAGCTCGGCGTCGGCGAGGTCTGGATCAAGAACGACGCCGCAAATCCGACGCACTCCTTCAAGGACCGCGTCGTGGCGGTAGCCGTGGCCAAGGCGAAGGAGCTGGGATTCGAGACCGTGGCCTGCGCGTCCACGGGGAACCTCGCCAACGCGGTCGCCGCCCATGCGGCGGCTGCCGGCCTCGACTCCTACGTCTTCGTCCCGTCCGACCTCGAGGAGCAGAAGCTGCTGGCGACGGGCATCTACGGGACCAACCTGGTGGGCATCCGGGGCACCTACGACGACGTCAACCGTCTTTGTACGGAGCTCAGCCAGACGCACCCCTGGGCCTTCGTCAACGTCAACCTTCGTCCGTACTACTCCGAGGGCTCGAAGACATTGGCTTTCGAGACGATCGAGCAGCTCGGATGGGGCCTGCCCGACCGGGTCGTCGCGCCGATCGCCTCGGGCTCGCTCTTCACCAAGCTCGCGAAGGGCATGGAGGACTGGCGGGAGCTGGGGCTGGTCGAGGGCGAGCTGCCGGTCTTCTGCGGCGCGCAGGCCGAGGGCTGCTCGCCGGTCGCGACCGCTTTCTCCGAGGGGTGGGACGTCTGCAAGCCCGAGCAGAAGCCGGACACGATCGCCAAGAGCCTTGCCATCGGCGATCCCGCCGACGGTCCCTACGCGCTGGAGCTCGCTCGCAAGACCGATGGAGTGGTCGAGTCGGTGACGGACGACGAGATCCGCGCCGGGATTCGCCTCCTCGCCGAGACCACGGGCGTCTTCACCGAGACGGCCGGCGGAGTGACGGTCGGCGTCCTCGCCAAGCTCGCCGAGGCCGGAGCGATCGGCTCCGACGAGCGTGTCGTCGCCTACATCACCGGTGAGGGCCTGAAGACCCTCGATGCCACGCGCGAGTCGTTCCGCATGCATGAGATCGAGCCCACGCTCGATGCGTTCGAGGCGGAGTTCGAGGGCCTCGAGGTCTCCGCCTAACGATGCCGTCGAGGGGAAGCGATGACTAAGATCTCCGCCCGACGATGAGCATCACGGTGAAGATCCCCGCGCAGCTCCGCGCCGCCACGGGCGGCGAGGGCGAGCTCGAGGTCGAGGGCACCACGGTGGGAGAGGCTCTGGACGCCGTCTTCGATCAACACGACGGCCTCCGCGAGCGCATCACCCAGGACGGCGACCTGCGCCGGTTCGTCAACGTCTACGTCTCGGGCGAGGACATTCGCTTCCAGGACGGCCTCGATACGGCCGTCAACGAGGGCGACGAGGTCACGATCCTCCCCGCCGTCGCCGGCGGCTGACGCCCGGGATTCGCGAAGCACGCCCCCGGGTAGGGAAGGGGCCGTGCGCAGGCTTCTCACAGTGCTGGCGCTGCTCGGCGCGATCGCCCTGGTCGCCGCGCCGGCTGATGCGAAGAAGGGCCACAGCCACAAGCCTTCGGGCGTGAAGGGCGTGGTGCTGAACAGCACCTGCGCCGGCGCCTGCGTGGACCCGCCGCCGCCCGAGCCGGTCTACACCGGCGCCCTGACGATCACCGTGCAGCGGGCGAGCGACGGCCAGCAGGTGGCTAGCCAGGCGACGGGCGACGGCCACTTCCGGCGCCGGCTCAAGCGGGGCCTCTACGACGTCAGCTCCGTGCCGCCCAACCCCGAGCCGCCGCCCTGTCAGCCGGGGATGATGTGCCCTCTCGCCGAGGCGCAGAGTGCCGCGATCATGCGGCCCTGCATGCAGGGTGAGACGACCCGCGTCAAGGTGCGCCGCCACCACTTCGCCCACGTCGAGCTGCGCGTGAGCAACGTCTGCATCGTCTGGGCTAGGCTCGGCGAAGGTGGCGACGGGGTCTGGCGCAATCGTGGTTCCGCCCGGTGAGGGCCATGTCGTGGGCAACGTGGAGTTCCTCGCCCGGACCAGCGACACGCCGCGGTTCAACTTCGCGCTCATCGAGATCGCGCCGGGCCGTGAGCTCGAGCAGCACACCCACGACGCGGAGGATGATGCGTTCTTCATCCTCGAAGGGAAGCTGACCTTCGTCCTGGCCGATGGGGAGGTGGGGGCCGCGCCCGGAGCCTTCGTCCTGATCCCGCCCGGTGTCGAGCATGGGTTTCGCAACGACGGCGCGGGCCCGGTGCGAATGCTCAACATCCACGCACCGGCGGGCTTCGACCGGCGGATCGGCCTGTCCGAGTAACGCGCCCGACAGGATTCGAACCTGTGACCTTCCGCTCCGGAGGCGGACGCTCTATCCAGCTGAGCTACGGGCGCTCGGCGGGGAAGTGTAGGTCGCAACCGGGCGAGCACCACATGCCGCGTGGCGTCCCTAGGCTTGGATCGCTATGGACCTCTCGGTCGTCTTCCTCGGCACCGGCGGCTCCGTGCCCTCGGCGCGGAGGGCGACCGCGTGCGTGTTGATCCGGGCGGGCGGGGCGCGGGTCCTGCTCGACTGCGGCGAGGGGGCCCAGCGGCAGATGATCAACTCGACCGGGCTCGTCCACGTCGACGACATCTACATCACCCACTTCCACGCCGATCACTATCTCGGCCTGCCCGGGCTGCTCAAGACCTATGACCTGATGGAGCGCCAGGCGCCCCTGCGGATCGTCGGGCCGGCCGGCCTGCACGGCCTGTTCGAGGCGCTGCGCAGGATCTTCGGACGCCTGCGCTACGAGGTCGAGCTGGTCGAGCTCGAGCCGGGGGAGAGGGTCGAGCACGACGGCTTCGAGATCAGCGCCTTCGCGGTAGAGCACCGGATGAAGGCACTCGGATACGCGTACGTCGAGCCGGAGCGGCCCGGACGCTTCGACGTCGACGCGGCGCGCGAGCTCGGGATCGCTGACGACCGCGACTTCGGCCGCCTCCAGCGAGGCGAGACGGTCTCGGTTGACGGCTCGGAGGTCCGCCCTGACCAGGTGATGGGCGAACCGAGGCCGGGCCGCAAGGTCGTGATCACCGGCGACACCTCGCCATGCGAGATGACAAGGATCGCCGCCCATGCCGCCCAGCTCCTGGTCCACGACGGGACCTTCGCCGTCGAGGAGTCCGCCCGGGCAGCCGAAACCGGGCATTCCACGGCGCGCGGCGCCGCCCAGCTCGCGTCCGACGCCGAGGTCGGCATGCTGGCGATCGTCCACGTCTCCTCGCGCTACAACGTTTCGGCTGTGCTCGGCGAGGCGCGCGATGCCTTCCCGAACACGGTCGCCCCGCGCGACTTCGACCTCGTCGAGATTCCCTTCCCGGAGCGCGGTGATCCGGAGCTGATCCACGAGGGCGCGAAGCAGCGACCCGAGTCGCTGGCCGAGCCGGCTCCCACAGGCGACTAGGCGGATGCCGCGAGATCCGCGATCGCTCCGGCCACGGCCGGCGCCTGGTCCTCCTGCAGGAAGTGCTTGGCCGGCAGGAGCGTCGACTCCACGCCCAGCGCCTCTTCGATCGCACGGCGCCGATCCGCCCTGAGTGCCGGATCGCGCTCGCCCCAGACGATCGTGGAGGGCCAGCCGGCCTCGCGCAGGCCGTCGACGTAGAAGCGCTCCTTCTCTTCGCTCAGCTGGAAGCCGCGGACGATCTGCCGAAACGAGCGCCCCCCTCCGTCCCCGTGAAGCAGGGCGATGTGCGCGTCGACCTCGTGGGCCGGCGTCGCGGAGCGATCGGCGATCCCCTGCAGGTAGAAGAGCCAGCGCGCGACCGGCGGTCGGATCGTCGCCACCCAGAGGGGGCCGATGACCGGTGGCGCGGCCAAATCCATGCTCCAGACGCGGCGGAAATGCGCGACGTCGATCAGCGTGTCGAGCACGGTCAGGGTGCGGATGCGGTCGCGATTGCGCAGCGCCCACTCCAGCCCGATCGGCCCGCCGATGTCGTGCAGCACCAGATGACAACTCTCGAGATCAAGGGCATCGACCGCCTGCCCGGTCCAGCGACCTAGGCCGGACCAGCTGTAGTCGAACCCGGCCGGCTTCTCCGCGAGCCCCAGCCCCGGCAGGTCAAAGGCGACGCCGCGAAGCCCACGCTCGGCCAGCAGCGGCAGCATCTTGCGGTAGATCTTGCGGTAGAGGTAGGAGCTGACCGGGATCCCGTGCATGAGCACGACCGGCTCGCCCTCGCCCTGCACCCGGACGAAGCTGCGAACGCCACCGGCCTCTAAGTCCCGGCCGGCCCTCCGGTGCTCATCTATCGCCTCAGCGACGGCGCGCCGCATGAGGGGATCATCGCGCTTTGCGGCTTTGCGCCCCATCGCGGTCTGGGGCCGCTGCTACGCTGGCGCCGCAAGCCCCTTTAACCCGGTCCCGCGAGGCCAGGAAGGAGCAGCATGAGCGACGAGAAGGTCGTGCTCGATCACGACGATCTGCGGCGGACGCTTGTCCGTATCGCCCACGAGATCGTCGAGAAGAACGAGGACTCGGACCGGCTGGCCCTGGTCGGCATCCACACGCGCGGCGCCGTCATCTGCCGCCGCCTGCACGCCCTGGTCGGCGAGCTCTCCGGCGCAGAGGTCCCGCTCGGCGACCTCGACATCTCCTTCTATCGCGACGACATCGAGCGCCGGGAGCCGCGCGACGCGCCGATCGTGCACGACTCCCACCTCGACTTCGACCTGGCCGGCCGCACGATCGTCCTGGTCGATGACGTCCTCTACACGGGCCGCACCGTCCGCGCTGCGATCGACGCCCTCTTCGACTACGGCCGCCCGGCACGGGTCCAGCTGGCGGTGCTCGCCGACCGCGGCCACCGCGAGCTGCCGATCCGCCCCGACTACGTCGGCAAGAACCTCCCGACCGCACCCGGCGAGCGGGTGAACGTCCGGCTCGAGGAGACCGACAGCACGGACGAGGTCGCGATCACGCCCGCAGGCACCGCGGTCATGAAGGAGGAGACATGAAGCATCTGCTCGGGGTGGAGGAGCTCTCGCGGGAGGAGATGGACCGCATCCTCGAGCGGGCGCAGAGCTTCGCCGAGGTCGGGCGCCGCGACATCAAGAAGGTGCCGACCCTGCGCGGCCGCACCATCGTCAACCTCTTCTACGAGGCCAGCACCCGCACGCTCTCCTCGTTCGAGCTCGCCGCCAAGCGCCTCTCCGCGGACGTGGTCAGCGTCAAGTCGGCGGGCTCCTCCGTCGACAAGGGCGAGTCCCTGAAGGACACCGTCGCGACGCTCTCGGCGTATGACCCGGCGGCGATCGTGATCCGCTCGCCCCACGCCGGCGCCGCGGACCTGGTGGCCCGCTGGACCGAGGCCTCGGTGATCAACGCCGGTGACGGCAAGCACGAGCATCCGACGCAGGCCCTCCTCGATGTCTTCACGCTGAGCCAGCACCTCGATTCCCTCGAGGGGGCGAACATCTGGATCGTCGGCGACGTCCTGCACAGCCGCGTCGCTCGCTCCTGCCTGCTCGCCTTCCATAAGATGGGGGCGAAGGTGACTCTCTGCGGGCCACCGACGCTGATCCCTCGCGGGATAGAGGCGCTCGATTGCGAGGTCTCCTACGACCTCGACCGCCTGAGCGAGGCCGACGTGGTCTACGCCCTCCGTATGCAGCGCGAGCGGATGAGCGAGAGCTTCGTCCCCTCCCTGCGCGAGTACGCCTCGCGCTACCAGATCGATTCCCGCCGGCTCGGGCCGCGGCAGCTGCTCATGCATCCGGGGCCGGTCAACCGGGGCGTCGAGCTCGCGCCCGAGGTGATCGACTCGCCCCAGTCGCTGATCACCGCCCAGGTCGAGAGCGGCCTGGTCGTCAGGATGGCGATCCTCTACGAGCTGCTGGCGGGCACCGACCGGGCACAGCCCGAGCGCGGCCCGGCGCCGGCCGACACGCCGACGATCGGGCAGCCGGCGTGAACGTCGCTGCCAACGGGGCTGAGGGCGGTTCCGAGGCGCCCAAGCTGATCTCCCGGCCGGGGCCCGGTGCGAACCTGATCGTCAAAGGGGCGCGCCTCCTGGACCCGAGAACCGGGCTGGACGGCGCTCATGACCTGATCGTGCGCGACGGCGAGATCGCCGAGATCGCGGAGCCGGGGAGCGCCCCGGAGATCGAGGGGGCGGAGGTCGTCGACGGGGAGGGCCTGCTGGCGCTCCCGGCCTTCGTCGATCCGCACGTCCACTTCCGGGTGCCCGGCCAGGAGCACAAGGAGGACCTCGAGACGGGAACCCGTTCCGCGGCGGCCGGCGGCTACTGCGCGGTGATCGCGATGGCCAACACCTCGCCGCCGATCGACTCAGCCGCCGTGCTCGGCTCCGTGCGAGACCGAGCGGAGCGCGAGGCCTCGATCCCCGTCGGCTTCGTCGCCAACGTCACCCGCGGGATGGAGGGGCAGGAGCTCACCGAGATGGCCGAGCTCTGGGACGTGGGCGCGATCGGCTTCTCCGACGACGGGTTGCCGATCGCCAACGCCAGGGTCCTGCGGCGGGCACTCCAGTACCAGCGTCTGGCGGGTGGCGTGATCGCCCTCCACGAGGAGGACCCCGACCTCTCCGCCGGCGGCGTCATGAACGAGGGCGAGGTCTCCGCCGCGCTCGGCATGGCCGGGGTCCCGGCCGTCTCGGAGTCGACCATGATCGCCCGGAACTGCTCGCTCGCCCTATATGAAGGTGCGAGGGTCCACGTCCAGCACCTCTCGGCACGAAGTTCGGTGGAGGAGATCGCCAGGGCCAAGTCGGCCGGCGCCCAGGTCACCTGCGAGGCAAGCCCGCATCACTTGACGCTCACCGACGAGGCGGTCCGCAGCCTCGACGCCCGCTTCAAGATGAATCCCCCGCTGAGGACGGAGGAGGACCGCCAGGCTCTGATCGACGGCCTCCGCGACGGGACGATCGACTGCGTCGCCACCGACCACGCGCCGCACGCCGCCGAGGAGAAGGAGGTGCCCTTCGAGGAGGCCGCCTGGGGCGTCACCGGGCTGGAGACCGCGTTCGCCGCGCTCTATACGGACCTCGTGCTTCCGGGGGTTCTCCCCCTAGAGCTCCTCGTCGAGCGGATGACCTGCGGCGGCGAGCCCTTCGGCATCGAGGCGCCGCGCCTCGAGGCGGGCGCGGTGGCGAATGTCGCCCTGATCGACCCGGAGCTCACCTGGACGGTCGGTGAGGACGGCTACGAGAGTCGCTCCTACAACAACTGCTTCGGAGGCCGGGAGCTGACCAGCCGAGTCCTGATGACGGTCGCGGCCGGAAGGGTCGCCTTCCGCCAGCGAAGCTTCGCCCTCGGGGTGGCTTCGTGAACGGCAAGCTCAAGCCCGAGCGGGCGACCCTCGTGGTCGTCGACGTCCAGGAGGGCTTCCGCAAGGCGATTCCCGACTTCGAGCGGGTCGCGAAAGCCACGGCGACGTTGGTCGAAGGCGCCGGGGTGCTCGACGTCCCGATCGTGGTCACCGAGCAGTACCCGAGGGGGCTGGGGGAGACAGCGCCCGAGGTGGCTGAGTGCCTGCCCGATGGGACCGAGCCGCTCGAGAAGGTCCGCTTCTCCGCCGCCGAGGCCGACGGCTTCGACCTGGGCGGTCGCGATCAAGCGCTCGTCTGCGGGATCGAGAGCCACGTCTGTGTCAGCCAGACGGCCCTCGACCTGCTCGAGGCTGGGGTTGAGGTCCAGGTGCCGCTCGACGGGGTGGGCTCTCGCACCGAAGAGAACAAGCGGGTCGGCCTGCACAGGATGGAGCGCGCCGGCGCGATTCTCACCAGCGTCGAGGCAGCGCTGTTCGAGCTGCTCGGTGGCGGCGGCACCGACGAGTTCAAGACCGTCCAGAGGCTGATCCTCGAGTACGCGCCAAATCCGGAGGCGGTCGCTTGAGTGGTTATGTCCTGCTCGAGGACGGCACTCGCCTCGACGGCGAGCTGCTCGGCTCCGGCGGAGAGATCACCGGCGAGGTGGTCTTCAACACCTCGATGACCGGCTACCAGGAGGCGGTCACCGATCCCTCCTATGCCGGCCAGATCATCACCTTCACCTACCCGCTGATCGGCAATTACGGCGTCTCCGGAGACGCCATGGAGTCCGAGCAAGTCCAGGCCCGCGGAGTGATCATGCGCGAGGGCAAGAACGGGGAGGATGTAGCCACCGCCGAGGGCGGCTGGCTCGACTGGCTGCGCGACTGCGGCATCCCGGCGATCGAAGGGATCGATACACGCGCCCTCGTCCGCCACATCCGCGACCGGGGCGCGATGCGCGGCGGAATCTTCCCAGCCGATCTGTCCGAATCAGAGGCCGCCGAGCGCGTTGCCGCCGAGCCCTCGATGGACGGCGCGGACTTCGCCAAGACGGTCACGCCTGACCAGCCGGTCGAGATCGAGGGCTCCGGCCCTCACGTGGTTGGGATCGATACGGGCATCAAGCAGAGCATCCTGCGGCAATTCCGCGAGCGGAATTGCCGGTTGACCTTGCTCCCGTGCACAGCATCCGCTGACGAGGTTCTGGAAAGGGACCCTGACCTCGTCTTCCTCGCGAACGGCCCCGGCGACCCGGCTGCGCTCGACTACGTGGTGGACAACGTCCGCGACGTGGTCGGGAAGAAGCCGGTGGTCGGGATCTGCCTCGGCCATCAGCTGCTCTGCCGGGCGGTTGGCCTGGAGACCTTCAAGCTCCCCTTCGGTCACCGCGGCGCCAACCACCCGGTCAAGGACCTGGAGACGGGCCGAATCGACATCACCTCCCAGAATCACGGCTTCGCCGTGCTCGGCCCCGGCGGCGACCGGACGATCGACGGCGACGAGCCAGTCAGTTGGGAGACCGACTTCGGGGAGGCCGAGCTCTCCCATCTGAACCTCTACGACCGGACCGTGGAGGGCCTGGTGCTGAAGGACGTCCCCGGATGCACCGTCCAATACCACCCCGAGGCGGGCCCCGGCCCCCACGACGCCCGCTACCTCTTCGACCGGTTCCTCGAGCTTGCCGGTGAGCCCGAAGGATGAACGTAGATGGGTAAGAGGAGCGACATCCAGAAGATCCTGCTGATCGGCTCCGGGCCGATCGTGATCGGACAGGCGGCCGAGTTCGACTACTCGGGCGTGCAGGCCTGCAAGGTGCTGCTCGAGGAGGGCTATGAGGTCGTGCTCGTCAACTCCAACCCCGCCACGATCATGACCGACCCCGAGTTCGCCGACCGCACGTACATAGAGCCGCTGCTGCCAGGCCCGGTCGCGAAGGTGATCGAGCGCGAGCGACCGGACGCCCTGCTTCCGACCCTCGGAGGGCAGACCGCGCTCAACCTCGCGAAGGCGCTCCACGACGACGGCACGCTGGAGCTCTTCGACGTCGAGCTGATCGGCGCCAACTACGAGGCGATCCACCGGGCGGAGGATCGCGAGGCCTTCCGGACCACGATGGAGGAGGCGGGTCTCCGAGTCCCCTGGTCGCAGATCGTCACCTCGGTCGCCGAGGCCGAGGCGGGCGTCGCCGACGGCAGCATCAGCCTGCCGGCGATCGTTCGTCCCGCCTTCACCCTCGGCGGCCACGGCGGCGGTGTCGGCAACACCACGACCGAGCTGGCCCAGGTCGTCTCGGAGGGACTCGCCGCAAGCCCGATCAACCAGGTGCTGGTCGAGGAGTCGGTGCTGGGCTGGGGCGAGTTCGAGCTCGAGGTGATGCGCGACCGCAATGACAACGTCGTGATCATCTGCTCGATCGAGAACGTCGACCCGATGGGGGTCCACACCGGCGACTCGGTGACGATCGCGCCGGCGCAGACCCTCACCGACTCGCTCTACCAGGAGCTCCGCGACCAGGCGATCAGGGTGATCCGGGCCGTCGGGGTCGAGACCGGCGGGTCGAACATCCAGTTCGCCGTCAGCCCGGAGACCGGCGACGTGGTGGTCATAGAGATGAACCCCCGCGTCTCGCGCTCCTCGGCGCTTGCCTCCAAAGCCACCGGATTCCCGATCGCGAAGATGGCGGCGAAGCTCGCGGTCGGCTACGCGCTCGAGGAGATCCCCAACGACATCACGATGGCGACTCCGGCTTCCTTCGAGCCGACGATCGACTACGTCGTCACCAAGGTGCCTCGCTTCGCCTTCGAGAAGTTCCCCGGCGCCGAGGGAAGGCTCTCCACCCACATGAAGTCCGTCGGCGAGGCGATGGCGATCGGGCGGACCTTCCGCGAGTCATTCGCCAAGGCGATGCGCTCGCGCGAGCTGGACACCGAGGCGGACATCCCGGCGTCGACGGGCGAGCTGCTGAAGCGGCTCGCGACCCCGTCTCCCGACCGCTTCGACCTGATCGCCGCAGGCTTCGAGCGCGGCGTGGAACTGGAGCGAATCCAGGAGGCGACGATGATCGACCCCTGGTTCCTGCGGGAGCTGAGGGAGCTGGCGACCGAGGGCGACGGGACCGAGGGCCTCGAGCGCACGTATCGCTCGGTGGACACCTGCGCGGCGGAGTTCGAGGCGCGCACGCCCTACTTCTACTCCGCTCATGAGCGCGCATCGATGAACGGCCCCGCTGGAGAGGTGGACCGGGGCGAGCGCCCTTCTGTGGTCATTCTCGGCTCAGGCCCGAACCGGATCGGGCAGGGCATCGAATTCGACTACTGCTGCGTGCACGCCGCCATGACCGCCCGGGAGCTCGACCGCGACGCGGTGATGATCAACTGCAATCCCGAGACCGTCTCCACCGACTACGACACCTCGGACCGCCTCTACTTCGAGCCGCTCACCGAGGAGGACGTGCTCGCCGTCTGCGCGATAGAGCGCCCGGAGGGGGTGATCGTGCAGTTCGGCGGGCAGACGCCTCTGCGGCTGGCGAAGTCACTGGAGGAGGCGGGTGTTCCGTTGCTCGGCACCCCGGTGGACGCGATCGACCTCGCCGAGGATCGCGGCCGCTTTGGCGCGCTCCTGCGGCGCCTCGAGATCAAGCACCCGCCCTACGGGACCGCGCTCTCGGCCGAGGAGGCGGTGGCGATCTCGGAGGATGTCGGCTTTCCGTTGCTGGTCCGGCCCTCCTATGTCCTCGGCGGCCGCGCGATGGAGATCTGTTACGACGCCGAGACGCTGGGGAACTACCTGGAAGCGAACGTGAGGGCCGACCAGGAGCACCCGCTGCTCCTGGATCGTTTCCTCGAGAACGCGATCGAGGTCGACGTCGACGCGCTCGCCGACGGCACCGAGTGCTTCGTCGCCGGCATCATGCAGCACGTCGAGGAGGCCGGGGTCCACTCGGGCGATTCGGCCTGCGTGATCCCCCCGATGAGCCTCGGTGAGGAGATGCTCGAGGAGATCCGCGAGACCACGCGCAAGATCGCGTCGGAGCTCGGCGTGATCGGCCTGATCAACGTCCAGTACGCCGTCGCCGACGGTGAGCTCTACGTGATCGAGGCGAATCCGAGGGCCTCGCGCACGGTTCCCTTCGTCAGCAAGGCGATCGGGACGCCGCTCGCAAAGATCGCCTGTCGTCTGATGCTCGGCGAGTCGCTCGCGGACCAGTCCCTGCCGCGAGAGGCCCCGACCCACATCAGCGTCAAGGAGGCGGTCCTGCCGTTCGCTCGCTTCGCCGGTGCGGACGCCGTGCTCGGCCCCGAGATGCGAAGCACGGGCGAGGTGATGGGGATCGCAGCCGACTTCCCGACGGCGTTCGGCAAGGCGCAGGCGGCCGCCGGCGTCTCGCTGCCAGAGAAGGGGACGATCTTCATCTCCGTCACCGATTCGGACAAGCCCGCCGCCACGCAGCTCGCGACCCGCTTCCACGACCTGGGCTTCAAGGTGATCGCGACCGCGGGCACCGCTCAGGCGATCTCGGCGATGGGTGTCCCTGTCCGCAAGATCAACAAGATCGGCGAGGGCTCGCCGCACGTCGTCGACTGCATCCGGTCCGAGGAGGTCGACCTAGTGATCAACACGCCGACCGGATCCGGCGCCAGGGCCGACGGCTACGAGATCCGGACGGCGGCGGTAAAGCACGGAGTTCCCTGCGTCACCACGATGACCGGCGCCTCCGCCGCCTCGAGGGCGATCTTCGCCGCCGCCCGGGGCGACGTCGAGGTCCAGGCTCTCCAGGAGCTGCACCGCCCCGAGGAGCGCGAGCCATCGAAGAGGTGACGGCCGGAGTCGCCCAGGGATTGGGCCAGAGGATGACCGCTCCATTCGGCCGACGTCTCTGCGAGGTGACGCGCAACCTGCCCTCCGGCGGCTACCGGATCTTCTCCGCGCTTGACCCATCCGGTCCGGAGCCCGCCGCCGGCCAGTTCTACATGCTGGCCGCGGATGCCGGCTGGGGTGGCGATGGCGGCCGACCGTATCTGGCCCGCGCCTTCTCTGTCGCCGACGCCGAGCTGGAGGGCTCGGGGGTGAGGCTCGACTTCCTGGTGCAGGCGGTCGGCCCGGGCACCTCCCGGCTCGCCGCGCTGGAGCGGGGGGAGGGGCTCTGGATCCACGGCCCCCTCGGCAGGCCCTTCGCCGCCCCCCGGGAGGTCGCCCCGGGCGCCGCCGGAGCGATCCTCATCGGCGGGGGCATCGGCGTCGCGCCTCTCGCTCTCTGGCGGCGCCGGCTGCTGCGCGCCGGGATCCCCGCTCGCGTCCTGCTCGGCTTCCGGGACCGCCCCAACTCCGGAGGCCTCGACCTCTTCGACTGCAGCGAGATCCGGCTCGCGAGCGAGGACGGGCACACCGGCCACCGCGGCTATGTCACCGATCTACTGGCGGTGCTGCTCGAGGGCGATGACGTCGGGAGCGCCGCGGTCTATGCCTGCGGCCCGCCCGCCATGCTCGAGGCGGTCCGGGTGTTGTGCGCCGATCGCGGCGTGGCCTGCGAGCTGGCGCTGGAGGCGCCGATGGCCTGCGGGTTCGGCGCCTGCTTCGGCTGCGCGATCCCCGACGCGAGCGGGGAGTACGTTCGTCTATGCGTCGACGGGCCCGTCCTGCGGGGGGACGAGATCGAGACGGCACTGGTTCCGGGGTCGGGGCATTGATCGACTTCTGCGGCATCGAGCTGAGCCACCCCGTGATCAATGGCTCGGGCACCTTCGACGCGATCGCGGCGCGGCGCGCCTTCGGGGACGCGCTGCTCGGCGATTTCCCCTTCTCCGCGTTCGTCTCCAAGACGATCACCCCGGAGCCGCGCGCCGGCAACCCCCCGCCGCGTCTCTGGGAGACGCCCTCAGGACTGATCAACTCCATCGGGCTGCCGAACAAGGGCCTGGACGAGTTCCTCGAACACGATCTGCCGCAGCTCGCCGAGTTGCCCGTTCCACTGATCGTCTCCGTGATGGGCACGAGCCACGACGAGTTCAGCCGGTTGGTGAAGGGCGTGGGAGGCCGCGAGGAGGTGGCCGCGCTGGAGCTGAACGTCTCCTGCCCGAACGTCAAGTCCGGCCTGATCGTGGGTGAGTCGCCGGAGGAGGCGCGCTCGCTACTGCAGCGGGTGCGGCCACTCACCGGCAAGCCGCTGATCGTGAAGCTCACGCCCAACATCGCGGATCCGGTGCCGGTCGCCGTCGCTGCGGAGGAAGGTGGGGCGGACGCCGTCTCGCTGATCAACACCCTGCGGGCCGCGGCGATCGACCCCGAGTCCGGCGAGCGTTGGCTCGGCGGAGGCACCGGCGGGCTCTCCGGGCCGGCCGTACGGGCGGTAGCTCTGGCCCAGGTGGGCGCCGTGTCCGCGGCCGTCGCGGTCCCGCTGGTCGCGATGGGCGGCGTCTGCCGAGGCCGAGACGCAGCCGAGATGCTCCGCGCCGGTGCAAGGATCGTTGCCGTCGGCACCGAGAGCTTCCGAGATCCGGCAGCCGGCTCGCGGATCGCGGCGGAGCTGGGCGGGGAGCTGGCACGGATCTCCGGTTAGACGGGCCTTTTTTTCACAAACCGCGAAAAGGGGTTTCCGCTCCTCGCGACCGCGGATATACTGCCGCCCCGATGCAGGCCCCGGTCCAGTCCTCCAACGCCGCCCCCGAGAGATCACTGGACCAGAGGATGGAAGCCCTGAAGAGGGCGAATGACATCCGCTCCAAGCGGGCTCAGCTGAAGCGGGACCTGAAGGGCAACAAGGTCAAGATCCAGACGCTGCTGATGGATCCCCCCGAGTACGTCCAGACCGCCAAGGTCATCGACATGCTGATGGCCGTGCCCAAGTACGGGCGGGTCAAGACCAACCGGATCCTCAACCAGTGCAGGATCTCGCCGTCGAAGACGATCGGCGGGCTCTCGGAGCGCCAGCGCGCCGAGCTCGTCGCACAACTGCGCAAGTAGCGCGACATTCCAGGGGCTTTTCGCGGCCGTCGCGGCGGTCATGATCCAGTCGCCGTGGGGAAGGTCTTCGTCATCACCGGTCCGTCGGGGGTTGGAAAGGGCACGCTGATCGAGCAGCTGCTCGAGCGGGTGCCGGAGCTCGAGCTCTCGGTGTCGGCAACCACCCGGGAGCCCCGGCCGTCAGAGGTGGACGGGCGCGACTACCACTTCCTCTCCCCGGAGGAGTTCGATCGCCGAGTCGAGGCGGGCGACTTCCTGGAGCACGCGACCTACAGCGGCAATCGCTACGGGACGCTGAGACAGGAGGTCGAGCGCCGGCTGGCAGAGGGACGCTCCGTAGTCCTCGAGATCGAGGTGCAGGGCGCGCGCCAGGTCCGGGCGGCGATGCCGGAGGCGGTGCTGATCTTCATCGCGCCGCCCGACCCGGCGTCGCTGCGCAAGCGGCTCGAGGGCCGCGGTACCGATTCGATGGAGGCGATCGAGCGCCGGCTGCGGACCGCCGAGATCGAGCTCGAGGCCCAGGCCGAGTTTCCGCACGTGATCGTGAACGACGAGGTGCAGAAATCGGCCTCCGAATTGGAGGCGCTCGTCCGTGGCGAGCTATCCCTACACTGACCCCCATGTCAATGATCCGACCAAGAGTCGACAAGCTTCTCGAGCACACCGACACCCACTACGCCGCCGTTTGCGTCTCGGCGAAGCGGGCCCGCCAGATCAACGCGTACTACCACTCCCTCTCCGAGGGCGCGTACGGCGAGTACACGCCGCCGATGGTTGAGGTTCCCAGCGGGAACTACCTGACCATCGCCCTGGAGGAGACGGCGGCGGGCAAGCTGAAGTACGAGTACAAGGCCTAGCCAGCTAAGGAGGGCGTGATGGCCCGCATCCTGCTCGGGGTGAGTGGCGGCATAGCCGCCTACAAGTCGCTGGAGCTGGCCCGCCTCGCCACCAATGAGGGCCACGCCGTCCGCGTTCTGATGACGCCTGCGGCCCAGCGGTTCGTCGGCGCGGCCTCCTTCGAGGGGATCGTCGGCTCGCCGGTCCTGACCGACGAGTTCGAGCGCGATCCGACGCGCGGCGCCTTCCCGGGCGACCCGATGCCCGAGCACGATCCGATCGGCCACCTCGAGGTCGTCGCCAACGCGGATGCTTATCTGGTCGCCCCTGCCTCGGCGAACACCGTCGCGAAGCTGGCGGCAGGGATCGCCGATTCGATGGTCACCACTTCCTTCCTGGCCTGTGCAGCGCCCCGCCTCGTGGCGCCGGCGATGAACGACCGGATGTATCGCGACGCCGCCACCCAGGCGAACCTGGCGACGCTTCGCCAGCGCGGCATCACCGTGATCGAGCCCGAGGAGGGCGCTCTCGCCTCCAGGGGCGAACACGGGGTAGGCAGGCTTCCGGAGCCGCGCAGGCTGCTCGATGCGATCGAGCATGCTGCGCCGGGCCCGGTCGGCCCATGGGACGGACTCCGCGTGCTTGTCTCGGCCGGCGGCACCCGTGAGCCGATCGATCCGGTTCGCTTCATCGGCAACCGCTCCTCCGGCCGCATGGGACTGGCGCTCGCCGAGCGCGCGGCGCGGCGGGGTGCCGAGGTGACGCTGGTCGCGGCAAACGTCTCACTCCCGGCACCGCCCGGCGTCAGGCGGGTCGACGTCGAGACCGCGGCCGAGCTGGCCGACGCGCTGAGACGCGAGTTCGACTCCACCGACGTGCTCGTGATGGCGGCGGCCCCCGCCGACTTCCGGCCGAGGCAGGCGGCGGGCCAGAAGATTCATCGCGAGGGCACCGGGGGATTCGAGCTCGACCTCGAGGCGACCGAGGACATCCTCGCGGCCCTGACCTCACGGCGGCGCGAGGATCAGACCATTGTCGGCTTCGCCGCCGAGACCGACCCCCATATACAGCGAGCGCGCGAGAAGCTCGAGCGCAAGGGCGCGGACGCGATCGTCTTCAACGACGTCTCGCGGCCTGAGATCGGCTTCGAGAGCCCCGAGAACGAGGTCGTGATCGTCGAGCGCTCCGGGGAGCACCCGGTGCCTCGTGGCGTCAAGGGGCAGGTTGCGGATGCGATTCTCGATCGGGTCGAGGCGATCAGGTCGGGGTCGGCGGTCCGCCGGGCCGAGCCCCGCGACTGAGGCCCCCTCGGGGCGCCTTGCGCACCCTTTTACACTGGGTCCATGGCCCAGACCGAGCACTCGCAGGGGAGCGAGTCCCTGTACTCGCTGTACAGGCGCGGAATGGAGCTGCTCGAGGACGGCGACTTCGAGGAGGCCACCGGGCCCCTCAGGGAGGCCGCACGGCAGGCGCCGGAGAAGAGCTCGGTCCGCGAAGCCCTCGGCCGGGCCCTGTTCCGTACCCGCCACTACGCCGAGGCGGCGACCGAGTTCGAGGCCGTCGTCGAGACGCATCCGGTCAACGACTACGCCCACTTCTGCCTCGGCCGCGCCCTCAGCAAGACGGGCGAGACCAGGCGCGCCCGCCATCACCTCGCGCTCGCCTCGAACCTGCGGCCCGAGCGGCGCGACTACCGCATATACAGAGAGCGTCTCACCGCCGGCACCTAGCGGCGATCGATGACGGAGATCCGCCTCCTGGTCCTGCCCTACGAGGTCAGCGCGATCCGGATGGGGGTCGGACGTGGTCCGGAGCGCCTGCTCGAGGCGGGTGCCGAGGAGGCTCTCAGCAGCAACGGCGCCCGGGTCAGCCTGGACGTCCTGGAGCTCGAGGAGGACCGCAGGGACCGAAGCGGCGCCAGCGAGGCGCGGGCCGGCTTCGATCTGATCAGGCTCGTGGCCGACCGCGTCATGAAGGCCGTCGAGGACGGGGCGTTCCCGGTGCTCCTCTCGGGCAGCTGCCTTGCCGGCCCGGGAGTGGTGACCGGTATCGACGAGAGGTCTCCGGGCGTCGTCTGGTTCGACGCGCACGGCGACTTCAACACCCCTGAGACCACCATCGACGGCTATTTCGACGGCATGCCCCTCGCGATTCTCACCGGCGACGCATGGTCGACGATGATCGACGGAGTGGGCGCCCGCACGGTCCCGGAGACCGCCGTCGTGCTCGCCGGCGCGCGTGACTTCGACCCACTGGAGCAGAAGCGCCTGGACTCCTCGGGCGTCAACCTCCTGCCTCCGGAGAGCATCGGTTCCGACGATGCAGTCTCGCGGGCCGCGGGCGACCTCGAGCCGTCGCCGAGCGGGCTCTACGTGCATGTCGACCTGGACGTGCTGGACTCCGAGGAGGCTCCGGTCAACATCTACAGCGTTACCGGTGGCCTCAGCGCCTCACAGCTGGAGTCGCAGGTCCGTTCCCTGTTGGCGACCTTCCCGGTTAGAGCTGTGTCGCTGACAGCCTATGACCCGGAGTGCGACCCGGAGTCCTTGGTGCCGCCGATCGCAATGAGGCTCCTCCGGGCCGTTGCGGAGGGCGTCGATCGAGGCGGCTCCGAGGAGGCCCGGTGAGGGCTCTGGTCCAGCGCGTCAGCCAGGCGGCTGTCGACGTGGAGGGGAAGAGGGTCTCGCAGATCGGGCCGGGGATGCTCGTGCTGCTCGGCGTCTCCCGCGAGGACACCGAGGCCGAGGCGGACCGGCTCGCTGAGAAGGTGCGCGCCCTGCGGATCTTCGACGACGCCGAGGGCAGGATGAACGAGCCGCTCGGGGACCGCGAGATCCTCTGCGTGAGCCAGTTCACCCTCTACGGCGACACGAAGAAGGGAACCCGGCCGAGCTACATCCAGGCCGCTCCGGGCGAAGAGGCGGAGCCGCTCTATGACCGGTTCTGCGAGCGGGCCGGCGCGAAGAAGGGCGTCTTCGGCGCCTGCATGGGGGTCGCGCTGATCAACGACGGCCCGGTCACCGTGATGCTCGAGGTCTGAGCTAGCTGTCGAGCTGGCGCCGCGCCTGCTCCACGGCCGCCGCCTGGGATGCACTTTGCTTCTCGTCGGTCTCCGCCTTGATCGCCGGCGTGTCAACCAACGCGTCGGAGGGGTCGTCCGGGTCGTAGCGGACGGGCAGGATGTCTCCTACCTTGAGCAGTGGCGCGACGTCGGTCTTGCTGACCTTGTCGTGGATCTCCGCCGTCGAGCCGTCCTCGAAGTGAATCTCGAGCACGAGCTTGTGGTTGCTGAAGCCATTGTGGGTGAGGTCTGCGCCTTCACACTGGGTCACGACCGCCTGGGCCTGGGCTCCCTCGCGCAGCAGCTTCTTGCGGTGTCCGGGCAGGCGCATTGCTTCTGAACAGTACCTGTGCGCGCCCAGGAACCAGGGCTATACTCGCTTCGGAACCTTTTTTCGCACCTAACCGCGTGTTGAAAGGTGGGCGAGCGCCCGCCTTTTTTTGGGCCACGAATGGATACAGAGCTCCAGCAGATACAGGAAACCGTTGAGGCACGGCTCCACGATCAGGAGCCGGAAGTCGAGTTGCTCGCGCTCGAGCGGCCCGCCACGGAGCGCCTGCGCCTGGTGATCGACAGCCCCGACGGGGTGGACATCGCCCTCTGCGAGCGGGTGACCGGCGTGCTTCGCGACCTGCTCGAGGACTGGTCGCTGGAGGTCTCATCGCCAGGCCCGGAGCGGCCGCTGACGAAGCCCGAGCACTTCCGTCGCTTCCTCGGCAACACGATTCGAGTGAAGACCAGCGAGGAGATCTCAGGGCGTCACAGCTTCACGGGCACCCTGACCGCCGCGGATGGCGAGCGAGTCAGCCTCGAGGCTCCCGACGGTGAGGTGACCATTCCATTGCAGAGCGTCCGCCGTTCAAATCTTGTCCAGGAGGAGGTCGCATGACCCAGGAGATCGTCGACGCCGTCAAGATGCTCGAGCAGGAGAAGGGGATTGCGGCTGACACCCTGATGGACGCCCTTCAGGACGCCCTGCTCTCCGCCTACAAGAAGACCCCGGGCGCGGCCAAGTACGCGAAGGTCGAGCTGGACCACTCCAGCGCGGACTTCCGCGTCTACGAGCTGCTGGTCCCCGAGGACCTCGAGAAGACGCTGCTCGACGAGCAGTTCGAGGACCAGCTCCAGGCGGCGGAGGCGGCCGAGGCCGCGGGCGAGCCCGTGCCGGAGATCCAGGCCACCGGGCCGATGGTCGACCCCGAGACCGGCGAGCGTCGGGAGGCCGAGGAGGAGGAGCTCGAGCCCGAGCGCCTCGAGCCCTACAAGGATCAGATCGAAAGCCGCGACGTCACCCCCGACGACTTCGGGCGCATCGCCGCACAGACGGCGAAGCAGGTGATCCTGCAGCGGATCCGCGAGGCCGAGCGCGGCATGATGTTCGAGGAGTACAAGGACCGCGTCGGCGAGCTGGTCACCGGCATCATCCAGCAGTCGGACAACCGCTACACGCTGGTCCAGCTCCGCGAGCGCGTCGAGGCACTGCTGCCGCGCTCCGAGCAGGTCTACAACGAGCGCTATGACCACGGGATGAGGGTCAAGGCCGTGATCACCGACGTCTCGGCCGACACCAAGGGCCCGAGCATCGTCGTCTCCCGCCGCAACTCCGAGCTGATCAAGAAGCTCTTCGAGCTCGAGGTCCCCGAGATCGCGGACAAGCTGGTCGAGATCACGGGCGTCGCCCGCGAGCCGGGCTGGCGCTCGAAGATCGCCGTGGTCTCCCATGCCGACGGAGTCGATCCGGTGGGCGCCTGCGTCGGCCCGCGCGGCTCCCGGGTGCGCATGGTCGTCTCAGAGCTGCGCGGAGAGAAGATCGACATTATTCCGTACAACGAGGAGCCCGCCCGGTTCGTCGCCAAGGCTCTCTCGCCGGCCCGCGTTCGCGAGGTGCTCGTCGACGACGAGACCAAGGAGGCGACGGTGATCGTCCCGGACGACCAGCTCTCGCTGGCAATCGGGCGCGACGGCCAGAACGCCCGCCTCGCCGCCCGGCTGACCGGCTGGAAGGTCGACATCACCTCGGAGACCGAGTTCGCCCAGCAGGAAGAGGACATCGAGTACGAGGGCGAGGAGGCCGCCGATGGCCGCTGTATGGCCGTGATGACCACAGGCCGCCGCTGTCCGAACGCGGCGCTGCAGGGCTCTCAGTTCTGCGGCCTGCCCCAGCATCAGGCCCTGGCCCGGTTCGGCACCAACCAGGTCGCCGTGCTGGGCCCGCTGAGCGACGAGGAGGTGGCCACCGTCGCCGGCGGCGATGCGGACGATGCCGCCGTCAAGGCGATCGTCGAGAAGGCGGAGAGCCAGTTCGACGAGAGCGCCGAGTCGGAGGAGCCCGAGCCCGATGAGCCCGAAGAGGCCGAGGAGCCCGAGGAGCCCGAAGAGACCGAGGGCCCCGAAGCCCAGCTTGCCGAGGCCGGTGACGAGGCCGAGGGACCGGAGCAGGCGCTTGAGCCGGAGACCGAGGATGAGAACGCGCGTGGTGAGGCCGGGGAGGCATCCGAGGAGGACGAGCCAGAGGCCTCAGAGGACGAGCCAGAGGCCTCAGAGGACGGGGCGGAGCCCGAGAGCGACGGAGAGGCCGGCACGGAGGCGGCGCCCACAGGAACCGCCGCCGGATCCGGCGAGGAGCAGACGACCGAGTAGGAGATGGCGAAGAAGCGAGTACACGAGATCGCGAAGGCCCAGGGCCTGACCAGCAAGGAGCTCCTTGCCAAGCTCAAGGCTGCCGGCGTCGAGGCCAAAGCCGCCCAATCGAGCGTCGAGGAGTCCGATGCCCTGGCGGCGCTGAAGGGGTCCGGTGACAGCGCTTCGGCGGCGACCGCGACCAAGACCAAGACCAAGGCCAAGTCGGCGCCGAAGAAGACCGAGGCCACCCCCAAGGCAAAGGGGGAAGCCCCCAGCACAAAGTCGTCGGCCACAAGAACCGCCGACGGATCTACCGCGAGCGGCGACGGCGCATCCGCCGCTTCCGCCAAGAAGGGCGCCCCGAAACGCCGCCGCCGAGTGGTGATCGACTCACAGGCCGCCCGCCGCGATCACATCGCGAAGACTCAGCCACCGCCTCGGCCCCCTCGCCGTCGCGGCGGTCGGCGCAGGCGCCCGCTGCTGGAGGAGCCCAGCGATCGTGAGCTGAAGGAGCCCGAGGCGCAGCCGGCGATCAAGGTCAACTCCGGCGCCACCGTCCGCGAGGTGGCCGAGAGCCTGGGCCTGTCCGCCGCAGAGGTGATCAAGGCCCTGATGAAGGAGGGGGAGATGGCGACCCTCACGCAGACGCTCACCGACGAGTCCGTCGAGTCGATCGCCAAGCAGTTCGATCGCGAGATCGAGATCGTCACCGCGGCAGAGGAGGAGGCCGAGGCCCCGGTCGTCGAGGAGGACGACGAGGGAGACCTCGTGGAGCGCCCACCCGTGGTCACGGTGATGGGCCACGTCGACCACGGCAAGACCTCGCTGCTGGACGCGATCCGCCAGACGCAGGTCGCCGCCGGCGAGGCCGGCGGGATCACCCAGCACATCGGCGCGTACCAGGTGCGGCACGATGGCAAGACACTGACCTTCCTCGATACGCCCGGCCACGAGGCCTTCACCGCCATGCGAGCCCGCGGGGCCAGCGTCACCGACGTCGCGGTGATCGTCGTTGCCGCCGACGATGGGGTCATGCCCCAGACCGTCGAGGCGATCGACCACGCGCGCGCGGCCGGCGTCCCGATCCTCGTCGCCGTCAACAAGATCGACAAGGAGGGCGCCGACCCGAACCGGGTGCGCACTGAGCTGGCGCAGCACGAGCTCAACCCCGAGGAGTGGGGTGGCGACACCGTCTACGCCGACGTGTCGGCGAAGACCAAGGACGGCCTCGACAACCTGATCGAGATGATCCTGCTGGTAACGGATCTCGAGGAGCTGGGTGCCAACCCCAACGCTCTCGCCTCCGGCACCGTGGTGGAGGCCGAGCTCGACCCCGGCCGAGGCCCGGTCACCGGCGTGCTGGTTCAGCGCGGCACCCTCCACGTGGGGGATGCGGTTGTCGCCGGTCCCGTCTGGGGCAAGGTCCGGGCGATGCTCGACGACACGGGCGAGCGGGTGGATGAAGCAACACCTGGGACCCCTGTCGAGGTCCTCGGTTTCGACGGAGTCAGCGAGGCCGGCGAGCACGTCCAGGTGGTGGAGAACGAGCGCAAGGCCCGTCAGCTCGCCCAGGAGCGGGAGACCCGCCTCAAGACCGAGCAGCTCGCCCGCCGCCAGGCCCGCAAGGTCACCCTCGAGGAGGTCTTCCAGAGGGCCAGCGAGGGCCAGCTCAAGGAGCTCAACATCGTCCTCAAGGCGGACGTCTCCGGTTCGCTGGAAGCGCTCGAGGACGAGATCGCCAAGCTGCCCCAGGAGCAGGTGCCCGTCAACGTCATTCACGCACAGACCGGCGGGATCAACGAGTCCGACGTGATGCTGGCGTCGGCGTCTGACGCGGTGATCATCGGCTTCAACGTCCGGCCGCTGGCCGAGGCCCGCCGCGCGGCCGAGCGCGAGGGGGTCGACATCCGCACCTACACCGTGATCTACAAGGTGACCGAGGAGCTGCGGGCTGCGATGGAGGGCCTGCTCGAGCCCGAGGAGGTCGAGGAAGCTCTCGGCCAGGCCGAGGTCAAGCAGACCTTCAAGGCCTCGCGCGTCGGCACCATCGCGGGCTGCCTCGTCACCGACGGCAAGGTGACGCGAGCCGCCAACGTCCGCCTGGTTCGCGACGGCACCATCATCTGGAGCGGCAAGGTCGGCTCGCTGCGGCGCTTCAAGGACGATGTCGCGGAGGTCGACGAGGGCATGGAGTGCGGGATCGTGCTCGAGGGCTTCGCCGACATCAAGGAGGGCGACGTCCTCGAGTTCTTCGAGGTCAAGCAGGTGGAAAAGACTCTGGAGTAGGACTGGGGTCTGATGACTCCCTTCGTTGAACTGATCGAGATTCGCCTGCATTTCGGCGATGTTCAGGACCTGAAGGGGAAGCGCAAGCTGGTCAAGTCCCTGAAGGACGGGATCCGGCAGCGATTCGGCGCATCGGTCGCCGAGATCGACGGACACGACAAGTGGCAGCGCTCGACGCTGCTCTGCGCGCTCGTTGGCGACGGGCAGGTCTCAGACCGGGCCGACGGCCTGGTCCGCTTCGTGGAGAGCCGCTGCCCCGATGGCTGCTCGGTCGAGCGCGACCTGCGAAGCCTGCGAGATATCCGCGGCTGACCCTTGCCCTTCCATTGAGCCGTGTCGCTCTGATTAGGGCGGCGTGAATTGTTTGAGCGTCTGCTGTTATCGTCGCCGAGCGATGGGGACGGCCCGTATGCGGCGCGTCAACGAGGCGATCCGAGAGATCCTCGGCGACGCGATAGCGACGGAGCTCAAGGACCCGAGAATCGGATTCGTGACCGTGACCGAAGTTGACACCTCTCCCGACCTCCGCGCCGCGCGCGTCTACGTCAGCGTGTTCGGCTCGCCGGAGGAGCGCGAGAGCTCGCTCGCCGGCCTGCGCTCGTCCCATGGTGTCCTCCAGGGCAAGATCGCGAGTGGCATGCGCATGAAGCGAACGCCGACCTTGACCTTCGAATACGACGAGACCGTGGAGCGCGGCGACCGCATCACTCGTCTTCTCGACGACGAATGACGGAAGCGACCGAGCTGGTGGCCAGCGACCTCGACCTCGTCGCAGAGGAAATCCGCACGGGCGACCGCTTCCTGCTGACCACACACGAGAACCCCGACGGCGACGCGCTCGGGTCACTGCTCGCGACGCATCGGATCCTCGAGGCGCTCGGCAAGGACTCGGTGATGTTCCTCGGCGCCAAGGAGTTCCCGCTGCCGGTCGAGTACCGGTTCCTCCCGCTGGAGGAGGTCTTCCACGAGCCCCCTGCCGACGTCAGCGACCGAGTGGTGATCTTCCTGGACTGCGGCAACATCGACCGCATGCCCGTCGACTTCGTTCGTGACGACATGAAGGTGATCAACATCGATCACCATCACGACAACACGCGCTTCGGCAAGGTCAACCTGATCGACGTTGAGGCCTCGTGCACCGCCGAGATCATCTTCGAGCTCTCGGGCCTGCTCGGTGTCGAGCTGACGCCGGAGATCGCCAACGCCCTCTACGTAGCGCTCGTCACCGATACCGGCAAGTTCATGTACGAGAACACCGACGCGCGGTCTCACCGGATGGCCGCGGGGCTGATCGAGGCCGGGGTGCAGGTCAACGACGTCTACCGGCGCCTGTACGAACACGCCCCGGTCGAGAAGCTGAAGCTGCTCGCCCAGGCGCTCGAGCGGGTCGAGCTGCATGACAACGGGCGGCTCGCCGTCACCTACATCTCCAGCGACGACTACGCGACAACCGGCGCGAGCGAGGCCCTCACCGAGGGGGTCATCGACCACCTCCGCACCATCGACGGCACAGCGGCCGCTGCGGTGGTGCGCGACCAGGCCGAGAGCGGCCGCAAGGCGCGCAAGGTCAGCATGCGCTCGACCGACGGGAGCGTCGACGTCTCGGCCATCGCCAGGATCCACGGCGGCGGCGGTCACCGCCGAGCGGCCGGATTCGGCACCGATCTTCCCTATGAGCAGGTCGTCGAGTTCCTGATCGGGGAGATCGACTCACAGCTCTCGGCTGAGTAATGGGCTCCTCAGAGCCGACCCCGGCCAGGGGGCTGCTGGTCGACAAGCCGGCTGGAGTCACCTCCCACGACGTCGTCAAGGAGGTGAGGCACGAGCGCGGGGGCAAGGTCGGTCACGCCGGCACGCTGGACCCGTTCGCCACCGGCCTGCTGGTCGTCCTGCTCGGCCGTGCCACTCGCATGCAGCGCTACCTGCTCGAGCTGCCCAAGACCTACCTGGCGACGGCAAGGCTCGGCTGGCGCTCGTCCACCGGGGACCCTGACGGCGAGCTCGAGGAAACCGGCCGCCTGCCGGAGGGCCTGGCGCTTCCCACCGGCGAGATCGAGCAGCGCGTGCCGATGACGTCGGCTGTCAAGGTCGACGGCGAGCGCCTCTATCGCAAGGCACACCGCGGGGAGGCGGTTGAGACGCCAACCCGGCGAGTGACGATCCACCGGGCCGAACTCGTCGAGAGCGATCCCGAGCGGGCCACCTTCGAGATCGAATGCTCATCCGGCACCTACATCCGCACGCTGATCGAGACGCTGGATGACGCCTACTGTGAATCGCTGCGGCGAACGGCGATCGGCGATCTGCGGGTTCCGGACGGTGACCCGGAGGAGATCGCGATCGAGCGGCTGATGTCCTTTCTCCCGGAACGTGAGCTCAGCGAGCGGGAGGCGGAAGCGGTGAGCCACGGCATTGCCGTGGCAGGCGAAGCTGAGGACGGACGCCGGCGGCTGACGCATGAGGGGCGCCTGATCGCAATCGCGCGCCCGGATGGAGAGAATCTGCAACCCGAGGTAGTCCTGGTTTGACCATCAAGGTGACAAAGCTGCCCGAGGCGACGCCGCGCGATCGCCATGTCGCGATCGGCGTCTTCGACGGGGTCCACAGGGGCCACCAGGCCGTGATCGACAAGGCCGACACGGTGCTCACCTTCGACCCCCATCCACTCAGCGTGATCAACCCGGACGCCGCGCCGAAGCTGATCATGCCCTTCGACGTGAAGAGGGACGTGATCGACGGCCTCGGTGTCGACGAGCTCGTCGTGATCCCATTCGACAAGGAGTTCATGAAGATCCCGGCCGAGGAGTTCATCTCGCAGATCCTCGTTGAGAGGCTCGGCGCGACGAAGGTCTCGGTGGGGGAGAACTTCCGCTTCGGCGCCAGGGCGAAGGGCACTCCCGAGATGCTCGCCGGGCGCAGCGAGTTCGAGACTCGCATCGTGCCGCTGGTCGAGGTCGACGGCGAGACCGTCTCCTCGACCAGGGTCCGTGCCTTGGTCGCCGCCGGAGAGGTTGACGCTGCGATGCGCTGTCTCGGCGCGCCGTTCATGCTCGAGGGCAGGGTCGTCGAGGGGGACCAGCGCGGCCGCGAGCTTGGCTTTCCCACCGCGAACCTCGTCCCGGACGACCGCCTCGTCGTACCCGGGCACGGCGTCTACGCCGCGTTCGCGAATGGACACCCCGCAGCCGTCAACGTCGGGATCAGGCCGACCTTCGAGACCGGCAGGGGCCTGCTGATCGAGTCATTCCTGATCGACTTCGACGGCGACCTCTACGGCCAGAACCTGCGGGTTGCCTTCGTCAGCAGGCTCCGCGGCGAGAAGCGCTTCCCGAGCGTCGAGGACCTGATCGCCCAGATGCACAACGACGTCGCGGAGGCACGCGAGATCTCCGCCAAGTACGAGGGCCTCGGCGCCTGAATCGCTACCCTGTCGCGTCGATGCCGCTGACCAAGGACAGGAAGCAGGAGCTGATCGGCAAGTACGGCCGGTCCGGCGAGGACACCGGCTCCGCCGAGGTGCAGGTCGCACTGCTCACCGCTCGCATCAACGAGCTCACCGAGCATCTGCGTACCCACAGCAAGGACCATCACTCCCGCCGGGGCCTGCTGAAGATGGTCGGCAAGCGTCGCCGCATTCTCCGGTACCTGGAGAGCAGCGACCTGGAGCGCTACCGCGCGCTGGTCGCTGATCTGGGCCTCCGGCGCTAGCGCCGGGCGAGCGCCGTGATCGAACCCGGCACGAAGGCGCCCGACTTCTCACTGCCGGATCAGGACGGCAATCAGGTGTCGCTCTCGGACTTCGCGGGCCAGAAGCTGGTGCTCGTCTTCTATCCGCTCGATTTCAGCCCGGTTTGCACGGACCAGCTCAGCCTCTATCAGGAGGTCCTCACCGATCTCGAGTCACAGGACGCGAAGCTGGTCGGGATCAGCGTGGACTCGGCCTACTGCCACGCGGCCTTCCGAGAGAAGCTCAACCTGACCATGCCGCTCCTCGCCGACTTCAACCCGAAGGGCGAGGTCTCCCGCGCCTATGGCGCCTGGATCGATGGAGCGGGCATCAGCAACCGGGTGCTCGTCCTGATCGAGGATGGCGAGGTGAAGTGGTCCTACGCACCTCCGAGCCCGGCCGAGATCCCCGGCGCCAACCTGATCTTCGACGCGCTGTCCGCCTGATCAGGCGACGATCTTCGCCTTCGCCTTCTCGAATTCCGCGTCCGAGAGCTTGTGCTCGTCGTGGAGCCTGGCGAGCTTGGCGAGCTCGTCGGCTGCGGACCCACTCGAGGCCGTCTGGCGGACGTAGTCGTCGAGCTGCTGCTGGGCAGCCTCTTGCTGCTTGATGGCGCGCTCTCGCATGCCCTGGCCTCGGGCGATCAGGTAGATCAGGGCACCGAGGAACGGCACGAAGATCAGGAACACGATCCAGATCGCCTTCGACCAACCGGAGATGTCGTGGTCGCGGAACAGGTCAGAGAGGATCGTGAAGAGCACCATCAACCAGGCTGCGAAGACGAAGATCTCCAGGACCGTCAAGAGCGCCTGGCCAAAGGTGAAGTCGGCGAGGATCATCCATTCCTCCGATGCTGTCGATGGGGAGTCGGGGCAGTCGAAGCCTACCCTTCGGCCGATGAGCGAGCTGACCAGCGCGGGCGTGCCGCCGATCGGGCCCGTGGACCACGTCACGGGCGAGGGGGTGGAGGCGATCGTCTACGCGGACTTCGGCTGCCCCTACTGCGCAGCCGGCTGGGCGCGGCTGAGGGAGCTCCCAGTGCGCCTCTGCCTCCGCCACTTCCCGATGGCCTCCAAGCATCCGCGGGCGCCCGCCCTGCATGCCGCTGCGGAGGCGGCGGGAGCCCAGGGGTCGTTCTGGGAGATGTGCGACTCGCTCTACGCCGATCGGGGACGCGTTGACGACCCCCACCTCTGGGAGCGGGTCGAGCGCTTCGGGCTCGATCTGGAGCGCTTCCGGGCGGATAGCCGGTCGGAGCAGGTCCGCAAGCGCATTGAGCGCGATTTCGTCAGCGGCGTCCGTGCCGGGGTGGCCGGGACGCCGACCGGCTTCGTCGACGGCCGCCGCTTGGAGGGCGACCTCGTGGAGGCACTCCGTGCGACGAGCGGTCGAACCAGGCGCGACCACGGCGCCCGCCCCTCATGAGTCGCTCCGGGCTTCGCCCTTCGCTCCGGAGTGGAGCGGCCTGGTGGTCGCTAACATCGTCGCGACAGAGAACGAGAGTTCTTAAGCGAAAGGCCGCCAACCGGGCGGCCGAAGGGAACAAGACATATGAGTATGTTCGATGTAAGCCGCGTCTCGGTGGAGGTAGGCGGCGAGGAGATCTCCTTCGAGACCGGAAAGCTCGCCCGTCAGGCGAGCGGCGCCGTTGTGGTGCGCTCCGGCGACACGATGGTCCTCTGCACCGCGACCGCGGGCAACGACCGCGACGTGGACTTCCTGCCCCTCACCGTCGACGTCGAGGAAAAGCACTATGCCGCGGGCAAGATCCCGGGCTCCTTCTTCCGTCGCGAGGCCAGGGCCGGCGAAAAGGCCACCCTGACAGCGCGAATGATCGACCGTCCGATTCGCCCGCTCTTCCCGAAGGGCTGGCACCGCGAGACCCAGCTGGTCTCCCAGCCGATGTCCGTGGACCACGTCCATCCGTACGACATCCTGGCGATGAACGGGGCCTCCGCGGCGCTCGCGATCTCGGACATCCCCGTCGCCAAGCACGTCGGTGCGGTCCGGGTCGGAAAGCTTGACGGTGACTTCGTCGTCAACCCCGAAGAGGAAAGGCTCCAGGAGCTCGATCTCGACCTGATCGTGTCGGGCACCGACGAGGCGATCCTGATGGTCGAGGCCGGCGCCGACGGTGTCTCCGAGGCCGAGATCCTCGACGCGCTCGACATCGCGCACACGGAGATCAAGAAGCTCGTCGCGACGATGGAGGAGCTGCGCCAGAAGGCCGGCAAGGACAAGCTCGAGATCGAGGAGCCGCAGGTCGACGAGGCGACGCTCGAGTCGATCAAGAGCTCGCACGGCGCCAAGCTCGACGAGGCCACGCAGGTGCAGGCCAAGCTCGAGCGCCAGGACGCGATCGACGCCGTCGAGGCCGAGGTGCTCGAGCAGTACGCGCCGCCGGTCGAGGACGAGCAGCCGGACCGCGAGCGGCTGGCCGAGGTGAAGGCCGCCTTCGCCAAGCTCGAGAAGGACACGATCCGCAAGCGCATCGCCGTCGACAAGAAGCGCCCGGACGGCCGCGCCCAGGATGAGATCCGCCCGATCGAGACGGAGATCGACATCGCGCCGCGCTCGCACGGCTCGGCACTGTTCACGCGCGGGGAGACGCAGATCCTCTCCAACGTGGCGCTCGGCACCACCCGCATGGACATGAAGGTCGACAACCTCGGCCTGCAGGAGACCAAGCGGTTCTGGCACCACTACAACTTCCCGCCGTTCTCGGTGGGAGAGGCCGGCTTCATGCGCGGCCCGAAGCGCCGCGACATCGGCCATGGCGCGCTCGCCGAGCGGGCGCTCCAGGCCACGATTCCTGACGAGGAGGAGTTCCCCTACGTGCTCCGAGTGGTCTCCGACACGCTCGAGTCAAACGGGTCCTCCTCCATGGGCTCGGTTTGCGCCTCATCCATGGCGCTGCAGGCCGCCGGAGTGCCGGTTTCCGCACCGGTCGCCGGCGTCGCGATGGGCCTGATCAAGGAGGGCGAGGACTACACCGTCCTCACCGACATCGCCGGCGTCGAGGACCACCTGGGCGACATGGACTTCAAGGTCGCCGGGACGTCCGAGGGCATCACCGCCCTGCAGATGGACATCAAGATCACCGGCGTCACGCTGGAGATCCTCAGAGACGCGCTTGATCAGGCGAACAAGGGCCGGCTCTTCATCCTCGGCAAGATGGCCGAGACGATCGACCAGCCGCGCGAGCAGCTTTCGCAGTTCGCGCCGAAGATCACCTCGATCAAGATCGACCCCGAGAAGATCGGTGCCCTGATCGGCAAGGGCGGCGAGACGATCCGTGGCCTCTCGGACGAGTTCGAGGCCGAGATAGACGTCGACGACGACGGCACGGTGCGCCTCTACGCGCCCACCGGCGAGAAGGTCGACGCCCTCGCGGACCGGATCACCGCGATGACCAAGGACGCCGAGATCGGCGACCGCTACACCTCCGGCAAGGTGGTCAAGACCACCAACTTCGGAGCCTTCGTCGAGCTCAGCAAGGGCACCGACGGCCTGCTTCACATCTCCAACGTGAAGCCCGGTGAGCGCGTCGGCACCGTCGAGGACGTCCTCAACCAGGGCGACGAGATCGATGTCACCGTCGTCGAGGTCGACAAGGAGCGGGGCCGGATCGGCCTGCGGCTCACGGAGGACCCCGATGTCGAGGGCAAGTCGCCCGAGGAGCTCGCCGGCGTCGGTACCGGTGACCCGGGACCCCCCAGCCGTCGACGTGACGGGGGCGGGGGTGGCCGCGGTGGGCCGCGGCGGGATCGCGATGGCGGCGGCGGTGGTCGCCGCCGCGAGCGTGACAGCGGCGGCAGAGGCCGCTGAGCTCGACCGCGTGAGCATGCGGTCACCCGAAGCACAGACAACCGAGCTCGACTCCGGGATCCGGGTGGTCACCGAGGCAGTGCCCTCGGTCCGCTCGGTGGCCCTGGGGCTCTGGGTTCGGACAGGCTCGAGGGACGAGACGCCGGCGCAGGCCGGCGTCTCGCATTTCCTCGAGCACCTGCTCTTCAAGGGCACGAAGCGGTACTCGGCGATTGAGATCGCCGAGATCTTCGATGGCCTCGGCGCCGCGGTGAACGCGGCGACCGGCAAGGAGTCGACGAACCTCTACGCGCGGTTCCTCGACACCCACACCGACGAGGCCTTCGACCTGCTCTCGGAGATGCTGCTCGGCCCGACCTATCCCGAGATCGACTCCGAGCGCGAGGTCGTCCTGGAGGAGATTGCGATGTACGAGGACGAGCCGCAGGACAAGGTCCACGACGTGCTCGACCATGCCGTCTTCGGCGGCCATCCGCTCGGCAGGCGGGTGCTCGGCGAGGCCGAGGTGATCAGCTCGATCCCGGTCCCCGACATCGCCGCCTACCACCGGGCGCGCTACACGGGCGGGAACATCGTCGTCGCCGCGGCCGGGAACGTCGATCACGACCGGATCGTCGAGCTCAGCAAGCGACACGTGGAGCCGCCCGCGGCCAACGGCGAGGGCCCTGCGCCCGACCCTCCCCGGGTCGATGGCGCCCAGGTCGCTTTCCAGCAGAAGGACACTGAGCAGTTCCACATCTGCTTCGGCGGCGCGGGCATCGACCGCGGCGACGAGCGGCGCTACGCGCTCAGCATCCTCGACGCCGTCTTCGGCGGCTCGACCTCGTCGCGCCTCTTCCGCGAGGTTCGAGAGAAGAAGGGGCTCGCGTACTCCGTGGGCTCGTACACGCAGCAGTACGTCGACAGCGGGCTGATCGGGATCTACGTCGGCACGCGCCAGGACAACGTCCAGGAGGCCTGCGAGATCATCGGCCGCGAGCTCGCCTCGGTCCACACCGCCGGGATCAGCGACGACGAGCTCGCCCGCGCCAAGGAGCACGTCAAGGGCCGGATGGTGCTCTCGTCCGAGTCGACCGGAGCGCGGATGGGGAGGATCGGAAAGGCGACCCTGTTCGGCACGCCCCTTCTGACCCTCGATGAGCTGATCGCGAAGGTCGACGCGGTCACCCTCGAGGACGTCGCCGAGCTTTCACGCGAGCTCTACGCACCCGAGTCGCTCTCGGCCGCCGCGATCGCCCCCAGCGAGGACCGCTTCCGCAGCGCCCTGGCGCCGGTCAGCGAAGCGCTCGCCGCGACCTAGTGGCGGACCTAGACTCGAAGTACCGGCCGGCGCTCGAGTCTCAGCTCGAGAACGAGGAGCAGCTGCGCGGGCTCTGCGTCGCCTCGCAGCAGAAGGGCATGTTCAAGGGCGGCGCTGTCGTGATCGGTGTCACGGACCGCCGGCTCCTGGTGCAACCCATTGATCGGCGCGGCGATCCCGACGGCCTCGCCGAGGGGATCGCTCCGGAGCAGGTGGCATCCGCCAAGGCCGGCGGCGCCGGTGGCGGATGGTGGAGCGTGACCACCGGAATTCTCGATCATGCGGCCGTGCGCCTCGAGGTCAAGAAGGCCGACGGTGAGAAGCTGAGGGTGATGCTGATGCGCGGCGAGGGCAAGCTGCTCGGGAAGCTCGGCGGAGGCGAGGCGCAGCGCCAGGGCCTCGAGGCGCTCGCCGGGTGGTTTCGGGCGATCGACACATAGGATCGCTTCATGGGAAATCCGATCAAGGTCGTCGTCTCCGGCGCTGCCGGGCGCATGGGGGAGACCGCCTGTGCGGCGGTCGAGGGCGCGGACGACATGGAGCTGGTCGGCCGGGCGGACCCGGCGCTCGACACCTCCGTGAACGACGTGCTCGAGGGCGCGGACGTCATGGTCGACTTCACGACCCCGGACGCGGCGCCCGCCAACGTCTTCGACGCGATCGAGGCCGGAGTCCACGCGGTCGTCGGCAGCACCGGATTCGATCTCGACGAGCTGAAGGCGACCGTGCTGCGCGCCGACAGCAAGGCCAACTGCTTCGTCGCGCCCAACTTCGCGATCGGGGCGGTGCTGATGATGCAGGCCTCGAAGCTGATCGCTCCTCACATGCCCGAGGTCGAGATCATCGAGCTGCACCACGACCGGAAGGTGGACGCCCCATCCGGCACCGCCAAGCTCACGGCCAAGCTGATCCGCGAGGCGGGGGGCAACGTCCACGAGCCGATCCACTCGGTGCGGCTGCCGGGCCTGGTCGCGCACCAGGAGGTCACCTTCGGGGGAGAGGGGCAGACGCTCTCGATTCGCCATGACTCGATCGACCGCTCGAGCTTCATGCCGGGCGTGCTGCTGGCGGTCCGCAAGGTGGCGGACCTGCCGGAACGCTTCGTAATCGGACTGGAGGAATTGCTGTGAACGACGTGGCAAGGCTGGACGCCACCGCTCAGGCGGAGCTGGTGCGAAGCAGAGAGGTCAGCGCCGAGGAGCTCACGCAGGCTGCGATCAACCGCGCCGAGCGGCTCAACCCCGACCTCAACGCGATCATCCATCCGCTCTACGAGCAGGGCCTCGAGGCCGCTCGCGGCGAGCTGCCGGACGGGCCGTTCCGAGGCGTGCCATTCCTGTTCAAGGATCTCGGCGCCGGGCTCGCCGGCCAGCCGCTCCATATGGGAATGAAGGCGCTCAAGGAGGCCGACTTCCGCCTGCCGGTGGACACCTTCCTCGGCGCTCGCTTCCACGACGCGGGCCTGGTCACGATCGGCAAGACCAACACGCCGGAGCTGGGAATCGTGCCGACCACCGAGCCCGAGGCCTACGGTCCCACCCACAACCCCTGGGACCTCGGGCGGTCGCCGGGCGGATCCAGTGGCGGCTCGGCGGCGGCGGTCGCCGCCGGCATCGTGCCGATCGCGCACGCGAACGACGGCGGCGGATCGATCAGGATCCCGGCGAGCTGCTGCGGGCTGGTGGGCCTGAAGCCGAGCCGGGGACGGACCTCGCTTGGTCCGCTGATCGGCGACACGATGAGCGGCCTCACCGTCGAGCACGTGATCTCGCGGTCCGTCCGCGACGTCGCGCTGGCCCTCGATGCGACCCACGGGCCGGGCCCTGGCGACCCCTACGTCGCGCCCGCGCCGGTGCGCCCCTACATGGAGGAGATGGGAGCGGATCCCGGTTCGCTCCGGATCGCGCTCATGACCGAGTCAATCGGCACGGACATCGAAATCGATCCGGTCGTCGTCTCCGCGGCTCGCGAGGCCGCGACCATGTTGGAGGGCCTCGGCCACAGCGTGGACGAGGACGTGCCCGCTCCCGATCCGAGCTTCGACCTGATCGAGACCTTTCTGACCCGCTGGTACGCGGGGCAGACGGAGACCCTCGATCAGTTCGGCATCCTGCTCGGCCGCGAGGTCGGGCCCGACGACGTCGAGCCCCTCACCTGGGCGATGGCCGAGGAGGGCAGGCGCCGCCACTCGGGTCAGTTCCTGTCGGCGGTCAGCCAGCACCAGGCGATCGGACGGATGCTCGGCATCTGGTTCGACTCCGGTCACGATCTGCTGCTCACTCCCACGATGGGCGAGCCACCCCCGCCGCTGGGGAGCTTCGCGACCGATCCCGGGGATCCGCTGAAGACGATCCACCGCGGCGAGATAACGGCCGCGTTCACGGCACTGATCAACGCGACGGGCGACCCGGCGATCTCTCTGCCGCTGCAGTGGAGCGAGGACGGCCTCCCGATCGGCGTTCAGCTGATTGCACCGCTTGGCCGCGAGGACATCCTGCTGCGTGTGGCGGCGCAGCTCGAGCAAGCGCACCCTTGGGCCGACCGATTCCCTCAGGTGTTCTCGGTACCCTCCGGCTGATGCCTGAAATCGGAGGGGTATTGACGGCGATGGTGACCCCGTTCGCCGAGGACCGCTCGGTGGACGAGGCTGCGGCGCGATCCCTTGCCGGCCGGCTGATCGAGAACGGCTCGCATGGGCTGGTGCTCTTCGGGACCACCGGGGAGTCGCCGACGCTCGACGACGCCGAGAAGCTCGCGTTGCTGAGAGCGGTGCGGGATGAGCTCGGGGCCGACGTCCTGCTGATCTGCGGTGCCGGTTCCAACGACACGCGGCACTCCGAGCAGCTCTCGGCGGCGGTGGCTGACGCCGGCGCCGACGCCGTTCTCGCGGTGACGCCGTACTACAACAAGCCCAACTTCGCCGGCATCAAGGCGCACTACGAGGCGGTCGCCAAAGCCGCCGGCATCCCGGTCGTCATCTACAACATCCCCTCGCGGGCGGTGGTGAACATCTCGCCGGAGCAGCTCGCCGAACTCGCGCAGATCGAGAACGTCGTCGGCGTCAAGCAGGCGAACGACGACGAGCTGCAGCCGATCGAAGGGCTCCGGGTCCTCGCCGGCAACGACGGGACTTTCCTGCGCACGCTCGAGATGGGGGAGCCGGGAGGGATCCTGGTCGCCTCCCACCTCGCGGGTAGGGAGATGCGCGAGATCTACGACGCGGTCCAGGCGGGCGACGCCGACCGGGCGCGAGAGATCGACGAGGGGCTCCGGCCCATCTACGAGGTCTGCAGCAAGACCAACCCGATCCCCGTCAAGGCGGGCCTCGAGCTGCTCGGCGTCTGCTCGGCCAGGGCGAGGCTGCCGATCGTGGAAGCGGACGATGAGCAGAGGGCGGAGGTCAGGCGGGCGCTCGAGGCGCACGGCCTGCTGGCCGGGAGCGCCGCGTAGGTTTGAGCAGCTCGAGCGTTCGGATCCTTCCCCTGGGCGGCCTGGGGGAGATCGGAAAGAACATGACCGCCATCGAGAGCGATGGGCGGATCGTGATCGTGGACACCGGGCTGATGTTCCCGACCGCCGACATGCTCGGCATCGACCTGGTGCTCCCGGATTTCTCGAGCCTGCGCGACCGCGCCGACGACATCGAGGCGATCGTCCTCACCCACGGCCACGAGGACCACGTCGGCGCCCTGCCGTACGTGCTCCGCGAGATTGGGATTCCGCCGGCCATCTACGGCGGCCTGCTGACAATCGGAATGGTCCGCTCCAAGCTCGACGAGCACAAACTGCGCGACGTGCCGCTGCAGGAGCTGCCCGCGGGTGAGCGCGCGAACGCGGGCCCGTTCGAGATCGAGCTCGTTCATATGGCCCATTCGATCCCCGACGCCCGGGCGGTGGTGCTTCGCAGCGACGCCGGGACGGTCCTGGTCACCGGCGACTACAAGTTCGACCAGACCCCGGTCGACGGCATCCCGGCCGACGTCTCCCGGCTCGCGGAGCTCGGGCGCGAGGGCGTGCTCTGCCTCTGCGGGGACTCGACCAACGCCGACCGCCCCGGGGTGGCCCCGTCCGAGTCCAGCGTCGGCCCGGCCCTGCTCGAGGTCTTCGGTCGCTGCTCCGGGCGCATCGTGGTCACCTCGTTCGCGTCCAACGTCCACCGGGTCCAGCAGGTGATCGACGCCGCCGCACGGCTGGACCGCCGGGTCGCCCTGGTGGGCCGCTCGATGCGCAAGAACTTCAACATCGCGTCCAACCTGGGCATCGCCTCGGCCCCGGAGGGCCTCTTCATCTCGCCGAAGGAGATCGAGGACTTCCCCGACGAGAAGATAGTCGTGATCTCGACCGGCAGCCAGGGGGAGCCTCTCTCGGCGCTTCGCCGCATGGCCCACCGCGATCACCCGGACGTCGAGCTCCATTCCGGCGACACCGTGATCTTCTCGGCAACGCCGATCCCGGGGAACGAGCGCTCCGTGAACGAGACGATCGACCGCATCTTCCAGATCGGCGCCTCAGTTGTGACGGCGGCGGATGCGCCGATCCACGCCTCGGGACACGGCTGGCAGGAGGAGCTCAAGTTGATGCTCAACCTGACCAAGCCCCAGAACGTCTTCCCCTTCCACGGCGACCACAAGCGCCTCAAGCTCCACGGAGACCTGGCGGAGTCGGTGGGGGTCGACCGGAACCGGATCTTCACGGGCCGGAACGGCCTCGCGCTGGAGATCGACGAGTCGGGGGCCCGCTTCGGCGAGGACGTCCACGCCAGCATGATCTTCGTCGACGGCGTATCGGTGGGGGAGCCGGACGAGTTCGCCCTACGCGACCGGCGCAAGCTCTCCGACGACGGCGTCTTCATCGTCGTCGCGACGATCTCCTCCGACGATGGCTCCCAGGTCGCCGATCCCGAGGTGATCTTCCGGGGTGTGCCGTTCGCCGAGGAGGCGGACGGCCTGCGCGACGAGCTCAGGGACGTCGTCCAGGACACCCTCAACGACGCCGCAGACGAGGAGATCCGCGAGATCTCGCTCCTCCAGCAGGACCTCCACGACGACATCGCGGAGTTCGTCTACGACAAGCTCCGGAGGCGGCCACTGGTGCTGCCTGTCGTCGTCGAGGTCTAGCCTTGCGGCGTGGCGATCCACCGCGGGTATGTCCAGTACGTCCAGCTCGTTCACGAGGCATTCGAGTGCTTCGACACGGGTGACTGGGCCCGGCTGCGGCCGCTGATCGCGGCCGGCAACGTGATGACGCCGCCCGAGCTCTGGCCCGATCCGGGGCCATACATCGGGCCGGACGCGAGCATCCGCGAATACCAGCGACTCTTCGAGATGTTCCGCGGCATCGAGGTCTCGGTCGGCAACATCGTCAGCCACGAGAACTGGGTCATCGCGCACTACCGCGGCGTGATGGAGGTGGAGATGCCCGACTTCCCGAAGCAGCTCGAGTTCACCGGCGTCCACCGCTTCGAGGATGGCCTCTTCGCCGAGTCGCACTACCGCCTCGACCGCGACGCGGCACTCGCCGCGGCCGGCCTATAAAAAAGCCCCCGGTGGTCGAGGGAGGGGCGACCACCGGGGGCGACGCTTCGGCCCATTACAACCGGCGGCCACAAACACCGCCGCCGAGTCGGGCCTCAGCGGTTCTCGCCGTGGTATGTGGGGTTTCGTACCGCGGCGAGGTGTCTCGTCCGCTGGTGAATCTAGGACGCGTTCTTGAACGTTTGCTAAAGCTTTGGTGACTCGACGCGCTGGGGCACCTGTTCCAGGGGGAGCCGGACCGAGAAGCGGGCGCCGCCGTAGGTGCTCCGGCCGGCGGAGACCGAGCCGCCGTGAGACTCGGCGACCGCCCGCACGATGGCGAGCCCGAGCCCGCTGCCCCCGCCACCTGCCGTGTCCGCCGGGCCATCGCCGCGGACGAAGCGATCGAAGACCTGGCTCTCCATGTCGGCCGGGATCCCCGGGCCGTCGTCGACGACCTCGAGCAGCGCTTCATCTCCGTCGCGCCGCGCCGTGAGCTCGACCGTGGTGCGATCGGGCGTATGCCGGACGGCGTTCTCGAGCAGATTCCGGATCAGCCGGTGGAGCTCGTCCGGGTTGCCCTGCATCGGCAGGGGCCCGTCGAGATGGTGCTCGAGGCGGCGGCCGCCCGCGAGCGGCTGGACCTCCTCCAGCGCCTCGGTGGCGATCGCGGCGAGATCGAGATCCCTGGTCGCCGCGCGGCGGCCGGCATCGGCACGGGCGAGCAGCAGCAGGTCGGAGACGAGCCCGGACATCCGTTTCGTGGAGGAGAGGGCGGAGTCGACCGTGTGGCGATCGTCCTCCGAGCCCTTTCCCGCCGCCTGCAGCAGCTCCAGATTCGCCTGGATGCTGGTCAGGGGCGTCCTCAGCTCGTGCGAGGCGTCGGCGACGAACTCGCGCTGGCGCTCGAGCGACTGCTCGCGCTCCGACCGAGCCTCGTCGAGCGCCTGGAGCATCCCGTCCATCGTCCGCGCGAGCTCGCCCACCTCGTCGTCGGCGGCCGGTACCGGGATGCGCTTCGACGGGTCGCGGGTGCTGGTGATCTGTCGCGCCAGGCCGGTGAGCCCCTTGATCGGCCGCATCGCCCGATCGGCCACGGCGAGCCCGGCGAGCAAGGCGAGCAGCGCCCCGCCGAGCACACCGGCGCCGAGGAAGAACCAGAGTCGCGCCACCGTGTCGTTCACCCCGCTATGGGGCCGGGCGTACTGGACGTAGGAGGGAAGCGAGCCGGCGGCGGTGATCGGCTCGGTGGCGACGCTGAGGTCGCCGGCGCTGTGGATGCCGGTTCTCGGTGGTCCCAGGTGAACGGAGGTGTTGGTCGCCGCGAGGGGGTGACCGTTCTGGTCGAGCACCGTGATCACCGCGTCCTCAGGGAGGGCGAACGCCCGCAGCGGCGGGCTGGAGACGACCGGGCCGAGGACCGGGTCGTTGGAGACGCGCGTCTCGGTGGCGAGCGAGCGCGCCGCGCTGCGCAGCTCCTCGCGGAAGTCGCCGCGAATCCGGTTGCCCACCACCTGGCCGAGGACGAGGGCGAAGCAGACCAGGATCAGCAGCGTCAGCCCCGCGGTTGTGATCGCGATCCGCCAGCGGACGGGGATGCGCTCGAAGAGCGGCAGGCGCCCGCGGACCCAGGTCACCCGGCGGCCTTCAGCACGTAGCCGGCGCCTCGCTTGGTGTGGAGCAGGCGCGGCTCGCCGCCGGACTCCAGCTTGCGGCGCAGGTTGGAGATGAAGACGTCGATCGTGTTGGTCTGCTCGAAGGGGTCATAGCCCCAGACGTCCTCGAGCAGGCGCTCCCGCGAGACCACCAGCTTCTTGTTCCTGGCCAGGTACTCGAGCAGCTCGAACTCCCGGTTGGTCAACTCGATCTCGCGCTCGCCGCGCTTCACCTCCCGGGTGTCCGGATTGACCATCAGGTCGCCCACCACGATCGAGGCGCTGCCCCTCGGTGGACGGCGTCGCAGCAGTGCGCGGATGCGCGCGAGCAGCTCCGAGCGCTCGAACGGCTTGGGCAGGTAGTCGTCCGCGCCGGTGTCGAGCCCCTTGACGCGGTCCTCGGTCTCGGTGCGCGCCGTCAGGATCAGAATCGGGACGTCGCTCTCGGCGCGCAGCCGCCTGCAGACCTCCATGCCGTCGAGGCGGGGGAGACCCAGGTCGAGGACGACCAGGTCGGGGCTGAACTGCTCGGCGGCGGTCAGCGCCTCGGCGCCGTCGCCCGCGCTGCGGACCTCGTGGCCCTCGGCGCGCAGGGAGCGACGCAGCACGTCCGCGATCGCCTCGTCGTCCTCGACGACCAGCACGCGGGCTGAAGCTATGGCCTGCTCCATCACCGTCTTTAGGTTAGATGCCAAATTCCGCCGCCCAAGCGGGCTTGAGGCAACGTTTAGGCACGCAGGGGACAGCCCCCAGGCGTCGAAATGGGTGGGCGGATGCTTGCAGACCGCATTTTTGGCGCGCCGGAGCGGCGAGATCCGCCCCGGCGCAAGAGGCAGCCTGCCCGCGGGCGAAAGCGCAAGCCCGCGGCGCGCGGCCGTGCCCGGAGCCGGGGGCGCACCTCGCCCGAGGTGATGCAGCGACGGCTCGACCTTGCGGGGCTCTCCTGCGTCGGACTGGCGGTCTATCTCGGGTACGTCATCTATCTCGGCTGGAACGGGGGCACCGTCGGCGACGGGTCCCAGACGGCGCTCGAGTACGCCGTGGGAGTCGGGGCGATCGTGGTCCCCGTCGTCCTCGGGCTCGCCGGCATCGGCCTGATCCTGAGGCCCTTCCTGCCGTCCCCGAAGTCTGTCGCCGTCGGGGTGGTGGCGATCGCCTGCGGTCTCCTGCTGGCTCTCGCGGCGCAGACCGCGGGACTCGGTCCCGACGGGGTGCGCAAGGGCCTCTTCGATCCGAGCTTCTTCCCGCATCACGGCGGCGGCCTGGGCGAGGTCCTCTACTGGGCGACCACCACGCTCTTCCAGCGCCTCGGCGCCCAGATCATCGCTGTGCTGTTGCTTCTGTCCGGGCTCCTGCTGCTCACCGGGCGCTCGGTCTCGGACATGGTCCGTGCTGCCCGCCGGGGTGCGGACCGGGCGAAGCGCGGCACCGTCGGCTTCGCCACCGCGATCAAGGAGAGCCGCGTCCACACCGACCCGGACCTGATCGATACGAGCCCCGCCGACACGGAGCCCGTGTTCGGGCCGCCCGAGCCGGTCGCGGACGGCGACTTCCAGGTGATCGCGGGCGGGGACGAGGAGCAGGACACGGAGCGAGTGGCGAACTTCGACGACGCCGTCCGCGTAGCGGACGAGCCCGATACGAGCGAGCTGGAGGACCTGGAGAACGACGAGGAAGAGACGATCAGGGTTGCCAAGCCAGACGCGCCCGAGCCGCATATCGCCGCAGGCGAAACCGAGGAGATGGGCGTTGATGGCGAAGCCGTCAAGCAGGCCCCAGCCCTCACCCCCATGGGGGAGAAGCGTGGCGGCGTCACCGAGTCCGAGGAGATCGACTACGAACCCCCCGTCGCCGAGCGGGTCCTCGAGCGCGGAGGGCCCGACAAGGGTCCCGACAAGCAGGACTACGAGGCGATCGCACGCAACCTGCTCGAGACGCTCGGGCACTTCGGGGTGGAGGCCAAGATCGTCGGGACGGTCACCGGCCCGCACGTGAGTCGCTACGAGCTCAAGCTCGCCCCGGGCACCAAGGTCTCGAAGATCACCCAGCTAAAGGACGACCTCGCCTACGCCCTGGCGTCGACGGACATCAGGATCCTGGCGCCGATCCCCGGCAAGCAGGCGGTCGGCGTCGAGGTGCCGAACCAGCGCCGCCGCCTCGTCCGCCTCGGGGACATCTACGGCGGCCGACCGCAGGGGTCCTCGCCGCTGGTCGCCTGGCTCGGCAAGGACATTTCCGGCAGCGCCGTCTGGACCGACCTGCAGAAGATGCCGCACGCCCTGATCGCAGGCACCACGGGATCGGGGAAGTCCGGCAGCGTCAACGCGATCCTCAGCTCGATCCTCCTGCACGCCTCGCCGAACGAGGTGCGCCTGGTGCTGGTCGACCCGAAGCGGGTCGAGCTCAATCACTACGAGAGGATCCCGCACCTGCTCACCCCGGTGGTGACCTCGCCGCGCCTGGCCGCCAACGTGCTCAACAACCTGATCGCCGAGATGGAGAGCCGCTACGGCGTCATGGAGCAGGCCAGAGCCAGGAACCTGGCGGAGCTCAACCGCGTCCGCGAGCGCGAGGGCGAGGCGCCGCTGCCGCACATCCTCTGCGTGATCGACGAGCTCGCCGACCTGATGATGGTCGCTCCCGCCGAGGTCGAGGACGCGATCATCCGCCTGGCGCAGAAGTCCCGGGCGGTCGGCATCCACCTCCTCCTCGCCACGCAGCGTCCTTCCACGGACATCATCACCGGGACGATCAAGGTCAACATCCCGGCGCGGATCGCCTTCGCGGTCTCCTCGCAGGTGGACTCGCGCGTGATCCTGGATCAGGGCGGCGCCGAGACGCTGCTCGGGCAGGGGGACATGCTCTTCCGCCCGGCCGGCACCTCGAAGATGCAGCGCATCCAGGGTGCCTTCATCACCGAAACCGAGATCGCCAAGATCACCGAGCACTGGTCGGAGCAGGGCGAGCCTGACTTCGCCGAGGAGCTGCTCGAGGCGCCCCAGCCGGCCGCCGAAGAGGCCGGCGATGACGACTTCGATCCGGACAGCGACGATCTGCTCGATCAGGCCGCGCAGCTGGTGGTGGAGAGCGGCACCGCGTCGGTCTCGATGATCCAGCGGCGCCTGCGGGTCGGCTACACCCGCGCCGGCAGGCTGATCGACATGCTCGAGCGCCGGGGGATCATCTCCGGCTACGAGGGCTCCAAGCCGCGCCAGGTGCTGGTTTCGCTGGCCGACCTGCAGCGGGTGCTGGGCGGGGGCGAGGGCACCGAACCGGCGGGGGAAGGCGCACGGGAGGCCGTCGCCGCTCCGAACGAGGCCGAGTAGCCCCTCTCAGAGGGTTCTGAAGAGTTTTCCCCATACAAGTCTTCAAGTTCCTCGATAAAGGCTCGGAGGCGGGGGTTCTGAAGCATTTGCGTAGCGCCCACAATCCTTCGAAGGTCTTGGGAAGACCGTCGGGGCTGCCGGATCGCGACAATGCCGACGTGAGCGTTCGCGCGGGAATCCTGGTCACCGGCACCGAGGTGCTGAGCGGCTACGTCACCGATCGCAACGGCCCCTGGATCTCGGAGCAGCTGGCCGACCTCGGCGTCGAGGTGGCCGAGATCACCGTCGTGGGTGATCGGCCCGAGGATCTCGAAGGGGCGCTCCGTCACATGCGCGAGGAGGGCCTCGACCTGATCTTCACCAGCGGGGGACTGGGCCCGACTGCCGACGACCTGACTGCGGAGGTGGTTGGCCGCTTCGCCGGGCGCGAGCTGGCTCTGGACACAGAGATGGAGCAGAAGATCGCCGACATCATCGCCCGCTACGCGCGCAGGCTGCGCTTCGACCCCGAGGCGGTGCGCGAGGCGAACCGCAAGCAGGCGATGGTGCCGAAGGGCGCGACCGCGATCGACCCGGCCGGCACGGCGCCCGGCTTGGTCGTGCCCGCGGACGGGCAGGTCGTGGTGGTGCTGCCCGGGCCACCGCGCGAGCTGCAGGAGATGTGGCCGCGCGCGCTGGCCGCGGAGCCGGCCCAGGAGGTGGTGAGCCGTGCCGAGCCCTACCGGACGATGTCGATCCGCATGTTCGGGATCCCCGAGTCCGAGCTCGCCATGGCCCTGCGCGAGATCGAGGACGACGGCGTTCCACTTGACGAACTGGAGGTCACGACCTGCCTGCGGGGCGGCGAGCTGGTCACCGACGTTCGCCACCGCGACGGATCCGAGCAGGCCGCCGAGGGGCTTCGCGCCGGTCTCGCCGAGCGCCTCGGGCAGTTCACCTACACGGAGAGCGGAGAGTCGATCGAGGAGGTCGTCTTTCGGCTGCTCGGGGACCGGACGATCGCGGTGGCCGAGTCCGAGAGCGGCGGCCTACTCGCCGCGCGCCTGACGCTGCGCCCAGGCTCGTCCCAGTGGTTCGCCGGCGGTGTCGTCTCGTATTCGAACCAGTCCAAGGCCGAGCTGCTCGGCGTCTCACCGAACCTGATCGAAAGCGCGGGCGCGGTGTCCCCGGAGGTCGCGGAGGCGATGGCGGACGGTGCCGTGGAGCGCTTCGGCGCCGATGTCAGCTGTGCGGTGACCGGGGTCGCCGGTCCCGACGGCGGAATCGAGGAGAAGCCCGTCGGCTACGTCTGCTTCTGCGCCAAGACCGCGACGGGGGAGAAGCTCGCACGCGATCCGATCCTCCCCGGCGGCCGCACCGACGTACGCGATCGCTCGGTGGTGGTGGCCCTGCACCTGGTCCGGTATCTGCTCGAGGGCCGGGAGCCGCCGCGGTGAAGGCGGCTCTCGCGGTCGTCCTGGCCGTGTTCGGGCTGGCGGCGGCCGGATGCGGGGCGGACACCACGACCGCCGACCGGCGCAGCGAGCTCGAGGCCTACGTCGCCAAGGTCCAGCCGATCAGGCTCGGGATCAACGAGCTTCTCGACAAGGCTGACCCGATCCTCGAGGGCTACCGCGACGGCGACCTGAACGCGAAGCAGGCGCAGCGCGGCATCGACCGGATCGAGCACGGCGCGGCCCAATATGCGGTCCGGGTCGCCGCCATCGAGGAGGTTCCCGACGAGATGCGCGCCGCCCAGGACGCCTACGCCCACACCTTCGTCCTCCAGGACACCTATCTGAGTGCGCTGGCGGCGGCCCTGCCCGACCGCGCATTCGACGAGCTGCCGCATTTCCAGAACGAGCAGCGGGCGGCGATCATCGCCTGGCGCACGCGATTGCAGGTGCTCGCGAATCGGTGGGGCGCGAGGCTCCCGGCGAACCTGCAGGTCGCCGGCCGCGGAGAGATCTCCCCGGCGCCGACCGGCGACTAGGTACGTCCGGACGGCCTAGTCGGCCCACCAGTCGCGCCGGCCCTCGACGTCTTCGCGCGGAGCCTCTCCGAGATTGGGCGCGCCGATGACGATGATCTCGAGTCCCTCCGGCCCGGCCTCGTAGCCTCGCCACGTACCGGGCGGGACGCGCACCGCGTCCCATTCCTTGAGCTCGACGATCTCGTCGTCGAGCTTCATCCGCCCGCTCCCGCGCACGACCACGTACACCTCCTCCTGCTTCTTGTGTGTGTGACCGTACGGAAAGCGATAGCCGGGCGGGATGCGCTGGTGGCCCAGGCCGGATTGCTCCAGCTCGAGCGCCTCGGTCGCCAAGCGGAACTCCAGGTCCGGCGCCCCATCGAAGTTGGACCCGACGTCCGGCAGGTCCTTCTTGAGGTTCCTGAGCGTGAACGGCACGGCCGCAATCCTACGGTTCCTACCTGGTGCAGCCCCCCAACCTGATGTGTGCAGAGGGGAGAGACGCCCCCAGCCTGGACTCAACCGCCCGATGGCAAAGCGTCCAGGAGCGCAATTTGCGGCCGATCCGGGGAATAGCGTTCGGGCGTGGCCAAGGAGCGGCTCAAGAGCCCCAGGGCCCGGCTGTTCGTCGCCCTCGATCTGCCCCAGGACGTGCGCGCGGGGTTGGTCGAATGGCAGCGGACCGCCCTCGCCGATCCGGCCCTGCGGGTCGTCAGGCCTGAGGCGCTCCATATGACGCTGGTGTTCCTCGGCTATCAGGCGGAGAAGGACGTCAAGGCGATCGCCAGGGCGGCGCTCGTCAAGGACGCCGAGGCCCCGGCGGTCGAGCTCGCCACCGAGCCGGTCGGCGTTCCCCCGGGCAAGCGCCCGCGCCTGATCGCGCTCGCGGCGAACTCCGAAGAGACCGTGGCGCTGCAGCGGGAGATCGAGGAGCGGCTGGTGGCCGGCGGCTTCTACGAGCCCGAGAAGCGGCCGTTCTGGCCGCACCTGACGGTGGCTCGGGTGAGGCCCGAGGCGCCGGGGGGCAGGAAGCCCGCGCTGGTCAGGGCACAGCCGCATCCGCTGCCCGAACATATGTTCCGGTTCTTCCGTCCGACCCGTCTGGTGCTCTTCAAGTCCCACCTGCGCCGGACCGGCGCGGAGTACGAAGCGATGGCCGAGTTGGAGCTTCCGACAGCCAACGAAGACCAATGACTGAGAGGTGACCGAGATGGCAGATCAGAAGCCCAACCTGAGAGAGGCCGGCGAGAAGGATGCGAAGGCGCGCGACCAGGCGCTGCAGGCGGCGGTGTCGCAGATCGAGAAGGAGTTCGGCCAGGGCGCCCTGATGAAGCTGGGCGACCAGGGCGCGCTCAAGGTGGAGTCCGTCTCCACCGGCGCCCTGCCGCTCGACATCGCGCTGGGAGTCGGCGGGGTGCCTCGCGGGCGCATCGTCGAGATCTTCGGGCCGGAGTCCTCGGGAAAGACGACGCTCGTCTACCACATCATCGCCGAGGCCCAGGCTCGCGGAGGGGTCTGCGCCTTCGTCGACACCGAGCACGCGCTCGACCCCGTCTACGCGCGGAAGATCGGAGTCAACACCGACGAGCTGATGATCTCCCAACCCGACTACGGCGAGCAGGCCCTCGAGATCGTCGACGTGCTGGTGCGCTCCGGCGCCGTCGACGTGGTCGCGGTCGACTCGGTCGCGGCACTCACACCGCGGGTCGAGCTCGAGGGGCAGATGGGCGATCAGCATGTCGGCCTCCAGGCGCGCCTGATGTCGCAGGCGCTGCGGAAGCTGGCCGGAAACCTGAACCGCGCCAACACGATCTGCCTGTTCACCAACCAGATCCGGGAGAAGATCGGGGTGATGTTCGGCTCTCCGGAGACCCAGCCGGGCGGCCGTGCGCTGAAGTTCTATTCCTCGCAGCGGCTCGACATCCGCCGGATCGAGACCCTGAAGGAGGGCACCGAGGCAGTCGGCAACCGGGTCCGGGTGAAGGTCGTCAAGAACAAGGTGGCGCCCCCGTTCCGCCAGGCCGAATTCGACATCGAGTACGGCGTCGGCATCTCCAAGGAGGGTGCCCTGATCGACATGGCCCTGGAGCACGACCTGATCCAGAAGTCGGGCTCCTTCTTCTCCTACGGCGAGACGAGGCTCGGCCAGGGCCGCAACAACACCAAGGAGTTCCTGCGCGACAACCCGGAGCTGGGGGCGGAGCTCGAGCGGAAGGTCCACGAGAAGCTCGGGATCGGCGAGGACGCCGAGGCGACCAAGCCCGTCGAGGTCGTCAAGGAGGCCAAGAAGCCCGAGCCCGCGAAGAAGCCGGAGAAGAAGGCTGCCTGACGAGCCATATGAGCTCGCCCTGCGGGCTCTGAGCTACAAGGAGCGCACCGAGTCGGAGTTGCGCGGGTGGCTCGCCGAGCGCGGGGTGGAGGAGGCTGAGATCGAGGAGGTGATTGCCCTGCTGATCGAGGCCGGGGCGATCGACGACGCCAGCTTCGCCCGGCGCTACGCCGAGGACAAGCGCCAGCTTGCCGGCTGGGGCCCGGATCGCATCTCGGCGGCGCTGCAGGGTCGTGGCGTCGCCCGGGAGCACCTCGACCCCGCGCTCGGGGCGGACGACGAAGAGGCGCAGCTTGAGAGGGCCGTGAGGCTGCTCGGCGACCGCGGGATGGGCTGCGAGTCGGAACGGGAGCGCGAGCGGGCGCTGAGGCTGCTCGTCAGGCGCGGATATCCCCTCGAGCTCGCCTACGAGGCGGTCCGCCGGGTCGGGCGCCTCGCCGACGCGGCGTGAGGCCCTCCGGGTAGGATCCGCTCGGGATGGATGGCAACTTCTTCTTCGTGATCGGCGGTGTGCTGGTGCTCGCCGCACTGGCGATCGCCTTCGTGGGGATTCGCGGCAGCGACTCATTTCCTCCCAGTCGGGCGGTGATGGCGGGGGTGATCCTCCTCTTCGCAGCCGTTGTCGGCACGACGATGGCCTTCGCGATCGTCAAGTCGAACGACGAGCAGAAGAAGCGCAACGAGAAGCTGGCCGCGGAGGAGGGGACGACCACGACCACGCCCACCGGTCCGGTGACGGATCTCTCCGTTTCCTCACCGGCCGACGGCGGTCTGGTCTTCCAGCCGAACGGGCTGACCGCCAAGCCGGGCAACGTGGACATCACCTACGACAACCCGTCCCAGACCGCGCATAGCATCGCGGTCGCCACTGCGAACGGGAACGTGCTCGGCCAGGTCCAGCCGTTCACGGACGGCAAGCAGACGGTCAGCCTGAACAACCTCGCCCCCGGGAAGTATGTCTTCTACTGCACGGTCCCGGGGCACCGCGAGGCGGGGATGCAGGGCGACCTGACGGTCCTTCCGAGCAACACCAACGCAGGGCCCAAGGCCAACAACCCCTAGCCCGTTCGCCGTATAGCCAGCTCGGCTGGTGCTATACAGAGCCGATGATCGCCGAAATGGAGGCCCGGCGCCTCGGCGAGGCACATGCGGACTTCGAGCGCGCCCGGAGCAGGGTCTGGGTGGAGCGAGTGCGCGTGGGGCTCGAATATCGGCGGGCGATGCGCGGCATCGACGAGGAGATCGCCCGCATCCGGCTGGTCAGGGACAGGCTGATCCGCCAATCGGTGGCTGCGGGGGGGAGCTACCGCGAGGTGGCGCGGACCGTTGGCCTCTCTCACAGCCGGATTCAGCAGATCGTCAACTCACAGCCCAGGTAGGGGCTAAATTGACCGCGATGGAACGCCGCTACCACGTCACCACCTTCGGCTGTCAGATGAACGAGCACGACTCCGAGCGCATGAAGGGGATGCTCGACTCTCTCGGATACGTCGAGGCTGAGGATCGGGAGGGCGCCGACCTGATCCTCTTCAACACCTGCTCGATTCGCGAGTCGGCCGACAACCGCTTCATCGCCCACTTGGGGGAGGCCAAGCGCCTCAAGTCGGAGGACCCGGCAAGGATCGTCGGTGTCGGCGGATGCTGGGCTCAATCCGTCAAGGATGAGGTCTTCCGGCGCTTTCCGTTCGTGGACGTCGCCTTCGGGCCGGGACAGGTCCACAGGCTGGCGGAGTTCCTCACCTCCGACTCGCTCACCGCTCAGGGCTACTTCGAGTTCGAGGACGTGACCGGGCATCTGCCGATGAAGCGCGCCCGCGAGTTCCAGGCTTGGGTGCAGATCTCGCAGGGCTGCAACTGCGTCTGCTCGTACTGCATTGTGCCGTCGGTCCGGGGCCGCGAGGTGAGCCGCGACCCGGGCGAGCTCGTCGCCGAGATCGAGGGGCTGGCCGACGACGGGGTCGGGGAGATCACGTTGCTGGGCCAGAACGTGAACAGCTTCGGGCGCGACCTGCCGAGGGACAGCCGGATCGCCTTCGCCGAGCTGCTCGCCCGGGTGGACGCGGTTCCCGGAGTGAACAGGATCCGCTACACGAGCCCGCATCCAAAGGACATGCGCGAGGACGTGATCCGGGCCCATGCCGAGCTCGACTCGCTCTGCGAGCACATCCACCTGCCCCTGCAGTCCGGTTCCACGCAGGTGCTGAAGCGGATGCGCCGGACCTATGGCCGCGAGCGCTACATGGACCGCGTCTCGCTGATCCGCGAGCACGTGCCCGATTGCGCGATCACCACGGACATCATCGTCGGGTTCCCGGGCGAAACCGAGACGGACTTCGAGCAGACGCTCGAGGTCGTCGACGAGGTCGGCTACGACGGCGCGTTCACCTTCATCTTCTCCCCACGGCGGGGCACCGAGGCGGCTCAATTCGAGGACCAGCTGCCGCACCCGGTCAAGACCGAGCGCATGCAGCGCCTGGTGGAGCTGGTCCAGCGGCGCGCTCGCGAACGGGCGGAGCGCTTCGTCGGTCGGACCCTCGAGGTGCTGGTGGAGGGGCCCAGCCGCACCGATGCCTCCCGGCTCCGCGGCCGGACCCGCCACAACAAGACCGTCAACTTCGACGGCACGGCGGTCCCGGGCGAGCTCGTGGGGGTTGAGATCAGCGGCGCCACCTCGACCACCCTGAGCGGCTCGGAGCGGCTGCTGAGCCGCGCCGCTTGAGGGTCCTCGCGCTCTTCGGACCAACCGCTGTCGGCAAGACCGGCGTAACGCTGTCCGTCGCGGACCGTCTCCGGGAGCGCGGCGAGGACCCGGTGGCGGTCAACTGCGACTCGATCCAGGTCTACCGCGGCCTGGAGACGCTGAGCGGTGCGGCGAACGCCGAAGAGCTGTCGAGTCTGGAGCATCGGCTCCTCTCGTTCGTGGATCCCGGCGAGGAGTACAGCGCTGGGCGCTACGCCGAGGCAGCGCACCGCGAGATCGATGTCCTGATCGCGGAGGGTCGGCGCCCGATCGTCGTCGGCGGGACCGGGCTGTATCTGCGGGCGGCCCTGGCGAGCCTCGACCTGAGGCCGCCCGTGCCCGGCGAGATACGCGATCAGGTGGAGCGCGAGATCGCGGCCCGCGGCCCCGAGGCGCTGCACGGCGAGCTCGACCCGGACCTGGCCCGGACCGTCGATCCGAACGACCGCAAGCGGATCGCGCGCTTCACCGAGCTCGCCCGGGTGGGTATCGAGCCCGCTCCAGAGGCGGACCGGCTGTGGACCGCGGAGCTCCGGCATCCCACCCTGCTGGTCGGGCTGACGATGGAGCGCGAGCGGCTGGCGGAGCGAATCGGCAGGAGGGTGGACGAGATGATCGCCGCCGGGGCCGCAGAGGAGGCTCGGGCCGCCCTCGAGGCGGGCCCCTCCCGGACGGCGCGCGCTGCCCTCGGTTTCGAGCAACTCGTCTCGGACGTCGATGGAGCGCCCTCGGCAGAGACGATCGAGTCCATGAAGTCGGCACATCGCGCCTATGCGCGTCGGCAGCTCACCTGGATGCGCAAGATGGAGGGTGTGGAGCTGATCGACCGCACGGACCGGGATGATGGCGACGTGGCGGCGGAGATCATCAAGAAGGTTGGCCCGAGATGAAGTTCGAGAAGTGGACTGCGCTCGGCAACGACTACCTGATCATCGAGGCGGCGGCGCTGCCGTGGGAACTGACCCCGGAGCGGATCAAGCGGATCTGCGACAGGCCGTTCGGGGTCGGCTCGGATGGGATCCTGCTGCTGATCCCCATCGAGGACCCGGCCTATGTCGCCGAGCTCCGGATCTTCAATCCCGACGGCTCGGAGGCGGAGCTGTCCGGAAACGGTGCGCGCCAGGCGGCGCTCTACCTGCGGCACAGGGGGTGGACCGAGGCCGATGAGTTCGCGATCCTGACGAAGGCGGGGGAGATCAAGCCGGCTATCCGCACCGAGCGCGATTGCACCATGGACCTGGGTCGCGCCCGGACGAGCTCCCCCGATTTCCCCTCGGGGGGAGAGGACGGCGTCGGCGAGCTCGAGGCGGGCGGGCGCACCTGGCGCTTCCAGCACGTCTCGATCGGCAACCCGCAGTGCGCGATCGCGGTCTCTGAAAGGGAGCTGGAGGAGCTGGACCTGTCGACGCTCGGACCGGAGATCGAGCACCACGCGCTCTTCCCGAACCGCACCAACGTCAGCTTCTACGAGGAGCGGGGATCGCTGGTCCGCGCCCGGATCTTCGAACGCGGCGTGGGGGAGACCCTGTCTTCGGGGACCGGCGCCAGCGGAGCCGCTGTGGCCGCCTTCCTGAGCGGCGGCGAGAGCCCGATGAGCGTGGCGCTCGACGGCGGGCAGCTTCAGGTTGAGGTCAGCGACGCGCTCGACGTGCGGCTGACCGGTTGGGCGGAGGAGGTATATGCCGGAGAGTTCAGCGAGCGGTTCACCCAGGTGCTTGGAGAGGTTCGCTCTCCGGCCCCCTAGTCTTCCGGCTCGATGGCAGCCCCCACGAAGAAGAAGAGCCTGACGGCTCCCTCCGAGCGCCTGGAGGCAATCCCGCCCTACATGTTCGCCGAGCTCGAGCGCAGGATCGAGGCGAAGCGCGACGAGGGCATCGAGGTGATCAGCCTGGGGATAGGCGATCCCGACACTCCCACCTTCCGCTATGTCGTGGAGGCGATGCGCGAGGCGGTCGGTGACCCGAGCACGCAGAAGTACCCGAGCAATCGCGGCCGTCCCGAGTTTCGCGATGCGTTCTCGGACTTCTACCTGAGGCGCTTCGGCGTCCAGATCGACCCCGTCACCGAGGTCATCCCGGCGATCGGCGCCAAGGAATGCATCTACAACCTCTGTTTCGCCTTCCTCGACCCCGGGGACGTCGCCCTGGCCTCCGACCCCGGCTATCCGGTCTACACCGGCGGGCCCGTCCTCGCCGGCGCCGAGGCGATTCTGCTGCCGCTCCGCGCGGATCTCGGCTTCGCCCCGGACCTCGACTCGATCCCCGAGGAGAAGCTCGAGGCGGCCCGCCTGCTGTTCATCAACTACCCCAACAACCCCACAGGCGCAATCGTCCCCGAGGGCTTCTTCGAGAGGGTGGTGGAGCTTGCCTCGCGCCACGAGATCCTCGTCGTCCACGACAACGCCTACTCGGAGACCACCTACGACGGGTACGTGGCGCCGAGCTTTCTCGCGACGCCGGGGGCCAAGGACATTGGCGTCGAGGTCTTCTCGCTCTCCAAGGCCTACAACATGACCGGTTGGCGCTGCGCGGCGGTCCTGGGCAACGCCGAGGCGATCAAGACCTACTGGCGCCTGAAGACCAACGTCGACTCCGGCCTCTACGAGGCCGTCCAGCTCGCCGGTGCCGCCGCCCTGCGGGGCGGGAGCAAGGAGATCGACGAGGTGTGCCGGATCTATCAGCGTCGCCGCGACCTGGTGGTCGACGCGCTCCGGGACATCGGTGTCGAGGTGGAGACCCCGAAGGGCACGATCTACATCTGGGCCCCTGTACCGGACGGGCACACCTCGGAGTCCTTCGCCGAGCTGGTGCTCGAGGAGGCGGCCGTGGTCGTCTCGCCTGGATCGATGTACGGGCCGAGCGGCGAGGGGTTCTTCCGGATCTCGCTGACCACCCCGGACGAGCTCCTCACCGAGGCGGTCCAGCGCCTGAAGAGTCACCTCGCCACCTGAGCGGCGCCTCGCCGGCCTGAAACCCGTACGGTGGTCGCGGCGGGATTCCCGAGCGCGGGGGCGAATCGGCCTTTATCGGGGCCTCACCTAAAGGCGCCACGCTGTCGCGCCGAACCTTCACCTGATGAGCGAAATCGGACTCATACTCGCATTGGGCTGTGCCCTGATCTCGGGCGTGGCGCTGCTCTGCAAGCACCGCGGCGCGGTCAACGCTCCGGACGTCGCGATGCGCAGCCCGTTGCGAAGCGCGTCCGCCCTGTTTCGCTCCCGATGGTGGGCGATCGGCTTTGGCCTGGCATTCCTTGCCTGGTGCCTGCATGTGGCGGCGCTCTCGATGGCCCCCCTGTCGCTGGTCCAGGCGGTGATCGCCGGAGGCCTGGCCATGCTGGCCATCCCGGCCCGCCGCTGGTTCGGAATCGCGGTCTGCAGGCGCGAGATGGCGGGCATCGGCCTCTGTGCTGCCGGTCTGGGCTTCCTGGCCCTCACGGCCGGACACGCGCGTTCCGGAATCGGATTCGACCCGGTGACGATGCTGGGCTTCCAGTGCGGGATGTTGACTCTCGGCGCACTGCTCCTGCTGACCTCGAGCCAGCGCGGGGCAACCGTCCAGAGCTCGGTGCTGATGGCCATCGCCGCGGGCACGCTGCTCGGCGTCTCCGACGTCTCGCTCAAGGCGCTTGCGGAGCTCGTTCCCGCCCAGCCCCTGAGCCTGCTCAGCCCGTGGACCGTGACCGCCATCCTGGGCGGCATCGGCGCCTTCCTCGCCCTCGGGCGTGGGCTTCAGATCGGCGAGCCGGTCGCCGTGATCGTCGCGTTCTCGGCGGCAGCCACCCTGGCGGCCATCGCGGGAGGCATCGTCGTCTTCGGCGACCCGATGGGCTCCGACGCCATGGCGGTCATCGGCCGCTCCCTGGCATTCGTCGCGGTGGTCGGGGCGGCCGCCCTGCTGCCGATGGTCCCGCGCGAGCCGATTGCGGCACCGCGGTCCGCCTAGATTGGGGGAATGCGACAAGTCTTCGCGGCGCTCCTGGCCGCGCTGATCCTCTTGTCGGCCAACGGCCCACCGGCCGCGGCCTCCCCGGCCGACCCACGCCTCGCCGCGGTTCACGACTGGGCGTTCGGGCTCGGCCTCGACGCCAACGACCCGGCCGTGCTGGATTTCCTCTATCGATACGACCTCGTCGTCGTCGACGGGGAACAGACCAGGCCGGCCAGCGTCGCTCGGCTTCGCGCGAGGGGCGCGGTGGTCCTCGGCTACCTGAGCGTGGGCACGATCGAGCCGTTTCGCTCCTGGTACCGGAAGCTGAAGCCCTACGCCCTGTCCGACCGCTTCAAGCAGTTCGGCGAGATCTACGCCGACGTCGACGCCCGCGGATTCCGTCGCGAGATCTCCCGCCGGATAGCCCCGCGGCTGCTGCGCAAGGGCTTCGACGGCCTCTTCCTGGACAACACCGACATGGTCGAGACCCACAAGCGCGAGAGACGTGGGATGAGGAGGCTCGTCCGCTCGTTGTCGGCCCGCGTCCACGGTGGCGGGGGCCTGTTGTTCGCGCAGAACGGCGAGGCCTCGATCGGTCCTCTGCTGCGCTACTACGACGGCTGGAACCGCGAGGACTTGACCTGGACCTACAGCTTCAAGCGACGGCGATACGTGCACCAATCGCCTGCAGAGGTCGCGGGCGCACAGTCCGCGCTGCGGCGGATCGGGGCAGACGGGCTCCTGGTCACCGCGACGGACTACACGGTGGCAAGAGACGAGGCCGCGGCCCAGGAGGCGGTCGCGAATGCCTGCTCCGCGGGCGCCCTGCCCTTCGTGGGCGACATCGCCCTGACGCGGCTGCCCGCCGCACCGCTCGCCTGCGGGCCGCCCTGAGCGGCGCCTAACATCTGATCAGTGCAGAGAAACCGCAACGGGCGGCAGTCCGAGAGCTATTACGGAAACGGGTCAGCCGGCATCGTCAACCCTCGCGCCCGCCAGCGCGCCATCGCGGTCGGCATCGTTCGCGACGACGAGCACCGCGACGATCCCCTGGCGGAGCTGAAGGAGCTGCTGCGTACCGCCGGGGTCGCCACGGCGGGGGAGATGACGCAGGCTCGCCCGCAGCCGGATCCCGACCGTTACCTCGGTCGCGGCAAGGTCACCGAGCTGAAGCGCGAGATCGCTGCAGCAGATGCCAACCTCGTGGCCGTCGACGACGAGCTGGTGCCGCGCCAGGAGCGCAACCTGGAGCAGGCGCTGGGCGTCCCGGTGATCGACCGCACCGCGGTGATCCTCGACATCTTCGCCGACCACGCCCACACCGCCGAGGGAAAGCTCCAGGTGGAGCTGGCGCAGCTGGAGTACAACCTCGCCCGCATGAGGGGGCTGTGGACGCATCTCGAGCGCCTCGGGGGCGGGATCGGCACGAGGGGCCCGGGCGAGTCCCAGATCGAGACGGACCGCCGCCTGGCGCGAGACCGGATCACATCCCTGCGCCGGCGCCTCCAGCGCCTCGAGCGCAATCGCGCGGTGATGCGCGCCGAGCGCGAGCGGGCCGTGATGCCGACAGTCGCGCTCGCCGGGTACACGAACGCCGGCAAGTCGACCCTGCTGAACGCCCTGACAGGCGCCGGCGTCGGGGTGGGGGAGCGCCTCTTCCACACCCTGGACCCGACCACACGGGCCTTCACGCACGAGGGCCGGCGCATACTGCTCACCGACACCGTCGGCTTCATTCGCAAGCTGCCGCACGCCCTCGTGGAGGCCTTCAAGGCGACGCTCGAGGAGACCGTCCTCGCCGACCTGATCCTGCACGTCGTGGACGGCTCCGAGCCTGAAGAGGAGCGGAGCGACTCCATCTCCGCAGCGGACGCCGTGCTGGATGAGATCGGCGCCGGAACCTCACCGCGGCTGCTGGTGATGAACAAGGTCGACCTGCTCGATCCGGACGCGCGTCGCGAGCTCGCTCTACGCCATCCCGGCGCCGCGCTCGTCTCCGCCGAAACCGGGGAGGGGCTCGATGAGCTGCGCTCTCGGATCGCCGGCGCGATCGGCCAGGGATTCACCGAGGTCGAGTTGCTCGTACCCTTTGGCGCCGGTGAGCGTCTTTCGGAGCTTCACGAGATTGCTGGCGACCTCGAGCGGGAAGATCGCGAGGACGGGGTTCTCGTTCGCGCGCGACTACCTGCCGCGCTCGCCGATCGCTTCTCCGATCTTTCGGTCAACGGACGAGAAAGTCGATCCCGAGACCGAGTTCGCTCGGCCCGCGACTGACACGGCGACCAACGGCGGCGCTCCGTTGGACGCAATCGCGATGGGTGTGTCGACCGGGCACACATCTACGCTGCGCGCCATGGAGGAGCTCAGTTTCGTCAAGCTCAGCGCGGAGGCGACTCTGCCGACCCGGGCTCACGACAGCGACGCCGGCCTGGACCTCTATGCGGCCGAGGGTGCGCGGATCGCCCCGGGGGCCAGAGTCAGCGTGGGCACCGGCCTCGCGGTGGCGATTCCGGACGGGGTGGCGGGCCTGGTCTTGCCTCGCTCCGGTCTCGCGCTGAAGCACGGCGTGACCCTGGTCAACTCTCCGGGCTTGATCGATCCCGGCTACAGGGGTGAGGTGAGGGTGCTCCTCCTCAACACGGACCAGACGACGGATTTCCGGTGCACGCCGGGGGATCGGATCGCGCAGCTGCTGCTGGTCCCGATCGCCTCCGCCAGCCCGATGCAGGCCGATGCGCTCGCCGACTCCCTCCGCGGGGTGGGCGGCTTCGGTTCGAGCGGCGCCTAGCGCCAGCGAGCGCCTAGCTGAAGGAGACCTGCGGGGCCTCGCGCTCCGCGGCGTCGCCGATCTCGAAGAAGGGCTTGGCGGTGAAGCCGCCCTGATTCGCGATGATCGAGCCGGGGACCTGCTGGATCCTGGTGTTGTAGCTCTGGACGTTCGAGTTGTAGATCCGGCGGGAGGCCTGGATCTCGTCCTCCAGCTCCGAGAGCTGGCGCTGGAGCTGCTGGAAGTTCTCGGTCGCGCGAAGCTCCGGATACTGCTCGGCCACGACGCGCAAGCCGCCCAGCGCCTGGGTGAGCTGGGTCTCGGCCTTGCCGGCCTCCTCAGGGCCGCTGGCCTGCATCGCGGCAGCGCGGGCCTGGGTGACCTTCTCGAAGGTCGACTTCTCATGGGAGGCATAGCCCTTGACCGACTCGACCAGGTTGGGGATCAGGTCGTGTCGGCGCTTGAGCTGCACGTCGATGCCGCTCCATGCCTCGTCGCACTGGTTCCGCAGGCGGATGATGCCGTTGCGGGCCAGGATGTAGATCAGGCCGACGAGCAACAGCAGCGCGACGATGATGATCACGATGACCACGCGCTGATCCTATCCCGTCGAGGCCGCGCGCAGGGCCGAAGCATGAGCGTTGGCCTCGAGCTCGTCGTCCAACGGCTCGAGGTCGGGGAGGTTGCCTGTGCGGCGCTCGATGGCAAGAGCGATCAGCCGGTCGGCGAGCCAGGCGTTCTTGGGCAGGAGCGGACCGTGCAGGTAGGTGCCGATCAGGTTGAGCCGCTTGACGCCCTCGTAGCCATCGCGGTCATTGTTGCCGTGGCCGTGGAGAACGCGGCCCAGCGGCTCGGCGTCCGGGCTGAGATGGGTGCGCCCGCCGTGGTTCTCGAAGCCCGCCAGCACACTCGGTCGCTCACCCAGCTCCACCTCGATCGAGACGTTGCCGATCAGCCGCGGGCCGGGCTCGCGGACGGTCTCGAGGTCGGCGATCCCCAGGCCGGGGATCGATTGATCGCCCAACTCGTAGCGATGGCCGAGGAGCTGATACCCGCCGCAGACGGCCAACAGGGCGGCGCCGTCCTCGACCGCCGAGGCGATCGCGTCGCGCTTGGTGCGCAGCATGTCCTCGGCCACGAGGACCTGGTCGCGGTCCTGGCCCCCGCCGATGTAGATCAGATCGTGCTCCGCGGGCTCGAACCCGTCGCCCGGGCCGACCGCCGCGTAGCGGAAGGGGATGCCGCGCCACTCGGCGCGCCGCTGGAGGAAGAGGAGGTTGCCGCGATCGGCATAGATGTTCATCTGCTCCGGGTAGAGCGCGAGCAGCCGCAGCTCCGGCGCGCCCGGGCTCATTCGGGGACCTCCAGGAGGACGAGCGTGGAATCGGCCTCGTTCTCCCCGGAGCTGATCTTGCGCCTGCCGGTCGCGCGGAATCCGGCGTCCGCGCCTTCGCGCTCGAGCTCCTCCGGGCTGACCCGGTGGAGGATCTCGTCGTGAATGGCGCGCTCCATCCGGCCCTCAGGCGAGACCCGCTCGCGCAGGCGCCTGACGGTCAGGGACCGATCGCCGACCTGGACCCAGAGGGGCTCGCTCGAGTAGACCCAGCCCTCCAGCTCGCGCATGTCGGGGAGGATCTGAGTCGAGGCGGTGCCGGAGCTCAGCATGGTCGACTCGTCGACGAGCGTCAGGGCGAGGGTCCCGCCGGGCGCCATCAGCTCCCGCAGACGGGCCAGCAGAGGGGGGCGATCGGGGGCATCGAGGACCTGGATCACGTGCAGCGGTCCGATCGCGAGCCTGGGCGGCGCCGGCAGCGGAAGCTCCGCGGGGGAAGCGAGATCACCGCGGACCACCGAGAGCGAGACGCCGCGCTCAGCGGCCAGGCGCTCGAGCTCGGCGGCGAGATCGGGGTCACGCTCAACCGCGATCACCTCATGCCCGTGCCCGGCGAGGTGGAGCGCGACGCGGCCGGCGCCCGCGCCGAGCTCGAGGACCGGGCCGCCGGTGGCCTCGGCGAGCTCAACCCAGGCGGGCAGGTCGGCACCGTAGGAGCCGAACTCGACCTCCTGCCAAATCGCGGGACTCGTCATTGCCAGTAGTCCGCCGCGAGCCCGCGCTGCGCGAGCAGTGTCCGAAGCTCGAGCAGGGCGGTGTACGTGGGAAGGGCGAAGAGCCGGCCGGGGGCGGCTGAGACCGCGGCGTCGACGGACGCCTCGATGGGCTCCATGACCTCGATCGCATCCTGCGGCCAGCCCGCGTACTTGAGGCGGAGCGCCATCTCGGGCGCCCGTGTGCCCGCGCAGATCACGCGACGCACCCCCTTCGACAGCAGCTCGAAGTCGGCGTCCCAGATCCAGGAGACATCGCGACCGTCCGCGATGCGGTCGTTGAGCGCCACCCAGAGGTCGATCCCTCCGTTGGTCGATTCGAGCGCCAGGGTGCGAAGGACCTCATTGGCTCCGGCCGGGTTCTTGATCAGCAGGATCGAAACGGGCTTGCCCGAGACCTCGATCGTCTCGACCCGGCCGAAGACCGCCCGCATCGATTCGAGGCCCTGACGCACCTGCTGGAGCGGGATGCCCGAGCGAAGTCCCGCGGCGATCGCGGCCAGCGCGTTGTAGACGTTGTAGAGCCCGGGTAGAGGGAGCTTCAGCTCGAGCTCCCCCTCGGGTGTTGTGACCCGCACGCTCGACCCCGAGATGCCGTGCAGCTCGATCTCCGTCGCCGCGATGTCGGGCGCCGGGCGGTCGGCGTGGCAGTTGGGGCAGATGTAGTGGCCAAGGTGTCCGACGAAGGCGTGGTCGTAGGAGTACGGAGCGCCGCAGCGGCGGCAGTGCTTCGCGTCGTGGGCGTGCTGGAGCTCAGGAAGCGCCTGGGTCGTGTCCTCGATCCCGAAGTAGGTCACGCCCGGGCGGCGGCGAAGCTCGCGGTCACGGCCGAGGTCCGCGACCAGCGGGTCGTCGGCATTGAGGGCGAACTCGCAGGATCCCTCCAGCTCGGCCACCAGGACCGCCCACTCGTCCGCTAGCCGCTCGAGCTCGCCATAGCGGTCGAGTTGGTCCCGGAAGAGGTTGCCTAGCACCAGCAGGCGCGGGCGGAGGTGGGGCGCCACGCGCGGGAGCCAGGCCTCGTCCAGCTCGAAGAGGCCCTCATCCCCGGACTGCTCCAGCAGAGCCGTCGCCACGCCCCAGTGCATGTTGGAGCCCGCTCGGTTGTGAATCGGCTCGCGGCCGGCGGCATGCAGGATCCCGGCGATCATGCCCGCCGTGGTGGTCTTGCCATTGGTCGAGCTGACGACGATCGAGCCGCGGCCGAGGCCGGAAGCGAGCCGGTCGATCGCGTCAGGAGCCATGCGCACGAGCAGGCGACCGGGCAGGGTCGTGCCCCCACCGCGTCCGCTGGCGCGGCTCAGGCTCCCGACTGCCTTGGCGAGGCCGCGCTTGGCGGCGAACAGGGCGCTCATCGCGCCAGCAGGTTAGGGGCCTGCCGCGCCGGGGATCGCGTCAGGAGGGTCCGCCGAGCGGGCCTTCGGGCGCGATCACCCGCAGGGCGCGCGGCAGCACGCGGATCGTCGCGGGCAGGTCAGCGAGGTGCTCGCCGTCGGCGTAGATCGCGAAGTCCTGGTCGGCGCTCACCTCGACCTCGGCGCCGCGGAGGACGGTGATCTCCTCATTCTCGATCTGCGTGCCCTTGAACACCTGGGGCAGGCTCTTGAGGAATCGCAGCTTGCCCGTGTGCGCTGTGAGCACCACGTCGAGCAGGCCGTCATCGAGCTCGGCGTTCGGCGCCACGAACATGCCGCCGCCGTAGGCGCGGCTGTTGGCAACAGCGACCGAGTATCCGAAGCATTCGGTCCGCTCGCCGTCCACGGTGACGGTGAAGGTGTGCGGCTTCCAGGCGGCCAGGGTGCGGAGGGCGGCGTACGCGTAGACGAGATTGCCCTTGACGAAGCGGGCTTCGTTGGCGATCCGGTTCGCCACCGAGTCGAAACCTAACGAGGCGATGCAGAGGAAGCGCCTCTCATTGACCACACCAACGTCGATCTCGCGCTCGTGCCCCTCAGCTAGGACCGAGACGGCGCCGGCCGGCTCGCTCGGAATCCGCAGCACGCGGCCAAGGTCATTGCCGCGACCCCCCGGGAGGATCCCCATCGGCGTCCCGGTCTGGGCGAGGGCGCCCCCGACCTGGCCGACCAGGCCATCGCCGCTCATCACCACGGGGATCTCCCCGTCCTCGGCCGCCTGGCGGGCCTCGTCGATGCCGTGTTCAAGGCTCTCGGTGCGCACAACCCGGTAGCGGACATCGCGGCGCTGGAGCTCGCGCTCGACTTCGGGCAGGAGCTTCAGCGTCCGCCCGCCGGCCGAGTGCGGATTGACGAGCAAGAGATGGCGCCGGTCGCTGCTGATTCGGTGAATCTAGTTGCGCCGCGGGTCAGGAGGCTCGGTGGGCAACAAGGTACGTACCGTCGGCTGCCTGGCCGGTCTCGAAATGATCGAGCCCGGCCTTGCGGAAGCCGCGCCTGAGCACGCTCTCGGGGGTGTAGAAGGGCGTCTGCGGCCCCCAGCTGGCGGCGATGATCGCGAAGCCACCGGGACGCAGGACGCGCGCGATCTCTGCGAAGAACGGCGGCATGTTGAGCTGGGCGACCAGGTCGAACGAATCATCGTCGAACGGCAGCTGCGCTGCGTCGGCGACCTTGAACGCGACCCGTCCCTCCGGGTCCAGGCCGATTCGAGCCTGGGCTCTGCGGATCATCTCACCGGAGATGTCGACGCCGCGCACCCGGGCGTGGGGGAACTCGCGCGCGATCAGGAGGGCGCCGTCGCCGAGGCCGGTGCCGATGTCCAGCGCGCGTTCCGGCTCCGGTCGCACCTGAAGCAGGGCGGCGGCCAAGGGCGCCAGGTGGGCGGGCGATCCGGCGGTCGTGCGCTCCTCCCAGCCCTGCGCGTGACGGTCGAAGAAGCTCCGCATCGGCGCGCGGATCAGTGGCCAGCTCGCCGGGAACCTGGCGACGAGGGTGTTCAGGGCGCGCCCGATCACGAATCGAGTTTGCATGCCGCGATCATCGCAGGCACCGGGAGTAGGCTTGGGCGCCTTGAGCGCGGGGCGGACAGCGATCGCGGCTTCGCTGCTGCTCGTCGTGATGGCGGGATGCGGCGGTGGGGGAGAGCAGAGCTCGAGCGTGGCCGTGCCCGCCGGCTGCGGCCAGGTCAGCGCGCCCGCCCCGAAGCAGGTGCATCTTGCTCGGCCGACGGAGACGCTCCATGGTCAGGCCGCGGCGACCGTCGAGACGAGCTGTGGCAGCTTCGGGATCGCGCTCGATGTCGCGCGGGCGCCGAAGACCGCATCCTCGTTTGCCTATCTCGCTCGCCACGGTGCGTACGACGACACGCTCTTCCACCGAATCGTGCCGGGCTTCGTGATCCAGGGTGGCGACCCGACGGGAACCGGCGCCGGCGGTCCCGGATACTTCGTCGATGAGCCACCGCCACAGGATCTCTCCTATACGCGCGGGATCGTCGCGATGGCGAAGAGCCCGGTCGAGCCGCCCGGGCGCTCGGGGAGTCAGTTCTTCGTGGTGACCGAGGCCGACGCTGGCCTGACGCCGGACTACGCGCTGCTCGGCCACGTGACGAGCGGCTTCGATGTGGTGCAGCGGATCGAACAGCTCGGCACGCCGAGCGGCAAGCCGAAGGCGCCCGTGGTCATCCGGCGCGTCACGATCCGAGGCGGCTGATGGCGAAGCTCCGCGTCGGGAATCAGGCACCGGAGTTCGAGCTCGAGGGGACCGGCTCCCAGGGCTCGCAGACCTATCGCCTGCGGGACTTCCGCGGCACCGGCGTGATCCTGGCGTTCTATCCGGGCGATTTCACGCCCGTCTGCACGAGGCAGTTCTGCTCATACCGCGACGACGGCGATCGGCTCGAGGCGCTCGGCGTCCCGATGGTGGGCATCTCCCCGCAATCCGTCGAATCGCACGAGCGCTTCGCGGACCGGCACGGCCTGACGGTCCCATTGCTCTCGGACCCCGGCAAGCGAGTGGCCCGGTCGTATGGCGTCCTGGGACCCGCCGGCTTCATCCGCCGTGCCGTCTTCCTGCTGGACGGCGACGGTGTGCTGCGCTACCGGCATGTCGCCCTCTTCGGACTGCGCTATCAGGACGTCGGGGACCTGGAGCGGGCCGTCTCCCAGCTCGGCTGACCTTGGCCTCCGAGCGCCTGGAGCCTAGTCCGTTCGAGGTGTCGTCCTCGGGCGTCGAGCTCTCCGGCGAGGAGGTGGGGGAGGGCCCCCCGGTCATCCTCCTGCACGGGCTGACCGCGACCCGGCGATACGTCCTCCACGGGTCGGTTGCGTTGGCGCGCGGCGGGTATCGGCTGGTCTCCTACGACGCTCGCGGCCACGGAGAGTCGTCTGCGGCGCCCGAGGGGGACGGATACGGCTACGAGGCGCTCGCGGGCGATCTGAGGGCGGTGGCGGAAGAGCACAGTGGCGCCCCGCGGCCGGTCCTCGTCGGGCACTCGATGGGATGTCACACCGCGGTTGCCCACGCGCTCGACCACGCCGACGAGGTGGCGGCGCTGGTCCTGGCTGGGCCCGTGGTACTCGGCCTTCCGGCAACCGAGGAGAGACTCGCGTACTGGGATCGCCTCGCCGATGGCCTCGAGCGAGGTGGCGTCGACGGCTTCATGGAGACGTATGAGGCCACTCTCGAAGCGGCCCCAGACTGGACGGAGACCGCCGTGCGGATCACTCGCCAGCGGATGCAGCTCCACCGCCACCCGCGAGGGGTCGTCCGGGCGCTGCGAGAGGTCCCGCGATCCCTCCCATTCGAGGGGCTCGAGGAGCTGGAGACGCTCGACGTGCCGGCGCTGGTTGTCGCCAGCTACGACGAGGCCGACCCGGGCCACCCTTACGCCATCGCCGAGGCCTGGGCCGAGCGCCTGCACGCAGGCCGGCTTGTCAGCGAGGAGCCGGGCAGGTCGCCGCTGGCGTGGCAGGGAGGCAGGCTGTCAAGGGTCATCGGCGATTTCCTCGACGAGCCGCCGGTGCGGGAGCGGCTCGGCTAGGCCGCTCCTCGTATATTTGGGGGGTGGGAGAGGACGACGGCTATCCGATCCACTACGCGGCCGTGTCGCGCGGCACGCCCGTCTATGCATCCGACGGGCAGCAGGTGGGGGTCGTCGACGAGATGGTCGACAACTACCGGGAGCGGATCCTGGACGGTTTCGTCATCGAGACCACTGCCGGCGACCTGCGCTTCGTCGACGCGCCGGAGGTCGCCCGCACCGCCGAGCGGGCGGTCCGTCTGACGATTGATTCCGCCGCGTGCGCTGAGCTGCCGACGCCCGAGAAGGGCGCGCCCGGAGTTCAGCCCCGCGCCGTACGGCCGCCTCGGCAAGCTGCTCGGCGGCAACTGGCGCCGCCGCTAGACGCCGAGACTCTTCTTGAGGCGGTCGGCATTGCGGAGGGCGTACCCCTCCCAGTCGTTGTTGAAGTACGCGTAGACCTCGGTCATGCGGCGCCACTGGGCGATGCGCCGCGCCCAGGTGTCGATCTCGGCGCCCGAGTAGTTTCCGCCTCGGCCGCGGTTGCCGCGGTGAAAGCGGATGTAGGTCCAGTCGGCGGTTCGCTCGAGCGTCTGGAACGGGCGGCTCGGATCGTCCCCGATCACGAGCGCGACGCCGTGGTCGCGGAGCAGGTCGTAGACCCCGCCCGCGAACCAGCTGGGATGACGGAACTCGAACGCATGCCGGCCTTCGGGCAGCGCCGCGAGGGCGCCGGAGAGCCGCTCGTCGTCGCGCTGGAAGTTCTCGGGCAGCTGCCAGAGGGTGGGCCCGAGCTTCTCGCTCTCAGCCAGGGCCTCGAGCGGCTCGTAGAAGCGCTTGACGTAGCGGTTCGCGATCTTCAGGCGCTTCACATGGGTCAGGTAGCGGCTCGCCTTGACGGCGAAGACGAAGCCCGGAGGGCTCTGCTCGGCCCAGGCCTCGACACCCGTGGGGGAGGCCAGCCGGTAGAAGGTGCTGTTCACCTCGACGGTGTCGTAGCGCTCCGCGTAGTGGGAGAGCCAGCGCCGCTGCGGCAACCCCTTCGGGTAGAGGCGCCCGCGCCAATGCGGGTAGGCCCAGCCGGAGCAGCCGATGTGAACGGGCCGGCCTGTCAGCGGGCGCCGTTTCGGTGCAGCACCAGGACGGCGATGTCGTCGCGCGGCTCGCCGCCATGGCGCTTGATCGCAGCCTGGGCGAGGCGCTCAGCGATCTCGTCCGCGCTCCTGCCGGCGGACTTGCCGACCTCCTTGGCCAGCCAGTCCGGATCGTCGCCGTCGCTCCGATCGCGAACGTCGAGCACACCGTCCGTGTAGAGGATCAGCGCATCGCCGACCGCGAGGGTGGCATCCGTGTCGGCCAGGACGGGGGAGGGGAGTGCGCCCAGCAGGGTCCCGGGCTCGCCGACCGAGTCGACTCGGCCACCCTTGCGGAGGATCAGGGGCAGCGGATGTCCGCCGAGGGCGACGGTGAGATGCGCGAGACCGTGGCCGTTGGACGGTGCCTGGATGCGGGCCAGCGCTGCGGTGCAGAAGCGGAAGTCGGTGCGCTCGGAGGTGATCGAGTCGTGCAGCGTCCGCAGGACCTCGCTGGGCGCGCTGTCCGGTGAGGATGCCGTCCGGACGGTGTACCGCGCGAGGGCCGTCAGCGAGGCCGCCTCGGGGCCCTTGCCGCAGACGTCGCCGATCACGGCGGTCCAGCTCCCGGAGCCGCTGCGGAAGACGTCGTAGAAGTCCCCGCCGACCTCGTATGCCTCGCCGGCGGCGAGGAACCGCGAAGAGGCCTCGAAGCCCGTGATCTTCGGCAGCGACCGCGGCAGAAGGCTGTGCTGGAGGACTGACGCGATGTGGGACTGCTGCTCGTGCAGCCGCGCGTTGTCGAGGGCAAGCGCCGCCCTGTCAGCGAGTCGCTTCGCCGTGCGCCGTGCCGTCTCGTCGAAGGTCTTCCCTGGGCGCATGATCCACAGGGTCAGGGCGCCCAGCACCGAGCCGCGCGCCCCGAGCGGGAGCACGATGCACGACTTGAACCGGTGCCTGCGCAGCAACTCCCGCTCGTTCTCGCGGGTGGTGATCTCCTTGATGTCCTCGTCTGTGAGCTGATCCAGGTCCGCGGTGCGGCCGGTGCGGATCACCTCGGCGACGGGATGGGGGCCGTGGGGATCGATCGGCGTGGTGGCCCGCAGGCTGACGAAGAGGTCGGCGACCTCCATGCCGCTGCCACTGGCCGCGACCCGTTCGATCGACCCGTTGGGGGCGAGCAGGTCGACCATCGCCACATCGCCGAGGCTGGGCACGGCGAGCTCGGCCAGATGCTGGGCTCGCTGCCTGCGGTCGAGCGCGTCCTCCATCAGGGCACCGGCCTCGGCGAGGAGCTCCGAGGCGGCCTGCTCGCGATTCAGGTTGACGCGGAGGCTGGCCACCCAGAGGCCCGCCAGGTCTCCGGCGATCACCGTCACCACGGCGATCAGGTACTGGGCGGTGCTGACGTCCTGGTGCCAGAGGATCGAGAGGACTGCGAGAACCAGGCAGAACGAGCCGACCACGGCCGTCTCGGGCGGCGATGCGCTCATCGCCGCGATCACCGGTGGGATCGCCAGCAGGCCGATCAGCACCGCGTTGGGGCCGGCAAGGCCGTCGAGCACTGCGATGGCGCTCGCCACGAGCATCGCGATGAGCACCGGTCCCGAGAGCTCCTGCAGGCTCGCCAATGTCGCTGGCGGGCTGATCAGCTCCCGATCCCTGAGAGGCATGCACCAATCGTAATTCCGTCTGACCAGAAATCGGTAAAACCCTGAAAATGGATTCCAAGCCGCCAACGGAGGGATGGGACGCGATCCGGCGGACGCGGCTGGCGGCGGAGCGCACGGAGCTGGCCTGGTGGCGCACAGCCCTCACCTCGATCGCCGTCGCCGTCGGCGTGGGCCGCGTCGTCCCCGAGCTGAGCGGCACGACCACCGAGTGGCCGTACGTCGTCGTCGGGATCGGCTGGGCGCTGTACTCGGTGTGCCTGTTCGGCTACGGCTCGATCAGGTCGTACAGGGTGGAGCAGGCGGTGGATCGCGGGGAGATGATCCAGAGCTCGCGGATCGAGTCTCGCTGGCTGATGTCCGCCGGGGTCATCCTCTGTTTGGCGACCGTCGGCCTGATCGCAGCATCGGCCTGACACACCGTCGCATCAGCAGCCGCGGTTGCGGCCGATTGGCGCGCCGTCCTCGCTATCGCCTAACCGGTCGATAGGTACGTAGATCGGCGAGGTCCCTGCGACATTCGGCAAGTTCCGCCCGCACCGCTGAACGTGGAGCATCGGATGCGAAGCTGAGAACCGAGCGCCGCCACACCGTGTATTCGGCCGCCGAGCGACCTCGCGGACCGTTGATGTCGAGGAGGTCAATGATCTTCTGGAGGCCATGTGTGTCCCTCACGATCCAGTCCACACACGGGTTCTTCCCCTTGCTTCGCATTTCGTAGAGCCTCCCGACGCCGGTATGACGACGAATCGCCTCGAGAAGCTGCCGGTCATCAGCCCGCATAGTTATGTGAACTACCGGCAGAAATCCAGCGCCGTTACGCACGATCGCAAGCGATCCCTCGGCGGACAGGAGTCCAGCGAAATACGGCCCCCAGTCGGAGAGTGTCAGCGTTTCCGCCGGACTTGGACCTGGGAGACTCAGGTCGAACTGACGTGTCTCTGAGAGTTCGACCTTGAAGTCTCGTAACGGCGACCAGTCACGTCTCTGATATCGCGTTACGCCTTCGCCGATCCACCAGCACACCGCGGACCGCCAAATCGAGAAGTCTCTTGCTTTCCTGCCGCGAAGTGGATGGACCGTGAGGAGCTCGACCAGCCGCAAACAATCGGATTTGGCGACGACCGTCCAGCATCTCTGAGGCCGTGAGCCTCGAGAGGCGGGCCTCTGACCGACTCGACCGATCGCAGTTGAGGATGCGAGCCAATTCAGCAGTTCCGCGTCATCGTCCCGGACAACAAGGCTCATGTGGCACCGGTGATTTGTGTTCCGAGCCTGTTTGCTGATGTTGAAGGAGCCTTCGCCTTCAATGAAGCCGGCGAGAAAGCCTCCGTCAGCGGGCGTCAAGACGGGGTATCCGTTCGGCGGCCGCCGTCCAGTTGTGCTGCCTTTAGGACGTGCCACGCTCTAAGCGTGGCGGGCGCCCCGGACGAACATATGTTCGCTCGTCGTGCCCAGGTTTACATACCTCCCGTTCCCGTGCATTCCCTACGCACGGGTGCGACCCCGTCCGGTCAACCGTGTGGAATCGAAGGCGATGAGGCAATCCCCCACACATCTGCCGCGGCGGGTGCTTTCGGCGACGGTGACGGCCGGCACCTCGTGCGTCGCCTGCGGATCCCGCGACGACCTGGTCGCGCACCACAAGATGCCGCGGCGCTACGGGGCCTCGACGTGATCGAGAACCTCGAGCCGATCTGCCGCAGCTGTCATCCGAGGGTCGAGCAGGAGGCTGTTGCCCAAGCCAAGCTCGAGTGGGAGAGGCCCGACTGGCCCGGCCCGGCTCGTTCCCGGCGTGCGCCGTCTCGCCTCATCCGGCCCTACTGAGGCCCGCCCCCCGGCAGCCGGAGCCCTAGACGGTCCCCTGGTTGTGCGTTCCATTCAGCACGGGCCCAGGGACAGGTAGGCGACTCACGGCGCCAACCTACCCGACTCCTAGCCGGCGAGGCAACGGCGCACCGCGCTTCGATCCGCCGCTGAGCCAGGGCGGCTGAATACGGCCACCGCGTTCTCGGCGGAGATGACCCGGTCGGCCGCATTCGCCGTCGAGGGGGCGAAGCTGCGCAGGGAGCTCCGAACGTCCGCCGCGGTGGCTCTCGCCCGGCTGGCGCTTCGCTGGATGACCAGGTCGATGAAGACGCCGTCCGTGGCCTCGGTGGTGAAGTCGGCGGCGTAGATCGGTGCGTATCCCTTCCATCCATCCTGCGCCGCGCCCGAAGGCTGCGGCCGGATGTTGGCGTTTGCGAGGCATGCCCGCACGCCGGTCTCGTTGAGGAGGCTGCTGTTTACGCCACCGCCGCATCCGCCCAACAGCGAGGCAAAACCGATCCAGGCGAGCGCGCCGAGGCGTCGGTTCACGAAGGAAACGTACCGTCAGGGGCAGCCGGCAAGCCCGTGATTTGTACTGAGAGGATCTGCGGCTCGGCCCGGATGTTGCCCTCTAGCCCCGTCCCTAGGGTTCGGCCTGCATCCGGATCCCCCGGCCAACGGCACCCGTTTTTTTGGCGTCCAGCACGTTGGCCAACCCGGCGAGGCGGCCTTCATCCCCCTGGGGTCGCCTCGCCGGTCCTTTTTTCGGTGCCCACCGACGCCTGGGAGCACGTGTGCGGGCGAGGCGTCCGCCAGAATCTCCCTATGAGCAGCGATCCGGCGGCCGGCGTTGGGATCCTGACCGCCTTCGCGGCGGGGATCGTCTCGTTCCTCTCCCCCTGCGTCCTGCCTCTGGTCCCGGGCTATCTCTCCGCCGTGACAGGCGTGGCCGCTGCCGACCTGGAGCAGGCGAACTGGCGACGGGTGATCGTTCCCAGCCTCCTGTTCGTGTCCAGCTTCTCGGTGATCTTCATCCTGCTCGGCCTCGGCGCGACCGGGATCGGCAGCGCGCTTCAGCAGCACCAGATCCTCCTCGAGAAGATCGCGGCTTGGCTGATCATCGCCATGGGGCTGTTCTTCATCAGCGCCCTGTTCATCCCGCAGCTCAATCGCGAGTGGCACGTTGAGGGGTTGCTGGAGCGGGCCGGGACCGGCGGGCCTCTCGTCGCCGGAGCGGCTTTCGGGCTTGCGTGGACCCCGTGCATCGGGCCCACCCTCGCCGCGATCCTCGGCGCTGCCGCTCTATCCGGCTCGGCCCTCCATGGAGGCCTCCTGCTGGCCGTCTACTCCGCCGGCCTCGCGATCCCGTTCCTGCTGACGTCGGTGGCCTTCAGCCGGATGACGACCGCCTTCGCCGTCGTCAAGCGCCACTACCCGCTGATCATGGCGATCGGCGGCGTAATCCTGGTGGCGTTCGGCGTCGCGATCCTGACCGGCTGGTTCGACACGTTCAACCGCTGGGCCCAGGACCTCCTCAACAGCCTCGGGATCAACTTCTCGGCCAACGTCTGAGGGCACTGGCTGGCTGGCCAGTCGCCTGACTACACTCCCTGCCGCCATGTCCGCCAAGCCCACCACCTGCGTGATCGGCGCCGGCATCAGCGGCCTCACCACCGGCAAGGCGTTCTCCGACTGGGGCCTTCCCTATACCTGCTTCGAGGCCAGCGACGACATCGGCGGGAACTGGTACTTCGGCAACCCGAACGGGGCCTCCTCCGCCTATCAGTCGCTCCACATCGACACCTCGCGCGACGGGGTCTCGTTCCGCGACATGCCGATGGGTCCCGACGAGTACCCCGACTACCCGCACCACACCCAGATCCTGGGCTACCTGCACCGCTACGCGGACGCCTTCTCGCTGCGGGACCGGATCCGCTTCTCCTCGCCCGTGGAGCACGCCGAGCGCAAGCCCACCGGTGGCTGGTCGATCCGGCTCGGCGACGGCTCCACCGAGGAGTTCGACTTCCTCGTGGTCGGCAACGGCCATCACTGGGACCCGCGCTTCCCCGGCTTCCCCGGCAGCTTCGACGGCGAGACGATCCACTCCCACCACTACATCGACCCGCAGACGCCGCTCAACATGGCTGGCAAGCGGATCCTCGTGGTCGGGATCGGCAACAGTGCCGTGGACATCGTCTCGGAGCTCTCGCGCAAGGGAGTGGCCGAGAAGGTCTTCCTCTCGACCCGGAGCGGCGCCTGGGTGATGCCGAAGTACTTCATGGGCCGCCCGCTGGACACGCTGGTGAAGGTCAACCCACGCCTGCCTCTGAAGCTGCAGCGGCGGATGGCGCGCATCCTTCCGCGCCTCGCCTCGGGCCGAATGGAGGACTTCGGCCTCCCCCACCCCAACCACAACTTCCTGGAGGCCCATCCGACCGTCTCCAGCGAGCTGCTCCTGCGGCTCGGCTCAGGGGACGCGGTGGCGAAGCCCAACGTCCAGGAGCTCGAGGGCGGCAGCGTCCGCTTCGAGGACGGGAGCACGGAGCAGATCGACGTGATCATCTACGCCACGGGCTACAAGATCACCTTCCCCTTCTTCGAGGACGAGTTCCTGTCGGCGCCGGAGAACCGCTTCCCGCTCTACAAGCGGGTCTTCAAGCCGGGGATCGACGACCTCGCCTTCGTCGGATTCGCCCAGACCATTCCGACGCTCTTCCCCTTCATTGAGCTCCAGTCCAAGCTGGTGGCTCGCTATGTGGGGGGCGACTACGCGCTGCCCCCCGTCGGCGAGATGGAGGAGACGATCCGGCGCGACCAGCAGATCCACTCCGGCCACTACGCGGAGCGCCCGCGCCACACGATGCAGATCGAGTGGTACACGTACGAGCACGACATCTGGACGCGCGAGATCCCCGCCGGACGGGAGCGCGCCGCACAGGGAATGGCGCCGAAGCTCGCGGGGCGCGTGCTGACGGCGGAGGCCGCAGCTGCCTGAGCGCCGAGACGTCTCCTTCCCCAGTCACGGGGAGAACTGCGCCGCCTGGCACCTGGTCGGCGAGGGCGACGCCTTTGCCGGCGAGCGGGGCCCACCGTGCGTCGTCATGGCTCACGGCATCGGGGGCACTCGCGATTCCGCCCTTCTCCCCTTCGCCGAGGCCTTCGCCGAGGCCGGGCTCGACGTGCTGCTCTTCGACTACCGCTGCTTCGGCGATTCGACCGGCGAGCCGCGCCAGCTCGGCTGGCCCCCGCGCCACCGCGAGGACTACGTCGCAGCCGTCGAGTTCGCCCGAGGGCTGGGCGGCGTCGACCCGGACCGGATCGTTCTCTGGGGCACGTCCTGGTCCGGAGGCCATGTCGTGTACGTCTCCGCGGACGACACACGGATCGCGGCGGTCATCTCCCAGACGCCCGACCTGGACGGCTTGAGAACGCTGCGGGAGATCTCCCGCTACGCCAATTGGGCCCAGCTGGCCCGCGTGACCTGGGAGGGTCTCAAGGACGCCGCGGGCGCAGTGCGTGGGCGCCCACCTCACATGATCCCCGTCGTCGCCCCGCCCGGCCAGGTTGCGGCGATGGGCAGTGAGGACGCCGAGGCGGGCTATGAGTCGATCGCCGGCCCCACCTGGCGCAACGAGATCTCCGCCCGAGCGGTGCTGGCCGAGAACCTGAACCGTCCGATCACTCGGATCGAGGACGTCGGCTGCCCGATCCTGGTTCAGATCGCGGACCGCGACACGGTGGCGCCCCCTCCCGGCGCCAGGGCCGCCGCCTGGCGCGCGAAGGGCAAGGTCGAGGTTCGCGAGTACCCCTGCCTCCACTTCGACATCTACCTCGGCGAGTGGCGCGAGCGCTCGATCGCCGACCAGCTCCACTTCCTGCGACGGCACCTCGGCGCGTCCGAGGCCCGCGTGCCGGCCCCTTTAACCTCAAAGACATGATCAGCGACGTCTCCGAGCAGGAGTTTCAGGCCAAGGTCATCGAGCGCTCCAAGCAGGTGCCGGTTGTCGTCGACTTCTGGGCCGAGTGGTGCGGTCCCTGCCGGACGCTGGGCCCGGCATTGGAGAAGGCGGTGAGCGAGCGGAACGGTGAGATCGAGCTCGCCAAGCTCGACACCGACCGCAACCCGGACATCGCGATGAAGTACGAGATCGCAAGCATCCCGGCCGTCAAGGCGTTCAAGGACGGGAAGGTCGTCGCAGAGTTCATCGGCGCCATCCCCCCCGCCCGGATCGAGGCGTTCCTGAACGAGATCGTCCCCTCCGAGGCCGACCGCCTGGCCGAAGCCGGCGATGAGGTTTCGCTCCGCAAGGCGCTGGAGCTGGACCCACGCAACGCCGCGGCCGCGGTCGGCCTCGGCAGGATCCTGCTCGGGCAAGGCGAGGCTGACGAAGCCCTCGAGACGCTCAAGCCCTTCCCACACGATTTCCTCGCGGACGGCCTCGCCGCCCGCGCGGAGCTGTCGGCGTCAGGGAACGGTGCCGGCGCGGACGAGCTTCAGACCGCCTTCGTGGCCTGGGACGAGGGCAATTCCGACGAGGCGCTCGAGCAGCTGCAGTCCGTCCTCGCCACGGAGCAGGATCCGGAGCGCAAGGACTTCCTGCGCCGGGTGATGGTCGCGATCTTCACCGAACTGGGAGCGGACCACCCGCTCGCTCGAGAGCACCGCCGTCGGCTCGCCGCGGCCCTCAACTAGCCGGCCCCGCTCGTCGGCCGCCTAGCGGTCGACCTTCTGGATGCAGCCGGTGACGGCTCTTGCCTCGGGCTGCTTCAGCTTGCCGTGCTTCACCGCTGCGTCGACGGCATGTGCGCCGTTAAGGAGCGTCAATGGGTTCCCGACCGAGGTAGCCAGCGAGGCGACATTGATCCCGCGGTGGTCGAGGCAGGTGGTGAGCTGCTTGGCCTTGCTGGCGTTCCCTCCGAGCAGCCCGAACCCGCTGCTTAGGGCGCCGCTGCCGAGCAGGGCGACGATCAGGCCGAGGCCGATCCAGTGCATCGGGCGCAACGCGCTCAGCGCCGTCATTGCCTTCTCCTGGTGAGTCGGTCCCCAGATGCCGGGCCCCTCAGCCGGCAGGGGCGAGACTATCTCCCGTCAACCCTCCCGGTCAAGCACGTTCTAGACGGCTTCGCCATCAACGGCGGCCACAAACACCGCCGCCGGACCTACGCCGGCGGCTCCGCCGCCGGCGGGCCGCTCGGCACTGCGACCTCGATGGGGATTCCCAGCGCTTCGGCCTCCTCGATGCCCTCGCCCTCCTGGTCGCGGGAGCAGATGATGCGGAAGGCGCCGGTGCCGAGCTCGGGGTCGGCGACGATCGGCAGGCCGCGGATCTCCTCCCAGCCGAGGCGCTCGCACTCGAACGGGTTCATCCGCACCTCGCTGGCGGGAAACGGGCAGTTCGAGTTGTGCTGGTCGATCGCCCGGGAGATCGCCTCGAGGTTCTTTGCCTCAGCGTTCGTCACCGCCTCTCAAAATAGCGCCCTCCGTCTAGGAGCGGGCGTAATCTCATTCGGTCGCAGGTGATCGCCCACGTGGACATGGATGCCTTCTATGTGTCGGTCGAGATGCTGCGCCATCCCGAGCTCAGAGGCAAGCCCGTGGTGGTCGCCTACGACGGACCGCGCGGCGTGGTCACGACCGCTTCATACGAAGCTCGGAAGTACGGCGTCCACTCAGCCCTGCCGATGGTGACCGCCCGCCGCCGCTGCCCGCAACTCACGGTCCTCCCCGTCGACATGCAGCTCTACAGGCGCGGCTCGGTGAAGGTGATGGAGACGCTGCGCGAGTACAGCGACGAGGTGGAGGTCGTGGGCATGGACGAGGCATACGTCGACCTCTCGGGCTCGCCCGTCCCCCAGTCGCGCGCACGCGAGATCAAGCGCCGGATCAGGGAGGTCACCTATCTCGTCTGCTCAATTGGCCTGGCTCCGAACAAGCTGATGGCGAAGATCGCCTCGGACCTGGACAAGCCGGATGGCTTCTTCGTCCTCGACCACGACAACTGGCTCGAGACGGTTGGGGAGCGGCCGGCTTCACTCCTGCCGGGGGTGGGCCCCAAGACGTTCGAACGGCTGCGGGCGAGCGGCGTCGAGACGGTCGGGCAGCTGGCGGAAACAGACGAACAGACCCTGGGGATGGCCTTCGGCCCGAACCAGGGCAGCGGCTTGCGCGCCCGAGCCAACGGGATCGGCAGCACCAAGCTCAACGAGGACCGGGTGCGGAAATCCGAGAGCCGCGAGACCACGTTCCCCGAGGACGTCAGCGACCGCGAGCTCCTGCACGAGACCATCGAGCGACTCGCCCGCTCGGTCTGCGAGAGCCTCGCGCACAACAAGCGCCGCGGGCGCACGGTGACGTTGAAGATCCGCCTGCAGCCGTTCAAGACCTACACCCGCTCGAGCAGGCTTTCCTCCCACACCTGCGACCCCGATGAGGTCGTGGCGACCGCGCGCGAGCTGCTCGACAAGTTCGACCCCCAGCGGCCGGTGCGGCTGGTGGGGGTCGGCTTGGCCGGGCTGGCGGACGACGAATCGCCTCAACACCAGCCCGGCCAGCCAACATCAAACGGGCTGCTCTTCGGCTGAAACCTCAGAGCACCCTCGCATCTAGCGCGTGGTGAGCACGGTTCCCGTCGACGGGAACCCGAGCTTCGCCTTGGTCGCTGCGGTCAGGTCGTACTCCCGGTTGCCCGCGTAGGGCCCCCTGTCGATCACGGGGACGGTGACCGTCTTGCCGTGAAAGCGGAGCGTGACCCTCGAGCCACAGGGGAGCGTCTTGTTCGCGACGCCCAGCTTCCCAGGGCTCAGCGTGCCGCCGCAGGCCAGGCCGCCTCCGTAGAGGCCGGGGCCGTAGTAGGAGGCCTCGGCCGGACGGAAGGCGTTCACCTTGAGCCTGTGCGAGCCGACGGTCGAGCCGACCACCTTGGCCCGAGCCCGGTAGACGCCGGAGCGTCCCGCATGCCAGCGGGCCTTGTAGGTGCCGTCGGCGCGGGAGCGCGTATGAAGCTCGCGCCCGCCGATCCGAACGACAACCGCCCGGCTCCCGGCCGGGGTGACGCGGCCGCGCAACTTGACGGCGTGACCTGCCATCACGTTCCGGTGACCGGTCAGGCTGATCGCCGTCGGCGTACCCCCCGCCGCGGTTGCCTCCGGAGCGGTCCCCGAGATTGCCGGGACGGCCGCCGAAGCGCCCGCGATGCCGGCTGTAACCATCATTGCCAGGGCGGGCAGCAGCGCTAGCGCAGCCCGCCTCCGCTTCCAACGGAAGCGACGCAAGTAAATCCACCTGCCTCTCTCTGCCGCCTACGGGGTTAGCTGACGGGCTCGCGAGCGCGGCTCGGTTGCCACTCCCGCTAAGGGCGGAACACCGCCCCATTCGCCCCTACTGCTTGGTTCCCCCGCTCACGTGATTTCCGTCCACGTGACTCGGCGAGTTGTTTGGCGACTATCGAACTTCGGCAGGGTAGGTTCGCTATTTGCGTACTTGTGTGACGAGGCGCACAGGTGGTATGCGACGATCATGGAGATGACCGACCGATTGAGCGGCCTCGACTCCTCATTCCTCCATCTGGAGCGGGATGGGACCCATATGCACGTCGCCTCGACGACCCTGTTCGAGGGCCCCGCTCCCCCCTACCTCGAGTTCCGGGACCACATCGAATCCCGCCTGCATCTGGTGCCGCGCTTCCGCCAGAAGCTTCGCTTCGTCCCATTCGGCCAGGGCCGCCCGGTGTGGGTTGACGATCCGCACCTGAATCTCGCCTACCACGTGCGCCACACCTCGCTTCCCGAGCCGGGCTCCGAGCACCAGCTCCGCGTCCTGGCCGCCAGGATCTTCTCCCAGCAGCTCGACCGGTCGAAGCCGCTCTGGGAGCTCTGGCTGGTGGAGGGATTGAAGGGCGGGCGCTTCGCGATCATCGGCAAGACCCATCACTGCATGGTCGACGGCGTCTCCGGAGTTGACATAACCACGGTCCTCTTCGATGCCGAGAAGGAGCCGGCCGAGGAGTCCGAGCCACTCGAGCGCTGGGTCCCCGAGCCCGAGCCGAGCGGTGCTCAGCTGCTCTCCGAGGCGCTGCTCCAGCGGGCGATCAACCCCCGCGAGATCACGCGCGGCATCCGCAGGGTGATGCGCGGGCCGCGCCGCGCCCTCCGGAAGGCGAGCGAGGCGGCGGTCGCAGCCGGCACCTTCGCCTGGGCCGGGATCGCCGCTCCGGCGAGCCCGTTCAACTTCGACGTCGGCCCCCACCGCCGCTTCGCCTGGGTCCGCAGCTCGCTCGCCGACATGAAGCACGTCAAGAACGAGCTCGGCGGCACCGTCAACGACGTGATCCTGACGGCCGTGGCGGGTGCCCTCGGCCGCTATATGCGTGCCCGCGGCCACCCCACTGTCGGGCTCGAGCTGCGCGCGATGGTGCCGGTCAGCATCCGGACGAAGGACCAGCACGGAGCGCTTGGCAACCAGGTGACGACGATGATGGCTCCCCTGCCTGTCTGGTGCGAGGACCCGAAGCGCCGGCTCCAGCTGGTGCGTCAGTCGATGGGAGACCTGAAGCAGTCGAAGCAGGCGATGGGCGCGACGCTCCTCACCCAGCTCGCTGACTTCGCGCCGCCCACCGTCGCCGGCCAGGCGGCCCGCCTGCAGTCACGGCAACGCTTCTTCAACCTCGTCGTCACCAACATCCCCGGCCCGCAGTTCCCTCTCTACCTGATGGGCCGGCGGATGGAGCGCGTCTTTCCCATGGTCCCCCTGGCCAAGAACCAGGGGCTCTGCATCGGAGTGATGAGCTACGACGGCCAGGTCAACTTCGGCCTGATCGGCGACTACGACCGGATGACCGATCTCGAGGACCTGGCGCGCGAGCTGGAGGCTTCCATAGGCGAGCTGATCGAGGCCGCCGGCGGGCGCCCGGGCATCTTCCGGCGCTTCGTCCCACGCGCGGACGTCGAGGAAGCGGAGCAGAACGGTCACGGCGAGCGGGAGGAATCCGCTACCGGCTAGTCGTTGGCGGGCTCTTGTGTGAACGCCTCGGTCATGGAGGCGCGCCGGGCGTCACCCCAGACGGGCTCGTCGAAGCGGGCGCGGACCATGACCATCTGGAGCAGTGCCAGGTCCTCCTGGCGGGCGACGTCGTAGCTCGACCCCGAGTTCGAATCCGGATGGCCCGGATGCGTCACCCACTCGGTCACCCCCGTGCCCAGGGCGCGCAGCTCGGGCGGCTCGTCGGGCTCGTTGCTTCGCGTCCGGCCGATCAGCATGTCCGGGGTGTCGATTCCCCGTTCGCGCAGCCACTGCCGGTGGTCGGGGTTGACCGAGCGGACCGGGGCGCCGATCTGCTTAGCCATCTGAAACACCGGCGTCGCCAGCTCCGGGCGGGCGTGGCAGTGCTTGTGCCCGTTCAGGAAGGAGGGCCAGCGGCCGAAGATGTCGCCGAACCGCTCGAGCTGGACCCTGAGCGAGGTCCGCGCGGGCGCACCGCTCCGCGGGCCCCAGCGTCCCTCGAACTCGATGTGCAGCCCGATCTCCACGCCGCTCTCGAGCAGCGGTGCCGCCTCGCAGTAATCCCTCTCGACCATCGCGCTGACCGAGTCGACGGCGCCCATCTCGATCGCCTCGATGATGCCCTGGTTGTACGACGGCCAGTACCCGTAGTCGTCAGCGGTGATCACCAGCAACCGGCGGCTGTCCCCCTGGTTGGAGGCCATGCCGTCAAGGTAACGGGCCTAGCTCACCTGCTGTATCGCCGCCTGGATGTCCTGAAGGCTCGGGATCGTGCCGCCGCCTATCGCCTTCTGGCCCTTGGGCCCCTCGACCACGATCGAGGGGGTGCCGGTGAAGCCGAAGGAATCCGCCTGAGAGCTGCCCTGCTGGATGGTTGCATCCCACTTGGAGGCGTTTCGATCCTGGTTCCACTTGTCGATGTCGGTCACCCCCGCGCCCTTCGCGATGCTCGTCAGGAAGTCATCGGTGACGTAGCCGGAGTTCTCGCCGCCCTGGTTCAGGTAGAAGAGCTGGAGGAACTCGAAGAGCCGGTTCTGCTCCCCTGCGGCCAGACCCGCTCTCATCGCCGGCTTCGAATCGGGACCGATGATCAGGAAGGGACGGAACTCGTACTTGACGTTGCCGGGCCGAACCTCGCTCGAGATCAGCTGCGGCGCGACGCTCTCCGAGAAGAACTTGCAGGAGGAGCACTGCGGATCTCCGTACTCGATCACCGTCACCGGCGCGCCGGAATCGCCGAGCACCTGGCCGCTCTGTGAGAGGCCGCGCAGCTCCGAGTTGACCTCGGCGATGCCCTTGACGTTCGCAACGGTCGTTGGCGTCTTGCTGTTGTCGCTGCCGCCGGACTGGCTGATCACGATCAGGGCGACGATCACCGCCACTGCCGCGAACGCGGCGATGCTCAGGTACTGGACGCGGCGCCTGCGGGCCAGCACGGCGGAGGCGTCCTGGGACTCTGCGGCCTGCCGCTCGGCACGCAGGCGCTCTCTCTTCCGGTTCCTACCTTCCATGCGAGGACTCTATCTGCGGCGCGGCGAGCTCCCGGCCCGTGTAGGTGAACGCCCTCGCCGCGGCGACGGCGAGGGACAGGGACATCAGCACCGCGCTGGCGACGCACCACTGGCAGATCGCATCGATCACGAACAGCTCCAGGTAGGTCAGATAGACGCTGAACCCGAATCCCACCAGCGCCGCGAGAAAGCCTCCAAAGCGGCCGGCGTCGCTCGGCACGAGCGCCGCGATCAGCAGCACCACGTAGCCGAAGATGCCGATCACGGCCACGTTGACGCCGGCCAGGTGCGCGTAGTGGCTCTGAGCCACGGTCTCGCAGCCATGGCCGCCCGCCAGGCACTTGGGAGCTCCCCCGCCCCCCTCGGCGATCGCGATGTAGGCCGCCACGCCGATCCCCGCGAGGGCGAGGACACCCGACGCGATCCGCAGGTTTCGCTCTGAGATCACGCCCTCAATGCTATGAAGCCCACGTGAACGGATCGGAAAGACCTCCGGCGTGGATTCGGAGCGCCGAGCCGGGTGACGCGGCCCGGCTCGCCGAGATCTTCAACCAGGGGGTCGAGGATCGGGTTGCCACGTTCGAGACTCGGCCGGCCGGGCCCGAGGACGCCGAGCGCTGGGTCACCCAGGACCTGGTCGTCGCCGCCGAGCGGGATGGGACCGTCGTCGCCTGGGCCAAGGCCGGCCCGTACACCGACCGCCACAGCTACTACGACGGCGTGCGCGAGGCGACGCTCTACGTGGAGCGCGGCGCGAGGCACAGCGGCATCGGCCGGCAGTTGCTCTCTGCCCTGGCCACCGCCGCCTCGGAGGCCGGCGCCCACAAGCTGATCGGCAAGATCTTCACCTCCAACGGGCCGAGCATCGCCCTGGTCAGGGGCCTCGGCTGGCGCGAGGTCGGCGTGCACGAGCGCCACGGGACGCTCGATGGCGAATGGAAGGACGTCCTCGTGGTCGAAAAGCTGCTCTGAGCGCCGACCGCATCTACCGCTTTCTGGGTGTGTTGACAGGTGCGATGAGAAAGATCTCGTTCGCCGGCATCGTCGTGATGGCGCTCATCCTCGCGCCCCAGGCCGTCGCCTCGACGGTGACGGTCAGCGGCGGCAACACGGTCAAGGTCGCCGAGACGGGCAACGAGACCAACCGGGTCGTGGTCAGCTACGTCGCCGCCACGAACGCCTACAGCGTCACCGATACAGCGGCGAACCTGACCGCCAGCGGTACCTGCACGACGGTCAACGCGCACACCGCGAGCTGCCCGGGCACGGGCATCAAGACGATCTCCGCCGACACGGGCGATCGCGACGACACGGTCGCGCTGGACGCGTCGATCCCGTCGACCGTGGCCGGCAATCTGGACGGCGGCCCGGGCAACGACACGCTGATCGGCTCCCCGTCCGCCGACAAGCTCCGGGGCGGCGGCGGAAGGGACTCGCTCGATGGCCGCGCCGGAGCAGACGACCTCAGGGGCGGCAGCGGCACTGACACCCTGGCCTATCTCGCCACCAGGCAGAACCCGGTCGGCGTCACGATCGGGTCGGGGAGCGGCAATGACGGCGGTCCGGAGGATCAAACGGGCAGCAGGCGAGACACCGTGCACGGTGACATCGAGGTCGTGTTCGGCACGAACGGAAATGATGTCCTGGTCGGAGACAGGAGCTCGGAGACTCTGTTCGGCCTCGGGGGCGACGACGTCCTGTACGGCAACCGCGGCAACGACACGCTGCTGGGTTTCGACGGGGGCGATCTGTCCATCGGCGGCCCGGGGAACGACACGGTGCGCGGCGGGCCCGGGGATGACCGCCTCTATGGCAAGGCCGGCGCGGATCGCCTGGCGGCCGGTCCCGACGACGACTTCCTCCGCGGTGGTAGCGGAGCGGACGTGATGAAGGGGAAGACCGGGATCGACAGGATCAACGCGCACGACGGCGGGCGCGACGTCAAGATCAACTGCGGTCCCGGCAGGAACAAGGCCGAGTCGGCCAAGCGAGACAAGCGCCTCGATCCGCGCCCGCGCTCCTGCTGAGGTTTCGTCCTACCGGCGGGGGATCATGCCCGCGTGCACAGGATCCACTACCACTTCGGGGTAGTCCTCGCCCTGATCCTGGTCTCGATCGGGTTCCAGCTGGCCGCCGGTGAGAGCGACTTCGCCCGGCTCGCAGCCGTGATCCTCCAGGCGATCACCCTGATCGCCGCCGTCGTCGCATCGCGCGCCCACCCATTCGTAATCAGGCTGGCGGTCATCGCCGCAGTGGTATCGATCCTCGGCGCCTCGCTCGCAATTCTCGGCACCGACGAATTCGGGAACGGCTCGGGGCGGGGCGTCACCCTCCTGCTGGTCGGCCTGGTCCCTCCCGCGATCGTCACCGGGCTGGTCAGGCTTTTCCGGGAGGAGGGCAGCGTCACCATCGAGACCATGTTCGGCGGACTCTGCCTGTATCTGATCGTAGGCCTCTTCTTCGGCACAGCGTTTGCGGCGATGGAGGAGATCGGGGGGCACGCCTTCTTCCATCAGCTGACCGCCGCCCAGTCCGAGACGAATGACTTTCTCTACTTCAGCTTCACCACCCTCACGACCGTCGGCTATGGAGACCTGACAGCGGCATCGAACTTCGGTCGCTCGCTGGCCATCACCGAGGCCCTGATCGGCCAGATCTACCTGGTCACCGTGGTCGCCGTGATCATCAGCAACATGCGGCCCGCGCGGGCCAGGTCGGCCAGGTCGACCGACGGCCCGGCCTAGCCGAGCTCGAGCAGCGCCCAGAAGGGGTGATCGCGCGGTGGGATCCGCGGCGGCACCCGCCGGTGCTGGCGGTTGCGGGCCCACTCGAGGTAGCCCCGCAGACGCCGGGAGATGGATCGCTTGGTCGCCTGGGTCGGCTCAACCGCGCTGTGCTGCAGGGCGAACAGCCAGGCGTTCGCCTCGGACTCGAGGCGGGGCGCCGAGCGTCCCTTGCCGACGAGGTGCCCGATCTCGTGAAGGGCGATGAAGTAGGAGACCTGCCCGCGGATCGGCGGAATGGAGATCTCGAGGCGGCCTCCGCGCCAGCGGATCGCCCGTCCACGGGCGGAGGAGCCGGCGAGGTCGATGCCGTACTCGCGGCAGAGGTCCTCGATGTGGGCCTCCATCAGCTCTACGCCCTTGCGGGTGTGAGGGGTCCTGTCCTGCCTGAACACGCGCGGCAGGGTAGCCCCCGGGGCGGATCCCTCCATACTTGAGATATGGCCGAGGCGACACATCTGCGCCTGGCGCTTGCCCAGATCGATCCGACCGTAGGCGACGTCGAGGGCAACGCGCACCTGATCACGGAGTCAATCGAGCGGGCTCGCGACGCCGGCGCCCAGCTCGTGATCCTCCCCGAGCTCTGCCTGTCGGGCTACCCGCCGGAGGACCTGGTGCTCCGGCGGGACTTCCTCGACGCGGTGCGGCAGGGGCTCGACTCCATCGCCGCCGAGGTCGATCGCACGGTCGCCCTCGTCGGCTTTCCCGAGCCCGTCGAGCACCCCGCGGACGAGCTCGAGGACTTCGATGCGTTGATCGACGCACCCCCTCCCCCGGCCTACAATTCGCTCGCAGTGCTCGCGGGCGGAGAGGTCCGCGCGGTCTACCGGAAGTGCGACCTCCCCAACTACGGCGTCTTCGACGAGCGCCGTTACTTCCAGCCGGGAAGCGAGCCCGCGCTGATCTCCGTGGACGGCGCCGTGGTCGGGCTGACCGTCTGCGAGGACATCTGGCACCCCGGTTTCCCCGAGAGCGACGAGGTGGCCGCCGGAGCCCACCTGGTGGTCAACTCCTCGGCCTCCCCGTATCACCGCGGCAAGGGCAGGGCACGCGAGGCGATGATCGCCGAGCGGGCGCGCTCCAACGGCGCGGCATTCGCGCTCTGTAACACCGTTGGCGGGCAGGACGAGCTGGTCTTCGACGGCGCCAGCGTCGTGATCGGTCCCAATGGGGAGACGCTCGCTCGGGCGGCTCAATTCGAGCCCGAGCTCCTGGTCTGCGACGTGATGGTCCCCGCGAGGGGGGATCCCTCCGATGGCGCCGGCGCGGCCCGGGACGTCCCCATGCTCGCCGACCTCAGCTCTGGCGCCACGTCCGATGGCCACCTGGCGCCGCGGCTGGCCAAGCCGCTCGCGGGCGAGGAGGCGGAGGTCTACGCGGCGCTCACGCTTGGGCTGCGCGACTACGTCGAGAAGAACGGTTTCGAGCGCGTCGTCATCGCGCTCTCGGGCGGGATCGATTCGGCCCTGGTCGCTCTGGTCGCGGCCGACGCACTGGGAGCGGATCGCGTCAGTGTGGTCGTCATGCCCTCCCCCAACTCCGCCGCCGAGACGCAATCCGACGCTCGGGCGATCGCCGCCAACCTCGGCGTCGAGCTGATCGAGATCTCGATCGCCGAGGCGATGGACGCCTACACGCGGGCGCTGGGGCCGAGCTTCGAGGGTGCCGAGGTGGGTCTCGCGGAGGAGAACATCCAGGCGCGGATCCGGGGCAACCTGGTGATGGCGCTCTCCAACAAGTTCGGCTGGCTCGTGCTGACGACAGGCAACAAGAGCGAGATGTCGGTCGGCTACGCGACCCTCTACGGCGACATGGCGGGCGGCTTCGCCGTGATCAAGGACATCTTCAAGCTGCTCGTCTACCGCCTGGTGCGTTGGCGGAACGGGCGCGAAGGGCGCGAATTGATCCCGGCATCGGTGCTGGAGCGCCCGCCATCGGCGGAGTTGCGACCCGACCAGCTCGATGAGGACTCACTGCCGCCCTACGAGACCCTGGACCGGATCCTCGAGGCCTACGTGGAGCGGGACGAGGGCGTCGAGGCCCTCGTCGGCCAGGGGCTTCCCGAGGAGACCGTGCTCGATGTGATCCGCCTGGTGGACCGCGCCGAGTACAAGCGCCGCCAGGCGCCGCCCGGCATCAGGGTCTCGACCAAGGCGTTCGGCAGGGACCGGCGTCTGCCGATCACGAACCGCTTCGGCTCTATGCGGGCACTGCCGCGGTAGCCAGCCAGTCGCGGATCTGCGCGTAGACCTCGGGGTCGTTGAGGAGCTGAAGGTGGTGAGCCCCGCCGAGATGGCGGCCGTGATCGACCTCGAACGGGATCCGGCGGTTTCGCCCCTGCCCGGAGGCGCTTGGGTAGTGGACGAGGAGATCCCCGATCAGGCCGCCGAGCCCGTCTGGCCGGCGGGTGAGGGTGGCGCCGATGAAGTAGTAGGTCGCGGTGGGCAGGAAGGGAACCTCGTGGCAGCGGTGGCGGAGGAACTCGTCGGGATCGCAATCCCGCCAGTCCTCCTCGACGCAGCTGCCGTACCGCAGGTCCTTGATACCCGCGCTCCGGCGATTCAGGAACAGGTCCCCGAATGGCCGCGACTCGGGCAGGCGGGAGAGGGTCCATCCGGCGGCGTGGGCGGCCCGCTCCAGCGGGGCGCCGAGGTGGGGAGTCCCGAGGCAGAAGACGTGATGCAGGCTCTCGGTCCAGGTGTGTCCCTCCCCTCCGGCGTAATGACAGGCGCTGCGGGCGACCAGGCCGCCCATCGAGTGGCCGATCAAGGCGATCTCCTCGACTTCCGTGGGCCATTCGGAAGCGATCCGGTTCAGTGCCTTGGTCAGCCGCTTGCCGTTCTCGGAGACCCGGAGGCCGGTGTTGTAGCGGAGGTAGATCGGCGTGTAGCCGAGTGCGTCGCGCAGCAGGGAACCGTAGCTGGGCCGCCTTTGCCCCGCGAGGGGGGCAAGGCCCCACGCCTCATCCGTCTCGCAAAGGCCGTGGACGAACACCGCCAGGCGTGGCGTCGCCTCCGGAAACGCGTCGGCGAGGCCATCGGCATCGAGCGGGACGTCGCTGCCGCCCCGCCGGACGGTCAGCTCGAATGCAAGGTCCGGGTGGTCCCTGGCCAGCCGGTCGCCGGCGATCCCGTTGAGGGCCCCGAGCGCCAGCGCGCCGGACGTTGACTCGGCCAGCGCCGCCGATCCCTCCCGGGCCCGCTCGGCGACCAGCCTGCCTCCCGCGCGGAGCGGGGCGCGCAGCGCACCCGCGACGGCCCGATACGAGGCGTGTGAGATCCCATCGTGGACGAAGCGGACCGGCGCTCCGAGCGGACCGAGCATTCCGAACACTCGACCCGCGACCGCTGTGTGCACCTCGTGGGCGGTGACGCCCGGCTGTGCCAGCGAACCAGCGGCGATCTCGCTCAGGGAGCGGATCTCACCCTTGCGCATCGCCCACAGCATCCCACTTCGGGCGGGCGTCGTCGCGGCGGACCTCGGGGCTCAGCCCCTGCGCGGCCTCACGGCGATGACGATCCGCGCCAGTGCGCAGACACGGCCCTCGTCGTCGGTCATCTCGACGTCGAAGATCCAGGTGGTCCGCCCCCGATGGCGGGTTCGGGCCGTGGCGTTGACGTGACCGTCCGAGACGGAGCGCAGGAAGGTCGTGTCGTTCGACTGGCCCACCGCCACCTGGTCGTCCGCGCTGACCGCGTAGTAGGCCGCGGCCGAGCAGATGCTCTCCGCCAGGGAGCAGTACACGCCGCCGTGCACCACGCCGAAGGGCTGTAGGTGGTGATCCTCGATCTTGATCCGGGCGCGGGCGTCCTCCGGATCGAAGCTCAGCCACTCGACGCCGATCCGCTCGCCGAAGCCCGTGGGGAGAATCTCCGGTTCGCTCACGAGGCGGGACGATAGTCGGAGGCCCCCAGGCTGGATACTCGCGACATGCGGTTCCTGGTCTGGAGGGGGGTCGAGGAGTGGCTGACGGAGTCGGCGGCGGTCGAGCTTGCCGAGGACGGTCTGAGGGCCGCAGGGACGCAGATGGGCGCCGAGCCCGTCCCCTTTCGCGTCGATTACCGGCTGGAGGCGCCCGAGCGCTTCATCACACGAGAGCTGGAGCTGACCGCCACCTCCGAGGGATGGCGCCGGCGCCTGTTGCTGCGACACGACGGCGCCGGAGGCTGGCGAGCGGAGGTGGAGGACGCCGGGGACGTTCCCGGCGGCCCCTGGGACGGCGAGCTTCCGGACCTCTCTGGGGCGCGCGATATCGACATCGAGAACTCGCCGCTGACGAACACGATGCCGATCCTCCGCCACGGGTTCCAGCGCGGGGGCGCCGGGGACTTCGTGATGGCCTTCGTCACGATGCCCAGCCTGCGCGTCGAGGCCTCCCCGCAGCGCTACGAGCACGCCCGCACCGCCGATCAGGGCTCGGTGGTCCGCTACATCAGCCGCGATGGCGATTTCACCGCGGACCTCGAGCTCGATGCCGAGGGTCTGCTCGTTCACTATCCGCGCCTCGCCCGGCGGTTAGAGCCGAATGACCGAGCGGACGAGCGCGGGTAAAGCCCAGGTAAGAGCTGCATCATGCGTGGCGCCGCTGCCCTAGGCTTCCACGCTCGTGGCGGTCACGGACGAACAGCGCGCGATGCTGCAGTTGCTCTTGGAGGGGGGCCAGGGGTATGACGACATCGGCTCCCTGCTTGGGATCGCCCCCGATGAGGTGCGATCGCGGGCCCGCTCTGCGCTGACCGACATCGGCGGCGCCGACCCCGATGCGCAGGTCGGGCTCAGCGACTACCTGCTGGGCCAGGCCGATCCGATCGGCCGCGCCGATGCCGTCCGTCACCTGCAGAGCGACCCCGATGCCAACGCCCTTGCCCAGCGACTCGAGCAGAACCTGAGGCTGCTGGCGCCAAAGGCGAAGCTGCCGGATATTCCCGAACCCAAGGGCGGGCGCCGCGCGGCGCCGCCCCCTCCCCCGCCGGCAACCCCGCCCTCGCCCGCGCCGCCGGCAGCCCAGCCTCCACAGGCTCCCAAGGGCCCCGGGTTCGCGTCTCGCGCGGCGGGGTTCTTCAGCGGCTTCGGATCGCTGACTGGGAAGCGTCGCACCCAGGCGATCGTCGGAGGAGCCGTGGCGCTGGTACTGGTGATCGTGATCGTCGTCGTCGCCACCGGCGGTGGTGGCGGCGGGAGCAGCGATTGCGCTCCGGTCAATACCGCGTCGGCGCAACAGGCGGGAATCCCGACGATGAAGCTGGCGGCCGCCGGCGCTTTCGCCGACGCGGACTGCGCTCCCAGCGGGCAGATCACCCTCGGCTCTCAACAGCAGTCGGGAAACCAGCAGAACCAGACCCCGACCTTCGTCCTGCAGGCGAACGCCGTCCACCTTCCGCCGGCGAGCGGCGACGAGCGCTATCTGCTCTGGCTCTACAAGTCCGACACGCAGTCCGTGCCGCTCGGCCAGGAGACCGTCGACTCGAGCGGCAATCTGACCGGCGCCGTGCCCGTGCCGGCGCAGGAGCTCGTGCTGTTCCCGGCCTTCCAGACGATCAAGTTCGCCAAGGTGACCTCCGCCCAGGCGCAGCAGGTCCAGCAGTCGCTGCGGTCGCAGGGCAAGAAGCCCAGCCTCCTGGTCCCATTCGTCGGGGACACGGTCCTCCAGGGGAACGTCGCGGACCTGGGGATCCAGCAGCTTCTGCAGCAGGCCCAGAGCCAGGCCCAGGGACAGTCCGGTTCCTCAGGCACGCAGGGGACGACCACTCAAGGCTCGAAGGGCTGACCGACCGCGCCAGCCGATGGCGTTGAGCGAGGACCAGCGCGCCCTGCTCCAACTGCTCCTCGGCGGGGACACCTACGACCGCGTCGCGGAGCTGCTCGGGGAGAGCGCCGGCGAGGTGCGCGCCAAGGCGCATGAGGCGGCCGGCACCCTGGAGGGGTCGCCCGGCGAGGATCTGTCCTCCGAGGCCGTCAGAGATCGCCTGGAAGCGCTGGAGGGCCACGAGGCGGCCGCGGCCGGTCCCAGAACCCCCACGCCGCCACCGAGCGCAGAGAGGGGCAGGAGCTGGGCCCTCTGGCTCGCGGGCGGCGCGGCGGTGCTGGTCCTCGTGGTCGTGCTCCTGGTGACCGGGAGCGGCGGAGGCGGCGACGGCAGCGCGCCCGCCCCCCGAAACGATCAAGAGGACGTCGTGCCGATCAAGCTCAGCCCCGTGGGCGGATCGAGGGCGAGCGGGATGATCTCGGTCGTTCGCGTCGCGGACCAGCCGGCCGTCGATCTCGCCATCCAGGGGCTCACGCCGAGCGGGCCCGGCCAGAGCTACGTCCTCTGGTTCGTGGGCACCGGCGGGCGCAGCCTGCCGGTCGCCTTCCAGGCCGTCGGCTCGGACGGCAAGCTGACGGGCAGAACGCCGATCCCGACCGCCGCGGAGGGCCTCCTGCCGAGCTTCCAGACCGCCGAGCTCACGTTGACCCGCCAGCGCGAGGCGGCTGCGGCCGTCCGGCAGGCCGCTCAAAACGCGACCCTGCCCCAGGTGGTCGGCGGCGCCGTCATGCGCGGCGCGCTGCGGCGCTAGCCGACGCCAGGGTTCAGCGGGGAACGAGCTTACCCGGGTTCATGATCCCCGCCGGATCGAGGCGCTCCTTCACGGCCCGCAGGGCGTCCAGCCCGAGCTCGCCGACCTCGGCCCGCATGTAGGGAGCATGGTCGCGTCCCACCGCGTGGTGGTGCGTGATGGTGCCCTCGGTTGCGACGATCGCTTCGCAGGCGGCGGTCTTGGCGGCGCGCCACTGCTCGAGCTCCTCGCCGCGCCGAACTCGCGCGAGGAAGGTGAAGTAGAGCGATGCCCCGTCCGGATAGGCGTGCGAGACGTGGCACATGACGATCGAGCGCTTCCCGAGGGCGCCTCGGAGGGCCGCGCCCACCGCCAGATAGAGCTCGTCGAGCCGGCTCCAGGTGTGGGCCGTCTCCAGGGTCTCGACCATGACGCCCAGGTTCATCAGCTCGTCGCGCAGATAGGGGCCGGCGTAGCGGTTGCGCTCCCAGGAACGACCCGCCGATCCTCCAAGGGGCACGGCGCCACCAAGGCGCAGCCGCGTTTGGCCAAGCGACCGGCGGCGGCGCACGGACTCCCTCTCGCCCTCCCAGCCGCAGATCATCAGGCAGCCGCCCTGGCGGCGGCGCAGCGCGAGGTAGGCGTCCAGCGCTCGCTTCTGCAGGCCCTCGGTCCCCGCCAGCTCGAGGGAGACCCTGGTCTCCTCCTCGTCGGAGAGCCGCAGGACGTCGGGCGCCTCGTGGCGCTGGGCGAGGTCGCGCACGATCTCACGGCCCTTGTCGAAGTCCTCCGCCATCCATCCCTCGTAGTGGCGCTCCGATGGCGCGGGTCGCACCCGGCAACTCACCTCGGTGATCACGCCGAGCGTCCCCTCGGAGCCGAGGACCAGCTCGCGCAGGGCCGGCCCGGCTGCCGTGTGAGGGGTCCGGCGGGTGCGCAGCCGCCCGGTGGGAGCCGTGAGCTCGATGGCGGTCACCTGCTCGTCGAAGCGGCCGTAGCCGCTCGAGGCCTGGCCCGCCGAGCGGGTCGCCGCGAATCCCCCGATCGTCGCCTCCTCGAAGGACTGCGGGAAGTGCCCGAGCGTGGCCCCGAGAGCGTTCAGGGCCCTCTCTGCATCCGGCCCGGACAGTCCCGGCCCCATGGTGGCGGTGAGTGAGCGAACGTCGAGATCGACCGAGCGCAGATGGGTCAGGTCCAGCGAGACGACCGCGTCGTGGCCGTCACCGACGGCGTCCAGCCCGCCGACCACGCTCGTACCTCCCCCATAGGGCACCACCGCCACCCCATGCTCGGCACAGGCGCCCAGCACCGCCTCGACCGCGGCGGCATCGGGGGGCCGGAGGATCGCGTCGGGGGCGGATTCGAGACGTCCCGTGCGCAGCCTGACCAGGTCCGGATAGCTGCGGCCGGCGGCCCGGCGCAGCCGGTCCTCCTCGCCGTCGAGGACCTCGCTCGCCGCGGAGCGAACCGCATCTGGGACCGCTCTTGGCTCAGGAAGCGACACCTGCTCGAGCCCCACCGGCTCGGCCACATCCTCCGGCTCCACCCCGAGCTCCTCGTGCAGAGCGGCCACCGCGGCAGGCGGCAGGTCGAGCCGGCGATCCGCGTTGCCCCAGCCCCACCACTTCATCTCAGCAGTCATCCGGATCCCCCGGTGGCAGCTGTCTCCAGCCCCGCCAGCGCCTCGTTCAGCGTCCGTCCGATGGCCCGCCGCATCATCGGCGAGCCCAGGCGCGAGAGCCCGCGCAGCCGCCGGTCGAGAGACATCGTCACGTCGGTCTCGCCGTTCAGCGGCCTCAGCTGTATCTCGGTGCGCACCCGCTTGACGAAGCGCTCGAACGGCGTTCCCTCCAGCGTCTGCTCGAACACGTAGCGCTCGCCGTCGGTCGCGTCGACGCAGCGGTAGTCGGCACGAACTCCCCGACCGTCGCGCGTCTCCAGCACCTGCGTCCAGCTGCGCTCCGCGGGGTCTCCCGCGCTGACGTTCTCGACCCGCTGGGTGTTCGGCCACCAGCGCGGCAGGTGGTACGGGTCGGTGACGACCGACCAGAGCGCGCTCGCGGGCGCGGCGATGCGGCGCCTGCGCACGACGCGTGCCAAAAGCGGGGGCCCTACTCCTCGCCGGTCAGTTTCCGCAGATCGCGGACGAGCAGCATGTGGGTGAGGTTGTTGCAGGCGGCCGCCAGGCTCTCCAGGTTCTCGATCGCCTCGCGGCGGCGGTTGTGGTTGGAGGACCGCAGCCCCGGCCCTACGACAGCCTCGAGCAGCGCCGACTCGCGGTCTGCGGCGGTGCGCAGCACCTTCAGGTTGCGGCCGCCGACGCCGAACCGCGCGAGCTCGGAGCAGGCCTTGACGATCTCGCGATCGGTGTCGTCGTAGAGCTTGGTGCCCTCCACGTTCTCGGGCTGGACCAGCCGCCAGTCCTCGAGCTCCTTGATCAGCTCGCCGCCGACGCCAGTCTGATCGACGAGCTCCTCGATCGTCAGCCGCGAGCCCTTGCCGGCCTCGACGGCGGTCGCGCGGCGCAGGGAAGCTGATCCCCCGCGCTCCTCGCGGGCGCCCGCCGCAAGCTCCTGGCGGATCACGCGCAGCGGCAGGAACTCGTCGCGCTGCATGCGCAGGATCGTCCGCAGGCGCTCCACGTCCGCCTGGCTGTAGAGGCGGTAGCCACCCGGCGTCCGGCGCGGAGAGAGGAGCTTCTGGTCCTCGAGGTAACGGATCTTCGAGATCGAGAGGTCGTCGAACTCACGGCCGAGGATCTTGGCGACCGCGCCGATGGTGAGCGCCTTGCGGTTCGACGGCGCGCCGTCCGAGGCGGCGCCGGCGCCGGTGCGTTCGAAGGGTGTCGGCGATGCTTCCACGGTCACTTCTCCAGATAGCTCAGCTTGTATTTCCCGATCTGGATCTCGTCGCCGTCCGCAAGCTGGTGGGACTCGATCCTGCGTCGGTTGACGTAGGTGCCGTTGAGTGAGCCGAGGTCGTCGATGTAGAGGCCGTCCTTCCGCCGCACCAACAGGGCGTGGTTGCGCGAGACCGTGACGTCATCGAGGAAGACGCCCGCGTCAGGGGTGCGACCGATCGAGATCCGCTCGTCGTCGAGGGTGAAGCTCTCCCCGGCGCGGCCGCCGCCCGAGCGAATCACCATGGCCGCGCCGTGTCGCTCGACGACCTCGTCGATGTCGACCTGATGCATCTCGCCCGACTCGTCGACCGTGTAGGTCATCGTCGTCGGCTCGTCCTTCCCCTCCGGACGGGAGAGGTAGGCGCCGCACTTCTGGCAATAGTTGGCCCCCTCGGCGTTGACGAACCCGCACTCGGGGCAATGGATCGCCACGATTGACCCCTTGTCTAGGTCGGAGGCTTTGTCGGGGGCTCTGAGCGGCCGGCGAGGATCTCACTCAGCCGCTGCACGTCGTCGCCCTTGATCAGCGTGCCGCCCTCAGGGCGATTCTCACGCAGGCGGTTGACCAGCTCCGCCCTCAGGATGTCGATCTGCCCGTGCATGATCCGGCGGCGGTAGGACACCTCCTGCTCCTCAGCGGTCAGATTGTCGATCAGCTCCTTGAGCTCTTCGTCGCTCATGGAGCCGATGTCGGGAAAGGTCTCGTCCTCCACGGACTCCTCCACTTTCAGTCTTGGGGCGAGGATTATAGGTACGAACGCGCAGCCTCAACCAGTACTCGAACCTTCGGGGTCAGGTCTTGCATTCACACACGTTGTCGCATTGCAAGACCTGACCCCCGGGGTTATGAAGTTGCAAGCTCTCGAAGTCCGGAGCGGACGTAGGCGATCGTCCCGAGGACGCCGAGGACCACCCCGACGATCAGCATCGCGCTCCACACCCAGCTGTCGGAGACCATCGCGAAGAAGATCGAGGCCATCACCGGGGCGACCGCGATTCGCCCCAGCCAGTTGATCTTGAGCTCCCCGCCGCGATAGAGGGCCACCTGCGCGAGAACGGCCGTGATCACCTCTCGCGCGGCGAGGACTGCGAGCGCCCAGCGCGGCAAGAGCTCGAAGTGCCAGCACACGGCGGCGCCCGATAGGATCGTCAGACGGTCGACGATGGGGTCGAGGAGAGCGCCCATCCGGCTGTACTGCCCCGTGGCGCGGGCGAGAAAGCCGTCCACGTAGTCTCCGACCGCGATCAGCCAGAAGATCACCGCCGCGGGCGCACTCCGCCCGTCTCCCGACGAGAACGCCAGGTAGAGGAAGACGGGAAGCGCGGCGAGCCGGATGTAGCCGACCGCGTTTGGGATCGTCCAGGGGCGGAGGGGCTGCCCAGGCCTCGTCTGCCGCGGTGGCGGGCCAGAGCGGTCAAGGCCGAACTGACGGCGGAACCCCTTTCGCCTCCCCTTGCGCAAGGATTGTCCGCGGCTACGGGCCATTCAGATCCAGCGAGCATATGGAAGGCAAGGCAAAACCCGGGATCTCACCAACGCGCGCTGAGGATTTCCCTCAGTGGTTCCAGAGCGTGGTCCGCGACGCGGAGGTCGCGGAGCTCGACCATGTCCGCGGCGCGATGGTCATCCGCCCCTGGGGCTATGGGATCTGGGAGCTGATGCAGCGCGGTCTCGACGACGGGATCAAGGAGACCGGCGCGGTGAACGCGTACTTCCCGCTGTTCATCCCGCTGAGCTACTTCGAGGAGGAGGCGAAGCACGTCGAGGGCTTTGCGAAGGAGATGGCGGTCGTTACCCATCACCGCCTCGAGCAGGGTGACGATGGCTCGCTGCACCCCGCGGCCGAGCTGCCCGAGCCGCTGATCGTCCGCCCCACCTCCGAGACGATCATCGGCCGCTCCTTCACGAAGTGGATCAACTCCTACCGCGACCTGCCGCTGATGGTCAACCAGTGGTGCAACATCGTCCGCTGGGAGCTCCGCCCGCGGGTCCTGCTGCGCACCACCGAGTTCCTCTGGCAGGAGGGGCACACCGCCCACGCCTCCGAGGAGGAGGCTCTGGAGGAGACCCGCCGGATGCTCGCGGTCTACCGCGAGTTCGCGGAGTCCCATCTGGCGATCCCGGTGATCGCCGGGGAGAAGCCCGAATCGGAGCGGTTCCCAGGCGCCGAGATCACGCTCAGCATCGAGGCGATGATGCAGGACGGCAAGGCGCTCCAGTCCGGCACCTCCCACTACCTCGGCCAGAACTTCTCGGGCGCCATGCAGATGGAGTTCACGGACGAGGACGGCGAGCGGAAGCTCTGCTACACGACCTCGTGGGGCCTCTCCACGCGCATGATGGGTGCCGTCGTGATGACCCACGCCGATGACAACGGCCTGCGCGTTCCCCCCCGGGTTGCGCCGCAGCAGGTCCAGATCGTCCCGATCACGCGGGATGATCCCACGGCGGTCCTCGAGGCCGCTCGCGAGCTCGAGGCCGAACTCGAGGGGCAGTCATGGATGGAGGCGCCGGTGCGCGCCAACGTCGACGCCCGCGACCGCAAGGCGGCAGAGAAGCGCTGGGAGTGGATCCGCAAGGGCGTGCCCGTCGTAATCGAGCTCGGTGAGCGGGACATCGAGCAGGGTGTGGTGACGATGACCAGGCGGGACGACCCCGGCCTCGCTCGTGACGCCGTCCCCCGCGAGGGCGCCGCGGAGGCCGCGGCGGGCATCCTCAGCGACATCCAGCTCGGCTACTTCGAGGAGGCGAGCAGGCGACTGCGCGAGCGGACCCGGGACGACATCGCGACCTTGGATGAGTTCCGTGATTTCTTCTCAGGCGAGGACACTGACTCGGGGGGATTCGTCAAGGCGCCATGGAGCGAGGACCCGGAGACAGAGAAGACGATGGGCGAGCTCGGCGTGAGCGTCCGCTGTATCCCCTTCGACGAGGTGCTTCCCTCAGACGCCCGTTGTGTGATCACCGGCGGGCCGGCGAAGGTCGTCGCGATCTTCGCGAAGGCCTACTGAGCGCTCTGTCGGCTCGCCGGCGGCGCCGGCGTGTTGGTGTCCCTGCGCAGGTCGACGAAGAAAGAGGTCCCGCACGAGAGACACCCGACCATCGCGCCGTAGCGCGTGTAGGTCATGAGCCGCAGGCTCAACGGGTTGCTATGACCACACATGAGGCGGAGATCATCGCTTCCTCGAAACGCCGCGAAAAGCGTGCGAACTACTTCTGATTGGCGTGCGAACTACTCCAGCTGGCGCCGGGGAAATACGGATCGGCGACTCGTACGAATGTCCAAGGCGCCGCGGCTAGGTGCGGGGTGAAACGCCGCGCTCGGCGTACTAGGCTTGGCATTCTCCTAAGAGAACTCTCACCCAGGGGAAACCTTTGCCGGACTAGAGTCGCGGC
>CAVUGA010000015.1:0-39537 GCA_963740685.1 uncultured Solirubrobacterales bacterium
CGTTTAGCGGACGTGAAGGCGAAACGAAGGGTTCACCGCACTCAGGGGGCGGATCTGGGAGGATCGCCTTCAGGAGACGGACCCAAGGAAGGGAAACCATGAACCGCCGCATCAGTCAAATGGCGCTCGGCGCAGCACTCGCAGTGACGCTTTTCGGGGTCCTTGCGTCCTCGTCTTCCGCCGACACGGCGATCATGGGCAGCAAGCTGACCAGCAACTACGACGGCGGGGTAATCAGTGCGCCCACGGTCAGCGTTCAGCTCTCGTACGACCCGGTGACGAGTACCAACCCGGTCGTCTCGCCGGCGAACGGCTTGATCACGGGATGGAAGGTGAAGAGCGCCGACGACGGAGCCCGATACACCCTCAAGGTCCTGCGGCCGAACGGAGCGGTCAGCCTCGTCAGCATGACCAACAGCAAGTTCACGGGGATCGCGTCGGTACAGGCTCCATCGGCGGTTCCGACCGGGACCGCCGTTGCCGCCCCGACGGGCAAGGTCTTTTCCTATCCGGCTTCCCTGCCGATCAGCAAGGGCGACTACGTCGGCATGCTCATCGGTGGCTTGGTTGACGGGATGCCGCAGACGATCACGAACGGCCTGAGCAAGAACCTGATCGCGAACAACTTCTCGGCCCAGCCCGCGAATGGAGCTGCGGCCAACCTCCTCGCGGACAAGCAGCACGATCTCCTGCTGCAGGCGACGATCAGGTTCTGCAACGTCCCGAACGTCGTCGGACAGACACAGGCCGCCGCGGCGGCGGCGATTGCCGCCGCCGACTGCACGTCGACGGCAACCGCCCAGACGCTCCAGCTGAGGGCCATCAAGAAGACCTTCTCGAAGAAGAAGAAGAAGCGAATCAAGGCGAGCAACAACGCGCTGAAGGCTCAGAACGGGCTCGTTCTCAGCCAGGGCGTTGCGCCGGGAACAACGGCCGCGCCGCCCGGGCCCGCCGTCGCTCTCGCCGTTGGCGAGGTCGTCAAGCCGCCCAAGAAGAAGAAGAAGAAGCACAAGCACTGACCAGATCCAACGCCGAGCGCAATCCAAAAGGCCCGCCGATCCGTAGGTGTGGGTGAGGGGAGATCATCTTCGGCCGGCGCAAAAGTCCGTTCCTGATCGCGCTCGCGGTGGCCCTGTTCGGCACTGCGAGCCTGGCATCGAGCGCCAGCGCCACCTTCCACCTCGTGAAGATCCGGGAGGTCTCCTCCGGCACCGGCACCGCTGACAGCAGCTACGTCGAGACCCAGAACTACTTCGACTTCCAGAACTTCCTCAGCGGGGGCGCGAAGCTCGTCCGCTGCGACGCGACCTGCTCGAGCCCGACGACCTTCTCTCCCTTCACCGACGTTGCCAACGGGGATTCCCAGCGCACCGTGCTGTTTGCCGACTCGGGGATCGCAGCCGGAGGCAAGGACTTCAACGTCAACCTCAATCTCGACGCTATACAGGCGGGTGGCGCCGTCTGTTACGTCAGCGAGCCTGGATACAACGACTGCGTTTCATGGGGCAACTTCAGCGCCAACTCGACGCTGATGGCCAACTACGGGACGACCGCCGGGACCCCGGCTCCGTCCCTGAGCTCGGGCATGGCGCTGCGCCGGTCCATCGCCCCCGGGTGCTCCACGCTGCTCGAGGCGAGCGACGACACTAACAACAGCGCCACCGACTTCTCGGTGACGACGCCGAACCCGCGGAAGAACTCGGTTGCCCCGACCGAGATGCCCTGTGCCGCCTCTGGCGGCGGGCCGACCGGCTACCCCCCGGCCTCACCGGGCGGGACGGGCTCGACGAGCAAGAAGAAGAAGTGCAAGAAGCACAAGAAGAAGCCATCGGGTGCCTACGCGGCGAAGAAGAAGTGCAAGAAGAAGCACAAGAAGTGATTGCGCGAAGCGTGAGGAGCGGGCTACGCGCCCGCCTGCTGCAGCTTCCGCTGTAGCCCGCTGACGCCGTCCGAGCCGTCCACCCGGATCCGCTTCAGCGTGTACATCTCGCTCTTCGAGGCGAGGCCTTCGTCGGTGGTCGTCGCGCCGAGGTAGCCGGCGTCGCGCACCGCCTGGATCGCCTGGGCGTCGTAGCGGCCCGACGGGTAGCAGAAGAAGTTGACCGGCTGGTGGAAGCGCTGCTGCAGCATTCTGCGGGATCCCGCGACCTCATCCTGGAGCTGCGAGCCGCTCGCCTGGGAGACGTCGACGTGGTTGATCGTGTGCGAGTCGAGCTCCCAGCCGTCGTTGATCATGGTCTGGACCATGGCGTTGCTGAGCTCGGCGCCGGGTTTGCCGATTCTCCCGGAGATCGCGCTGAGCACTCCGGGCCAGCCGAGCTTACGCAGCTCGGGACGGGCGTAGACGTACTGGCTGCGGTAGCCGTCGTCGAAGGAGACCACCACGGGCTTCTCGGGCAGCTCCGCGTCCTTTAACCAGGCGTCGTAGACCTGATTGAGGCTGACCCCCTGGTAGCCCCGTGACCGGAGCCACTCCATCTGGTCGTCGAAGGTCTTCGGGTCGACGTACAGCTCGGGCAGCTGGGCGCTCGATGAGGGTGCGGCGATCACGTGGTACATCAGCACTGGAACGGGCCCCTGCGAGCGCACCAGCTTGGCCTGCGCCGGCACCGGCCCCAGGCCACCCGGCCGGAGCTTCGTGCCTCCTCCCCCGGCGTTCTTGGCCCCGGCCGATGGCGCGCCCTGCTCGCCGCCGCCGCCCGACCCATGCCCGGCGCCTACCGCAACCCCGGCGGCGAGGGCGAGCACCGCCAGCACCGCGAGGGCGCGGCGCCTGCGCCGACGCACCCTGCGCTGACGCTCCGCCTGCCGGCGGGCGTCACGCCTATTCCGCTGTCCCTCCAAACCGGCCTAGCGCGTGTAGAGCGCCTCGATCTCCTCGGCGTACTTCTCGTCGATGGGCTTGCGCTTCAGCTTCATCGTCGGGGTGAGCTCGTCGCCGCCCGGCTCCCATTGCTCGGGCAGGATCTTGAACTTCTTGATCTGCTCGACGCGAGCCATCTTCTCGTTCGCCACCTCGACGGCGGCCTGAATCGCATCGAGCGTCCTCTGCTCCGTTGCGAGCTCCTCCAGCGATTTGCCGTCGAGCCCGTTCTGGGACGCCCAGACGGGGGCGAAGTCCGGGTCGAGCACGATCAGGGCCGTGTTGAACGGCCGGCCGTCGCCGATCGCGGCCGCCTGACCGATCAGCGGGCTCGCCGTCTTCAGGTGAGACTCGATGTTCGCCGGCGACATGTTCTTGCCGGCGGCGTTGATGATCAGCTCCTTCTTCCGGTCGACGATCTTCAGGTAGCCGTCCTCGTCGATCTCGCCGATGTCGCCCGTGCGCAGCCAGCCGTCCTCGTTGAAGGCCTCGTCGTTCTTCTCGGGCAGGTTGCGGTAGCCGGGCATGACGCAGTCGGCCTTGACCAGCACCTCGCCGTCCTCATCCAGGCGGATCTCGACGCCGGGCGTCGGAGGGCCGACGGTGCCGAGCTTGATCCGGTCGGGTGGGTTGATGGTCCCGAGCCCGCACGTCTCCGACATGCCCCAGAGCTCGCCGATCGGGATCCCGATCGCGTGGAAGAACTCGAGCACCTCCAGCGGCGTGGGTGCGGCGCCGGCGTTGACCGCAAGGGCCTCGTCCAGCCCCAGCTGCTTGCGCAACTGGGCGAACATCTGCTCGTCGGCCTGTGCGGCGGCCTCGGCGATCTCGGCTGGGACCTCCTCCCCGGCCTGCTCGAGGCGGACCTTCTGGAGCGACGCCGCGAGCCCCTTCTCGGCGAGCTCACGCTGCTCCTCGGGCAGCCCGGCGATCATTGCCTCCAGCCCTGCCTTGAGCTTCTCGAAGATGCGGGGAACCGCGAAGAACCAGGTCGGCCTCACCTTCGGGAGGAACTCGGCGATTCGCCGGGGGTCCGCGCAGACTGTGACGGATACCCCCTTGGTCACCGGCAGGTAGTAGTGGGCGTTCCGCTCGGCGACGTGCGCGGCGGGCAGCCAGGAGATCACCTTGGCGCCCCGCTCCGGCAGCTCGATCAGCTCGTCCGCGGTCGCGATGGCGAAGAGCAGGTTGCGGTGGGTGAGCTGGACGCCCTTCGGCGGGCCCGTGGTCCCGGAGGTGTAGATGAGCGTGAGGAGGTCGTCGGGCCCGATCTGCTCGACCGACTCGGCAGGGTCGAACTCCGGGTCCATCTCCATCAGCTCGTCGAGAGTGTGATCGCCGCCCTCGCCGTCCACGACGATCACGTGCTCGAGGTTCGGCAGGTCCTTCCGTGCCTCGTTGACCTTGTCGAGGTACGCCTGCTCGGTGATCACCAGCTTGCTCTCGGCGTCTGAGAGCAGGTACTGGATCTGTCCCGGAGCGTAGGTCTGGTAGACCGAGAACGGGATGGCGCCGAGTGAGACGGCCGCCAGGTCGGTGGGGATGAACTCCCAGCGGTTGCCCAGCATGATCGCCACCGTGTCGCCCTTTTTCACGCCCAGCTTCGCCAGCCCGCCCGCGATCCGGTGCACGACGTCGCGGAGCTCGTTCCAGCTGAGCTCCTTGTCGCGCGCCTCGTCGCGGATCGCCAGGTCGTCCCCCAGGCGGTCGACCACCCCGTAGAAGGCCTTGACGAGATTCTCGGCAGGCAGCTTTGGCGGCTCGCCGCCGCTCGCCTGACGCTCAGAAGTCGTTACCTCCACCAGCTCTCCTCTCCTAGGTAGAACCGGTGGAAACGCTACACGCTCACCTGAGGCGGCGTGCGCTTAGCGGACGTGGAAACCCGACCCGGACAGGCGGCCGATGTCGTTGGTCAAGCCGATCACGAAGAGCATCAGGATCAACAGGAACCCGACCGCGCTGGCGCGCTCGATCACGCTGAACGGGACGCGCCTGCCCCGGACCTTCTCGACCAGGCTCCAGAAGATGTGGCCTCCGTCGAGTGGCAGGAACGGGAAGAGGTTGATGATCGCCAGCGACAGGCTGATCACGGCGAGCAGCGTCAGCGCCTCCCGGGCGCCGAACTCGATCGTCTGATGTGCGACGTCGCTGACGCCGACGACGCCCGAGAGCTGCTTGCGCTGCTCGGGCTCGAAGATCCGAGCGAAGGTCGAGACCGTCTTCGTCGTCACGTCCCACATGAAGCTCACCGCCCGGCCGGCCGCCGCCGGGACCGAGAGATTCTCGGGAACGAAGCCGCCTTCCCCGAAGCCGAAGCCGACCCTGTAGCGGCCCTCCGGATCACCCTCCTTAAGCGCCGGCGCGTGGGCGTCGTAGAACGGAGTCAGCTTGACCGTGACCGGCTTGCCGTCGCGCTTGACGACGAAGACGGCCGGCGAGGTGGCCTGGCATCCGTCCACCGGAGTGCCGGCGCAGGTATGGGTGTTGACCTGCTTCGCGATGGTGTCGGCCCGATTGCCGAGGTCGGTTTCGCTTGGCCTCGAGCCGCCCTGGGTCGGCCGCACGCCATCGACCGAGATGATCTGATCCCCGGTCTTCAGCACGCCCTGGGCCGGCTTGTCGTTCTCGATCGATCCGATCTGGAGAGTCGTCGCCCGCTGCAGGCCAAGCGCGAGGGCGAACAGGACGACGAACGCGATCAGGACGTTCATCGCGGGACCTGCGCCGATCACCACGATCCGCTTCCAGACCGGCTGGTTGTAGTAGGCCCGCTTGAGCACGTCCGGCGGAAGTCCGCCGAGTTCGCCCGAGCTCTGTCCGGCGGACTCGATCCGCTCCAAGAGCCCCTCGGGGGTATCGCGCCCCGCATCCGTGGCGGTTGCGAGCTCGGGACGCCCGGCTGCGGAGCCGTCGGGGCCAGCCTCGGCGGCCTCGAGCTCCTCCGGGTTCATCCCGGTGATCTTCACGAAGCCGCCGAGCGGGATCATCCCGATTCCGTACTCGGTCTCGCCGCGTCTCACGCTGAGCAGCTTCGGCGGGAAGAAGAGGAAGAAGCGCTCCACCCGCATCCCCGTCGCCTTGGCGGCGAGGAAGTGCCCGAACTCGTGCAGGATGATCAGGGCGCAGAACCCCGCGAAGACGAGGAGCCAGCTCACGCGACGGCCAGGCCCTCGATCAGCCCACGGGCGTGCTCCCGTGCGGCCGCGTCGACGTCGAAGAGGTCCTCGAAGTGGCGGACCGGTCCGCCCGGGATCGCCTCGAGGGTCCGGTCGATCACCTCAGGGATGCCGGTGAAGGGAATGCGCGCGGCCAGGAACGCCTCCACGGCGACCTCGTCCGCCGCGTTCAGCACGCAGGGGGCGGTCCCTCCCGCCTCGCCCGCCTCGCGCGCCAGCCGCAGGCAGGCGAAGGTTGCGGTGTCCGGCTGCTCGAATTCGAGTTGGCCAACGCTCGCCAGGTCCAGGGTCGGAACGTCGACGTCGGCTCGCTCCGGGAACTGAAGCGCGTAGGAGATCGGGACCTTCATGTCCGGATAGCCGAGGTGAGCGAGCGAGGCGCCGTCGTTCAGGTTGATCAGCGAGTGGACGATCGACTGCGGGTGGACGACCACGTCGATGAGCTCGTAGGGCAGCGCGAAGAGGTGATGCGCCTCGATCATCTCGAAGCCCTTGTTCATCAGGGTCGCCGAGTCGATCGTGATCCGGCCGCCCATCTCCCAGGTGGGGTGGGCGAGGGCCTGCTCGGGCGTGATCCCCGAGAGGTCGGTGCGGCCGCGGAAGGGCCCGCCGGACGCGGTCAGCACGAGGCGCTCGACGGTTCCGGGGGACTCGGCGCCGATCAGCTGGAAGAGCGCCGAGTGCTCCGAGTCGACGGGGAGAATCCGGGCGCCGGTGCCCTCCGCCAGCGCAATGACCAGCTCGCCTCCGACCACCAGGCTCTCCTTGTTGGCGAGGGCCAGGTCGATGCCCTCGGTGAGGGCGACGATGGTGGGACCGAGCCCCGCGGCGCCGACGACCGCGTTCAGGACCAGGTCCGGCTTGGAGGCGGCGATCAGCTCGCGGACACCGTCCCGGCCGGGGAGCACCTGTCCCCCCCAGGCCTCACCCGCCCGAGCGGCGGCATCGGCGTCGGCGAGCGCGACGGCGGGCACGCCGTGGTCGCGCGCCTGGGCCAGGACCCGCTCCCAGCTCGAGTCGGCGGATAGCCCCACGACCTGGAGGCCGTCGGCTGCCCCGATCACGTCGAGCGCCTGGGTGCCGATCGACCCCGTCGATCCGAGTATCAGCACTCGCTTCACCGCGCCCAGTGTAGGTGGCCCCCGAAACCGTCCGTAAACGCCCAGAACGAGACGGGAGGCCCGGAGGCCTCCCGTCTTCGCATGCTTCTCGCTCCGTGGCCCTAGCGGACCGAGAGAGCGGAGAGCTGGAACTGCTTGACCCTCAGATCGCCATGTGACTCGTTGCAGGCAACCGAGAAGGTGTGCTTTCCACCCTGTGGGGTGGTCACGATGTTGATCCCGTAACCGTCCCCGTAGTCCTTGTCAACCGAGGTCCCCGGCGAGGTCGGGTTGACGTGAATCTGGGGCTCCACCCTGATCGCCGTGCCGTTCAGCGGCTGGCCGTCTAGCTGCAGACGACACTCACCCCGGGCCTTGTCTGCGCCGACGGAGTTGAACGTGCCGTCGAACTGCAGCGCGAACCGGCGCGGGAAGGCCGTCGAGACGTTGGTGTTGACCGAGGTGCAGATCGTGTAGTCCGTCTTGCTGGTGGGATTGCACTCGGTGCCTGCGTTGGTCGAGCTGACCGGAAGCACCTTCAGACGCGCATCCTTGCTCAGGCCCTTGTACTCGACCTTCTTGTTGGTGGCCGCGTACGCGCCGCCTCCGAGTGCCACACAGAGGGCGATGAATCCCACTACGAGGCCGGCCGACGGCCGGCGCGAAAACAGCTTCTTCATCCAGCACCACTCCCTTTCTTCCGTTACGTGAGGGTTAGCTCACGAAACAGCATGAGGCCGAGAAGTTGCGCCGCTGCGAGGATGCATTCATGGCGCTCAGGCGACAGAGGCGCAAGAAGCCCGATCCCAGCATGGACTCCGAGAGCATCCGGGATGTGGTCCGCAGGACGGACGCGAACCCACAGCTCGTCGCCACGGCGCGGTTTCTGCGGAGGTTGATCCCGGGGGGAGAGCCTGAGACCTCCGAGATGCCCGAGCCGATGCAGCGCCTGATGCAGGAGGTCCAACCAGGCGGGCCGAGCGCGCTTCGCGAGATCGGCAAGGGCGCGCTCCAGGCCTGGCATGCGCTGTCCGAGGCCCAGCGGCGCAGGCAGGGAACCGCCGACGTGGCGATCCTGTTCACCGACCTGGTCGGCTTCTCCGACTGGGCCCTCGAGGCCGGCGACGAGGCGGCCCTCGAGGTGCTGCGCCAGGTCGGGGACGTGGAGCAGAAGGCCATCTCGTCCAACAAGGGCGCCGTCGTCAAGCGGCTCGGAGATGGTGCGATGGCCGTCTTCGGCGACTCCAAGCAGGCGGTCGCGGCTGCGCTCGAGGCTCAGAAGGGGATCTCGGAGATCGAGGTCGAGGGTTACCGGCCCACTCAGCGAGCGGGTGTGCACCAGGGCACGCCCCGCAAGGTGAAGGGCGACTTCCTCGGAGTTGACGTCAACATCGCCGCCCGCGTCGGTGACTCCGCGAAGGGCGGCGAGGTCCTGATCTCCCAGCCGGTCCGCGAGGAGCTCGACGGGCGCCGCTTCAAGTTCGGCCAGTCGCGCGCACTCTCGGCCCCCGGGGCCCCCGCGGACCTCACCGTGTGCTCGGTGAAGTCGCGCCGGCGGGGTCGCTGAGCCGTTGCTCTAGTAGACGAAGGCGACCGACAGGTAGTAGCCCGCGACCACGGTGAAGAGCACGGCGTCGAGGCGGTCGATCAGGCCACCGTGGGGGCCGAAGAGGCGGCCGGTGTCCTTGACGCCGAGGTCGCGCTTGATCAGGGAAGCGAACAGGTCGCCGACCGGCGCGATCACCCCGATTGCCATCCCCATCAGCAGCGCGTCGGTACCCGGTAGCCAGTCCTGGTAGAGGCCGGCGAACCAGAAGCCCATCGTCGCCCCGAGGAAGCCGCCGATCCCGCCCTCGAGCGTCTTGTTGGGCGAGATCCTTGGAGTGATCTTGCGGGAGCCGAACAGCCTGCCCGCGGCGTAGGCGGCCGTGTCGCCCAGGAAGGTCGCCACGAGCACGTCGATCAGCAGCGCGCCGCCGTGCAGCGGCAGGTCGCGGAGAAGGACGGCGTGGGAGAACCCGATCCCCATCCAGGCGACGCCGAGCACGGTGAAGGCGATCGAGGTGGTGATCGCCTCATGAGACCGTCGCGCGGCGGCGAAAGCGAAGGCGAGGGGAAAGAGCGCGGCGAAGACCAGCACGATCTGGAACGCGTCGCCGTAGTGCGCGGCGATCACCATGCCCGCCACGACGGCATACGCCGGCAGCATGATCGGCTGCTCCGGCTCTGCCATACGGAAGAACTCCCGCAGCCCGAGGATGCCGAGCACGATCATCGCCGCAGCGAAGACCGCGCCGCCCGCGCCGACGATGGCGATCGCGAAGATCACCCAGGGGATCGCGACCACGACCCGCGCCGTGGTCTCGGACATCCGCGGGACCAGGCGCCGGCGGCGCTTCGGCTCCTCATCCTCGCCCGTCCGCGTGACCACGATTTCGGGCTCGAGCGGCTCCTGATCGAGGCGGTCTACCACCACTACCTCGCCCCGAAGCGCCGGCGGCGCTCCTCGTAGGTGTCCAGCGAGGCCTCGAACGCCTCCCGGGTGAAGTCGGGCCAGAGCTCGTCGCGGAAGACGAACTCGGAATAGGCGCACTGCCAGAGCAGATAGTTCGAGAGCCGCTGCTCGCCGCTGGTGCGGATCAGCAGGTCCGGGTCGTGCATCTCGGGGGCGTAGAGATGGCTCCGGAATTCCTCCTCCCCCCCTCCGCCGTACGCCGCCGCGGCGTCGAGGATCTCGGCACGTCCGCCGTAGTTGAAGGCGACGAAGAGCGTGATGCGGTCGTTCTCGTCGGTCTCCGCCTCCGCCCAGTCCATCCGGCCGGTGAGCTCGTCTGAGATCCCCTCGCGCCGTCCGATGAAGCGCATGCGGACACCCTCCTCGTCCAGCTCGGGGGTCTCGCGATCGATGCGCTCGGCGAACATCGCCATCAGTCCGTCGACCTCCTCCTTGGGCCTGGTCCAGTTCTCAGTGGAGAAGGAATAGACGGTGAGCTCCTTGACGCCGAACTCGGCGGCGTCGCGCAGCCGCTCCTTGACGACGTCCGCGCCCGCCTGATGTCCCTCGATCACGGGCAGGCCTCGCTGTTGAGCCCAGCGCCCATTGCCGTCGGTGATGATCGCGACGTAGTCGGCTGGCATCGGGAGGGGAGTCTCGCGGTCCGGCCTCGGCCCTAGACCTCGAGAATCTCCTCCTCTTTGCCCTTGAGCAAGGAGTCGATCTCGGTGATCGCGGCGTCGGTCTGCTTCTGCAGCTCGGTCTCGCCGTGGTGCTCCTCGTCGGAGCCGGCCTCGCCCTCCTTCTTCAGCTCGCGGAGGTCGTGCATGACGTCGCGGCGGATGTTCCGGACCGCGATCCTGCCCTGCTCGGCGACGCCGTGCACCACCTTGACCAGCTCCTTGCGCCGCTCCTCCGTGAGCTCCGGGATCGACAGCCGGATCACGTTCCCGTCGTTCGACGGCGTGAGCCCGAGGTCGGACTCCATCACCGCCTTCTCGATCGTGTTGATCGAGGATTTGTCGTAGGGAGTGACCGTCAGCATGCGTGCATCGGTCGCGGCGACCTGGGCGAGCTGCTTGAGAGGAGTCTGCGCGCCGTAGTAGTCGATGACGAGGCGGTCGAGGAGGTGCGGGGAAGCGCGGCCGGTGCGAACCGTGGCGAGCTCGTTGCGGGTCGACTCGACGGACTTCTCCATCCGCTCCTTGGCGTCGGCCAGAAACTCGTCGATCATCTCGAGCGTCACGTGCGCACCCCAGGAGTTGGCTCCGTAGCGGGCTTTGAGGACACCAAGGTGCCCACCCTCTCTCCGCTGACGATCCTATCTATGTTGCGCTCGTCCGCCATGTTGAAGACGTAGATGGGCAGGTCGTTGTCCATGCAGAGCGACAGGGCGGTCGAGTCCATCACCCGGAGGCCCCGCTCGATCGCCTGGCGGTGGCTGATCTCGGGCAGGAACTCCGCCGTTGGATCGACCGAGGGGTCAGCGGTGTACACGCCCTCCACCCCGTTCTTGGCCATCAGGATCGCCTCGGCGTGGATCTCCAGCGCCCTCAGCGCAGCCGCCGTGTCTGTGGTGAAGAACGGGTTGCCGGTCCCGGCGGCGAAGATCACGGCGCGTCCCTTCTCCAGGTGGCGGATCGCGCGGCGGCGGATATAGGGCTCCGCGACCTCGGTGACCGCCATCGCCGACAGTACGCGGGTGTCCACCCCCTCCTTCTCGAAGGCGTCCTGCAGAGTCAGCGCGTTGAGCACCGTCGCGAGCATCCCCATGTAGTCCGCGGTGGCGCGATCCATTCCCTCCGCGGCACCCTCGAGGCCGCGGTAGATGTTGCCGGCGCCGACCACGACGGCGATGTCGACGTCCTGTGCCCGCACCTCGCGGACCTGAGTGGCGATGCGCTCGATCTGGGCGGGATCGGTGCCGTAGTCGAGGTCGCCCAGCAGGGCTTCCCCGGAGAGCTTCAGCAGGATGCGGTTGAAGCGAGCCTCGGCCAAGGCCGGCCCTACTCCTGTCCCACCTCGAAGCGCGCGAAGCGGGCGATTCGGACGTTCTCTCCCGTCTTTGCGGCCAGCTCCGCTCTCAGATCCTCGATCGTCTTGCCCTCGTACTTGTCTTCGTTGAAGTGCTGCTGGTCGAGAAGCACGATCTCCGATGCCCACTTCTTGATCTGGCCGTCGACGATCTTGGCCACGATGTCATCGGGCTTCCCATCCTCTTTTGCCTTCTCCTCGAGGATCCGGCGCTCGTTGGCGACGTCCTCCTCCGGAATGTCCTCGAGCGATACATGCTGCGGATTCATCGCGGCGATGTGGACGGCGACATCGCGTGCAAACTCCTTGAAGTCGTCGTTGAGCGCGACGAAGTCGGTTTCACACTGCACCTCGACCAGGACGCCGATCCTCTGCTGCTTGCGCTCGCCGGTTCCGCTCATGTGCGTGTAGGCCGCGACGACGCCCTCGGCGGTGCCGCGCCCACTGCGCTTTGAGGCGGAGGCGGCGCCCTTCTTGCGGAGGATCTCGATCGCCTTCTGCTCGTCTCCCTCCGCCTCCTGGAGGGCGTTCTTGACGTCCACGATCGGAGCGCCGGTGCGCTCGCGAAGGGCCTTGACGTCCGCCGCCGTGACCGCCATCAGGACTCGCCTCCGCCCGGCGTCTGCGCGGGCTCTGGCTGATCGTCCGGCTGTGGCTGGGGCACCTCGATCGCCGCCTCGCGGTTGGCCTCGGCGCTGGATCCCTGAGCGTCGTGGGGCTTCGAGTCCCCTTCCGGCTGCGGTTGCGGGATCTCCTCCGCCGCCTCGCGGTTGGCCTCGGTCTGCTTCGCGGCAGCCTGCGCCTTCGCATCAGCCTCAGCCTTGGCCTTCGCCTCCGCTTCGGCCTTCGCCTTCTCCTCGGCCTCCTGCTTGGCCTTCTCCTCGGCCTCCCGGCGCTTGCGCTCCTCTTCCTCGCGGCGCTTCCGCTCCTCCTCCTCGGCGCGGCGCTTCTCCTCCGCTGCCCGCCACGCTGCGGCGGCGCCCTCGATCGAGGAGCCCAGGCCACCGATCACGAGCTCGCACGAGCGGATCGCATCGTCGTTGCCCGGGATCACGTACTTCACCGGCCCCGGGTCGCAGTTGGAGTCGACCAGCCCGATGATCGGGATCTCGAGGCGCTCGGCCTCGCGCAGCGCGATCTCCTCGGTCTTCAGGTCGATGATCACCACCGCGTCGGGGATGCGCTGCATGTCGGCGACGCCGCCGAGGTTGTACTCGAGCTTGCGCAGCTCGGCCTCCATGGACATGCGCTCCTTGGTGGGCAGCAGGTCGAGGCGGCCGCCCTCCTTGAGCTCGCGGAGCTCGTGCAGGCGCTGGATCCGCTTCCGGATCGTGTGGAAGTTGGTCAGCAGCCCGCCGAGCCAGCGCCGGTTGACGTATGGCATCTCGCAGCGCTCGGCCCATTCCTGCACCGAGTCCCTGGCCTGCTTCTTGGTCCCGACGAAGAGGATCACTCCGCCCTTCGCCGCGACCTCGGTCACGAACTGAGTCGCCTGCCGCAGCAGCTCCTCCGTCTGGAGGAGATCGATGATGTGAATGCCTTCCCGCTCTCCAAAGATGAAGCGGCGCATGCGCGGGTTCCAGCGCCGTGTCTGGTGGCCGAAATGAACCCCGGCCTCCAGCAGCTCCTTGATGCCTACCTCGGCCATCTGATCTTCCTAACGCTTGGGTTTTGTGTTGGCCCCGTCGCGGCTGCGGGAACCCGGGCGTGCCCGGGCAGCGTCCCGTGCCTCTCGGCGGGGGTTGGGTGCAAAGTCCGCGGGATTGTAGGCGCTGAGCGGCAATCGGCCGGTGGCGGGTTGCCCGAGGCGCCGCTTCTCGTCCAAAGCGGCTATTTCGATAGAAGACCGGACTCGCCTTGGCCCGCTCCTCTTCCCGCTTCAACAAGGCCGGACTGATCGGCGGCTTCAGCTTGGGGACCGGGAGCAGGACGTTGTGCAGCCGCTGGCCGAGGGTCATTTCGTTGCTTGACATCGAGGCTCCTTTCAGGACGTGCCCGGAGCCTAAGCTGAGAGTCTGCTCGAGGCACTCGCCAGGAGCAGCGTCTTCGTTAGCCCGCTTCTCCTTCAGCCTCCTCGGCCCGCTCACCGGCCTCGACAATGTCGCCTTCCACGAAGAGGGTCTTCTGAAGCGCGACTCGCCATTTCGGCGAGCGGCGGGTCAGAAACTCCAAATCCATCGCGAAGTGCTTGAACTCCTCCTGCTGAGCGTTCCCCATGATCGCTCGCGCTTGCTCGTCGGGCTCCACCGAGATGCGTTGCTCGTACCAGCCAATTGCTTCGGCCTCCTCCGTGAGTGAGGCGATCATGCGGGCAAAGGTCCGGGTCTCCGGGGTCAGCTCAGCAGCGGGCTCGTGGTACTGATCGAATCCCATCTCGTCCTCCTTGGTCGGGTGGCGCATTCTGCCTGAGCCATTGATGCGGCCGCGCACTACCCGGAGACCGCTGTTTTCCATGCAAAGCGGCTCTTTGGGGTCAGGCCTTCCTGACGCCCGCCCCCTCCAATGCTGCACGCAGGTCCTCCGGCAGCTCCGAGGTGAAGGCCATTTTCTCCCCCGTCCGCGGGTGAGCGAAGCTGAGGCGTGAGGCGTGAAGGAACTGGCGATTCAGGCCGTGGCGCCCGCGCGAGCCGTATTCGGGATCCCCGACTATGGGGTGGCCGATCGCCGCGAAGTGGACTCGGATCTGGTGCGTGCGACCGGTGTCGAGCCGAGCGTGTACGAGCGTCTCGTCAAGCAGCGCTTCGATCACCTCGAAGTGCGTGCGGGCCTCGCGCGAGCCTGCTCCCTTGACCGCCCTCCTGGTCCGCCGCCGCCGGTCGCGCCCCAGCGGCGCATCGATGGTCCCCGTGCGGCTTCCCAGATGGCCCTCGACCAGCGCCGTGTACTCGCGAACCACCTCGCGCGCCTTCACCATCCGGGACAGCTCCCTGTGCGCCTCGTCGTTGCGCGCCACCAGCATCAGCCCCGAGGTGTCCTTGTCGAGGCGGTGGACGATCCCCGGCCTGGCGCCCTCTCCCCCGCCGGCGATCCCCTCCAGCAGGTCGACCAGCGTCTCGCCCTTGTGCGAGGGGGCGGAGTGGACGACCAGGCCGGCGGGCTTCTCGATCACGGCCAGATCCTCGTCGAGGTGGACGATCAGCCGCTCGGCTTCGGGCCTCACGATCCTCCCCGCCGCCCCTCCGAGCGCTCGACGTCGAACAACAGCAGCAGGACGCCAACGATGATGCAGACGTCCGCCAGGTTGAAGGTGGGCCAGAGCGGCAAGCTGATGAAGTCGGTGACGGCGCCCTGGCGCACGCGGTCGGCCAGGTTCGCGAGCGCCCCTCCGAGCAGCAGCGCCGCCGGCAGCCAGACCAGCCAGCCGCTCCGCCCCCTGGTCGCGAGGAAGACCAGGAAGCCGACGAGCAGGACGATCGTGGCGGCGATGAAGACGGCGGAAATGTCCCCTCCGATGCCGAAGGCGACGCCCTGGTTGCGGACGTTCTCCAGGTGGAGGAAGGGAAGCACCTCGATCCGGTCGCCGCGCGAGACCAGCGAGGTGGCCAGCGCCTTCGTCCCCTGATCCACCGCAACGATCACGCCGCATGCCGCGAGCGCGGGGATCAACAGATCCAGCGAGCGCCTCAACCGTGGATCAGCGATACGACCACCCGCCCGACGATGGTGAGGATGATGATCGCGAGGATCGGGCTGATGTCGATTCCCATGCCGCCGGCACCGAGTGGCGGGATCACCCGCCGGAAGATGTTCAGATAGGGGTCGACCACCTGATGGACGAAGTCGACGGTCGCGCGCAGCCATGGGTAGTACGGCATCCGGGGGATCCAGGAGAGCAGGATCCGGATGAAGATCAGGATGAAGTAGACGATGAAGAGCGCGCCCACGTAGTTGGCGACGTCGATGCGCGTGATCGCCAGCAGCGGGCTCACTTTCGGACCTTCTCCAAAGAGGCGTCGACCGCCGCCAGGAGGGTCTCGTGCATCTTGCGCTCCTCGAGCGTGTTCAGCCCCGCCTCGGTCATCCCTCCCGGCGAGGCAACGGCACGCTTCAGAGCCGCGGGCTCGTGCAGTGAGAGCAGACCGCCGGTCGCGCTCATCGCCGCCGAGACCATGCGAAGCGCCTGGTCCTCCGTGAGTCCCTCCCGCACGCCCGCCTCGACCAGCACCTCCGCCATCAGGGCGAGGTAGCCGGGCGAGCAGCCCATGATCGCGGTGGCGGCATCGACCAGATCCTCGTCGAGCTCGATCACGTCACCCAGCAGGCCGAGCAGCTCCTCGATTCGCCCTCGCTCGGTGTTGCCCAGCCGCTCTCCGTAGACGACACAGAGGACGGCCTGCCTGAGCTGCGCTCCCAGGTTTGGCATCACTCGAACGAGATCGATGCCTGGCAGCGCCTCGTGCAGGGTCTTCAATGGTGTACCCGCGAGGATCGAGAGGACGGGCGTACCCGCCTGAACGAGATCCGGCGCGACCTCATCCAGGACGTTCGGCTTGACGGCGAGCACCACGAGGTCTGATTTGTCCGCCAGCGCGAGGTTCCCCTCGAAGGCCTCGCCCCCGACCTCCTCCGCAAGGGCGCCGGCCCTGGCGTGGTCCGCGTCGGCGAAGAGCATCTGATCCGGGGCGCCGGGCTCGTTGCGCGCAGCCGACCAGCCTCTGGCGAGACCGCCAGCCATGTTTCCCGAGCCAACGAAGCCGACCTTCATGGCCGCAGACTCTATTCGGGAGGCCCGTCCCTCCCCGGCACAGGCCGGCGGATCGGATAGGTTCAGTCGGTCCTGTGACCGTGGCTCGAACCACTCGGAACCAGGGGGGCTCAGACTCGACTTCTCCTCTTCGGCTCCCTGACATCGCTGAGCTGCGGGGATTGCTCGGAGCGCGCCTGGTCTTGGTGGCGGCAATGGCGCTCTCGGCGGCCCTCATTCTCTGGCTTGGACGGGGCACCGGCTTCACCGGCGACGACCTCTTCTACTACGCCCGTCTCGTCAATCGGGGGATTGGTGTCGACCACTACCACCACCTCAGCCTGGAGTACCTGCTCGCGCCGCACAACAACCACATGCAACTTGTCGGAAAGCTGATCTACGAAGGGCTCTTTGCGACAGCAGGACCGAGCTACGTCTGGTACCGCCTCGTCGAGGTGGTCGGTGTCCTTCTCTGCGTCGGCCTGTTCTTCGAGCTGGCCCAGGTGAGAATCGGACCGTGGGCCGCTCTGGCCCCGGCCATCCTCTTGCTCTTCTACGGATACGCCTGGGAAACGCTGCTCTGGCCGTTCGACCTGCATACGGTCTACGCGCTTGCGGCCGGGCTGGGAGCCCTACTCTGCCTTGATCGTCCCGGTCGCCGGAGTGATCTGGGCGCGTGCTTTCTGCTGCTCGTCTCGGTGGCGACGTTCGAGCTCGGCCTTGCCTTCGTTGTCGCGATCGCGGTGCTGATCGGCCTCCAGCGCCGACCATGGAGGCTCTGGATCGTGGCGACTCCCGCTGTGCTCTACGGCGCCTGGTACCTCTGGGCCCGCCAATTCCACCAGCCGGCCTATCACGCCACCTCGCCTCTCGATCTGGGACGAACGATCGGTGAGGCGTCGGGGGCAGTCCTCGGCTCACTCCTCGCCGTCAATCCGGTCGGCGACAGCACTTCGATCTCGACCGTGGGTACCGCCGGATGGCCGATTCTCTCGGTGCTGACGGCGGCGGCGCTGCTGGTCGCGATCTGGCGCGGGCCGAACCGGCCCTGGCTCTGGTCCCTCCTCTCCCTGGTGCTGACCTACTGGCTCTTCCTGGCCCTCGCCGGACGCCTGCCGGACTCCTCCCGTTATGTCTTCGCCGGCTCGCTGGCCCTGCTTCTGCTGGGCGCCGAGGCGCTACACGGGAGACACCTCCCTCTCCTGCTGGTCGGGGGCCTATTCCTGGTTCTCGTCGCCGTTATGCCGCGGAACATCAAGCTCCTCTCCGAGGCCCGCACGGCAAAGGTCGAGGAGACAAGGGTCAATCGGGTGGATGCCGGCGCCGAGCAGCTGGCGGCCGATCAGGTGAACCCCGACTACTCCCCTGCAAGGGACCCACTGGCCGTCGCCAGGGGTGGAGCCGGGCTGGCTGCGATCACGGCCGGCCAGTACCTGAGCGGCGCGGCTCGCGTGGGTTTCTTCGGATACTCGCCGTCGCAGCTCCTCGCCCTACCGCCGGGGCTTCGCGACCTGGCCGATGCCGTCATGGTGGATTCCGGGGGCCTACGGGTAAGCCGGGCGCCCCCTGCTGCAGCTGCGAATGGCTGTCGCCAGATCCGGCCCAACCAGGTGGGAGGGTGGGCTCCTTTTGCGATCCCTCCGGCGGGTGTCCTGGTCGGCCCGGCGGGAAGACCGGACGTCCGGATCCTCGCGCGTGGCTTCGGGCCGAGCGGCGTCACCCTCACCGCTTTGTCCACCCCGATCAGGATCGACCCCTCGACGGTGAGCGCCTTGCCGAAATGGCAGGGGCTCGCGGACGGGCCGGCCCTGGTTTGCCAATGAGCGGCACCACTCGAATCTCTCACAGCACTCTTACCGGCGCCACAGGTTGCGCTGAGAATCACCTGATCTGCTGAGGGCATGGCAGAGCAGAGCCCTCGGACTGCGACGCACCTCGTCTCAGTGCGACGCCGAAACGGCCAGGTGCTGGTCGCCATCGCCGCGGTCGCGTTCGCCGGCACCGTGGCTGCGGGCGGACCTCCACCTCCGCCGGCGCTGCCGGCGGAGCGCGCGCGGATCGTTCGAAGCCGGGTCACCGGCCCGGCTGTCGTCAGCGTCTCGATTCGCGCCATTCGATGCTGGTTGCGGCTGTGCTTGGCGCCTCCTGCGATCAGGAGGACGCCGGAGAGCCGGTCTGACACCCCGGCTCTGCCGACCGTGGGCCGCCCACGCGACGGTCCCGGCGCCGGGCAGCACGGGCCGCGGCCTAGCTCTGATTGAAGAAGCCGCCCTCGAGCAGGCGGGCCTTCTCCTCGGCGGAGACCTCGACGTTCTCGGGGGTCAGCAGGAAGATGCCCTGCGAGATCCGCTGCATGCCGCCGCCGAGGGCGTAGGTCATGCCGGACGAGAAGTCGATCAGCCGCTTGGAGAGCTCGCGGTCGGTCGACTGAAGGTTGATGATCACCGGCTTCGAGCGCTTGAACTCGTCGGCGACCTGCTGGGCGTCGTTGAAGCTTCTCGGGGTGACGACGTGCATGGATGCGACGCCACCGCCGTTGCCGGCGGGCGCGCGGCGGCGGCCCCGGCGGGGCCTGGGCTCCTCGGCCGTGTCGTCCACGGCGCGAATGCGGCCACGGCGAGGCGCGGGCTCCTCGTCGCCGAAGATGTCGTCGATGTCCTCTTCCCGGTCGCGGCCGCGCCTGGAGCTGCGGATCGGCTCGCGGGGCGCGGCGGCGGTCTGATCGAGCGCCATCTCGCTGCCCGTATCGCCCTCGTCGTACTCGCCCTCCTCGATGTAGTCACCCTCAACGAGGCCGAAGTACTCGAGCGCGCGTCTCCATGTGTCCCTAATCGCCATCTCGGCTCAGATTCGGCTTGACGGACGTTATTCCTCCAGCCGGTGTTAACCGATTATGCCCAAAGAACCGAGCCCAGGCGGATGATCGTCGCCCCCTCCTCGACGGCGACCTGCCAATCCTGGCTCGTCCCCATCGAGAGGCGCTCCAGACCGCGCTCGGATGCCAGCTCGGCCAGGCGAGCGAAATAGGGGCGCGACGCCTCCGGATCCTCGGTGAACGGCGGCATCGTCATCAGCCCCGAGACCCTGACCGGGCAGCGTTCGATGAACTCGTCGAGTGCCGTTGGGTCGATGCCGCCCTTCTCATCCTCCCCGGAGAGGTTCACCTCCACGAGGACCTCGGTGTCGTCTCCGCCGTGCCGGCCCAGCTGCTCGAGCACCGATTCCGATGCGACCGAATGGATCAGGCGGACCAGCGGCAGGATGCGCTTGAGCTTGCGGCTCTGCAGGTTCCCGATGAAGTCCCAGGTGAACCGGTCGCCCCAGCGCCGCTGCTTCTCCTCGAGGTCCTGAAGGCGGTTCTCCCCGACGAGCGTGACGCCCGCGTCGGCGAGGCCACCCATGTCCTCGATCCGTATGTATTTCGTTGCGGCGAGGATCTCGACATCGGGCCCGGCCTGCTCGCGGATCCGCTCCAGGTTCGCGCGGACGCGCTGGGAGTCGAGATTTGTGACCGGCTCCACCACAACTACTGCAGCCAGGCCAGGCCGGCCTGGCGCCCGGTGCGCTCGCCGTCCCGGCGATGGGAGTAGAAGAGCTCCGGGTTGCACTTCGTGCAGAGGCCCGACGACTCCGTGGCGGTGACCCCCGCGCGTTCCAGCAGGGCCGCGGCGACCAGCGTCAGGTCGAGCATCCGTCCCCGCGCGACGCCATCGAGGTCGTCGAACTCGGAGAGCACCTCCTCCCCGACCTCGTAGCAACACGGTCCGATTCCGGGTCCGACCGCGGCGGCCTCCGCCCCGACAGCCTCCGCGGCCTTGGCCACGATTCCCCCGGCGAGGCCGCGCCAGCCGCAGTGCGCCATCGCCACCCCTAGGGGTCCTGCCATCGCGACGGGCAGGCAGTCCGCGACCATCACCAGCGGCGTCAGCTCGGCACGGGCGGTGGCGTGAGCATCGACCTCGTCCGGGCTGCGCACCACATCGGCGTAGACACGGGGTTCCTGCCCCTTCTCATGGCGACGAAGCTCCACTCCGTGCACCTGGCGTCCCATCACGACCCCCTCGGGCTCGCGCCCGAGCGCCGAGGCGAGCCTGAGCCGGTTCTCTCGCACGCTGTCGAGCTCGTCGCCGGTGAGGATCGCCACGTTGAGCGCCTCATACGGCGCCTCACTCACCCCGCCGACCCTGGTCGAGAACGCCGCCCTGGCACCGGGCAGCTCGGCCTCGAGCCAGCGAACGCCGTCTCGCTCACGCCAATCCATGGCGGGCAGGCTAGATCAGCGCTCATCAGTCCTCCGGTATCTGGCCGCGGGCGGCCGCCAGGGCGATCCGAAGCTCCTCCTCGCGGCCGGAGAGCTCACCGTCGAGCTTGCCCGACAGCGCGGCCTCGAGACCGTGCCCGATCGCCGGTCCCTGGGGGATCCCTTCGGCGATCAGATCCTCCCCGGTGATCTCCAGCCGGAGGTGCCGCCACTGCTCCGCGTAGCGGTCGAGCCATTCGGCTCCAAGCGCCCGGGCCACCAGCAACTGAGCCGCGTCCCAGGGCTCCGCCAGCCGAACGGCCTCAGATGGCCTCTCCGGCGTCGCGGAGACCAGCTCGCGGACCTGCGGCAGCGGTCGCACCATCGCGAGCTCCACCGCGAGCTCCCGGTCCGCCCAGCCGACCCAGGGCGGAGTCGTAGCCAGCCTCGTCACCTCGGCCACCCGGCCTGGCGCCTCCGGATCGAGGGGCAGCATGAGCCCCCAGTCGACGATCAACCGAAGCGCCTTCGCCGGATCCTCCTCGGCGGCGAGCCTGCCCAACTCGCCCTGGACCCGGTCGTCGGAGACCGTCGAGAGATCGGCCGCGGCCAGCAAGCGGGCACTGCCCGGCTCCAGGTCGAACCCGAATCTGGCCGCGTAGCGGGCGGCGCGGAGGGCCCGGGTCGGATCGTCGATGAAGGACCGATCGTGCAGCACCCTGAGCACTCCGGCCCGGAGGTCGTCGAGCCCACCGTGGGGATCGAGCAGCTCTCCATCACCTGCGAGCGGGAAGGCCATCGCGTTGACCGTGAAGTCCCGGCGGGCGAGGTCCTCGGCGATCGGCGCCGGCCGGACCTCCGGCAGCGCGCCCGGGTGGGGATAGCTCTCCGCGCGCGTTCGGGCGACGTCGATCTTGAGCTCCCCGAGCTCGAGCCTGCCGGTCAGGAAAAGCCCCTCCCGCTCGAGCTCGAAGCCGGGGGCGCCGGCGAGGGCATCGGGGTCACCGTCGATCGCCAGGTCCAGGTCCACACCCTCGATCCCGAGCAGCAGGTCGCGGACCGCCCCACCGACCAGATAGGCGGGCACGATCTCGGCGATTCCTCGCAGCGCCTCGATCCCCGGCAGCGCCTCGACCAGCTCGGGCAGATGGGCAGGGTCGATCTGCGATGAACCGGGCATTAGATGGCTTTCCTACCATGTGCGCCCTCGCTCATGGGGGGGACCGTATGCGCGCGACTTTGACAAAGCTCTGGAGCGACCACCGCTGGGCGACGATCGGCGTGGCCGCCGGCGTCGGAGTGGTCCTGATTGCCCTGGCCGGCTACCTGGTCCTGAAGCGACCCGGGGACAAGTCATGCCCGGCCCCGTGCACGATCACCAGCGAGGCCCCGCAGCCGGTCACGGGAGTCACTGACTGGCCGACCTACGGTCTTGACGAGGAGCGCACCCGGTACCTGGACGCCCCCGGCGTCAAGCCCCCCTACTCGATCAGCTGGCGCTTCAAGGGCGGTCACCTGCTCGAGTACTCGCCCATCCTCGTCGGCGGATCCCTCTTCGGCATCAACAACAACGGCCTCGCGTTCGGGATTAAGACCCGAACCGGGAAGGCCCGGTGGAAGCGGCAGGTTGCGAGCCTCAACGCCTCCACGCCCGCCTACAGCGACCGGAACGTCTACATCTCCAACCTGCAGCCGGGGCAGGTGATCGACCTCGCGGCATGGGACGGCCACCTGATCTGGAGGCACCCCCTGCCCGGCCGGACAGAGTCCTCCCCGCTGGTGGTCGGAAACAAGGTGATCGTCGGCTGCGAGTGCAACACGATCTTCGCGCTCAGCAAGAAGACCGGCAAGACGATCTGGGAGCGCCACGTGAACGGCGCTGTCAAGGCCTCCCCCGCCTACAGCGACGGGATCCTCTACATCGGCGACTACAGCGGCGAGATGACGGCGCTGCACGTGAACGACGGGTCGATCAAGTGGCAGACCGGCTCCCAGGGCACCAGCTTCGGCCGGACCGGTCAGTTCTACGCCACCGCCGCGGTCGCCTTCGGACGGGTCTACGCCGGCAACACGGACGGGCGCATGTACAGCTTTGACCAGCAGACGGGCAAACTCGCGTGGAGCCATTCCACCAGCAACTACGTCTACGCCGGGGCCGTGGCGGCGCGGACCCCCAACACGGAGCCGACCGTCTACTTCGGCTCCTACGACGGCAACTTCTACGCGCTCGATGCCCGCAACGGCGACGAGCGCTGGAGCCAGCACAACCTCGGATCGATCTCCGGGGCGGCCAGCCTGATCGGCAACACGGTCTATGTCGCCGATCTCCAGCACACCTCGACCTACGGCTTCAACGCCGCCAACGGTCACAAGGTCTTTCAGTACTCCGATGGCGCCTACAACCCCGTGATCTCCAGCGGCAAGCAGCTCTTCCTGACGGGCTACAAGACGATCTACGCGCTTACCCCGGGCCAGGGCAAGGCGACCAACGGGATCCTCCAGAAGCCAAGCGCGAAGCCGGCGAAGAAGTCGGGAAAGAAGTCCGGGAATAAATCGGGGTCGAAGAAGAAGGCTCAGAAGGGGAAGACGAGCTAGGCGATCCGGACCGGGATCCCGGCGTCGTTCATCCGCTGCTTCGCCTCGGCGACCGTGTGGGCGCCGTAGTGGAAGATCGAGGCGCAGAGCACCGCGTCCGCGTGTCCCTCCTCCACCGCCTCGACCAGGTGGTCGAGCTCACCGGCCCCGCCCGACGCGATCACGGGGACGCTGACCGCCTCGGCGACCGCGCGGGTCAGCTCAAGGTCGTAGCCGTCGTTGGTCCCGTCCCGGTCCATGCTGGTGAGCAGGACCTCGCCGGCCCCAAGCCCAGTCGCCTCCTCGGCCCAGGCGACGGCCTCGCGGCCCTCGACCCTGGTGCGGCCGCCGTTGACGTATACGTCCCAGCCGTCGGCCGCTTGTTTGGCGTCGATCGCGATCACGACGCACTGAGAGCCGAAGACCTCCGCCAGGTCCGAGATCAGCTCGGGACGATCCAGGGCCGCCGAGTTGACCGAGACCTTGTCGGCGCCGGCATCGAGGACCGCCTGGGCGTCCTCGACCGACCGAATGCCGCCGCCGATCGTGAAGGGGATGAAGACGTTGTCGGCGGTCCGGCGGGCCAGCTCGACGATCGTGTCCCTGCTCTGGTGAGAGGCCGTGATGTCCAGGAAGACGAGCTCGTCGGCCCCCTCGGCGTCGTAGCGCTCCGCGAGCTCGACCGGGTCGCCGGCGTCACGGATGTCGACGAAGTTCGTGCCCTTGACGACGCGGCCGTCGTCGACGTCGAGACACGGGATCACTCGCTTCAGGACCATGAATCGAGGTTAACGTTGCGCCGATGGGGTTGAACGCAAGCCGCTTTCTGGAGGGCAACCAGGCGATCAATGAGGGCGACCTGGAGCGGCTGATCGAGCTCAGCGATGAGCGGATCCACCTCGAGCCCGTGCGGGCCGCAACTGAGGGGGTCTTCGAGGGACACGAGGGCATCAGGGCCTTCTGGCAGGACACTCGGGAGAGCTTCGAGGTCTTCGAGCTGGACTATCCCGACGTTCGAGATCTGCCCGACGGTCGTGTCCTCGCCCTCGGAAGCGTTCGTATCCGTGGGCGAGGCAGTGGCGTCGAGACGGAAGTGCCCACCGCCGTGATCGCCAGCTTCTCCGACGGCCGGATTACCCGCTTCAAGGACTACGGAGACCACTCCGCGGCCCTCGCGGCCGCCGGTCTGGCCTAGTCCCAGTCGCCCGCGGCGTAGGCCCAGGCGATGAAGAGCAGCTGCACCGGCAACCGGGCGTACAGCGCGTTCCGGCCTCCCGGGACGCCCTTCTCGTACTTCTCCGGCTGCAGCGCCATGTGGAGATTGGCCGGGAAGACCGCGACCAGGGTGGCGATGGACCAGAAGCTTCCAGCCCTGCGTGTCGCGGGATGCATGGTCGCCAGGCCGCCGGCAATCTCCGCGACGCCGCTGACGTAGACGAGCTCGCGGTGGCGAGGGATGTACGGCGGCATGATCCGCTCGTACCAGCGGGTCTTGACGAAGTGCATGACTCCCGCGAAGACGAAGAACGGGCCGAAGAGCCTCCCCATGCGGAGAATCCTATGGCTCGAGGATCGCCTGCGCCTCGGCGACGGTGAAGCGCTTCTCGTACAGGGCTCGGCCGACGATCACCCCGCCGAGGTTGTCGATGCCGAGCTCCGCGAGGGCGCGTAGGTCGTCGAGCGACCCGACGCCGCCCGAGTAGATCAGCTCGCCGTCGGTTGCCCCTGCCGCCTCGCGCAGCGAGTCGAGGTCCGGGCCCTCCATCAGGCCGTCGACGTCCACCGGCGTGTAGACGAACCGGCGAACGCCACGATCGGTGAGCGCCGCGATCACCTCCTCGGTGCCCAGGTCCGACGCCTCCGTCCAGCCCTCCGCCGCGACCTTCCCCGAGCGGGAGTCGACCGAGACGACGACGCGGTCACCGTGGGCGTCGGCGATCGCCGCTGCGAGGTCGGGATCGCGGACGGCGGCGGTTCCCAGCACGATCCGCTCCGCGCCGGAGGAGATCGCCTCCTCCACCTTCTTCGAGTCGCGCAGGCCGCCGCCGAGCTGAACCGGGACCCCAACCGCGGCGACGATGCGACGAACGTGCTCGAGGTTCACTGGTTCTCCGGCGCGGGCGCCGTCGAGGTCCACGACGTGCAGCCAGCGCGCCCCGCTGTCCACCCAGCGGCGTGCAGCGACGACTGGATCGTCGTCATAGGCCGTCTCCTGCTCGTAGTCGCCCTGGATCAGCCTGACGGCCCTGCCGTCGCGGATGTCGATCGCCGGGTAGAGGATCAACTGCAGATGCCGACGAAGTTCGCAAGCAGCCCCAGCCCGGCGGCGCTCGACTTCTCGGGGTGGAACTGCACGCCATAGAGGGGCGGCCGCTCCACCGCACAGGCGAAGCGCTCGCCGTAAGCCGCGGTCCCGAGCACGTCCCTCTCGGTCACCGGGTGCGGCGCGAAGGAGTGGACGAAGTAGAACGGCGTCTCCTCGCCGAGACCCTCGGTGAGTTGCGAGGAGTGCTCCCAGCGGACCGGCGACCAGCCGATGTGCGGGACCTTGTAGCCGTTGGCCTCGAGCGGGGCGACGATTCCGCCGAGCTGCGAGAGGCCGCTCGCCCCCTCGTTCTCCACGGAGGACTCGAAGAGGAGCTGGAGGCCCAGGCAGATGCCAAGCACCGGCGTGTCTGCCTCGATCCGGCCGGCGACCAGCTGGTCCAGGCCGATCTCACGAATCCTCTCCATCGCCCTCGGGAAGGCGCCGACCCCGGGGAGGATCACGCCGTCCGCGGACTCCACCCGCTCGGGGTCCGAGGTGATCTCGGCCTCCGCCCCCACTCGCTCGAGCGCCTTCTCGACCGAGCGCAGGTTGCCCATCCCGTAGTCCAGGATCGCGATCCTGGTCATTCGGTCAGGGTCCCCTTGGTGGACGGCACGCCGCTCTCGTCCGGGTCGATCGAGACCGCCACGCGCAGCGCGCGGGCAAAGGCCTTGAAGGCGGCCTCGATCATGTGGTGGGCATTCGATCCGGAGCGCACCCAGAGGTGGAGCGTCATCTTGGAGTTGTTGGAGACGGCGCGGAAGAACTCCTCCGTCAGCTCGGAGTCGAATCCCGCGATCGTCACCTCGGGGAGCTTGGCGTCGAAGGCACAGAAGGGCCGGCCGGAGATGTCGATCGCGCACTCGCCCAGGGCCTCGTCCATCGGCACCAGGGCGGAGCCGTAGCGGCGAATACCGGCGCGGTCGCCCAGCGCCTCGTCGATCGCCTGGCCCAGGCAGATCCCGACGTCCTCGGTGGTGTGGTGCGCACCCGTTTGGAGGTCTCCGGACGCCTCGACCTCGAGGCCGAGTCGCCCGTGGCGCGCCAGCAGCTCCAGCATGTGATCCAGGAAGCCGACTCCGGTCGAGATCTTGGCCTCGCCCCCGTCCAGGTCCAGGCGCAGCCCGACCTTCGTCTCCTTGGTCTCGCGCTTGATCTCCGCTGTGCGGCTCATGACCCCTTGTCCTTTGCCCGGGCCTCGGCGGATTCCGCGTGCAGCGGAAAGCCCTCGGCGCGGGCCAATGTAGCGACCGTCGGGGCGAGCTCCCGGGCCGCGTCGTGCGTCATCTCGACGGTGGCGATGCGCCGCCTGAAGGCGCCGGGGCCGAGCGGCCCCTGGAAGCGTCCTGCGCCGCCGGTGGGAAGCACGTGGTTGGAGCCGGCGGCGTAGTCGCCGAAGGCCGTGGCGCTCTGCTCGCCGACGAAGACGCAGCCGGCCGTGGTCACCCGGTGGGCGAGCAGCTCCGCGTCCTCGGTGAGGATCTCGAGGTGCTCGGGGGCGATGGCGTTCGCGAGGACGATTGCGCTCTCGGTGTCGGGGACTGCGGCAAGGGCGAGGATGGCGTCCTCCGCGATGCCATTCGCGGCGGCCAAGGCGGTGGCGCTCGTCTCGATCTCATCCAGAATCACCGTCTCGACGGCGGCTGCCATCACGAGCCCGTCCGGCCCGTGCTCGGCCTGGGCGCAGAGATCGAGGCCTATCCACCCCTCGTTCGCCGTGTCACCGGCGATCACCATCAGCTCCGAGGGGCCGGCGATCCCGTCGATGCCGACTTCGCCAGCCAGTTGGCGCTTGGCCTCCTGCACGTAACGGTTGCCGGGGCCCGCGATCACGTCTACGGGCTCGATCCGCTCGGTCCCGATGGCGAGCGCCGCGATCGCCTGGGCGCCGCCGATCGCGTGGACCTCGTCGACCCCTGCGATCGCGGCGGCCCCGAGCGTCACATCCGAAACGGGCGCCGGCGTGGCCAGGGCGACTCGCTCCACTCCCGCGACCTTTGCGGGGATGCACCCCATCAGGACCGTCGATGGATAGGCGGCTGCTCCGCCAGGCGCGTAGATCCCGGCCGAGCCGACCGGGACCTCGCGGAGATCGACGGACTGCCCCTGCGCGAGCTCGACCTCCTGCTCCTCGGCCAGCTGGACCTCTGCAACGGCGCGGACGTTGGCGGCGGCCGTTTCCAGGGCGGCTACCAGGTCCGACTCGAGCCTCTGGGTCGCCGAGCTGATCCGATCGTCCGGCTGCCGGATCGCTTCGGGGTCGATCGGGCCGTCCGCGAAGCGCGCCTCGATCTCAGCCAGCGCCTGATCGCCCTCGGCTCTGACGGCGGCGATGATCACGCGTACCGGCTCGCTCACCTCGTCGAGCGCGGGTTGGAGATCACGGATCTCCTTCGCCAACGCGCGGGCATTCTGCCCATCCCAGTCGAACCGCTCGATCTTCATCAGCCCTTCTCCGGGCGCAGGCGCTCGACCAGGTCGTCGACCTCGGCCGCCCGCAGCTTGTGGGAGATGCGATTGGCGACCAGCCTCGCGGTGGACGAGGCGATCTCCTCGCGGATCTCCAAGCCGTTCTCCTTCAGGGTCCGGCCGGTGGCGACCAGGTCCACGATCCCGTCGGCCAATCCGACCAGCGGGGCCAGCTCAACCGAGCCCTTCACCTCGACGACCTCGGCCTGGCGCCCCGTCTCCTCGAAGTAGCGCTCCGCAATCCGCGGATACTTGGTCGCGATCCGCATGCCGCCGAGGCGCCTCTCGGTCTCGCCCAGGCTCTCGTCGCTCTCGCGCCCCGCCAGGACCATCCGGCAGGCGCCGTAGCCGAGATCGAGGATCTCGTAGACGATCCGGTCGGTGTGCTCCAGCAGGACGTCCTTGCCGGTGATCCCCAGGTCGGCGGCGCCCGACTCGACGTAGGTCGGGACGTCCGAGGGCCGCATCGTCACCAGGCTCATGCCGTTGGCCTCGAAGATCAGCGAGCGGGAGTCGCCGCGCATCTCCGCGGTGTCGATCCCGATCCGGTCGAGCGCGTCGAGGGTCTCGCCCCAGAGGGCTCCTCGCGGAATCGCCAGCTTGAGGGGCCCGCCCAGGCGGGTGCGCGGAGCCTCCACCGTCGGCGTCATTTCGCGCCACCTCGTGAATCGGGTCGCGCTGTTGCGCCCCCTCTGGTAAGCCGCTCCTCCTCCATCTGGGCAAGGTGCACTCGCTCCAGATAGAGGCCGAACCCGGCGGCGGGCATCGCACTGCCGAAGCGGCCGACCAGGTCGTCGTAGCGGCCACCTCCGCCCAGGATGTGCCCGAGCGCCGGGTCGTAGATCTCGACGATCGCGCCGGTGTAGTAGCCGAGATCGCGCAGCAGGCTGAGGTCGAGCTGAACGCGGCTGGCGACTCCGCGCTCGACGAGCAGGTCATAGGTCTGCTGAAGGCGCTGGGTTGCTCGTTCGACGGCGGTCCCGCCGAGCTCGCGGGCCTGGTCCAGGACCTCCGCCCCGCCCCGCAGGCCCGGAAGCCGCAGCAGCGTCTCGCGCCCATGCGCATCGAGGCCCTCGACGTCATCCACCGCCACCTCCAGCCCGACGAGGTTGTGCTCCGCCAGGCGGTCGAGGATGCGAGCGCGTTGCTCTCCCTCGACACCCAGCTCGGTGAGCAGCTGGCGGTAGAGGTCGGCATCGCCGAGTCCGAGCACCGCGCGGTTCAGCCCGACGGCGTCGAGTGAGGCGCTCAGCACTTCGAGCACCTCGACGGTTCCCTCGGGCGCCGGCGAGCCGAGCAGCTCGATCCCGGCATGCAGGAACTGACGGACCTGGCCGCGCTGCGGCCGGACGATCCGGTACGCGTTGCCGACGTAACAGAAGCGGTGCGGTGGCTTGGCGTCGGCGAACCGGCTCGCGACCAGCCGGGCGATCGGGATCGTCATGTCCGAGCGAAGCGCGAGGAGCTCGCCGCGCTCGTCGAAGAAGCGGTAGGCCCCCACACCGCTGCGGCCCTCTCCCCTCTGCAGCACCTCGTCGTACTCGAGCGTGGGTGTCGCGACATGGCCGTAGCCGAAGCGCTCGAAAACCTCGATCAGGGTCGACTGGAGAGCGCGGAGCTCGCGCATCTCGTCCGGGAGGATGTCCCGGGTGCCAGGTGGGATCGGGTGGATCATCGTCCGCCCATCATCGCTTCCCGGCCTTTAACAGGCTGCAAGGTTCGTGGGAATAGGATCAGTCCGCCACCCGAGCTGAGGAGGAAAGATGGCCGTAGTTGTGATCCAGGAGTTCGAGGCGACACCAGAGGAGTACGACCAGGTGAACGAGAAGCTCGGCGAGGGTACGCCTGAGGGCGCGATCCTGCACGCCGCCGTTGATTTGGGGGGAGGCAAGATGAAGTCGATCGACGTCTGGGAATCGGCCGGGGCCTTCCAGAGCTTCGTCCAGGACAAGCTGATCCCGGCGATCGCCGAGGTGAACCCGGACGCGCCGCAGGCTGGGGAGCCCGAGATTCTCGAGACTTACGAGCTGCGGCAGGCTTGACCAGGACCGACCCGCTACCCCGACTCAAGGAGGAGAAGAAATGGCAGTTTTCATGGAGATGGAGATGCAGGTGACCCCGGACCAGTACGACGCCGTCGACGCGGCGCTCAATCCCAAGGGAGATCCACCCGACGGGCTGATCGCCCACAGCGCTCGTTTCGACGGCGACACGCTGAAGGTCCTCGACATCTGGGAGTCGGCGGATGCGTTCGGCGCGTTCGCTGAGTCGCGGCTCGGGCCGGGAATCGCCGAGGCGCTCGGCGACGACGCACCGGACGCGCCTCCGGAGCCGAAGTTCACCGAGCTCCACAACGCCTATTCGGTCTGATCTAAGCCGGAACGCGCTCTGAGGCGACCCGCTCGATGCGGGCGCCCAGATCGCGCAGCCGCACGTCGATCCGCTCGTAGCCGCGGTCGATCTGCGCGACGTTGCCGATCTCCGAAGTGCCCTGCGCGGCCAGTGCCGCGATGAGCATCGCCATGCCGGCGCGGATGTCGGGACTCTCCAGTCGCGCGCCGTGAAGACGGCTCGGACCACTGACGACCGCCCGGTGGGGGTCGCTGAGGTGGATCCGAGCGCCCATCGCGACGAGCTTGTCGACGAAGAACAGCCGGTTCTCGAACATCTTCTCGTGGATCACGATCGTGCCGTCCGCCTGCGTGGCGAGGGCGAGGGCGATCGAGGTGAGGTCCGCCGGGAAGGCGGGCCAGGGGCCGTCGTCGATCTTCGGGATCGCGTCGCCCTGGTCGTCACGGATGGTGAGCGGCTGGTTGGGCGGCACCAGGAGGTCCCCTCCCTCGAGCATCGTCTGGAGCCCCAGTCGCCGGAAGTGACGACGGATTCCCTCCAGGTCCTCCTCCACGACCTCGCGGATGCGCAGCTCTCCGCTCGTCGCGGCCGCCAGAGCCATGAAGCTGGCGATCTCGATGTGGTCGGGACAGACGTCGTGCTCGGCGCCGGACAGCTTGTCGCCGCCGTGGACGGTCATCACGTTGGAGCCGATCCCGTCGACCTCCGCCCCCATCTTGCTGAGCAGGCGGGCGAGATCCTGGACATGAGGCTCGGAGGCGGCGTTGGCGATCGTGGTCGGGCCCTCGGTCAGAGCGGCGGCCAGCAGGGCGTTCTCGGTGCCCATCACCGAGGGCTCGTCCATGAAGATCCGCTTGGGCCTCAGACCGTCCGGCGGAGCCGAGAGCTCGATCCATTGGTCTCCCTCGACCTTAGCCCCCAGGTCGCGGAAGGCGTCGAGGTGGGCGTCCAGACGGCGGCGGCCGATCGTGTCCCCGCCGGGTGGCGGCATCCTGACCTCGCCACAGCGGGCGAGCAGCGGCCCGGCGACCAGGAAGGAGGCGCGAATCCGATTGGCGAGCCCCTCGTCGACCTCGGTGACGGCGATGTTGTCGGCTTGCAGCCGGACCTCGTTCTCACCGGTCCAGGCGACCTTGACGCCGAGTCGCTCGAGCAGCCCGAGCATCGACTCGACATCCCGAATCCGCGGCACGTTGCGGACGACCAGCTCCTCGTCGGTGAGCAGGCAGGCGGCGAGGATCGGAAGCGCGGCGTTCTTGTTGCCGGCCGCCACGATCTCTCCCGAGAGCGGGACGCCGCCCTGAATGATGAATTTCTCCATGGGCGCCTAGAGTAGCCAGCCGCATGGCGGACGTCTCAAGAGAGGATGCATGGCAGCTCGTCACCGAGTGGATCGAGTCCGATTCGCTGCGAAAGCACCTGCTCGGAGTCGAGGCGGCGATGCGCGCATATGCCCGCAAATGGGACGAGGACGAGGAGCTCTACGCGGTCACCGGTCTGGTCCACGACCTCGATTACGAGCGCTATCCGGACCTCGACACCGGTCACCCGCGTTACGCGATCAAGGAGCTGGAGGAGCGTGGCTACCCGCAGGACGTGATCGACGCCGTCGCCGGGCACGCGGACTTCATGGGCGTTCCGCGCGAGACCCGAATGGCGAAGACGCTCTACGCGGTCGACGAGCTCTCCGGGTTCGTCGCCGCCTGCGCCCTGGTGCGCCCCACCGGCATCGAGGGCATGAAGCCGAAGTCAGTCAAGAAGAAGCTGAAGCAGCCGTCGTTTGCGGCAGCCGTCAATCGCGACGAGGTCCAGAAGGGGATCGATGAGCTCGGCGTCGATCAGGACGAGCACATCGCGCTGATCATCGGTGCGCTGGCCGAGCGCTCGGACGAGCTCGGCCTGTGAGCCGCTGGCTCAAGATCACCCTGGGGATCGTCGGCGGGCTCATCGTCCTCCTGCTGCTCAACGCCCTGGTCGTCTCCAACGAGACCAAGGCCGCCCACGTGCGGGACGAGGGAGCACGCCTTGTGGACACCTCGAGCGGCACGCTCCAGGTGCTCGACCAGGGCGACCCCCAGGGGAGTCCGATCGTCCTGCTCCACTGCGCGACCTGCTCGATGGACTGGTGGGACAACCTCGCTCCGCTGCTGGAGCAGGACCACCGAGTCATCCGCATCGACCTTCTCGGCATGGGCGGGTCAGACAAGCCGGGATCCGGGTACTCGATGGACGACCAGGCGAGCGCCGTCGCCGAGGCGCTCGCGAAGCTGCACGTGGTCGGCGCAACGGTGGTTGGCCACTCGCTCGGCGGGAGCGTCGCGGTCGCGGTCGCCGAGCAGAGCCCTCAGCTCGCGTCCAGGATCGTGATCGTCGACCAGTCGCCCGACGACGGCTTCGAGCACGAATCGCTCGGCGAGCACCTCAGCATGTGGCCTGTGATCGGACAGGCGGTGGCCCGCCTGGTGCAGGTCGCGCCGGCGTCCATGGTCCGCGGCGAGTACGACCAGGCGTTCGCGCCGGGCTACAACATCTCGAGCGGCTTCGACAATCCCGACCAGCCGGTCGACGATCTGCGCGCGATGACCTACACCTCGCTCAAGGAGACCGTCGACGCTGAGCAGGACTACGTGGACGAGAGCCCCCTCGACAAGCGCCTCGAGGCGCTGCACGTCCCGCTGCTCGTCATCTTCGGAGCCGAGGATCAGATCTACGATCCCCAGGCCGCGATCGCCCGCTACCGGCAGGTGCCCGGCGCGCAGACGCACCTGATCCCGGGCGCGGGCCACTCCCCGAACGTCGAGAAGCCGAACCTGGTGGCGCCGCTGATCCTGGCGTTCTCGGAGCCTCCGCCTCCGCCGAAAAAGCGCGCGGTGCAGAAGCCCGCGTCGAAGAAGACGCCCCGGAAATAGCGAGAAGGCCCGGTTTCCCGGGCCTTCTCTAAGAACAAGGTTTCCCTTGTTCCGTTAAGGAGCACCCTACGCCTCGCAACAGCGAAGTCAAGGGTCTGTAAACGGACGGTTTCGCAATCTGCGGAAAAGGCCATCCCCGGCAGCACAAAGCGAAACGGCCCGGTTTCCCGGGCCGTCTCTGTTTGAACTGACCTGATTGACCTTTCGATCAACCTGTCTTGTTCAAGTGCGAGCACCCTAGCGTCTGCAACAGCGACGTCAATGGGGTGAAAACGCGAGATCCCGCGTTTTGCGGCGATCGGCTGATTCGCCCCGTTCCCGGATCAACGCAAAATCCGAATTCACCGCCAACGGCCTCCGGCCTTCGCCCACTCGGTCATGTGATCGACCGAGCAGAAGGCGTCCACGACCCGGTGCTCGCCGCGGTGGCGGACGAGCAGGACGTGTGCGTCCGTGAGCTCGGCGTCGCAGTGGGAGCAGTTGGTGGCGCCCTCGTCGAGCGATGGCGGCTCGCTCAACTCCCCCGCGTCCCAGTGCGCGCCCTGCAGCGACCAGGGGATGAGGTGCTCGAGCCGGCAGAACACTGCCCTCCGCTCTCCGGCCGGTTCGTAGGCGCGAAAGCCGTCGTCGGGCTCGACCTCCGCTCCACACCAGGTGCAGCTCTCATTCATGCGTATAGCCTCGCAGTCGGATGGCCGGGCTGAACATAGTCGTGCTCGAGGGCGATCAGACCGGGCAGGAGCTGCTCGACCAGGCGCTACGGGTGATCGACCCGGACGTGATCGGCCTGGAGGTGCAGCTTCAGCGCTTCGATCTGTCGCTCGAGAGCCGCCGCCGGACCAAGAACGGGATCTGCACCGAGGCGGCAGAGGCGATGGCGGAGGCCGGCTTCGGGATCAAGGCTGCGACGATCACGCCGGAGGGCGCCGACGACGTCGGCAGCCCCAACCGCCTGATCCGCGAGGCGGTCGACGGCAAGGTGATCGTCCGGACCGGACGCCGCATCCCCGGCGTCAGCCCGGTCGCCGGGATCCATCACCCGATCTCGGTGGTCCGGATGGCGGTGGAGGACGCCTATGGCGCCGATGAGTCCCGCCGCCCCGAGAACGGCGATGAGGTCGCACAGCGCACCGAGGTGATCCATCGCTCGAACTGCCGCGCCGTGGCCGAGTATGCCTTCCTGACCGCCGAGGAGATCGACGGCCGGGTCTACGGCGGGCCGAAGTGGACCGTCAGCCCGGTCTACGAGGGCATGCTGAAGGAGGAGATGGACACGGCGGCCGAGCGCCACCCGGAGGTCGCCTATGAGCCCCTGCTGATCGACGCCACCTACGCCGGGCTGCTCACCGGCCGCGCCGACGCACCGCTGGTGATCCCCAGCCTCAACCGCGACGGCGACCTGCTCTCCGACCTGGTCCTGCCGCTGTACGGATCGATCGCGGGCGCCGAGTCGGTCCTGCTCGCACTGGACGACGACCTGCGGGTGCGCGTGGCGATGAGCGAGGCGCCCCACGGGACCGCCCCGGCCCTGGAGGGGAAGGACATCGCCAATCCGATGGGGATGATCCTGGCCGCGGCCGCGGTCCTCCACTACGCCGGCGTGGCGGGTGTCGGCGGCGCCCACGAGGCCTCGCGCGCCGTCTACGAGGGCGTGCTGGAGACGGCGGCGGCCGGCATCCGCACTCCGGACCTGAAGGGCCACGCCGGCACCACGGAGTTCACTGACGCGGTGATCGAGCGGATCAGATGACGGGCGCCGTGCTCGTCGGCCCGGTCGGCTCCGTATCGACGACACGCCGCCACTCGGTGATGTGCCCGTCCTGGATCACGAAGGCTGTCTTGGCAGCCTCCCCGACCCCGTTGCCGCACTGGCCCGGACCCGGGCGCTCGGTCAGCACGAAGGTCGCGATCGTGTACTTGCCGGAGGAGGTCGCCGCAGTCAGCTTCGCCCCGCATGGCAGAGACTGATTGAAGAGCTCCACCTGCCCGCGGTTCGTGAGGCGCAGGGGCGCGGTCCCGTTCTGGACCACGGTGGGAATCGCGAACCGGTCGCTCGCCGCCGGGATGTCGCCGGAGCGCAGCTCGTCGGCCCAGCTCTTGATCACCTGGACCGCCTCGGCATCGGCGTTGCCCGCCACGCTGCTGCTGGTCTTGTCCGAGGATGACCCGCAGCCTGGCAGCACGGCGACGCACAGCGCCGCCATCGCCGCGATCGCCCTAGCGGTCGTCGTCTCGCTCCGAGCGCTCGCGTTTGGCCAGCATCCGCTCCAGGTAGGCGGACTTCTCGGCCCGCCGGCGATGCTGGCGCTCCTCGTCCGGGGTGAGCGAGTTGGGGATCGCCTCGTGCTCCTCGGTAGCCCGGTCGTGCTGGAGGCGGCGAAGCTCTTCCGTGGTCGGCTCTCGCTTCGACATCCGTCGGAGAGTACTCCGCTCTTTCCTTGACCTTTGAGCGCGGGTATACGAACATACGTTCGATGCCCGTCGCATGCGCCCTGGTCCCCCGTTTCCGGCTGATCGCAGCAACCACCGGAAGTCGCGGGACCCTGGCGCGCCCGGCCGCACTGGCCCCCGAGCCCGGCGCCGCGCAGCTGATCGGCGAGGTCTCCGAGCCGGCGGAGCGCTTCGGGCTGCGGGCGGGGATGAGGATGGGCGAGGCGCTCTCGCGCTGCCCCGAGCTCGCCCTGATCCCACCGGATCCAGAGCGCGCCGAGCGCTCCTGGGAGGAGGCGCTGCGGCGGCTGGAGGGGATCGGGGCGCAGGTCGAGTCCGCCCGCGCCGGCGAGGCGTTCTTCGAGGCGGGCGGCCTGAGTCCCCTCTGGGGAGGGGTAGAGGGCGTGCTGAAGCGCGTCCGTCAGCAGCTCGGCAAAGTCCGCCTTGGCGCAGGCCCCGGCCGCTTCTGCGCGTATGTGGCGGCGGGCTCGAGCGGCATCGTTCCCGATGGAGGCGCCGCGGACTTCCTCGAGCCCTTGCCCGTCTCGCTGCTCTGCGGCCGCCTTGGCCGCGATGAGGAGGCGGACGACCTCCCCAACGAGCTCGAGCGGCTCGGGATCTCCACCCTCGGCCGGCTCGCGGGGCTGCCGCGCGACGCGGTCGCCGATCGCTTCGGACGGCTGGGCCTGCGCGCGCACAGGCTGGCGCGCGGCGAGGACGATCCGCTGCGCCCGAGGCCGGTGCGCGAGGCGATCGCGGTCGAGCTCGAGCTGCCCGAGGCCGTCTCAGGCCGGCAGCTGGAGAGGGCGCTGGAGCTGCTGATCTCCCGGCTGCTCGCTCATGGCGCGCGGCGCGGCAGGATGCTCCGGACGCTGCGCCTCTCAGCCCGGCTCGCGGCCGGCGGGGGCTGGCGGCGCCAGGTCGCGCTGCGGCGCGCCGGCGCGGACCGGTCCCGGCTCGCCGACGCCCTCCTCCCCCACCTCACCCTGCTCCCGGCCCCGGCGGCGACGCTTCGGCTGGAGGCGGTCGCGCTCGGGCCCGAGACCGGCGAGCAGCTCTCCCTGTCGGGCCCCGATCAGGAGCGGCGCGAGCGCATCTCCGAAGCGGTCCGCCAGACCCGCTCCGTCGCCGGCGCCGACTCGCTGATGAGGGTGCTCGAGGTCGATCCGGAGTCGCGGGTGCCGGAGCGCCGGGAGGTGCTCATGCCCTTCCCTGAGGAACCGACCTGAGACCGGGGCGCGTCAACAAGCCCTGGCCGGTGCCGGTCCAGGCGGACGCCGACGGGATCCCGCGCGCGGTCGGCCGGCTGGCGGTCGAGTCGATACGCGAGGAGTGGCTGGTCGAGGATGGCTGGTGGACCAAGAAACCCCTGCAAAGGCGCTACTTCGAGCTGGTGCTGGAGGACGGCAGCGACGTCGTCGTCTTCTGCGAGCCCAACTCGGGCCGCTGGTTCCGCCAGCGGGACTGATGTACGCGGAGCTGCATTGCCACAGCGCCTACTCCTTCCTGGACGGCGCCTCCGACCCGGCCGAGCTGGCGGCAACCGCGGCCGAGCTCGGCCACGAGGCACTGGCGCTGACCGACCACGACAACGTCTGCGGGGCGATGGAGTTCGCTCACGCCTGCAAGGGGGTCGGCGTCCGCCCGATCATCGGCTGCGAGCTGACCGTGGAGGTGCCGAGGCGGATGCCGCGCCCGGTCCACGTCACCCTCCTGGTCGAGGACGCGAGCGGCTGGGCCAGCCTCTGCCGGCTGATCACCGAGGCTCACCGCGGTACACGGGAGGGACCCGGCATGCGAGAGGCGCTGCCCCCCTCGATCGCGATCGACGAGCTCGAGCGCCATACCGAGGGGCTGGTCTGCCTCTCGGGCTGCGCCCGCGACGGAGCGGTGGCGGGCAGCTGGGAGCGGGGCGACCCGGCCGGCGCCGCCCACCTCGCCCAGCGGCTGCTGCGGGCTTTCGGTCCAAGCCATTTCCGTATCGAGCTGCAGCGGCCGCTCTGGCGCCATGACCGCTCGCGCAACCGCTGGTTGACCTCGCTGGCGGAGCGACTCGGCGTCCCGGCGGTGGCGACCGGTGATGCCCACGCCCATGAGCGCTCCCGCCTCCCGCTCCAGGACGCAATGGTGGCGGTGCGGCTGGGAGCGACCCTGGACGAGACCGAGGCGTTGCGCCGCGGCAACTCCACCTCCGCCCTCCTCTCGGAAGATCGAGCGGCTACCCGCTTCCGCGATCACCCGGAGGCCGTCGCCGAGACGGCGAGGCTCTCCGAGCGCCTGCGCTTCGACCTGACCAGGGAGATCGGCTACAGCTATCCCGGCGCGGAGGACGAAGGCGCCGATCGCCGCCTCGCCGAGCTCTGTCGCCTGCGCCTGGCCCACCGCTACGAGGGGACCCCGCATCGTGCCGAGGCCGAGCGGCGGCTCGACGAGGAGCTGGCCCTGATCAGGGAGCTGCGCCTCTCGGGCTTCTTCCTGCTCCACCAGGACATGCTGGAGCTGGCCCGCGAGGTGGCTGCCGAGGTGCGCGGTCCGGACTCCGTGCGACGGCTGCTGCCGCCGGGGCGCGGCCGGGGCTCCAGCGTCAGCTCGCTGGTCTGCTACCTGACCGGCCTCTCCCACATCGACCCGGTGAAGAACGACCTCTTCCTGGGGCGCTTCCTGAACGAGGAGCTGACCGAGGTTCCGGACATCGACCTCGACTTCCCCCGGGACATCCGCGAGAAGCTGATTCCTCGGGTGCACGAGCGCTACGGGTCGGAGCGATCCGCGCTGGTCGCCTCCTTCGCCACCTATCAGGCGCGCGGAGCGATCCGCGACCTCGGCAAGGCGCTGGGGCTTCCCCTCGGAGAGGTCGAGCGCTTCGCCCGGGCCGTGGACGTCTATGAGGCGAGCCGCGATGCCTGGGCACGAATGGAGGAGACCCTGGGCAAGCTGCGCGCCCGTTCCCCCCGCTGGCGGGCGCTCGCCGAGCTGCTGCCGGAGATCGCGGGCCTCCCCCGCCACATCTCCCAGCACCCCGGCGGCATGGTGATCTCGACCACGCCGCTGATCGAGCTCTGCCCCGTGCAGCCGGCGGCGATGGAGGGGCGCCAGATCGTCCAGTGGGACAAGGATTCATGCGCGGATGCGGGCTTCTTGAAGATCGATCTGCTGGGGCTCGGGATGCTCTCCGCGGTCGAGCGCTGCGTCGACGAGATCGCGCGCACGCGCGGGGAGCGGATCGACCTCTCCCACGTTCCACTCGACGATGAGGAGGTCTGGAGCGCGATCCAGCGCGCTGAGACCACCGGCGTCTTCCAGATCGAGAGCCGAGCGCAGATGCAGATGCTCCCGCGCACCCTCCCTCGGGATCTCGACGACCTGACGGTGCAGGTCGCCCTGGTGCGTCCGGGTCCGATCCAGGGCGGCGCCGTCCATCCCTACATCGAGCGGCGAAAGGCCCTGCGCGCGGATCCCTCCTATGAGGTTCCGTACGAGCATCCCTCGCTCGAGCCGGTGCTGCGCGACACCCTCGGCGCGATCGTCTTCCAGGATCAGGTGCTCGAGGTGTCGATGGCGCTGGCTGGATTCTCGGTCGGCGAGGCTGAGGGGTTGCGGCGGGCGATGAGCCGCAAGCGCTCTCAGGCCGCGGTGGAGCGCTACCGCGAGCGGTTCATCGACGGCGCGATCCGCCGCGGGGTCTCCCGCGAGGTGGCGGAGAGGGTCTTCGGCCAGATCGAGGGCTTCTCCGGCTTCGGCTTCCCCAAGTCGCACTCCGCCGCCTTCGGCCTGCTCGCCTACCAGTCGATGTGGCTGCGTGTCCACTACGGACCCGAGCTGCTCTGCGCTCTTCTCAACGAGCAGCCGATGGGCTTCTACCCGCCGGACGCCCTGGTCCATGAGGCGCAGCGGCGCGGCCTGG
>CAVUGA010000016.1:0-39914 GCA_963740685.1 uncultured Solirubrobacterales bacterium
TCGGGCCCGGTTTCGAATCTGTTCGTTGGGGCCGGGATACGATTCGGCTCAGGATTGCGCTGACCTCTCCTCAGACCCGGTACGCCAAGTCCGGCGACGCCTCGATCGCCTATCAGGTCGTTGGCGATGGGCCGATCGACCTGATCCTCGTGCTCGGCTTTTCGACCCACCTCGAGCTCCAGTGGGAGTCCCCCCCGATGGCTCACTTCTTCGAGCGGCTCAGCTCGTTCTCGCGCCTGATCACCTTCGACAAGCGGGGCAACGGGTTGTCCGACCCGGTCACGGAGGTGCCGACTCTCGAGCAGCGGATCGACGACGTCCGGGCGGTGATGGACGCCGCCGGCTCCGAGCGCGCGGCCCTCTTCGGGATCTCCGAGGGCGGGCCGATGAGCGTGCTGTTCGCCGCCACCCACCCCGAACGGGTGTCGGCACTGGTGCTCCACGGAGCGATGGGGCGCACCACCGAGGCGCCCGACTACCCCTGGGCCTCGCCCGCCGAGGCACTTCGCGAGTCCGCCGCCGAGTTCATCGCCCCCTACTGGGGTCAGGACGCGGAGGGGATGGTCGAGCTCTTCGCTCCGAGCTTCGCGGGCAATCCCGAGGCCGTCGAGTTCACCGCCCGTATGGAGCGCTCCTCCGCGAGTCCGGCGATGGTCCAGCAGATCTTCGAGATGTTCCTCGACATCGATGTCCGAGAGATCCTGCCGACGATTCACGTCCCGACGCTGGTCATCCACCGGCACCGAGACCGGGTCGTCTATCGCCGCGCCGGCGAGGAGCTCGCCGAGCAGATCCCGGGAGCCCGGTACGTGGAGCTGCGGGGGATCGACCATCTGCCCTGGGCGGGCGACGCGGAGGCCGTGGTCGGCGAGATCGAGGAGTTTCTGACCGGCGCGCGGTCGGTGTCCGAGCCCGACCGCGTGCTCGCCACGGTGATGTTCACGGACATCTGCGGCTCGACCGCGCGCGCGGCGGAGCTCGGGGATGCGCGCTGGCGCGAGCAGCTCGCGAGGCATCAAGGCGAGGTGCGGCAGGAGCTCGAACGGTTCAGGGGACGGGAGGTGAAGACCCTCGGCGACGGCTGCCTCGCCACCTTCGACGGCCCTGCACGGGCGATTCGCTGCGGGGCCGCGATCGCCGAGACGGCCCGCTCGATAGGGCTGGAGGTGCGCATCGGGCTCCACTCGGGCGAGGTCGAGGTGATGGACGATGACGTCGGCGGCATCGCGGTCCACATCGCCGCGCGCGTCGGGGCCTTGGCCGGGCCGGGGGAGGTGCTCGTCACCAGCACCGTCAAGGATCTCGTCGCCGGATCCGGGATTCCGTTCGAGGAGCGCGGCGCGCACGAGCTCAAGGGCATCCCCGACGAGTGGCGGCTGTTTGCTGCAGACCCCTGAGAGGCTGCTCAGCCGACCCGCGCGGCCTGGCGGGCCGCCTTCACCCGGCCGGTGCGCTCGAGCAGCGCCTTCCGCGGCCGCACCGACTCGGGCGTGATCTCGACGCACTCGTCCGCGCGGATGAACTCGACCGCCTCCTCGAGCGAGAGGCGCTTGGCCGGCACCAGCTTGACCATCTCGTCGGCCGCCGCCGCCCGGACGTTGGTCTGCTGCTTCTCCTTGATCGCGTTGACGTCGATGTCCTCGGCGCGCGAGTTCTCGCCGACGATCATTCCCTCGTAGACGTCCTCGCCCGGGCCGACGAAGAGCATGCCGCGCTCCTGCAGGCCGAAGAGCGCGAAGGCGGCGGTCTTCCCCTGGCGGTCGGCGACCAGCGAGCCGGTCGGCCGCATCCGCAGGTCGCCGGCCCAGGGCTCCCAGCGGTCGAAGACGTGGTGCATCAGCCCGGTGCCGCGGGTCTCGGTCAGGAACTCCGTTCGGAAGCCGATCAGCCCGCGCGCCGGCACCAGGAACTCGAGCCGAACCCAGCCGGTCGAGTGGTTGATCATCTGCTCCATCCGCCCCTTGCGCACGGCGAGCGCCTGGGTAACGACGCCGACGAAGTCCTCGGGCACGTCGATCGAGAGGAGCTCGACCGGCTCGCAGAGCTTGCCGTCGACCTCGCGGGTCAGCACCTGCGGCTGGCCGGCGGTCAGCTCGAACCCCTCGCGCCGCATCAGCTCCAGCAGCACGACCAGCTGCAGCTCGCCGCGGCCTTCCACTTCCCAGACCTCGGGCCGCTCGGTGTCGCGGACGCGGATCGAGACGTTCCCGACCAGCTCCTGGTCGAGGCGGTCGCGGATCTGCCGCGCCGTCAGGCGCGATCCCTCCCTGCCCGCCAGCGGCGAGGTGTTGATCCCGACCGTGATCGAGAGCGAGGGCTCGTCGACCGTGATCACCGGCAGCGGCCGCGGGTCCTCGGGATCGGCGAGCGTCTCCCCGATCGTCACGTCGGGCAACCCGGCGACGGCGATGATCTCGCCGGGCCCGGCCTCGGCGGCCTCGACCCGGTCGAGCGCCTCGGTCACGTAGAGGTTGCTGACCGTCGCGTGGCTCGATCTCACCGTTCGCCCGGCACCAGGCGATCCGCTGTCCGTCGCGGATCGTCCCATTCCGCACCCGGCAGAGCGCGAGCCGCCCTACATACGGGGACGCGTCCAGGTTGGTGACGTGCGCCTGCAGCGGCGCGCCCTCCTCGTACTCGGGCGCCGGGATCCGCTCGAGCACCAGGTCGAGGAGGGGGGAGAGGTCGGTGCCTTCTGTGCCCTCCTCCAGCGAGGCCCAGCCGGCCCGGGCGTTCGTGTAGACGATCGGAAAGTCGATCTGCGACTCATCGGCATCGAGGTCGAGAAAGAGCTCATAGACCTCATCGACGACCTCGCCGATTCGAGCATCGGGCCGATCGACCTTGTTGACCACCAGGATCACGGGCAGCCGAGCCTCGAGTGCCTTGCGGAGCACGAAGCGGGTCTGGGGGAGGGGCCCCTCGGACGCGTCGACGAGGAGCAGCACCCCATCCACCATCGTCAGCCCGCGCTCAACCTCCCCACCGAAGTCCGCATGCCCGGGCGTGTCGATGATGTTGAGCTTGGTCTCCCCGAACCGAACCGAGGTGTTCTTAGCGAGGATCGTGATCCCCTTCTCCCGCTCGAGATCCGTGGAGTCCATGACCCGCTCGACGACGTCCTGCCCGGACCGAAACGCCCCGGACTGCCAGAGCATGGCGTCCACGAGCGTCGTCTTGCCGTGGTCGACGTGAGCGATGATCGCGACGTTGCGGAGGTCGGAGCGGCGGGGCATGGGGCGCGGGATGGTAGGGCTCGTTGATCTCGCCCTGGGCCAGCCGGAGGACCCACAGCGGTGCGCTGATCGTCGGTCTACGAAACCGAAGGTCACAGGTTCGAATCCTGTCGGGGCGCGCTTCGAGAATCACGGAATTCGGCTGGTAATCCGTCCTTTTTGGGATTGTCCTCCGAAGACCAGATTTTTCGAGTGGTTCTGTTGGTGGGTCCAATTTCTCGCGAAGAGTCCCCTGCTACTGACTCGCGAGAGTGGAATTCGTGCCTGAGTCGAGTGTGCAAGGGCTCCAAATCCGCCGAATTCGGTGTCGGAAACCGAAAGGTGATCGAGCATGGGCGATAGGGCGAAGTCCGATCGCGGCTGCACAGCGTTACATCGGTGGGAGTCGCACCTGACCCCAGTGGCGTAGCCGAGACACCCCGAACTGACAGGCCGGAGTCCGGGTTAGAGTCGGATCGTGCCCAGGACCCTTCGCCTGCCGACCGCTCTCTGGGACCACCAGCGCGAGGCGGTTCGGACAATCAGCGAGTACCTCGACTCGGGGGAGCGCGAGGAATCCGCCCTGATCACGATGCCGACTGGGACCGGCAAGAGCGGGGTCATCGCCGCCGCAGTGGCACTGCCGCCATCACTGTCGCAGCACCGACTTGTGCTTACGCCCTGGGTTGCCCTCGTCAATCAGCGCGGCGCGTTCGATCCGGTCGCGACGGCGCTGTGGTGGTAGCACTGCGGCATCTCGCACTTCAGGGCGAGGAGCTGGCCGCGCTCGGCCATCTGCACCAGGACACCCTTCACGCCGAGCCTGCGGAGTTGGTCCGCGACCGATTTATCCGCCACGCACTGATCCTGACACACAAGGACCCGAGCCGCCCCCAGCGCGCCTCCGCGATGGTTTCTAACGATGCGTCAGCCGCTTCACCTTTTCATGCAACCCAGTCTCCGGCGCGGCTACTGCTCTCGCGTGAAAGCAGGCGTGTTGCCGAGCGCATCCAGCGGCAGCTAACGGGATACCCCTTCCCCTAGAACACCGCAGTGGCGGCATCACGGAGATCCTCCAATGACATCTCGTCGCGCGCGGGACAGAGTGAGGCGTAGCTGCACCAACGGCATCGCATCGGATCGGGGCGGGCCTCGAAGACCTCATCGCTCGAGACGCGATCCGTCAGCTCGACAAGCTCGGACTCGATCGCGGCGAGGTCATCGCCATCAGGGCTCCAAGTCCGCTGGATGCCCTCGGTGACGTAGACGAAGCGAACCTTCACAACGGGTTCGTGCAGAGTCCGTGTCGCGGCCAGGGCGTACAGCCGCGCGCTGATCAGGCCGGCGAGGTCTTCGTCGCCGATCCAGCAGCGGCCGGTCTTGTAGTCGATGACCTCGATTCCCGGCCGGTCTCCGACAGAGCGGTCCACGCGGTCGGTCCTGCCGCAGACGACGCGGCCATTCGGCAGGCGCGCCTGGATCCAGTCCTCGACGAGGAGCGGTCGGATCGCGAGGTCGTAGCGCGATGCGTAGTCACTCAACGACCGCAGCGTTCGCAGTCCCCACTCGCGCTCCTCGCTCTCGGTGAGGAAGGCCTGACCGCGGTCTGGGATGCGGGCCCAGTGGTGGCGGAGTGCCTGGTGCAGGGCTGACTCGCTTCGCTCCTCGACCGGGAGCCGGTAGAGGAAGGCGAGGGCCTCGTGCACCGCGTTCCCGACGACCAGGTGGGGTGAGAGTGCTTCCTCCACCTCCGGCCGCAGCAGATAGGCGAATTCGAACTGCTTCGGGCATTCCTCGTACATGCCGAGGGCGCTGGGGCTGAACTTCCGGGGAAGTTGGGTTGTCGCCGAATCGGCCATCGATAAATAGGTCTCGATTGGCGGTCAGACCTGACACAAGCTGCCTCGCGCCATTGCCGCGGGCCGGCCACTAGCGCACAGCGTTCTTGAACTTGTCGTAGTCGATCTGGCGCGAAGTTGGCACGCCGTGCGCGCGACGGGCAAGTCGATTCCGCCATTCATGTCGGTGCGCGGAGGGTGAGATGCCAAGGCGGCATGCACGGTTGAGGGTCGTTGCGACCGGCCCGAAGGGGTCGGTTCCGGTTCGAGTCCGGCGCCCTCCGCGCCTAGACTTGATGACCTCAACCGTGCGCCGGGGCTTCGGTCCCGGCTTCACCCCGAACGGCCCGCTTCGGCGGGTCGTTCGCTGTTTGGAGGATCAGATCACCGCATGAAGCCGGTGCCCCATCGCCGCTCCTGACGAGTTGAAGAGCTTGCAGAGGCGGGCGTGGCAGTCGGGCTCGTGGCGGAGGCGCTCGTAGTGCTCGCGGATCAGGTGGGCCGGCATGGTGAGGGCGGCGGCGAACGCATTGGCCTCCTGCTCGCGCTCGGGCGGTTTTTGAGACGGCTCCTCGCCCTCCTCGATCGACGCGTGGCGACAGAAGAGAGATTGCTGGCCAGCGCCGCGGTGCATCACCCAGTGGCCGAGCTCGTGGCCGACCGTGAAGCGGCGTCGCCCAGGCCACTGGCGTGCCTCCGCGGCGTTCACCCAGATCTCGCCGGGCCCGGCGAGCAGCAGGCCGGAGATGGACTGCCCTGGCTCGAGCGGCGGGGCGCCGGGGGCGGAGCTCATGTCCTCGACCTCGCGGATCAGCAGGGCGAAGCAGCTGTCGGCGATGTCGTCCACCGGTACCGGCAGCTCGTCGCCGTTCCAAAGCCAGTCCGGCACGTCCGCCAGCACCGATTCGGCTCGCTGCTCGATCTCCTCCAACTCGCGCCGAGCTTAGCCGCCGGTGAAGAGTCGGTCCACCTCGGCGGCCTCCCTCGACTCGGGCTCCGGCGGCGATGCCATCCCCTCGTCGGCCTGCTGTTCGCCCGCGTATTCCTCGGGCGGTGGTGGCGCCGTCCTGGCGTAGGCGGCGGCCGAGCCCCCGGCGGAAGTCGGTCGCACCGAGGCCCCCGCCCTTCGCAGCGCATCCGCGCTCGTCTCCAGCAGCTGGGCGAGCGCGTCCCAGACCCTGGAGGAGACTCCCTGCGCCGGCAGCAGTCCGCGCTCGAGCTGGTGGTAGTAGGAGGCGACCCGCTCGCGGGCGCCGGAAACGCCGAGGCGCTCGGCGAGCCTCGTGACCAGCTCGGAGCGTGTGATCTCCCTCCGGTTGCGCAACCGGACGAGCTCCAGCGGCAGCTCGCCGGCCGCCTCCGTCCAGGTCTCGGCCACCCGGGCCGCCGCCCGCTCTGCGACCGAGCCTTCGAAGCCCTCCGCGTCCCAATCCTGTGCCGGGGCCGAGTGCTCGAGGTAGCCCTGGATCAGCACGGTGAGCTTCTCCCGCTCGCTGCCCTCGACCTGCTCGAGCAGGTCGCCCGGATCGGACGACCCTCCCGACTCGAAGCGCTCTATGTACTCGCGTAGGAGCCGGTCGACGTCAGTCATCGTCATCCGGTGGCGGTGGATCATCAGCCTCGTCCAGAAGCCCGTCCAGCCTCTTGTCGAAGCGGCTGTTGATCTGGTTGACATTCTGCTCGCTCATGGGGTCGTTCAATTGATCCCCGAAGTGACGGTTGACCTGCTCGGCCACCTGCCTGTGCGGCAGGTCGTAGAAGCGCACCAGACAGATGACGAGCTTGTGCGCGTCGTTCAGCTCTGAGAACGCCTGGTTGAAGACGTCGCCGCGGTCGACCGCCTCGATCGGATCGGCGGTCCCGATCTCCTTGCGCTCCTGGGCTCCCTCGCCCCAGTCGATCTCGAGTGGCTCCTCCTCCACCCGGCCCTTGCGTAAGTAGTCGACGATGCGGCGCCGAGCGATGCGAAAGACGAAGGCGCGGAACTCGCCGATCGTCGATCCGGCGAAGCCCTCCATCGAAACGATCGCATCGGCCAGCGTCCGCTCGGCGATCTCGTCCACGACGAGTGGTCCCCTGCTGCCGATCTGGGTGAAGACGAAGCCGCGAATCCGCTCCTGGTAGCGGAAGGCGAGGATCTGGGCTGCGCGGATCGCCCCGTCGAGGCGGTCGGAGCGCCGCGCCGCGACGACGTAGGCGATCAGCTTCTCCTCCGAGTCCCGGGCGAGGTTCGCCAGCTCGGCGTCATTCAGCTCACGAAAATTCGCGGCGACTCCTTCCCTAGATCAATCCGGCGCGGGCCGCCGGCGCGATGAAGATAGCGGCGTCAGCTCTGCGGTCCGGTGCCGACTGATCGGGCGTGGGAGAAAGCGTTAGAGAGACACAGCCGATCGACGCCTGGCTGGGGCGAGTTGCGGGGCCTTCGGGCGAGCACGCCGTCGCCGGCTGGGCGGCGCTCGCCGCCGCGCGCGACCTCCAATCCCAGGGACTCGAGGATGCCACCCGGCGGTGCCTCGAGAAAGCCGTCGACTTCTGGCAGCGCGCCGAAGCGGCCGGCGAGGGGATCACGAACCAGGGGCTGCCCGCCTCCCAGCTCGCCTTGGCCGACGCGCTGCGGCGGCTCGGTCGCTTCGAGGAGGCAGGCAAATGCTGCCATCGGGGTCTCTCCGGACGACCCCGGGACCCGGTCAGATCGCTGCTCGAGTTCGAGATCGAGCTGATCACGGCTCGCGACACCGCCAGTCACGCGGTCGGAGAGGTGCTCTGCCGGGAGTACTGACGATGGATGGCCCCGGCCGCGACGAGCAGACGCCGCTTCTCGCCGGGAGGCTCCTCGGCCTGCGGGGCTGGATGATCCAGTCGGGTGCCGGCGGACATCCAAGGCTCGCGGCCTACTGGCAGCAGGCGAGCTGGGCGCTGGGCGGACGCTGGACGACCGCGCGTTGCCTCGCAGATCACCATCCGCGTGGCGAGCCGATGCCGGCTGGGGCGTGCTCCTGCGGCCTCTACGCGTACAACGTCAATCGCGCGAGCGCGGAGGAGCTCGAGGCCGAGTACTGGGGGCGGAACGCCTTGGCGAACCCACACGACCCGGAGCGGATGCAGCTCATCGGGGTGGCCGGCATCATTGAGGCCGAGGGCAGGATCGAGCTCCACCTGGACGGCTTCCGGGCCGAGCAGGCCAGGCCTCACGCCTTGATCGTCGGGGCCGATTGGCCCGCGGAATCGCGCCGCGAGGTCGAGCGGCTGGCCCGCGCCTGTCGAGCCGGCGTGCTCGAGCTGGCCGACAGCCGCGAGCTGCTCGAGTACTGCCGCGCACAGGGAGGGGCGCTGGGTCCGGAATCGGTCGACGCGCTGCTGGAGCCGGAATGGGAGCAGTGGCAAAACGAGCTCCTGGCAGCGGGAATCGACCCATCGCAGATCTCCCACGGCACCTATCCGCCGCCCCTGCCCCCGCCGAGCGAGCAGGTCCCGCGCTACCGGCGGATCCTGGGTGGGGTCGGGGAGCTCTTCCTGCTGGCGCTCGGAGGAGTCGCCGCCCTGTTCTGGTACGGGATGTGGGCCGGGATTCTGATCGCCCTCGCCGGGGGCATCCTCTTCGGTTGGGGAGATGAGCACTTCAAGGCACCGGCTCGGGTCGAGCGCGTGTTCGCGGACCGCTCGAGCTGCAGGGTCGACGCGGTCGTCCGTGCCAGGCGGGCCCTGCCGCACCTCCACCTCCGCATCGTCGGCATCAGCCAGGCCGGCAGGGATCTCGGTCGTCTGGCGCAAGACGTCGGCCCGGTCCCGAAGGGGACCTCGAAGGTGCAGTTGGCGGAGACGAAGCGGCCGCTCTGCGACTCGCCGCAAGCGGCCACGGTCCGCGTCCGAGCCGTGTTCGGGAGGAGGGCCGGTCACGTCGCCCAGGCGATCACGAGGCCCAGGCGCGACGCTGTCAGGAAGCGGGGCGCTCGAGCGACCGATCGAGTGCCATGACCTTTCCCGGCCCGTCCCGAACGATCATCGTCGAGCCGATCGAGCGGCCCGAGCGCTCGCCTGCGCCCACTCCCGATCGGGAGCCAGAGCGCACGCCGGCGCCCGGGCCCGACCGACCCACCCAGCCCGCGCCGGGGAAGGAGCGGGAAAAGCAGCCGGCGCGCAGCGAGGGGTAGGCCGGTCGCGTGGTCGCTCTCTTCATCGTCCTGCTGCTCCTCTTCGTCGTGGTCCCGATCGTCTTTGGCGCCGTCGTTCTGATCGGGTTCGTCTGGATAGCTGCGAGGGTCCTTCTGGTTCTCGTTCGCCTGCTCGCCTCGATCCGGGTGGAGCGGAGGTGAGCGAGGCGCACTCGCGGTTCCCTCGTCAACGTCTTGACAACTGCTGCGCGGGCAGTAGCCTCGCGCGCGTCCATCAAGAGCGGCTGAGGGAACCGGCCCTGTGACGCCGCAGCAACCGGCCGAGACCTCCGGGTCGAGGCACGGTGCTACTGCCGGGATCGATGGAGGTGGTTCGAGTGATTGACCCTGATCAGCTGGATCCCGAGGCGAGGGAACTCTGGGACTGGGTGTTCCCTGGTGGTTTCTGGGCGGGCGCACCGCACCGGGAGGGACCCGATTTCAGGCTGTGGTCCTTCGCGTGCATCTGCGAATTCGAGCTGGGCCGCGTGCCGCGAGTCGTGGAGGAAGCGGTGGATCCGCGGATCGGCCCGATGGTCGCCGAGTACATGAGGAACATGCGTGCCGCACGTGAGGGGGGAGCATGACGGTGCCCGACGAGGAAAGGCGCCTCATCCCGCTGGATGCCGTGAGACGGGAGTACATGGAGTTCCTGCGCGGGCAGGGCATCGACCCCGACACGGTCGACTTCGAGGTCGAGCACGCCCGCTACATCGGGAAGTTCGGAGGGGAGATGAAGACGATCACGACGACCATCCTCAGGCTTCCTGACGGGTCCAGCTATCAGTGGTTCCCGGTACTGCCGGACGGACTCAAGCGGCGCTCAGGATCCTGAAGGAGCAGGTCATTGTCGGGCGACGAGCTCCAGCACATCCTCACCGTTGCGCTTCAGGAACGCCGGGCCGACCCCGTGGATCTGGGCAAGTGCGTCCAGATCTGCGGGGCGCTCGGCGGCGATTGATTCCAGCGTCCGGTTGTTCGCGACCGTGTACGCGGGCTTGCCGCGCGCAGCCTTCAGCCGCCAGGCCCTGAGCGCCTCCAGAAGCGACTCGTCCTCGGGTGAGAGGTCAGCTGGGGGAGGGGCGGACTTCGAGCTCCGGCGCTTCGCCCTCACCTCGAGCTCCTCGGGCGAGGGCAGCCACGACTCCGGATCGCACACGTCGCAGCACCGTCCCTCCGGCGCGCCCGGGGTCGAGTCCCCGAAGTGGTCGAGCAGCCTCCGACGCCGGCAGGTCTGTCCGAAGCTGAACGACTCGACCGCGCGGTAGGCGCGCCAGGAGCGATCGGTGGCCGCCTTGCAGGCGGCTCGGGCGGCGGCCAGGTCGATGCGGTCGTTGAAGTGGAGCTCCAGGCGGCCTCCGGGGGCGGGCTCCACCTCGAAGGCGCCGGCTCGCTCGGCGATTGCCAGCTTGACCCGGTCCTCGTCGATGCGCGGGGCGTCGATGGTGAGGTTGCCGTCTGAGTCGGAGCCGGCCTTGAGGCGCTGGGCGTAGAGGGAGACGGATTCGGGCTCGACCTCTCGCATCTGGATGAAGCGGACCAGGCGGCCCAGGTCGGAGCGGCCGGCGAGGAGGACGGCTCGGGCGGGGAGGCCGTCGCGGCCCGCGCGGCCGGCCTCCTGGTAGTAGGCCTCGACGCTCGTCGGGATCGCCCAGTGCCAGACCGAGCGGACATTGGCCTTGTCGACTCCCATGCCGAAGGCGTTGGTGGCGGTGATCACCTCGGCGTCGCCGGTCATGAAGCGGTGCTGGGCGGAGGCGCGCTCGTCGGGGTCCATGCCCGCGTGGTAGCCGGCGGCGCTGAGGCCGGCCTCGCGCAGGGACTGGGCGACCTCCTCGGTGTCCTTGCGGGTTCCGCAGTAGACGATCGCCGGGCGGTTGGCCTCGTCGCGGAGGCCGTGAAGCAGCATCGCCAGCTTGCGCGCCTTCGAGCCCTTGCCCTCGAACTGGACGATGTCGAAGCTCAGGTTGGGGCGATCGAAGCCCGCGCGGATCATCAGCGGGTCCTGAAGCCCGAGGCGCTGGGCGATTTCGCTCGAGACGTCCTCGGTCGCGGTCGCGGTGCAGGCCATCACCGTGGGGCGGCCGAGCCGCTCGAGCACTCGCGGCAGGCGCAGGTAGTCGGGGCGGAAGTCGTGGCCCCACTCGGAGATGCAGTGGGCCTCGTCGACGGCGAGCAGGTCGACCTCGCGCTGGCCGACCGCATTCATGAAGCCGGGCTGGGCGAAGCGCTCCGGCGAGCAGTAGACGATCCGCGCCCGGCCGTCGCGGATCTGCGCCATCGCGTCGCGCGCCACCTCCTCCGGCAGGCCCGAGGCGATCATCACCGCGGGATGGCCGTCGGCGGAGAGCCGGCGCCACTGGTCGGCCATCAGCGCGATCAGCGGGCTGACGACGATGGTGAGGCTGTCCGAGGCGAGCCCGGGGAGCTGGTAGCAGAGGCTTTTGCCGCCGCCGGTGGGCATGACGACGAGGGAGTCGCGGCCGGCGAGCGCGGCCTCGACCGGCTCGCGCTGCCCGGGCCGGAAGCCGTCGTAGCCGAGGTGGGCGAGGAGGGCGTCGGGGTCGCGGCGGGCCGTCGTAGGCGCGGATGGCCTGCGCGGGCTCGGACTCGAGCCCCTCCAGCCCGTGCAGCGCCGCCTTCGCCTCCTCCATCTCCGGAAAAGAGGCCTGCGCCAGATTCTCGCCCCGTTGGGTCACCCGCTCACCATGGCGCAGGGAGCGGTCGGATACGTACGGCTGAGCCCCTAGGGCTGCTCCGTCCGTAGAAATCCCGCACCGAAGTTGGGGGAACCCGCCGATGCGGAACGCCGGGCGGCCTGGGAGTCTCACTCTCGTGCGTCTTTCGCGACTTCTGATCGTCATCGGTGTGTTGGCGGCTGGGGCAGCATCGCTCGCCTCGGCGGCCGACCATCAGGCCTCCACGGCCAAGACGCACTTCAGGGTCAGCCACTGCGATTACCACAACGATCAGGGCTGCCCCGCCGCTCCGGCGGCGGACAGCTGCGACTTCAGGGGCGAGGCCCAGGACCGAGGCTGCACCCCCGGCGTTCTCAACCCCACGGTGAGGCAGGCGACGATCAAGCGAACGATCTGCCGCACGGGCTGGACGTCGACGATCCGCCCGCCCACCAGCTACACGGAGCCGTTGAAGCTTCAGGAGCTGCGCGCCTACGGCGATGGCGGGCAATCTCCCTCCGGCTTTGAGCTCGATCACCTGATCTCCCTGGAGCTCGGCGGTGCCCCGTCCGACCCGCGCAACCTCTGGCCCGAATCCCACAAGAACTCCTTCAACAAGGACGGCCTCGAGAACTCACTGAGAGCCAAGGTCTGCGCCGGATCGATCAGCCTGGCGAAGGCTCAGCGGCGAATCGTCAACTGGCCGAGATTCGCCAGCCATGGGGGCCACGGTGGTGGCCACGGTGGCACCGGGGGCGGGACCGGCGGTGGGTCACTCGATAAGAACTGCTCTGACTTCAGCACGCAGGCTCAAGCGCAGGCGTGGTTCAACAGCCACGGCGGGAGCGCCTCGAACGACGTCGCCGGCCTGGACGCCGATCACGACGGCGTCGCCTGCGAGTCGCTGCCCTGATCCAAGCGGAAGCGTGAGCCGGAGCAGTACCCGGCTCACGCTCCTCCGGCTAGGCGAGTGCCTTGACCGCCGTGGCTGTGTCGCCGTAGAACTCCGCGTGCTCGATCTTGCCGTCGTCGACCTTGTAGAGCCAGATCGAGTCGCCGGTGAGCTCGTTGCCGCTCTTCGTCGTGCCCACGCCCTTGACCGTGACGAGCACGTGGCCGCCATCGGCCTCGAGGAACTCCTGCGGCTCCGGCTTGATCTCGTCGAAGTTGGAGACGAACTTGCCGATCATCTCCTTGAAGCCCTCCGGGCCCGTGTAGGTGCCACCCCAGGGAAGGCTCTCGGGGATGACGATCTCGGCCGAGTCGCTCGTGGTCGCCGTTGCGGCGTCCATGTCGCCCTTTGCGAAGGCGTCCCAACCATTCTTGACTGCATCTGCATTTGCGCCCATCGTTGTCTCCTTGCGGATGTAGGCGCTTCCACCGTGCCGGTGAGGTAACGCCCTTAGAGAGTGATCACCGGCCCCGCAGTCAAATCAGTAGTCCCCATCTCGCGCCTCGTGGCGCAGAGCGCGCCGTCGGTGGCAATCCGGTGGGGGTTGAGCTTTCGGCCGCAGGGCCAGCCTCTATCGACAGTACTCCTATTAGGCGCCGCGCGCGAGAATCGCCGCGAAGATGGTGATGAAGCCAATCGTCATGCCCATCGTCAGGCGGAAGATCCATTGGCGAAGTTCGCGTAGATCACGATCGACTCGATCGAAACCTCGACGCGTCTCGTCGACCAGATCGTCAAGGCGCTCATCGTTCCAGCGGCTTCGCTCCATCGCTGTCCCAGAATAGACCGGCGGGCGCTCTTCAGCCACGCTTGGCCTTGACGCGCTCCACGACCATCTGCGCCCGCCGCGAGATCCCGGCCGGGGTGTAGCGGAAGGGGCGGCAGCGGCCGCGGTGGTACGGGAACTTCGAGGCCTCGCGCGGTCCCAGGACGAGGTCGACGACCCGGCCGTTGGGGTCGAGCAGCCACCAGTGGCTCTTGCCCCGGTGCTTCAACTGCATCGGCCGCAGCCCGGCGTCCCAGCCGCCGGCGAGGTGGAAGTAGGCCTCCGCGCCGACGTAGGCGAAGCCGTCGTACTTCCCGAAGCCGGTCCGGTATCGATCCTGGACGAGATCGTCCGTGAGCACTACCTGGACCTCCCTCTTGAGCTCATCCGCGGGCGCCAGGCGGACCTTGGACCGCCCGGCGCCCGCGGAGGGCCGGCGCTTCGCACTGGAGGGACTCACCGCCGCTCTAAGTCAGCGGCGTGGAAACTTCTCCCCTCAGATCAGCGGGCCTGGGCGGAGAGCGGGTGCCCGTTCATCGGGCCCGTGTGCTGCTCGACCATCACCCGGAATGCGTCCGTCGCCTGGGGGCCCCAGAGGGCCGAGTAGCAGGGCTCGCAGAGGAGCTCGCCGGCGGGGGTCGTCTGGCCGCCGGTGAAGACCTCGGTCAGGCATTGGGCGCAGTGCTGTCTCACCTAATCCCTATCGGCAGAAAAGGCGCTGCTCCTGAGCACTTTTGGACGCCTATCCAGGCAGTCGGCCTCAACTGAGGCCGGGCGGCACTGCCGCGCGCCGCCGCCGGCCTCAGCTCAGGCCGAACCTCGTCAGCCGATGAGTCCGCCCGAACGGCCCTCACGCGCAAGGCGCCGCAGGCCGGCTCGCACGCGCCTCTCGCGCTCGGGGTCAGGACCGGCGAGACGGGTTGTCCGCACGACCACCGGCTCCCGACCGGGATTGACCACCTCACTGACGTCCCGAATGGTGGCCGCGGTGCCGTCATGGTCCTTGGCGGCTTCGGTCTGCTCGTCCTTGTGCATCTCGGCGATCCCTCCTGGATCCGCCCCCTGCGTGTACATAGCTTCTCCCCGGATCTCCGGGCTTTACGCCTGAGCCCTGATTGCCGGTGAATCCGCTTGGGTAGGGTGATCGGCATGAAGTTCCGCGCATTAGGGGATTCGGAGATCGAGGTCTCGGAGGTCTCGCTCGGCTCCTGGCTCACCTACGGGGGCGGGCTGGAGCAGGAGCACACCGAGGCCTGCACCAAGGCGGCCTTCGAGGCCGGGATCAACTTCTTCGACACCGCCAACGTCTACGGCGGCGGCGCGGCCGAGACGGCGTGGGGGGAGGTCCTCAAGGACTTCGACCGCTCCACCTACGTCCTCGCCACCAAGGTCTTCTTCCCGATGTCGGAGACCGACCGCGGCCTCTCCCGCGAGCAGATCCACAAGCAGATCGACGCTTCTCTGGAGCGCCTGCAGACCGACTACGTCGACCTCTACCAGTGCCACCGCCCCGATCCCGAGACGCCGATCGAGGAGACGATGGAGGCGCTCACCGAGGTCGTCGAGGCCGGCAAGGCGCGCGAGATCGGTTTCAGCGAGTGGACCATCGAGCAGATCCAGGCCGGGCTCGACGTCCCCGGCGCGCGCAAGTTCGTCTCCTCCCAGCCGCAGTACAACATGATCTGGCGCTCCCCCGAGGCCGAGCTGATCCCCTTCTGCGAGGAGCACGGGATCTCGCAGATCGTCTGGTCGCCGATAGCCCAGGGAGTGCTGACCGGCAAGTACGTGCCCGGTGAGCCCCCGCCCGAGGACTCCCGCGCCGCCGCGGACTCGATGAACTGGGCGATGGACCGCTACCGCTCGGACGACCTGCTCGAGGCCGTGCAGAAGCTGCTGCCGATCGCCGAGCAGGCGGGGCTCGAGATGGCGCACATGGCGCTCGCCTGGTGCCTGCGCCAGGAGAACCTCGCCTCGGTGATCATCGGCGCCTCGCGCCCCGAGCAGGTCTTCTCGAACGTGAAGGCTTCCGGAGTCGAGCTATCCCAGGACACCCTGGACGCCATCGACGAGGCGCTCGAGGGCGCAACCGTCACCGGGCCCAGGCTGGCGAACTTCGTCGTCGAGGGCGTCACGCACCGCTAGACCCAGGCACGACGGGCATCTCGATTCGGGAATTTCTACGGATGCGACGCATCCGGCGGCCAGCTTAGGGTTGCCCTGATTCGGCGTGGCTGCTGAGGGGCGCATGCCGGGGGACTCGCCTGGGGCCTACATAGCTAAAGGAGAGACTCAATGTCAGATTCGCTGCGGCGCCTCGCGCCCTTGACCGGAATCGTGTTCGCGGTGTTGCTCGTGGTGACCTTCGCCAGCCCGAGCACGCCGGGCGTCCATGACACCGGGGCCGAAGTCATCGCCCACTACAACAAGCACCACTCGGCCCACCTGATCGGCGATCTCGCCGGCGGCCTCGGCGTCGTCTTCTTCCTGTTCTTCATCTCCTCGCTGCGGAGCTTCTTCCGCGACAAGGAGGGAGCGGATGGCCTTTCGAGGACCGCCTTCGCCGGCGGCATCCTGATCGCGGTGGGAGGCGCGCTCTTCACCAGCGTCGACGTCGCCCTGATCGACGCCAGGCACGACATCACCCCGCAGGCCGCTCAGGCGCTCAACGTTCTCAACAACGACATCTTCTTCCCGTTCGAGATCGGGCTGGTCGTGTTCGCGCTCTGCACTGGCCTGGCGATCATCGCCTCCGGCGCGCTGCCGAAGTGGCTCGGCTGGGTGATGGTGGTGATCGGCGTTGTCGCCTTCACGCCAGTCGGCTTCTTCGGGTTCTTCGTGATCCTGGTCTGGTCGGTGATCGTCGCGATCCTGATCTACCGGCGGAGCGGCGCACCCGCGCCGGCCACCGCGTAGGGCAGGCCTAGGCGGCGGCCACACGGTCGAGGAGCCCGGCGAGAGCGTCGGGCTCCTCGGCCATCGGGAAGTGCCCGCCGGGGATCTCGATCGGCTCGACGCCGAGCAGCTCGCGCGCCATGAACCGTTCCCACTCCGGCTCGAAGAGCTCGTCATCGGTGGCGTAGATGAAAATGGTTCGATTGCCGGGTGGCGCGTCAAGCGGATACTCGTCCCGTGGCATCGCCATCGGCCGCAGCCGGCCGGCGAGCATGCTGTTCCTCGGCGGCGGGACGCGCCGGTAGAGCGCCTCCAGCGCCACGGCCTCGGCCCAGACGGTGGTGCCGTCGGGGGCGGTCTCGGGCCATGGGATCCCCTCCCGGAAGGCGTCCGGCGCACCGGGCGGCGGCTCGAATCCGCCCAGCCTCGGACACAGGTGCACGAGCAGTGAGTCCGGTTTCGCCGCCGCGACCAGCGACGAGTAGGCGGTTCCCTGGGAGTGGCCGACGATGACCAGCGGGCCCTCGACGCCATCGATCGCCTCCAGCGCCGGGCGGATGCGCTCGTCGAAGCCGGCATCGGGATCCTGCAGCGGCAGGTCCGGCGTCGCGACCCGGTGACCACGGTCCATCATGAGTGGCGTCAGCTCATCCCAGCAGGAGGGCTCGTGCCAGGCGCCGTGGATCAGGCAGAAGGTGGCCAACGCCGGCCTGCGGAGCAGCCTAGGTGCCGGTTGCGAGGATGGCGCCGATCACTCCGATCAGGCCGACGAGCATCGCGCCGCCTACACGGAGCATGACCAAGCGAAGGTCATTGATCTCGCCTCGGAGGTCAGCGAACCCATTGCGCATTTCCATCCTGAGATCACGGATGTCCTGGTCGACTCGAGTGAAGCCATCCCGCATCGCGGTGGCCAGGTCATCCAGGCGCTGATCAGTCCATGCCGCTCTTTCCATCTCGGTGCAGGCTACAGCGACGATCCCTACAGAACTGACCCCAAAGGTCGCGAGTCGGCAACAGAAAAGCCGCCCGGAGCGGCGTGACACACCGCTAACGGGGTGCCACGCGCAGCGGTACCCCGACCTGAATGGTGTTCGGCTGGCCACCGGTAGGGGTGTAGGTGACCAGCACGCGAGCCTTGGCCCTGTGGTTCTCATTCCCGGCAATCCGCCCGGATCGGGTCAGTTTCATCGGCACGAAAGCGATGCCCCCGCCGCCGCTGGAGCCTCCACTGAAGCTCACCTCCGCGGTCTTGAGAAGCTTTGGAGCGCGCTTCCCTGTCCTCTTTCTGTGCGGACGGGCATCACGCGCCGTGAAGGTGCCCGGCCCGGGAACGATCAGCGCGATCTTGCGTCGAAACACCTCCTTGAAGGAGAACTGGTTGACCGGCTCAACCGAGATCTGGAAGACGAGATCGAAACCGGGATCCCCGATGAGCCACGCTCCATTCTGCACCGTGGAGAAGAACTCTCCTCCCGGACACGCGTTGTCGTTGCGCTCTCCCAGGTTCGCCAGGCCGCCTCCCGGCCGGGTGACCACGAGCGCGTAGCTTCGACGGAAGAGGACCTGAGCGCTCAGCGCGACGGATTGCGTCGAGGTCCCGATCGGAACCGATGCATCCGGAATCGTCCCCGAGCCAAGGACGCCGTTGACCGGCAGGATCGAGATCCTGGAGATCCCGAGGATCTGAACCTGGAAGTCTCCGCCGGAGCTCTCCTTGTCGATGACGACCGACGCGCTGACGACGGAGCCCGAGCGTTTCGTCATGAAGGATTGAGCCTCGCGATCGTTGCCGCTCAGGGCGATGTAGCTGTTCTCCGGGCCTGGGCATGATGCGTCGGGAATAGCCGCGTGCGCTGGGCTTCGGGCAAACGTCAGCAGCAGCAACAGCGACGCGATCGCCGCTGCGAGCCCAGCTCGAGGGGTCCGCGCCCGAAGTCCCACACCGCGATGCTACGCGGCCTCGACGCCACCGGGGACTCCGATCGCCGGGTGGCCGATCGCCACCATCGCGATCGCCCTAAGAAAAAGGCCCGCCGGAGCGGGCCCTTTCCAACGGTTCAGAAGCTTTGAGGCTCCCTTACGCGACCTGCTTGACGCCGGTCGCAGCCGGGCCCTTCGGGCCGGCCTCTGTCTCGTACTCGACCTTCGCGCCCTCTTCGAGCGAACGGTAGCCGTCCCCCTCGATCGAGCTGAAGTGAACGAAGACATCGTTCGAGCCATCGTCGGGTGTGATGAACCCATAGCCCTTGTCGTTGCTGAACCACTTGACGGTTCCGGTAGGCATCTCGCCTCCTCTTAACTGTGCTGCGAACGCGAGGAAGCTGAGAGCAACAACGCGAGCGCTACGCACACCTTTGCCGGTAGTACCGGCCTAACGCGCGGGACGGTAGCAGCCTGGGAGACGGAACTACTGAGCGGCGCCCAGACGACATAGCACTTGATAGACCGACGTGAAGTCGATCTCGAAGCCGTTGCGGGCGGCGCGCAGGTAGAGGCGCCAGACGCGGAGCCGCTCCGGGCCCGCAAGCTCCTCGGCCCGCTCCAGGTTGTCGTCGAGGTTCCGGATCCAATGACGGAGCGTCTCCGCGTAGTCGGAGCCGAACTCCTCGACGTGCTGCGTGATGAAGCCCGCCCGCTCCAGCGCCAGCATCACGCGGGAGACCTGCAGCGTCTCGCCGTCTGGGAAGACGTAGCGCTCCGAGAACGCGCCGCCCTCGACGCTGCCGTGGCGCAGCCGCGAGATGCCGTGGTTGAGTAGCCGCCCGCCCGGCGCCAGCATCGAGGCGAGCTGCTCGGCGTAGCGATCGATCTGCGCCTCGCCGACGTGCTCCACCATCCCGATCGAGGCGACCGCGTCGAAGTTCTCCCCGGCCAGCTCGCGGTAGTCCTGGACGCGGATCTCGACCCTGTCGGCCAGCCCGGCGTCCGCCACCCGCTTGCGCGCGAGCTCGGCCTGGTTCCCGGACAGGGTGATGCCGACGGCCTCGACGCCGTGGCGCTGTGCCGCGTGCATCACGAAGCTGCCCCAGCCGCAACCGACGTCGAGCACGCGCTGGCCGGGCTGGAGACCGAGCTTGGTGCAGACCAGCTCGAGCTTCGCGTCCTGAGCCTGCTCGAGGGTGGCCTGCTCGTCACGGGCGAGGATCCCCTTGCGTTTCGGCACGCGCGAGAAGAAGGCGCAGGAGTAGGTCATCGAGGGATCGAGGAAGAGCGAGAAGAACTCGTTGCCGACGTCGTAGTGGTGGCGGACGGCCTCGCGATCCCGCTCGGTGGTGTGCTTGCGGCCGCGGAGGTGGAGCTCGGCCTTGGGCGCCGGCGGCGGGCGGTGGACGCCGGCGGCTCGCAGGGCCGCGGCGATCAGGCGGGCCTTGGCCGCGGCGCCGACGGGCGGCGGCTTCCAGTCGTTGAGCAGCCCGATGACCGCTTCCATGTCGTCGATCTCGATCTCGCCGGAGACGTACGCGCGCCCGAGGCCCAGCTGACCCGGAGCCGCAACCGCGTACGCGAGGGCGTCCTTGGAGCGGGCCTTGAAGGTCGGGCCGCCGCCGTTGGTCGAGGGGAGGCGCGAACCGTCCCAGAGCTCGATCGTGAACGGCCGATCCGGGAAGGCGCGCCCGATCTCCTTGACGAGTGGCTCAGTCGACATGCCCCGACCCTAGCGCTGCGCGAGATTTGGGTCCTGTTAGGGATACCGAAATACTCACCACAGGCTTAGGAAATGGCGCTAGGGTCCGTTGCCCCGGGACTCGAGTCGCGACGACGAGAGAGTCGGAATGGCTCGGTCAGGACCAACAAAGGAGATCCACATGTCGGATGCTGCCGCTGGCGTCACAGCGCCCCCCACCGGCCCGCCGACGACGGCGGCGCCATCCGCGCCCGTTTCGAGCCACAAGCCCGTGCCCCTTGCGGAAGCGATCCAACCCGCTGAGCACGAGACGCGCGACCGGATCATCACCGGCCTGCTCACGGTCATCCCCTTCCTGATGCTCGGCTTCGTCGTCTGGCAGCTCGCGGGCAGCTGGCTGCACTGGAGCGACCTCGTCGTCTTCGCGCTGATCTACATCCCGACCGGGCTCGGCATCACGGTCGGCTTCCACCGCCTCTTCACCCACCGGAGCTTCAAGACCGGCCCGACCGTCCGCGCAGTGATCGGCGCCCTCGGATCGGCCGCGATCGAGGGCCCGATGATCTCCTGGGTGGCCGACCACCGCAAGCACCACGCCTTCTCCGATCAGGAGGGCGATCCCCACAGCCCGCACGTCGGGCACGGTGAGGGCGTCTGGGCCCAGTTCAAGGGCTTCTTCCACGCGCACCTGGGCTGGCTCTTCATCCACACGCAGCGCGGCTCCAAGACGCGCTTCGCGCCCGACCTGTTGAAGGACCCGGTGGCGCGGTTCATCGACCGCACCTTCATCCTCTGGGCACTGGTTGGGCTGGCGATCCCGTTCGGCCTCGGCGTCGCCATCGGCGGCACCGTGCTCGCCGGCCTCACCGGGCTGCTCTGGGGAGGCGCGGTGCGGATCTTCGTCCTGCATCACGTCACCTACTCGATCAACTCGCTCTGCCACATGTTCGGCAAGCGGGACTTCGAGACGACGGACGAGTCGCGGAACCTCGCATGGCTGGCGATCCCGACGTTCGGCGAAGCGTGGCACAACAGCCACCACGCCTTCCCGACCTCGGCCGTGCACGGGATGAAGTCTCGGCAGATCGATCCGTCCGCCGGCGTGATCTGGACGCTGGAGAAGCTCGGTCTCGCCTGGGACGTGGTGAGGATCGCGCCGGACCGCCAGGCCGCCAAGGCCGCCGCCTAGGGGTCTGACCCCGGGATCCCCCGGGATCGCACGGGCTTCTACGGATGCGTTCCCTCCGCGCCCGCGGTTAGGGTGCCCGCCGTGCTTCGCCGCCTCGTCCCCGCGCTGGTCGCCTGCGCCGCAATCGCGGCCGGGTTCGCGCTTGCCGCCTGCGGCAGCGGTGGTGGCAGCAACGTCGGCGACGTCCAGGGGATCAGCGCCGACTGCGGCGATGTCCAGTACCACGGCAGCGGGACCGCGCAGAAGCTGATCGTCTCCGACCTGCCGCTGAAGGGCGACTCCGCGGAGCGCTCGAAGCAGCAGAACGACGCGATCGTCCAGGAGATCGCCCGCAAGGGCTGGGAGGCGGGCAACACGCAGGTCGCGTTCCAGTCGTGCGACGACTCGATCGCCTCCACCGGCGAGTGGGATGAGAACCTCTGCCGCACGAACGCGCAGAAGTACGCCGCCGACACCGACGTGATCGGCGTGATCGGGACCTACAACTCGGGCTGCGCCGCGATCGAGATGCCGGTGCTGAACAAGGCGCCGGGCGGGGCTGTGCCGATGGTCTCGCCGGGCAACACCTTTGTCTGCCTGACGGAGCCGAGCCCGACCATCTGCAAGAAGGATGAGCCGGGCACCTACTTCCCGTCCGGCAAGCGCAACTACATCCGCGTGGTCCCGAACGACGCGGTCCAGATGGCCGGCCTCGCGACCTTCGCCAACGGGCATGGCATCCGCAAGCCCTTCATCCTGGTGGCCGCCGACGATCCGACCAGCAAGGGGCAGGCCGACACCTTCGAGGGCGCCGCCAGGTCGCTGGGCATGCAGATCGCCGGGGTGGAGACCTTTGACCCGAAGGCGAAGAGCTACAGCGACCTGATGAACAAGGCAAAGGCCTCCGGCGCCGACGCCGTCCTGCTCGCCGGGCTGCTCGAGGAGAACGGCGCCCAGCTGATCAAGGACAAGGTCTCGGCACTCGGGCCCAACGACGGCGCGGTCAAGCTGCTCGCCCCGGACGGCTTCGCGCAGCAGAGCACGATCGACCAGGCCGGCCCGGCCTCGGCGGGCATGTTCGTCAGCCTGCCGGGCAAGACGCCGGGAAGCCTCACCGGCGAGGGATCGGCCTTCGTCAAGGAGCTGAAGGCGCAGGTGGGAGATGAGCCGATCGAGGTCTTCGCCCCGTACGCGGGCGAGGGCGCCGAGGTGCTGATGAACGCGATCAAGGTGGGGAAGACGCGCACCGGCACCATCGACACCCTCTTCAAGACCCACGTCAGCGACGGCATCACCGGCACCTTCTCGATCACGCCCAGCGGCGACCCGAGTCCCGCTCCGATCAGCGTGCAGAAGGCGGCGAGCACCTTCGAGCTCGAGAAGACGATCGTCCCGCTGCCCCAGCTGGTCTCCGCCGCCCGCGGCGGCTAAGCGCCGATCTCACAGCCGCCCGGTCGCTGACGTTTCGTTAGCGACATACGTGAGAAAGGACCAGTGATGAGCAAGCAGCCAAGGCTTCGGCTCGCCAAGGCAGTGATGGTGCCCATCTGGAGCAGCGGCTTCATCGTGGGGACGCTTGCGGTCCGGCACGCGCCGGGGCTCTCGCTGCTGTTCTGGCGGATGAGCGTCGCGACCCTGGCGATGGCGGCGATCGCGCTCGCCGTCCGAGCACCGTGGCCTCGAGAGCGGCGGGCGATCGTGCAGATGGTGGTCGTCGGCCTGCTCCTGCAGGCGGCCCAGTTCGTCGGGATCTTCCTGGCGCTCCAGTACGGAGTGGCCGCGGGCCTGGTGGCTCTGCTCGCCGGATCGAGTCCCATGTTGGTGGCGGTGTTCGCAACGGTCCTGTTGGATGAGCATCTGACGCCGGTGCAGTGGCTGGGCTCGGCGATCGGGGTTGCGGGCGTGGTGCTGGCGGTCGCCGAGGAGCTCAACGTCAGCGGCTCGCCACTTGGCTTCCTCTTCGCCGTCATGGGCCTGGCCGGGCTGGTCGGCGGCACCCTGATCCAGAGAGCGAGCGGGACCACAGTCGATCCGCGCGCCGCCAACGCGATCCAGCTTGCGGTCGCCGCGGTGGTGATCGCGCCCCTGGCGGCCTTCACCGAGGGCTTCAGCCTGACCGCCCAGGCGCTCGCGCCCCTCGCCTGGCTCACCTTCGGCCTCTCGATCGGCGCGGTGCTGCTCTTCTTCTGGCTGCTGCGGAACGAGAAGAGCGGCGAGGCGACCAGCTTCCTCTACCTGGTCCCCGCCACGACGGCGATCGCGGGTGTGCCGATCCTCGGCCAGCCCCTCAGCGTGGGCGCGATCGTGGGACTGGTGTTCGCCCTGATCGGCGTGCGGATGGTGAGCGCCCCGGCCGAGGGCCTCAGCAGGGGTGAATGGGTGCGGCGCTTTGCACTACCTGGAAGGCTGAGCCGGGAATCGACTTGAGCTGATCGAGGTTCTCGTCCGGCCAGCGGCGGTCCGAGGTGCCCGAGATGAACCAGTTGGAGCCGTTGTCGGCGACGATCAGGCCGTACTGCTTCATCGCCGCCGCGACCGCGTGCGCCGGCCCGGTGATTCCCGAGATGTCATAGCCCGCGCCCAGGCGCAGCCGCAGCCCCATCGGCGGGGCGCTGGGGTTGCTCGTGTCGCCGGCGCAGTGAGAGGCCGGATGGATCCAGGCATTCCGGGTCGAGTCGACGGTCACCCGGATCGCGTGGTTGATGTGACCGGCGGCGGCCTCGTCGTAGCGAACGAGCCCGGGGAAGATCGGCAGGCCCGCCGCATCGGCCGAGGTGAAGCCCTCGGGCCGCAGCGCGGCCGAGCGCAGGTTCCAGATCACGCCGACGTCGGCGTTCCAGTGGGCTTTGGGACGTTTCCGCGCGAAGGCCCGGCCGAGCTCGTAGAGCCTGCAGCGGAACCGGTCGACTGCGAGCACGTGCCGGTCGCCGTCGGAGGCCTGCCCACCCTCCACCAGCGACTTGAACGGGACGCGGTAGGCGCCGTGGTCGGACTCGTCGCCGTAGGCCGTGAAGTGCACCTTGGTCCGCTTCTGCTTCTTGCCGGCGACGGCGTAGGGGAAGCCGTAGGCGCGCGGCGAGCCGAAGTCGGGGTGCAGGAGATCGCCGCCGTGCGCGTTGATGTAGGCGATGTAGCTGGCCGAATTGGGGTCGACCGGGGCCGCCGAGACGTCCTGGTTCCAGGCCGACTCGTCCGGGGCCGACGGCGCGTTCGGGGCGGCGTTCGAGGCAGGGAAGACCGGGCAGCCGCCGAGGCTCGGATAGGGACCGCGGGGCTGTTTATGGGCGTGGTGCTTTCGCTTGGCGACGCTCGCACCCGCCAGCACGAGCCCGAGCGCGACAAAGATCGCCAGCACCTTCCCCGGCCAACGCATGGGATCGATCCTACGCCGCCCGCTCCCGGACGACCTCGGCGACGTCGAGGCGGCGGACCGCCCGCAGGCCCGGCAGCTGGGAGAGGAGCGCGACGATCAGGATGGCGAGCGCGGCCAGCACGAGGGTCGAGGCGCGCATCTGGAGGCTGAAGTCGAACTGGTCGTTGTTGAACTGGGCCATGAACAGCCTGGCCAGCTCGTAACCGATCAACAGGCCGGGGCCGATCCCGAGCAGCGTCATCAGCACGTTCTCGGCGGTGATCATCCGAGCGAGAGTGCGATGCCGGGCGCCGGCCGCCCGCAGCGTCGCCACCTCGACGACGCGCTCGGCGATGTTGCTCGTCATCGCGTTGAAGAGCAGCGCAAAGGCCATCGCTCCGCCGAAGATCAGCATGATCCCGACGAAGGCGTAGTACAGCCCCAGGTACTTGTTGACGGTGTCGTAGAGGGCCCTCGTGTCGGAGAAGGCGACCGCCCCCGGCAGCGCGCTGAGGCGTCTGCGCATCTGCTCGCGGTCCACCCCCGGTCCGTAGTTGACCAGCGCCACGTTGCCGGCGCCGAGCGACGGCCCTGCGGCCGCTCGCACCTGGTCGAGCGTGGCGTAGGCGTAGGTGCCGAGCGGCTCGTCGACGAAGCCGTCGAGCCGCAGCTTCGCCTGGCGCCCGTCCGCGAGCGAGGCGGTGACCGTGTCGCCCGTCCCGACCCCCAGCTTGCCGCCGATCGACTGCCCGGCCAGGATGCCCATCGCCGGCAGCTCGGTGGTCCCGCCGCCCGGGGCGAGGAAGCCGTGCATGTCGGTGCCCGGCTGGAAGCCGTCGAGCTCGCTCTGGTAGAGGCGGTCGCCCGAGCGCAGCGTCACCGGCACCTCGGCGCCCGGCTCCGCGGCGGACACCCCGGCAACCTGGCGGACGCGCTGCAGATCGGCTCCGCTCAGACTGGGCTTGAAGTAGACCTCGGCGTCCTGGCGCTGGACCTGGTTGAACTGCTTGTCGACCAGGAGCTCGGTCGTGTCGATCATCCCCCAGGAGACCAGGATCAGGCAGAGGGCGAGCACGACGCCGAGCGCGGTCGACAGGGTTCGCAGCCGGTTGCGGCCGACCGAGCGCACGACCATCAGGGAGCGGACCGGCAGCGAGCGGAGTGGCGGCAGCAGCCGCTCGGCCAGGCTCCGGTGGCCTCCGCCGGTGGGGGCGAAGCGGCGCATCGCCTCCGCGGGGGGCGTCCCGGCGGCGTTGCGCGCGGGCAGCGCGGACGCGAGCAGGGTCGCCGCGAGGCCGAAGATGATCCCGAAGGCGATCGTCACCGGAGAGACGCTCACCACGGTCACCGGAATGAGCAGCTCCTTCACGTACGCGTGTGTCACCACCCCGGCGAGCACGACTCCGCCGATCGCCCCGAGGACGGCTCCCGCGACCCCGGCCGCGACGCCGAAGAGCAGGTAATGGCGAGTGATCTGCCCTCGGCTGTACCCGCAGGCGCGGAGCATGCCGATCATCGGGCGCTGCGCGGTGACCAGCCTGCGCATCAGGACCGAGACCGCCAGGGCCGCCGCAGTCAGGAAGAGCAGCGGGAAGAGGATCGCCAGGGTCCGGAAGCCGTTGACGTCCTCCTGCAGGGCGCTGTTGGAGGGCTGCTCCGCCCGAGTGAGCACGTCGGTCGCTCCGGCGGCGTCGGCCGCGCCGGTGAGCTTCGCCGTGAGCGCGTCGTCGGTGCCGCCCCCGGGGTAGTAGATCGCCACCTGCTGCTGCCCGGCCGGGCCGGCCAGCTTTTCGGCCAGGGGCTCGGCGGCGAAGAGGACCCCGAAGGATTTCGGCGGAGGGAGCACGTCCTGGCGGCTCGGCGCGGGCCAGAAGTACTCCGGCGAGGCCGCCACCCCGAGGATCGTGACGCGCCTCGGGCCGGTGGCGCCGTTGACGATCAGCGAGTCCCCCGCGGAGAGATTGAACTCGTCGGCCATGTGCTGCTCCACCAGCACCCCGTCGGGGTGGCCGGGGGAGAGGTAGGAACCCGAGTTGAGGTCGACCCGGTTGACCGACGGCTGGTGGGCCGCCGGCATTCCGACCACCCGGCCCAGGAACTTGTCGGGGCCGACCTGCATCGGCAGATCGGCGACCGTCCGCTGCTGCACCGCCTCGGCTCCGTCGGCCTGGGCCTGCGACGCGACCCTGCCGGCGTCGCCTCCCGTCACCGTCAGATCGGCGAATCGCAGATCGGAGTAGGCGCGCTTGTAGGAGGCCTCGAGGCCGCGGAACGCGTCGTAGCTCGCCGCGTACAGGGCCACCCCGAGCAGCACCGTGATGGCGATCGCGGCGAATTGGGCGCGCTGGCGCCCGATGTCCCGCCGGGCCTTGACGGTGAGGGTGCTCACCACTCGAGCTGCATCGGGTCCGCTGGTGACGCCTGGCGCTCGTCCTGAACGATGCGGCCATCCCGAAGGTGGAGGACCCGGTCGGCCATGCGGGCGATCTCGGCGTTGTGGGTGACGAGCAGCACCGTCTGTCCGGACTCCTGGTTCACCTGGCGCAAGAGGGCGAGCACCGTGCGGCCCGTCTCCAGGTCGAGCGCGCCGGTGGGCTCGTCGCCGAGCAGGACCCGGGGCTCCCCGGTGAGGGCCCGCGCCACCGCCACCCGTTGCTGCTGGCCCCCGGAGAGCTGCGCCGGGAAGCTGTCGAGCCGGTCGCCCAGCCCGACCTTCGAGAGCATCTCGGCCGAGCGCTCATGGCTGCGCTCGCCGCTCAGCTCGGCGACCAGCTCGACGTTCTCGAGCGCGGTCAGCGTGGGGATCAGGTTGAAGAACTGGAAGATGAAGCCGACGGTGCGCCGGCGGAAGTCTGTGCGGCCCTCCTCATCGAGGGCCGAGACGTCGGAGCCGCCGACGACGATCTCGCCCGCGCTGGCCGTCTCGATCCCGCCGATCAGGTTGAGCAGCGTGGTCTTGCCGGAGCCGCTCGGGCCGAGCATGACGACGAGCTGGCCTCGAGGGATGGTCAGGTCCACGTCGCTGAGGGCGTGGACGGCGAGCTCGCCCTCGCCGTAGGTCTTGCTGACGCCGCGCAGCTCGACCGCCAAGTCGGGGCTCGATCTGGCCTCGGCGGCTCCGGATTCTGCGGTGGCTGGGTCGCTGGGCATACCCAGGCCCACACCCTATGGGCCCGAGCGGTCTAGACGGGCTCGGTCTGCGTCTGGAGCGACGGCGGGGCGTCGGCGCGTACGGCGGGCTGCTCGCCCTTGCGCACGCGGCGGCGGACCTTGACGTGCTCGGCGAGCACGTAGGAGCCGACGACCAGGATGCCGGCGAGCAGCTGGGCGCCGATCGTCTCCCAATAGGAGTAGATCTCGAACCAGGTGCCCATCCAGGTCGGCACGGTGAAGGGGGTGGGGGTCCTCGGGATCCAGCCGAGGTCGATGAAGGAGAGCGCGGTGCCGCCGATCATCACCATCAACACGACCGCCACCAGGGCGCCGGTCACGATGAGCATGCGGCGGTAGGGCAGCTTGTGGTGAAGCCAGAAGGTGAGCACCCCGACCACGGCCGTGCAGGCCAGCCCGATCGCCACGCCCTCGAGCACCGTCGAGGTGCCGCTCTGGAGCTGCAGGTTCTGCAGGAAGAGAACGACCTCGAAGCCCTCCCGGTAGACGGTGGTGAAGCCGAGCGCGATCAGGCCGATCACGACCCACGGGCCGGTCTGCGTCAGCAGCTTCTGCCGTCGCTTGTGGTGGCGGCCGATCCAGTCGGTCCAGTAGACGCGATGGACGAACCAGTTGAGGACGACCAGCAAGACGACGATCGCCAGGAAGCCGGTGATCGCTTCGAGCTTCGGTCCCAGCGGCGAGGCGACGTCCAGCACCGCCTGAACGACGAACCAGGTGGCGACCGTCGCCCCGAAGGCAACGATCGCGCCGCCGACCACCGGGCGTCGCTTTGACTTGTTGGTCCCCAGGAAGCTGGCGGTGACGGCGGCGAAGATCAGGATCGCCTCGAGCCCTTCGCGGAAGACGATCATCCCCGAGTTGAAGACCGCGGTGCCGTGACTCATGTGCTGCTCGGTCGGGTCCGCCGGTCCCGTGTTCGCCGTCGCCATCAGGTAGACGAGGCCGGTCACTACGGCGAGGCCGCTGAGCCACCAGGCGAGGCGGGTGTAGGAACTCCGAGTGCTTTGATCGGGCTTCAAGGTTCGGGCACCCTAACAGATTTCGAATTAGGGAGCCCTAAGAGCGCCGGCAACAATGGTTTGCTAAGCTAATTAGCGATGCAAACTATCTCCACGGAGACCAAGGAAGAGCTCGCCCCCCGGCTGCGGTGGGCGATCGCCCGGATGGCGCGGAGGCTTCGCCAGGAGTCGGGCACCGATCTCGGCCCATCGCAGGTCGCCGCCCTGGCGACGGTGGAACGACAGGGCCCGCTCTCGCCGAGCGAGCTGGCTGACCTCGAGCGCATCAAGCGGCCCACCGCCACCCGGATCGTCAGGCACCTCGAGGCCGCCGACCTCGTCCAGAGGGTCAGGGACCCGGAGGACGGACGCGCCTCGATCCTCAGCATCACGGCCGATGGCCGAGCCATTCTGCGGAGCCTGCGCGAGAGAAAGACCGCCTATCTCGCCAAGCGCGTCGCCGCAATGGACGCCGATGATCGCCGCACGCTCGAGCGCGCCGCCGAGCTGCTGGAGGGGATGCTCGAGTGACCGAAGCGCTCGGGCGGTCCTTCGCAAGCCTCAGCATCCCGAACTTCCGCCGCTACTTCGCCGGCCAGCTCGTCTCGCTCTCCGGCAACTGGATGCAGATGATCGCCGAGATGTGGGTCGTCCTCTCGCTGACGGGCAGCGGCCTCGCGGTCGGCGTCACCACCGCGCTGCAGTTCCTGCCGATGCTGGTCTTCGGAGCGTGGGGCGGGCTGATCGCCGACCGCGTGCCGAAGCGGCGCCTCCTTCTCCTCACGCAGGGGCTCCACATGATCGCCCCGCTGACGATGCTCGCCCTCGCCGCGGAAGGGGCCCTCGTGCCCTGGATGGTGTTCGGCCTGGTCTTCGTCCGCGGTTGCGTCAACGCGGTCGACTACCCGACACGCCAGGCGTTCGTGATGGAGATGGTGGGCAGCGACAGGGTGGTCAACGCCGTCAGCCTGAACAGCGTCTTGGTCCACAGCGCGCGCGTGATCGGCCCGGCGTTCGCGGGTGTCCTGATCGCGACCGTCGGCGTCGAGCCCTGCTTCGCGCTGAACGCCGCGAGCTTCGCCTTCATGATCTGGGTGCTTGCCGGGATGGACATTGAGCGGTTGCGCCCGTCCAAGGTCGCCGAGCGGGAGCGGGGGGCGATTCGCGCAGGACTGCGCTACGTCCGCCGGGAGCCCGAGCTCTGGATCCCGCTGGGCCTGATGGCCATTGTCGGAACCCTCGGCTACAACTTCCAGGCCGTCTTGCCGCTGCTCGCCCGATTCACGTTCGACGGCGGCGCCTCCACCTATGCCGTCCTCGTCGCCGCGATGGGGCTCGGCGCGATCGTCGGCGCGCTGATCAACGGAGCGCGCGCCTCCGTCACCCCGGCGTTGCTCGTCGGCGCCGCCCTCGTCTTCGGAGCCCTGTCCCTGCTGGCCGCCGGCGCCCCCACGCTGGCGCTCGAGATCGCCGCGCTCGCGCCGCTGGGCGCCGCCACCGTCACGCTCGCCGCGAGCGTCAACTCCTCCCTGCAGCTCGCCTCGGAGCCCAGCATGCGCGGCCGGGTGATGGCCCTCTACTCGATCGTCTTCCTCGGCTCGACGCCAATCGGCGGCCCGCTCTCGGGATGGCTCTCGGAGGCGGTCGATCCGCGGGCCGCTCTGATGATGGGCGGGGTCGCCGCGATCGCCGGAGCCCTGTTCGCCAGGATCGCCTTCGACAGGGTCGCGCGCATTCCGCTCGACGCCGCGCCGCATCCCGCCTAGGGCCCGGCTAGGACTTGCCCCCGAGCGCGGACACGATCTCGCCCGCCGCTCGCTCGCCGCTCTTCACCGCGCCCTCCATGTAGCCCTGGAAGGTGTAGGAGGTCTGCTCCCCGGCGAAGTGGCAATTCCCGCTTGGCTTCCCCTCGACCCCGGCGAAGGAGGTCATCTGCCCGACGCGGTAGTAGGAGTAGGAGCCGCGGGTGAAGGGCCGCCCCGGCCAGTAGTCGAGCACCGCGCGTCCGTTGAAGGTGTCCGGGACGCCGGGCAGCACCGGTCCCAGCTGTCCCAGGAATCGATCGGCGCGCTCGCCGGCCGTGGCGCCGCCGAAGTCCTCTCCGATCGTGCCGCCCGTGTAGTCGACCAGGATCCCGGCGCGACCTGGCTGAGCGCGGCTCGCCTCCCAGCTCGACTGGTAGCCCGTGTCCGTGTAGGTGCTGCCGTTGGCGTCGAGCCCGCGCCAGCCGCGATCGGAGAACTGAACGTTCAGCTTCGAGTTCGTGCCCATGCCCTGCTGCTCGATCGCCATGGTCTTCACCGGGTCGAACCCCGCACCCGAGTAGTCCACGGACTCCCGCATGACCGCGAAGGGCAGCGCCAGGACCACCTGCGATGCCCTGACCGCGCTGGTGCCGCCATCGCCGTCGAAGATGAGCCGGTAGGCACCGCCGTCGAGCCGCTTGATCTCGACCAGCTCCGAGTTGAGCCTGACCTGGCCCTCGAGCTCGTGCTCGAGCCGCTGGATGACCAGGTCGTTGCCGCCCTGCACATGGAACTTCTCGTTCGACGCGCCGAATAACCGCAGCCGCCCGCCGCCCGAGTAGCCGAGCAGGTAGAGGAGGTTGAGGGAGGTCTGGTCTGAGGTGTCCGCGCCGAATTCGGTGTTGTACGCGACATCGAGCAGCCGCCCGAGGTTCGACTCGAGGCCCCCCGGGACGTTCTCCCGTATCCAGTCGGCGATCGAGATGTGATCGAGCTCGACCCCGCGGGGCTTGTGGCGGTTGTGGAGGGTGGGGTAGCCGGTCTCTCGAATGTCGGCCTTGAGCTTCGGGTAGACGGCCTGAAAATCTGCCACAGCCTGGGTCACGGGATAGTGGACGCCGTTGAAGTGGAAGACATCTCCGGCTCCCGGCTTCTCCGCCGCGATCACGTTGTCGAGCGTCAGGCCAAGCTCGGCGACCAGCCTGCGCATGAGGACATGGTCGCTGTCGATCAGCTCGCCGCCATGCTCCGCGATCTGTCCGTCCGCGAACACCCCCCGGATCGTCCAGACGCGCCCACCGAGGCGATCGCTCGCCTCGTGGACCGCGGCGCGGTGGCCCGCCTGCTTCAGCCTGTGCGCGCAGACGAGGCCCGCGAGCCCGCCCCCCACCACCACGATCGGCTCGTCACGTTCAGGTGGAGGCGAGCTCCCGCAGCCGAGGGCGGACCAGGCCGTACCCGCCGCCATCGCGGCGGCCGCACCCTGCAGCACCTCCCGCCGGCTTCGAGGCCGCTCGAACCATCCGTCGCCGCGCCGCTCGGAGTCCTCGCCGGCCTCGGCGAGCGCTCGCTGCAGGCTTGCCAGAAGCAGTGTGCGCGACACGACTCTCCCCGCTCTCGGATCTCGATCCTATGCCTTGGCAACGGTGCGTCGTCTTGCATAGAGTGCCGCCGGTGGCCGACCTCACAGGGCTTTCCATCCACGGACGGGTGGCGACGGCGGACGACTCCGATTGGGACCAGGCGCGCCAGGCCTGGAACCTGACCGCCGTTCAGAGCCCCGCGGCGGTCGCCTTCGTGCAGAGCGCCGACGACGTCTCCAAGGTGATCGGCTTCGCGCGCGAGCGGGGCCTCAGGGTGACCGCGCAGGGAACGGGACATGGGGCGACCTCATTGCCGGCGCTGGACGAGACGATCCTGATCAAGACCGAGAGCATGAAGGGGATCGACATCGACGCGGAGGATCGGACCGCCAGGGTCGAAGCCGGCGTCCTCGCTGCCGAGCTGAGCGCCGCCGCGCATGGCGAGGGCCTGTGTTGGATGCCCGGATCCTCGCCTGACGTTGGCGTGGTCGGGTACACGCTCGGCGGTGGGCTGAGCTGGTTCGGGCGGAGCCACGGGTTCGCGTGCAACCGCGTGATCGCGATCGAGCTGGTGACCGCGGACGGGGAGCCGCGCCAAGTCGACGCCGAGGCGAATCCCGACCTCTTCTGGGCGCTGCGAGGCGGAGGAGGAGGCTACGGAATCGTCACAGCCCTCCACCTCGACCTGTTGCCGATCTCGGAGGTCTATGCCGGAGCGCTGATCTTCCCGGCCGAGCTCGGAGTGGATGCTCTCCGGACCGCCCGCGATTGGGCGGCCGCGGTCCCCGACGAGGTCACCTCGAACATTCGGTTCCTCACACCGCCGCCGCTACCGGACGTGCCCGAGCCGATTCGCGGCAAGCCTCTTTTCACCGTCAGCGCCGCCTGCATCGGCAGCAAGTCCGATGGTGAGACGGCGATCGGGCCCCTGCGTGAAATCGGCGAGCCGATCATGGACACCTTCGACCAGATCCCGACTTCCGGCCTCGGCCGCGTCGACATGGATCCGGAGCAGCCGGTTCCGGGCCTGGGCCATTCCGCTCTGCTCGGCGAGCTGCCCGACGAGGCGATCGATGCGTTCGTCGAGGTCGCAGGCGCCGAGTCCGGCTCACCGCTGCTTCTGGCAGCCCTGCGGCAGACCGGCGGCGTGCTCGCGCGCCCGGCGGAGGGCGCGGGTGCCCTCGACAGGCTCGAGGGCCAGTTCATGCTGGCCGGCATCGGCGTGCTCATGGACCCGGGCGCGAAGGAGGCGATCGACGCCGGCCTCGACCGCCTGATCGACGCGCTCAAGCCGTGGGCCGTCGAGGGCACGTTCTTCAACTTCACCGAGCGGCCCTGCGACGTCGACGCGATCCTTCCCGCGGCGACCTGCGAGCGGCTCGCGCACGTGAAGCGCAGCTGGGACCCCGACGACCTGATCCTGGCCAACCACGCGGTCGCGCTGGCGACGGCCTAGGGCCTAGACGCCAAGCCTCTGCCGGCGCGGCGAGCGCGCGCCGACGATCTGCCCCCACTCGGAGTCCTCGATCAGGCCCGGCTCGGTCGAGTCGAGCCAATCGAGGAGGGCGTCGGCCAATCCCTCGGGATCCTCGATGTTCGGGAAGTGAGCCGCCTTCGGCAGGGTGACGAAGCGGCTGTTGGGAATGCGCTCGCGAGCGGCGAGCCCGTGCTGGATCGGGATCGTGTTGTCCCGCTCGCCCCAGACGATCAGAGTGGGCAGCTCCCCGAGCAGGTAGAGGCGGTCCATGGCGCTGACGTGCTGGCCGCGAACGTCGATCACCGCGCGCAGCGTCTGCAGGAAGGCCCGCCGGGCGGCGGCCTCCTGGAGGGGTCGTATGGCGCGAGCGACGGCCTGTAGATAGATGCCCCTGCGGCTGCCTCGCGCTCGCATGCGCTCGCCCGCTCCCTCGATCGCCGCACGAACCCGGCGGTTTGCGACCAGCCAGAGCCCGGCGGCAGCTCCGGGCAGGGCGGCCCCGCGCAGCAGCGGGCCCACCTCATGGCCCAGGCCGCCGCTGGAGATCAGGGCGAGGCGCTCGACGCGTTGGGGGAATTGGTAGAAGAACTGCATCGCGATCCCGCCGCCGAGCGAGTGGCCCACGACGGTGGCGCGCTCGATCCCGATGGTCGTCAGCAGGTCCCTGATGCTGCAGGCATGGGCGCCGAGGGAGTAATCGCCTCGGACAGCGGCGGAGTCGCCGTGGCCGAGCAGGTCCGGGGCCACGACCGTGTAGCGGTCGGCTAGCCGCAGCGCCACCCTCTCCCAGTGGCGAGAGGAGTTGACCATCCCGTGGATCAGAACGACGGGGGGCCCGTCGCCGGCGATCCGGTAGATGACGCGGTGGCCGTGGAGCTCGATCTCCCACTCGTCGAAGATGCGCCCGCTCATACGAGCACAGTACGGGACAGGCTTCGCCACAAGTCTGGGCCCGATGCGGCCGCCCTCCCTAAGTCGCTTCGGGCTTCGCCATCCGCTCCGGCACTAGGACGGGTCGCGCTGTCGCGCGCCCTCGCATTACGGCCTTGGGGCCCATACAAAGACCGACCGCCAATCCTTGGCGGCCGGTCTTTCAAACAGGCCCCGTCAGGACGGGCAGGGGTACGTCTCAGGGGCCTTACTTGGGGGGTATGTAGTGGATCCAGGCGACGGGAGGCGCCTTGCGGCAAACGCCTGGGTCCTATGAGTCGAGAGGCGGTGTTGGGCGTCCGGCCCAGCACCAATTCTCCCGACCAAGGGAGTATCTAGCCAGGTAGGGGCTGAGGCAATACCGAAAACTGGGGCGATCCCCCGAAGCGCTCCGATTTGGCCAAGGGCCGCCTCAGGCGGGTGCCATCGCGGCCGAGAGCGCCGAGCCGTGCAGGATGTCGAGCTCCGAGACCTCGATTTCCTGGAGGCCGAAAGCCCTCATCACCTGGACCAGGATCACCGTCCCGGCGACGATGGTGGGCGCCCTGCCCGGATGGAGGCCGGGCACCCTGAGGCGCTCCGCGAGCGGAAGCGAGGAGAGTCGGCTGAGCATGCGCTGAACTCGCCGCATTCCCAGGCGGTAGCCGTGGACGCGGCCAGGGTCATAGGGCTCGAGCGCCTGGTCGATCGCCGCCAGAGAGGTCGGTGTTCCCGCGACGGCGATCGCCCGGACGGGCTTGCCCTCGGGCTGCGCGGCGATCGCCCGGTCGATCAGGTTGCGGATGTCCGCGGCGAGGTCCTCCAGCTCCTGCGGGTGCGGCGGGTCCGCTGTCAGGTGGCGCTCGGACTGCCGGATGGTGCCGGCCTGAAGCGAGGTGTGAAAGCCGACCTCGGTGCCTGAGCCGACGATCAGCTCGGTGGAGCCTCCGCCGATGTCGAAGACGAGCGTGGCGTCCCGATCGGGGCGGTGGGCAGTCGCGCCGAGATAGGTGAGGTGTGCCTCCTCCTCGCCGGTCAGCAGGCGTGCGTCGAGCTCGAAGCGCTCGCGCAGCTCGGCGATGAAGGCCTCGCCGTTGACGGCGTCGCGGACGGCGCTGGTCGCGAACGCCATCGTCCGCTCCGCACCCATCTCCTCGTAGCGAGCCTTGTAGTCCGCGATGACGCCGCAGACGTCCTCCACGGCGTCGGAGCAGATCAGGCCCGAATGGTCGACGCCGCGGCCCATGTTGGTGACCGTGGTCCGCCGCTCGACCTCGTGGACGCCCCTGCCCTCGACGTCGGCGATCAGCAACCGGGTGGAGTTGGTGCCGATGTCGACTACGGCAACGCGCATTCCGACATCCATGTCCTCCGGTCCCCGTTCAAGGGGTGGCATCCTAGCGATGAGGGTCTGGTCGCGCGAAGCCCAGACCGCCGAGAGCCGACGATTGAAACCGAACAACCTCTGCGCGCCGTCCGTGGCCCGCGTCGCCCCGGTTGCCATTTGGCCTGGCATACCCGGACGAGGCTTGACCCAACCCTTCTAGCCCCCCTTGCGGAAACCGAACAGCGCGGTGAACGTCTCCGCGCCCGGGTCGGAGCCGGCCATCGGGGAGCCGTTTTCCACGCCGATGCCAACCTGGCGGAACCGGCGCGTCAGCAAGATCCCGCGGTGCTCCGGGCTATGCATCCATCCGCGGACGATGGCCCGAGGCGTGGCACCCTTCTTCACTCCCCACTCGAGCGCCTCGCCCACACCCCAGGCACTGGCACCTGCGATATAGCCGGCGTTGGCGGCACGGGAGGCCGGCGTGCCGTCACCCTCGTGGGAGAAGAAATTCTGGGAGACCATCGCGTTTGTGTGCGTCTGGGCGGCGACCAAGAGCGGAACGCTGCCGCGCACCCCCTTGCGATGGTGTCGCGCGCGCTGGCGATTGATCAGGCAGGTCACGGCCTGCCGGGCCTGGTCGGTGGATTGCCTGGCCGGCTTCAGGTTTGCCCCATTGCAGGCACTCGCCTGCGAGGCAAGTACGGAGAGCAGTGCCGTTATTGCCAGAACAACAGCTGTCGCTGTCTTGCGCATTCGGACCTCTCTGTCTTTTGCGCTTCCGGGGTTAGCTGTCGGGCTGGCGCGGAAAGAGTCGCGCTGTACCTGGTATTCGGCACTTCGCCCCTGGGACCTTGGGTCCCCCGGTCGTCAGTTGCTTGAGAACTGACGATTAAGCAGGTCTATGAAGCGCGAAAACCTAGCAGGCCCATCGGTCGGGTGAGCCGTTTGCGCATTGAGAATCGCGCGGTAAACTTGCTACTACCGACGCGGGGTGGAGCAGTCTGGTAGCTCGTCGGGCTCATAACCCGAAGGTCGCGGGTTCGAATCCCGCCCCCGCTACTAGCCAAGGGCCCTCGAAAGAGGGCCCTTGGTGTCTGGGAACCCGTGGATGGCGAGATTCGGGCATCAATCTCGCGCGCCTGACACTTCTGCGGCCGGTGAGCGAAGCCGAGACCCAAATGCCACTGGATAGTGGGCGCGGGCACGGGGGCGGGGAGCCTCCTGAGCGCACATAAGCCAGCTAGCGGGGACACGGGAGATCCTCGAGTGCTGGTTCCAGGGCAAGCCGATCCGCGACGAGTACCTGATCGCCGAGGGCGGCAGGCTGGCGGGAGCCGGAGCGCACTCCTACAGCGAAGGGTCCGCCACGGAAGGCTCAGAGGAGGCGGTGCAAAGGAAGAGACCGTGGCTAAGAGCATGACGGGACGGCAATGGGTTCTTCCGCGAAGATTTGTGAGGTCCCAGCAGCCAACGGCCCTCAATCACGAGGGCGCTTGGCGGTTCCGAGGACTTGTTCAGCCGCGCGCCGTCCGCTCCTAAGGGCCCCCTCCATCAAGCCGTGCCACTCGCCGGCCGTGTGCTCGCCGGCGAAGTACAGGGGACCGATCGGCTTCACCAGGTCGTCGTCTCGAAGGGGCGATGAGAGGCTGCGGGCCGAGTAGGAGCCCCGCACCCAAGGATCGTCGTCCCAGCTCGACAGCATCGCGCTCTCGGGCTCCAGATCGAGGTCCTCGCGAAGCGCGACCAGGGCGGCGACCCAGCGCTCGATCCCGTCTGCGCCACCAAGCGCGTCGATCGCGGACATCGTGCCCGTGTAGCCGGTCACGAACGGAACCGGCTCACCGTCGGCGCCCAGCTGCGTGTAGGTCCAGAAGTGTCCGGCGACGGACATGATCGCGCTGGGTTGCGCGGCGGATCGCATGCGCAGGAAAAGCTTCGAGTTCTGACCGTAGGTGACAGCACGCAGCGCGTCCGCGGTCGCACCCTCGAGCGGAGGATCGAACTCGATCTCGGCCAGCGGCGCTGTGGGAATCGCGACCACGACCGCGTCAGTCTCGACCTCCGCGTCATCCGTGGCGACGTTCACCGCATCCTGTGACCACTGCACTCTCCGCACGGGGGAGGAGAGGTGCACAACTTCGCCGAGCTCGGCCGCGAGGGCCTCGGCGAGCCGCATGTTTCCGCCCTCCAGGCTGTGGTTTTCGAAATCGCCGAAGGTCGACGCTCCCTCGTCGAGCACCGACGCCGCGAGGTCGTCGACCGGATGGCCATTCGAGATCGCGACACGCGTCCGAATCAGGTTCGAGAGGGGCGGGTCCAGGTCCAGACCGGAGATCAAGTCGCCTGCGCTTGCGGCGTCCGCGGTTGACTCCCCGGCGATGCGGTCGAATACGGTCTCGAGGGCGGACTGCGACACAGCCTCCTCGCCGATCGGCACGCGCCGCCCGTAGGGCGTCCCCTTGAGGACCAATGGGATCCCGAAGCGCGCCGCCAGTGCAGTCATCGAGCCGTAACCGGGCAGGATGAACTCGGCCCCCCGCTCCACGACCGCCCCCTCCCCAAACGGCACCGACCAGACCCGGCCCCCCACCCGGTCTCGCGCCTCGAGCACGGTCACCTCAGCTCCGCCCGCGCGCAGGGTGTCGGCTGCTGCGAGGCCCGCAAAGCCGGCTCCGATGACGCCAACCCGGTTCATTCATCTCCCGCTTGCTGACGCTTCACGACCAAGGATCCTTCCAAGCCAAGGCGCGGGGGTCCAGTGGTGGTACCTGAGTTGCGTTAGGCCGGCCCGGCGGTGGGCGCCCGCGCCCGGCGGAACACGACGAGGGCGCACCCCGCGAGCGCGACCGCCGTCAGCGCGTAGGCCGCAGTGGCACTCGCAACCTCGAGCAGGGCGCCGCCGATCAGGGGGCCGATCGTGTATCCGGTCGCGTAGAGCAGATTGAGAACCCCGTACCCAAGTCCGCGCTCGACCTCGCCGAAAGCCTCGTCGAGCCACGGGACTGCGGCGGAGAACGTCAGGCTGAATCCGGCCCCGAACACTCCGAGCGCCAGTGCAGCTCCCACGGTTCCGCCCAGTCCCGCCAGTAGGAGAGCCGAGCCGGCCGTGGCCGCGAGCCCGAACACGGCCGGCCCGCGCCGGCCGTGCCTATCCCCCCAGCGGCCGCCGAGCGGTGCAACCGCGGCGTCGACCGCTAGGGACCAGGCGAAGAGCAACCCGATCACCGCGCTGGACAAGCCGAGGCGGGAGTCGAGGTCGAGCGGTGCGACTACCTCGACCAGGCCCAGGGCGCAGGCCCCGGCGATGGTCATGCCCACCGCCAGCGCGCCGGCCCCTGATCCAACCGAGTGCCTGATCGTCGCCCAGGCCGGTTTCCGCGGCGCCGTGCGTCGTTCGGGAGGCAGCAAGAACGCGGCCGCGACGGCGGTGGCGACGGAGATCCCGCCGACGATCAGAAAGGGGGCGGCGAATGAGAGCAGGTCGGCAGTGACGCCCCCGAGTGCTGGCCCCGCGATCGAGCCGGCACTGGTCGCACCAAGGGCGACACCGATCGCCTCCCCTCTCCGGCCCGGTCGCGCGAGATCGGAGACGAGGGCGAGCGCGGCGATCCAGCTCGCCGCCGACCCGACCCCCTGGATGACCCGGCCGAGCATCAGCGGCCAGATGGACTCCGATACCGCGATCACCCCAGAGCCCGCCGCGGCCAGCACGAGCCCCGCGATCAGCAGGCCCCTCCGTCCCACCGAGTCTGCCAGGCGCCCCAGCGGGAGCGAGAGAAGCACAATCGGCACTGCGTAGGCTGCAAGGGAGGCCCCGAGAGCACCTTCGCTCGCACCGGTTCGCCGCTCGATCTCGGGAAGGAGAGGGGCGATCAGCCCGAGCAGGGCGGTGTCGATCGTCACTGCTGCCACGGCGATGACTACGACCACGCGGCTCCGCCGGGCTGGTTTGGGTGAGCTCAGGATTGGATGCTCGGGCGCCGACGGATCCGGTCGCCGTACACGAGGGTGCCGTCGGGATCCCGCGCGATCGGCGCCGTCTGCATCGCGGTGATAGA
>CAVUGA010000017.1:0-75060 GCA_963740685.1 uncultured Solirubrobacterales bacterium
GCGCCCGCGGCCGGCCGGGTGGCCATCGTGAGGGCGATCAGCGCGCAGGCGAGCACTGCCGCGCTGATCCAGGCGACACGGGTTCGGCTACCCCACTCCCTGGGTGACCCCGACATCTGCGGCGAGTTAAACATCCGTCTCGGTCGCCAACAACCTCGCAATTGGGAGCTAGGACGATCGGCCAGAGACGTCGGGGCTGCTAGGCGGGCGGGATGTTCTGGTTGCGGTGCAGGACGTTGCCCGGGTCGTATCGCTTCTTCAGCGCCCGGAGGCGGTCGAAGGACTCGGGGCCGTAGGCGGCGCGGACCCGCTCCAGGGGCTCGTCGGCCTGCATGTAGTTGGCGTAGCCGCCGCTGACCGACCAGGGCTCGATTGCGGCCGCCGTCTCGCGCGCCCAGGCGATGTGCTCGTCGTCGTCGGCGGCGTCGATCCAGCTCGCCATCACGCTGAGGTTGAAGGCCGCGTCGCGGTAGCCGAGGGCGGCGCTGTCGGGGTCGACGTCCTTGGGGGCGCCGTGCAGGGACTCGATCAGGATCGCGCCGGGCGGCCGGCCGAGGGCGGACATCCGCTTGAGCAGCACGTCGATCAGCCCGTCGGGCAGCTCGCGGACGAAGTGGCCCTTCCAGTAGTTGCGATCGACCCCGTAGCCCGGGTTGAAGACGAGCTGCTGGTCCAGGAAGCTCTGGCGCCGGACGCCGTCGTCGACTAGGCCGTCTGCCGCGCGCAGCTCGACGAGCTCCTCTGGGTCCTCCCGATCGCCCGTGAAGCAGGGGGCGACAGTCAGCTTCGGGTTCATTTCCGGGTCGACGGTGATCTGTGCCTGCATGCTGAGGTGGGTGCCGGCCTCGGCGATGGCGTCGCGGTAGAGGCGGAGCGCATTGCCCACGCCCTCGCCCGCATACTCGAGCCGGCCGCCGACGACCTCCTCGAGCGGATGGAGCCGGAACTTGAGCCGGGTCGCGACGCCGAAGTTGCCGCCGCCTCCGCGAATGCCCCAGAGCAGCTCGGGGGTGTCGTCGCCGTTGGCGCGGACGAGCTCGCCTGCCGGAGTGACCAGCTCGGCCGCGATCAGGTTGTCGCAGGTGAGCCCGAACTGGGCCGTCAGGTGGCCGATCCCGCCGCCGAGGGTGAGCCCGGTGACCCCCGTCGAGCCGACCACGCCGCCGGGCGTGACCAGGCCGTGAGCCTGAGTCGCCGCGTCGAAGTCGAGCCAGGTGGCGCCGCCCTCCGAGATGGCCAGGCCCGCCTCCGTATCGACCTCGACGCTCCGCATCCGCGTCAGGTCGATCACCACGCCGTCGTCGACCGCGCAGTGCCCGGCGGGGTTGTGGCCGCCACCGCGGACCGCGATCTCGAGGTCGTTCTCCTGGCCGAAGGCCAGGGCGGCCGCCACATCGTCGGAGTCAAGGCAGCGGGCGATCGCGGCCGGGTGCCGGTCGATCAGCAGGTTGAAGCAGGTGCGCGCGCCCTCGTACTCGCGATCGCCCTCCACCAGGAGGTCGCCCGAGAGCGCATCGCGAAGCTCCCCCAGGTCGTCGGTCATCGCTCGAGGAATCGCTTGAGATCGGCGAAGTTGGAGTCGACGCCCCGCTTCACGGCTCGCGAAGCGAGGGGGCCAAGGGCGCCGGCAAGGCCTCCGAGCTCCACCTCCGCGGCGAGCTCGACAACCGTGCTCTCTCCATCCTCCGAGAACCGGTAGCGATAGACGAAGGGCGTCGGGCCCGAGGTGGTGCGAATGTCGAATTCCGTCGGCCTCTGGATCGCCATGACCTCGAGCTCGTTCTCCGCCCGGCCGTCGGGCAGCTCCCGCTCCATCAGGTAGGTCGCGCCCACGCCGTCGTCCCCCGCCGAGGTTCGTTGAACGGACTGGACGGCGGAGTTCCAACGTGGGAAGTTGATGGGGTCCGAGACGTAGTCGAAGACCTGGTCCATGGGCCGGTCGATCCGCACACTGGTCTCGAAGTTCATCGCCACACCTCCCAATCGCAAAGGCTATGCCTCCCGACCAAACAACGCCGAGCGACAAGTTCCGGATCCTCTGCGTCGACGGCGGAGGGATCCGCGGTCTGATTCCCGCGCTGGTCATCGCCGAGCTGGAACGGCGCATCCAGGCCGAGGCTGGGCCCGGAGCGCGGATCTCCGACTACTTCCACATGTTCTCCGGCACCTCGACGGGCGGGCTCGTCGCGCTCAGCCTGACGGCGCCCGACGACCAGGAACCCGAGCGCCCCCGGGTCAGCGCCGATCAGCTGGCGGGCTTCTACACCGAGGACGGCCCCGGCATCTTCCACCGCAGCCTCCTGCAGAGGCTGAGGACGCTCTGGGGATGGCTCGGGCCGAAGTACACGCTCGGCCCCCTCGAGAAATCGATCGAGAACCGACTTGGGAAGACCCATCTGGAGCACGCGCTCAGAGAGCTCATCGTCACCTCCTATGACATGACCAACCGCCAGCCCTACTTCTTCAAGCGCTGGCGGGCGAGGGAGGATCCGGAGAGCGACCGCAACCGGCCGCTGTCCGACGCCGGGCTGGCGACGTCGGCCGCCCCCACCTACTTCCCCTCGCACGAGGTCGACGGGCGGGCGCTCGTGGACGGCGGCGTCTTCGCCGCGAACCCGGTAATCGTCGCGATCGTCGAGGCGCTCAAGCGGATCGACGATCAGCCTGGCCACCTCGACCAGGACGACCTGCTCGTCGTCTCGATCGGCACCGGCCTGCACGAGGACGGCTACAGCCAGGCGCAGGTCCGCCGCTGGGGCAGGCTCGGATGGATCCTCCCGCAGCGCGGGGAGCCTCCGATCCTCGGCGCGGTGCTCGGAGGGGCCTCGGACGGCGCCGATCACTGGGCCCACACCCTGCTCAACCACCCCACCGACCCGCACATCCAGGCCGCCGACCTCGGCCACGGCCCGCGCTACTTCCGCCTGCAGCAAACCCTCCGTGAGTCGATCGCGCTGGACGACGCCAGCCGCCAGGCACTGACCGAGACCCTGCCCGCGGTCGCCAAGGAGCTGATCGCCTCGCACGAGGCCGAGCTCTCGGAGATCGTCGGGCGGCTGCTGCGCTTCGAGCCGCTGCCGTACGATCCGGCGCCGGCCTAGGCGTCGGCCGGCGGGATGTTGTGGTTGAGCCGGAAGAGGTTGTCCGGGTCGTAGCGGCGCTTCACCTCGCGGAGCCGGTCCCAGTTCCCGCCAGGATAGGCCGCACGCAACGTCCCCTCGTCCTCGTCGTCGAGGAACCCGACATAGCCGCCGGCCCCGTTCTTGCCGAGAGCGTCGGAGATGCCGCTCACCCAGGCCTCGTGCGTTTCCGTCTCCCCCGGGTCCGCGTACATCGCCGTGACGTTGACCATGAGCTTGCGATCGCGGTGGGAGAACGCGGTGGCGTCGTTCGGCACCCGGGCGAGGGCGCCGCCGAGCACGCGGAACTGGACCACCTTCATCATCGCCGTCGAGCGAGGGAGCTGCTCGAGGATCGCCTCAGGGGCTCCCCCCGCCAGCGAGTCGACGAAGAAGCTCGTTCCCGTGCCGAGGCGGACCTCGGGCTCCGGACCCTCGTAGAGCTCCGGGTAGCGCATCGGGCGCACCATGTCGGCGAGCGGCTCAGCGAGGCCGCGGAAGGGCGCGAGCACGCCCTCGCTCTGATCCACCTGGCCGGCGTAGGCGAACAGGCCCATCAGGACCGGCTTGCCGTGCACCTCCTCCGGTACCAACGGAATCGGCGGAGCGATCATCACGTTGGCGATCGTCGAGAGCTCCTCCGGAGCGGAATCGGCAGCCTCGAGGAAGCCTTGGATCACGTCCGGCGTCGCCGGCAGGATCATCATCCCCCCGACGATCTCCGAGATCTCATGCAGGCGGAGCTGGAAGCGGGTGGCGACGCCGAAGTTGCCCTCACCACCGCGGATGCCCCAGAAGAGCTCCGGCTCGCTCCCCGCGCTGGCCTGGACGATCTCGCCGTCCGCGGTCACCACCTCGGCGACGAGCAGGTCGTCGATCGTCAGCCCGTTCTTCCGGACCAGGTACCCGATGCCGCCGGCGAGGGTGATCCCGCCGATTCCGACCGAGCCGGTGTCTCCCAGGCCCGTCACGAGCCCGTGCTCGGCGGTGGCGGTCGTGTACTCACCGGCCGTGAGCCCCGTCCCGACCCAGGCGGCCTTCGCGTCGGCGTCGATCTCCAGGTCCTTCAGCGCGGAGAGGTCGATCACGACCCCGCCCTCGCTCGTGCCGTATCCGGGACGGCTGTGGCCGCCGCCACGGACGGCAAGCTCGAGGCCGTTGTCCCGCGCGAAGGAGACGGCGCGAGAGACGTCCTCGGCGCCGGCGACTCGAGCGACCGCCGCCGGACGGCGGTCGACGCCCTTGAAGAACACCTGGCGCGCGTCGTCGTAGGCCGCGTCCTCCGGCGCGATCACCGTGCCGTCGAGCTCGGTGCGCAGATCGGAGACGGACAGATCTGAGGTTTGTGGCGACTGGGACATCCTGTACCCCCTGGTACGAGATTTTGCGATTTCAGTGAGAAGACGTCTGACTATGGCAAAACGTGACATTCGCCTAAGAGCCCTCTAATCCGGCTCTTAGTCTTCGCTGACGGCCACCGTCCACGATCGAGCCATGGAGTCCTACGCCGACGCCGCGCGTCCGGTCGCGCGCACACACCGCGACCGCCTCGGCGGCACGGCGGGAAACGAGATCCTCACCGCGGCGATCGGCGCGATCCTCACGATCCTGCTGATCGCGGAGGGCATCACGATCCTCCGGATGGGCGGGCTGCTCAGCGTCCACATGTTCATCGGGCTTGTGCTGGTGCCGCCCGTCCTGCTCAAGCTCGGCAGCACCGGCTATCGCTTTGCCCGCTACTACACGAAAGCCAGGCCCTACTGCGAGAAGGGCCCGCCCGCTCTGCCGATGCGGCTGCTGGCCCCGGTCCTGGTCGCGATGACGATCGGGGTGCTCGCGACCGGGATCTGGCTGCTCTTGCTCGGCCACAAGTCCGACCAGGTGCTCCTCCTGCACAAGGCCACCTTCATCGTCTGGGGCGCTGTCTTCGGGATCCACTTCCTCGTCTACGCGCCGCGAATGCTCCGCTCCCTCGGGAGCGACTGGAGCGTCGCGAGGCGTCGTTCGGTGCCCGGCTCCGGGCTCCGCGGCATGCTGGTCGCCGCCTCGCTGGGCGCCGGCGTGGCGCTCGCCATCTCGCTGATCAGCTCGATCAGCGGCTACCACGGCGGCGGCGCCGGCTGAGATCCACGCTCACCCCGTTGCGGTATTCAACCGTTTGGTTAAATACCGGCGCGGATGACGCAAGCCCAGCTCGACAGGACCTTCGCCGCCCTCGCCGACCCGACCCGGCGGGCGATCCTGAAGCGGCTTGCCTCGGGCGACGCGACGGTGAGCGAGCTGGCTGAGCCCTTCCCCGTCAGCGTCCAGGCGGTCTCCAAGCATCTCAAGGTCCTCGAGGGCGCCGGACTGATCACCCGCGGGCGCAGCGGACAGCTCCGCCCCTCGCGAATCGACGGCGCGGCCCTGAGGGAGGCCGCCGAATGGATCGACGGATACAGCAGCTTCTGGGAGCGAGGATTCGAGCGCATGGGGCGGCGTCTCGGTGGCTGACAAGCCGGACATCGACATGATTTGGACCTTCGACGCCGCGCGCAACGAGGTCTGGCGCGAGTGGACCGAGCCCGAGCGCTTCGCCGACTGGTACGGCGGCCCCGAGTACAAGATCGCCCTCGACGAGATCACCATGGACGTCCGCGAGGGCGGCAAGTGGACCGCCGTGATGCGCGGCCCCTAGGACCACGTGATCCACTGGAACGGGGAGTACATCGAGGTGAGCGAGCCGGAGAAGCTCGCTTTCACCGTCTCCGATCAGCCCGGCGAGGACGTCTATGACCTCTGCACCGTCGAGCTCACCGACCTCGGCGGCACGCGCACCGAGATGCGCTTCACCCAGTCAGGCGGCCACATGCCGGCCGAGGCATACCGCCGCGCCCAGGAGGGCTGGTCCGGCTTCTTCGAGCGGATCGCCGAACGACTTGCGGATGCAAACCAAACAGGAGGGAACCAATGAGTGGGAGGATCGTCGTCACCGAGTTCATGACCATCGACGGGGTCATCCAGGACCCCGGCGGCAGCGGCGAGTACGAGCGCGGCGGCTGGAGCTTCGAGTACAACCGCGGCGACGAGGGCGACAAGTTCAAGTTCGACGAGCTGACGGCCGCCGACTCCCAGCTGCTCGGCCGGATCACCTACGAGGGCTTCGCCGCGGCCTGGCCGACGATGAAGGACGACGTCGGCTTCGCGGACAGGATGAACTCGATGCGCAAATACGTGGTCTCAACCACGATCAAGGATCCGGAGTGGGAGAACACGACCGTGATCTCCGAGAACGTCCCGGAGGAGGTCGCCAAGCTGAAGGATCAGCACGAGGGCGACATCCTGATCGCCGGCAGCGCGAAGCTGATCGAGACGCTGATCGAGAACGACCTGGTCGACGAGTGGCGGCTGATGGTCTTTCCGACCATCCTCGGCGAGGGCAAGCGGCTCTTCCCCGCTGGAGGGATCGACCGCCGCAAGCTCAAGCTGACCGACGACAAGGCCCTCGGGCCGGACGGGATCCGGCTGCTCACATACGAGAAGGCCTAGAGCTTGACCTCGACGCGATGGTCGTGCTCGTCCAGCACGTACACCGCCTCCGCCGTCCCCTGGAAGAGGCGGTGACGTGCCGGCGGGCTGACGTCCTCCTCGCTGTAGGCGCTTCCGCCATGACCGACTGAGCGACGCGAGAAGACCTCGATCCCTTCGGCCGCCTCGTGGGCTGGCACCTCGTGTGCGACCCCCGAGACGTAGACGCCCCGGCCCGTGTTGATCGGCACGGTCGAGTCGAAGATGACGATCCCGACCTCCCGCCGGTCGCGCAGGTTCACCGAGTGCGTTGCATCCGGTTCCGAGATCCAGAAGTACTCACGGTAGTCGCGGTGAGCGAAATAGACGGGCGTGGCCCACGGCTGGCCGCTCAGGTCAGCGGTGGCCACCACCATGTAGAGGTTGCGGTCGACGATCTCCCTCGCGGCCTGAGCCTCCTCTGCTTCCGCAGCCATGGCGGCAGTTTCGCCGAGCGGACGCCTTCGCGCAACCGCGACAGGCTGTTGCGTTCACACCTCGACGGGCGCATCCGGCTGGTGGCCCCAGTGGCTCCAGGAGCCGTAGTAGACGGCCACGTCCGGATAGCCCAGCTCATGATTGAGGACGAAGGCGACCTGGCTCGCGCGGTTTCCGATCGTGCAGTACGTGATCACCTTCTTGTCCGGCGTCACCCCCGCCTCTTCGTAGACGGCGCGTAGCCGCTCTCGGTCGGTCGGGGTGCCGGCCTCGTCGGTCAGCACGGACACCGGCACGTGGACCGCCCCGGGAACGTGTCCCGCGCGGCCCACATCCTCGGTGGCGCCAGACGGCCAGAACCGCTCGCCGCTGAACTCCTCCGGCGAGCGAACGTCGAGAATCACCGTGTCGGGGTCGCCGATCGCCTCCTGCACCTCGGCCATCGATGCGAGCAGGCCGACGTGCCCGCCCTCGCTCACATAGGAGGTGGGGTCCGGCTCCGGAACCTCGGCGCTCCATTCGCGGCCGTCGCCCTCCCACTGCTCGCGCGGGCTGTCCATCACCCGCATCCGCTCGTGGCCGTGGCGATCCATCAGCCAGTACCCAAGCAGCGGCGCGTAGCCGTAGAAGACGATGGTCGTGTCGGGTGTCAATCCACTCCTGGCGAGCACGGCCTCGAACTCGGCCTTGTCGATCGGAGTGAAGTCCGGGTGGCGCAGATCCTTATAGGCATCCCAGAGAATCGCGCCCGGGATGTGGCCCTCGTCGTAGGCCGCGCTGCTCACATCCACCTCGACCACCCGCACATCCTGGTCGTCCAGATGTGCCGCGACCCAATCGGCATCGACCAGGACCGAGCTCTCCATGCGCCGCATTATCTCGGTCCGGGCTTAGAACCGTGAAATAGGCTCCCTCTCATCCAGGTTCGGCACCTCAACTGCGGAACGATGTGCCCGAGGGGGGCGCGCCTTCTCGCCGGCCAAGGCGGCCTGCTCGAGAGGACCGAGGTCGTCGCCCACTGCCTGCTGGTCGAGGCCGGAGGCGACCTCGTGCTGGTCGACACCGGGTTCGGGCTCGGCGACTGCTCGAACCCAAGGCGCCTCGGCCAGCCCTTCCGCGCCCTGGTAGCCCCGATCTGCGATGAGTCCGAGTCGGCGATCAGGCAGATCGAGGCACTCGGGCACGACCCTGCCGACGTACGCCACATCATCACCACCCACCTCGACGTCGATCACGCCGGAGGCCTCGGCGACTTCCCCGAGGCGCAGGTGCACGTCTTCGGAGCGGAGCTGGCGGCCGCGAAGTCGCCGCCCCTGATGGAGCGCGCCCGCTACGTCGAGGCGCAGTGGGCGCACGGCCCGATCTGGGTCGAGCACGGCGCCGGCGGCGACAGCTGGTTCGGCTTCGAGAGCATCCGCCTGCTCCCGGATCTCGACGCCGAGATCGCGATGATCCCTCTCCCCGGGCACACGGCCGGGCACTGCGGCGTCGCCGTCAACACCTCCGACGGCTGGCTCCTGCACTGTGGCGATGCCTTCTTCTTCCACGGCGAGATCGAGACGCCGGGTCGCTGCCCCCCGGGCCTGCGCCTCTTCGAGACGATCAACCAGCACGACGGCAAGGCGCGCCACCGAAACCTGGAGCGCCTACGAGAGCTCCGGCGAGTTCACGGCGACGAGGTCACGCTGGTCTGCTCGCACGACCAGCAGATGCTCGAGGCCGCGCAGCGGATGCCGGCGGCCGCCTGATCGATTAGTTATCTCCCCTCCCTCGGTCTAGTGGGAAAAGAGGGACAGAAGGAGGTCGAGATGGGCAAGCTGGTGGTTACGGAATTCATTTCGGTCGACGGGGTCTTCGAGGATCCGGGCGGCGCCGAGGACTACGAGCATGGCGGCTGGACCTTCGAGTACGACCGCGGCGATGAGGGCAACAAGTTCAAGATGGACGAGCTGATGGATGCGGAGGTCCAGCTGCTCGGCCGGGCCACTTACGAGGGCTTCGCCGACGCCTGGCCCTCCCGCGAGGGCTCCTTCGCCGACAAGCTCAACAGCGACCCGAAGTACGTGGTCTCGACCACGCTGAAGGATCCGGAGTGGCAGAACACGACGGTGATCTCCGAGAACGTCGCGAACGAGATCTCCGGGCTGAAGGAGCGGACGAACGGCACGATCCTGGTCGCCGGCAGCGCCAAGCTGGTCGCAACCCTGCTCGAGAACGACCTCGTCGACGAGCTGAGGCTGATGGTCTTCCCGACCGTCCTCGGGAGCGGCAGGCGCCTCTTCCCGGACGGGATCGATCGCCTCAAGCTGGCGCTGACGGAGACGCGGACGGTCGGCCCGGACGGCGTCCTCGTGCAGACCTACGAGCGGACCAGGTGAGGAGGGACAGGCGATGGACCAGCCCACGGCGGAGAACGCACTGAAGGAGCTCGAGCCCCTGGTCGGAGAGTGGTCGCTGGAGGCGATACCTCCGGGCGGCCCTCCCTGGCCGGGCTCCGGCAGCGCCGAATTCGAGTGGATGGAGGGCGCGCCGTTCCTGATCGAGCGCTCCGCCGCGCCGGATCCGGCACCGGATGGCGTCAGCGTGATCGGCTGCGACGCCGCCAACGGCACCTACTTCCAGCTCTACTCCGATGAGCGCGGCGTTTGCCGGGTATATGAGATGAGCATCGGCGACGGCGAGTGGAAGCTGTGGCGCGAGGGCGAGCCCTTCGCCCAGCGCTTCACCGGCCGCTTCAGCGACGACGCAACCGGATCGAGGGCCGCTGGGAGGCTGCGAAGGTCGGGACGAGCTGGGAAACGGACTTCGAACTGAACTTCACGCGGGTCCGCTAGGAAGCGCAAGGACGCAGCGCATGTACTAAGTTTTCGTGAGCGAGACGCCTGGGGAGTGCGGATCGCGGTAACGGGAACTGCGATCGGCGGCGAGCAGCCGCCGGGGAGAGAAAGAGGTACTCACACATGCGTCTTCGCCACCTGACCATCGCCGGGGCGGTCGTCGCCTCGTCGCTCGCTCTGACGCTAGTCGCCACGGGCGGCGCCTCGGGCGCTTCACTGCCCAACACGAAGGTGATTCCGGGCGCGTGTGCGCTCGATCTGCGCGCCAACCACTCGCACTGCGACCTCAACCTGATCGCGACGCTCAAGGGCGAGGCCAAGGCCGCTGCGGCGCCGACCGCGGGCTACGGCCCGGCCGACCTGAAGAGCGCCTACGGGCTGCCGTCGAGCGGCGGCGCCGGCCAAACGGTCGCGATCGTCGACGCCTTCGGCGACAACACCGCCGAGGCCGACCTCGCGACCTACCGCTCCAACCACGGCCTGCCGGCGTGCACCACCGCCAACGGCTGCTTCAAGAAGGTCAACCAGAACGGGGTCCAGGGCAGCTACCCGACCAACGACCAGGGCTGGGCGCTCGAGACGCAGCTCGACCTCGAGATGGTCTCGGCCACCTGCCCCGGCTGCAAGATCCTGCTGGTCGAGGCGACCTCCAACGTCAATGCCAACCTGTACGCGGCGGAGGACACCGCGGCCAGGCTGGGCGCCACCGAGATCTCCAACAGCTACGGCGGCGGGGAGGCGAGCTCCGAGACGACGGACGACGCCCACTTCAACCACCCGGGGGCGGCGATCACAGTCTCCTCCGGCGACAGCGGGTTCGGCGTCGAGTACCCGGCGGCCTCGCGGTACGTGACCTCGGTCGGCGGCACCTCGCTCAGCCACGCATCGAATGCGCGCGGCTGGACCGAGACCGCCTGGAACGGCTCGGGGAGCGGCTGCTCGGCATATGAGCCGAAGCCCGCCTGGCAGACCGACTCCGGCTGCGCCAGGCGCACGGTCGCGGACGTCTCCGCGGTCGCAGACCCGAACACCGGCGTCGCCGTCTACGACAGCAACTGCAACATCGTGGGCCAGATCCTCGGCCAGTGCTTCAAGGGCTGGGGCGTGGTCGGCGGGACAAGCGCCTCGGCGCCGATCGTCGCCGGCGTATACGGCCTGGCCGGCAACGGCTCGAGCGTGAACTACGGCTCGTTCCCCTACAGCCACACCGCGTCGCTGTTCGACGTGACGTCGGGGAACAACGGCAGCTGCAGCTCGGCGTACCTCTGCACCTCCGGTGCGGGCTACGACGGGCCGACGGGCCTCGGGACCCCGAACGGGACCGGCGCCTTCTAGCCGCGCCCGGCAGAAGTTCGACACGCGAAGAGGCCCCCGTCAGGGGGCCTCTTCGTTTGTGCGGGGAGAGAGGCTGAAACCTAGGCGGCTGCCGGCTGCGCCATCCCCTCAGTCTCCTGCCGGGACTCCGTCTCCACCGGCTCGCGCTCGATGTCGCGCTCACGAACCAGCCAGAGCACCACGACCGCTCCCGCGATGCAGAGCAGGCCGCCGAGCGTCAGCACGTCGTTGAAGCCGGCGAGGAATCCCTCCCGGGCCGCGTGCGCGACCGGCGCCTGGGCCTGCGCCGGCACCGAGTGGAGCGCCTGGGGCAGGCTTCCCGACGAGGCCGCCTCGACCAGCTGCCGCGGGTGATCGCCCCCGGCCGTGGCCGTGCCGGCGGTGAGCTCCCTCACCTTGTTCGCGCCCTGGGCGACGAAGACCGCGCCCCAGACCGCGATGCCGACCGAGACGCCGACCTGGCGGAAGGTGTCCATGATGCCGGCCGCCATGCCGCTGCGCTCCTTCGGCACCACGCTGATTGCAACGTCGCCGATCACCGGGTTGAGCAGACCGACGCCAACACCCAGAACCAGGAAGCCGCCGAGCAGCGCGGTCCACTCGTCGCTCGCGTTCAGACCGGACATCAGCATCAGCCCCGTGCCGGTGATGGCGAGCCCCGAGCTCATCAGGACCCGAGCGGGCACCCGGGACAGCAGCAGGCCCGCGACCGGTGCGACGAAGAAGCTGACCATGGTGATCGGCAGGTACCGCAGCCCAGCCTGCAGTGGCGAGTAGCCGAGGTAGTTCTGGAAATACAGCGTGAAGTACAGGAAGAGCGCGAACGCCGATGCCGAGACCGCGAAGGCCGCCACCTGGACTCCCGTGAACGAGGGCCGCTTGAACAGACCGAGTGGCAGCATCGGCTCCCGGACCCGGCTCTCGATCGCCACGAAGGCGGCGAGGAGGACACCGGAGCCGGCGAACAGGGACACGATCAGCGTGCTCCCCCATCCCTCATCGTTCCCGCGCACCAGCGCGAACACGAGCAGGAAGAGCCCCACGCTGAAACTGGCCACGCCGGGCCAGTCGACCCGAGTCGCGTTCGGGTCGCGGCTCTCGCGGATCTTCAGATAGGTGAGAGCGATCCCGGCGATGCCGATCGGAACGTTGAGGAAGAAGATCGACTGCCAGCCGATCCCGTCCGTGAGCGCGCCGCCCACGAGCGGTCCGATCGCAACGGCCACTCCGATCGTGGCGCCGTAGATGCCCATCGCCGTGCCGCGCTCACGGCCGGCTGGGAACTCCTGCGCCACCAGCGCCAGCGAGGTCGCGAACATGACGGCGCCACCGATTCCCTGGATTGCGCGAGCGATGTTTAGGAAGGTCGGATCGGGCGAGAATCCGCAGAGCAGCGAGGCCAGGGAGAAGATCCCGAGCCCTGCCGCGAAGACTCGCCGCCTGCCGAGCCTGTCGGCGAGCGAGCCGGCCGTCAGGACCAGCGCGGCCAGCGTGAGTGCGTATGCGTCGACCACCCACTGGAGATCGGTGAAGCTGGCGCCCAGGTCGTTCCGTATGGACGGCAGCGCCACGTTCACCACAGTGATGTCAAGCAGCAACATGAAGGTCGCCACCGAGACGGTCATCAGGGTCCACCATTTACGAGCCATGTCAGCCTCCTGCGACCGTCACACCGGCCGCGTTGCGTTCGTCAGTGCTATGACGGACCCGACTGAGAGGACGTGACAAAAAGTGAGCAACGACACACTTCTGGCCCAGGAGTTCGAAGAGCACCGGCCCCACCTGCAGGCGGTCGCCTACCGGATGCTCGGCTCGACCGGCGAGGCGGATGACGCGGTCCAGGAGGCGTGGCTTCGCCTCAGCCGAACCGATTCCGATCAGGTCGAGAACCTCCGCGCCTGGCTGACGACCGTCGTCGGCCGGGTCAGCCTCGACATGCTGCGCGCCCGCAAGGCGCGGCGGGAGGAGCTCGACGGGCCCGATCACATCGAGCCGATCGTCAGCGAGGTCAGCGAAGAGCAGCCGGCCGAGGAGGCCGAGCTGGCTGACTCCGTCGGACTGGCGATGCTGGTCGTGCTGGAGAACCTCTCCCCCGCCGAGCGCGTCGCGTTCGTACTCCACGACATGTTCGGAGTGCCTTTCAGCGAGATCGCGGAGATCACCGGGCGCAGCGCGGACGCCGCCCGGCAACTAGCGAGCCGCGCCCGTCGCACGGTTCGGGGCTCGGTGCCGCCGCCCGACCCCGACCTCGCCGCCCAGCGTCGTGTGGTTGAAGCCTTCCTGGCGGCCTCACGCGCCGGCGACTTCGAGGCGCTCCTGGACGTCCTGGATCCGAACGTGGTGTCGCGCGTTCACACAGTCGAAGGCGACCGGCGATGGGCACCGCCGGCCATGGGCGCCGAGACCGTCGCCAGGCGAGCACTGGCGCGCGGCCGGCCATTCGCTCCGTACGGGCGCCCAGCCATCGTCAATGGCCAGATGGGCGTCGTCGCGGAGATCGAGGGCAGGCGGTTCGCGGTGGTGGCGATGACGATCAGCGATGGCCGAATCGCAACCGTCGACGTCTTCCTCGATCCGTTCAGCCCGCCGGAGCCGTCAGCTGAGGCCAATCCCCCCGGCGACTGACGCCGTATTTCGAAGTGTGGCTGCCAGCCCTGCCCTCTGATCCCTCACCCTGGCGGGGCTGGCGGCCGCCTTCGTTGCCGTAGCGTCTTGCTGGCGTGACCGAAGACAATTTCCGCGGGGCACGCTGGTACGCGGTGCGACCGGCGGCGAACCGCAAGCCCGCCACCTATCGCTGCCCGCTCTGCGGGAGCATGCTCCCCGCCCTCAGCGAGCACATGCTGGTCACGCCCGAAGGAGACAGCTCTCGCCGCCGCCACGCACACTCCGCCTGCGTGATGGCAGCCCGCAGACAGGGCCGGCTTCCGCTTCGCGAGGAGGTCGAATCGACGCCCCCCGGCCTGCTTTCCCGCCTGTTCCGCCGCGGGTAGGCTCAGGCAGATGGCCCTGAAGAAGATCGGGCTGGTCACCGCATCGGCGCTCTGCTCCATCAATCTGTGGACGGGGGCGCCGCTGTTCGCGGTCTGGGTGGGTTCAAAGATCCAGGGCAACCTGAACAACCTGAGTATGACCGCCGTCTTCTCGGTGATCGTGGTCCTGGCGGCGATGGTCTTCCTGCTCGCCTGGGCGCTGACCTGGCTGAACGCCAGGTATGACGACCTCACCGGAAGGCACCCGGAGGCTCGCCACACCTCGCCTTGGTTGCGCAGCATGCGCGACGAACGGGAGCATGACGTTCGCGAGAAGTACGGGATCAGCCCCGTCGAGCGCATGGTCGTGATCTGCGCGGTCGCCGGCGTGCTCGCGTTCGAGCTCTGGTTCTTCTTCTTCGCCGGCTCCTCGCTCCCCAATGGCTGAGCGAATCGCCGTTCCTCCGCGGCGAGCCCGGGAAGCTGAGCTGCCGCAGCTCGCCAGGATGCTCGCGCGCGCGTTCCTCGAAGACCCCGTCGCCGTCTGGTCGTGCCGGCCGGATCGTCTGCGGCCCCGCGTGCTGGAGCGGGTGTTCGCGATGCGCCTGCGAGACCTGCACGCCCACGGAGAGACCTGGACCACCGACGATCTGCAGAGCGTCGCCGTCTGGGCCCCGCCCGACCGGTGGCACACGACCCCGCGACAGGACCTGGCCTACGCCTCCACCCTCCTTCACCCGCGGCTCCTTCTTCGCATGCCGATGGTGGTCCGGGGCCTGCTTGGGATCGAGGGACTCCACCCGGAGGAGCCGCCCCACTGGTACCTGGCGATTCTCGGCACCGACCCGGCGGCCCAGGGACGTGGCCTCGGCTCGGCGATGATGCGGCCGGTGCTGGAGGAGTGCGACCGGGACGGCGTCGGCGCCTACCTGGAGTCATCGAAGGAGCAGAACCTGGACTTCTACGCGCGGCACGGCTTCCGTGTCACGGCCGAGAGAGGCCTGCCGCGCGGCCCCCGCCTCTGGCCGATGTGGCGAAGGCCGCGCGGAAATCAATGCGTATAGCTGATCAGATCCTCTCGCTCGGACTCTCCTGAGACCGACACCGCGACTACAGGCCCGACCCCCTTTGCGTAGAGCTTGTACTCGGACACGGTCGGCTCGATCGGACTCGTGTCGTCGATCAGGATCGCATCCGTGAAATGCCCGGCCGGCGCCTCGACCTGCTGGTCCAGCGCCAGCACCCTGGCGCGGTCCTCCGCGTGACCCTTGTAGTACTCCTCGCGATAGGTCAGCCCGACCGACGGGTGGGCGGGCATCGCAATGCCGGCGTCGGCGCCGCTCCTCCCGGCCTCGAAGGAGCCGCTCGTGTCCTTCTTGCCGTTCTCGATCGACGCGGTGTCCTCGCCGAAGTACCAGATGTTGCCCTCCTTGTCCTGGGCGTACCAGTCGTCCGTGATCTCGGTCGGCTTCCCGTTCGTGTAGACGACGTCGTGGACCACCCTTGCGGTGACGCCGTCGGCGATCGCCTTGGTCCTGTTCTCGGCCGTGATCGTCTCGGTCAGATTCTCGCCCTGCGGGTTGGTCACCCGGACGTGCCACTGCGCGCCGACGGGCATCGGCCAGTAGGGATTGTCGATCTGGGTGCTGAAGTCCGCCGGATTCAGGTTGGACGGCTCACTCGTCTGCGGGAGGGTGTTGGTGCCGGACTGGGCGGCCGCCTGGGTCGTATCGCCCCCTGACGAAACCGCACCCGGCGAGCGCGAGGAGCAGGACGGTGATGCTCGCCGCTGCGGCTCCCCCGCACATGATCGCTCGGGCGTTCATCTAGTTCTCCATTCGGTCGTTTGGTGATTGCGCGACCGGTTCTACGGACGCCGAATGAACCGACCGTGAAAAGACACCCGGGGTCAGGTCTTGCAATCCAACATGTCGCAATGCAAGACCTGACCCCGGGGGAGACCCCGGGGGAGGTTGATCCAGACGTCCGCGCCGCTGTCGTCGCGGTTCGCGGCGTGAGCGCTGCCTCGGTGGGCGTGTGCGATCGCGTCGACGATCGCCAGGCCGAGCCCTATGCCGTCCCCGCCGCGAGCCGGATCTGCGCGGCTGAAGCGCTCGAAGGCGCGGGCGAGGTACTCGGGTGGGAAGCCAGGGCCGCGATCGGAGACATGGATCTCGAGGCCGTCGTCGGCCACGGCGGTGCTCAGCGTGATCTCCCCCGCCCCATGCTCGATCGCATTCTCGATCAGGTTGGTGAGCGCCTGCTCCAGCCGGACCGGATCGGCGTCGACGACCAAGCCGTCGGCCGGCTCCACGGTGAGCGAGCGGCCCGACTCGACCAGGCGCGAGGCGAACCGCTCCCGCACATCGCCGAGCAGATCGGCGACGCGCACCCGGCGAAGGTGAAGCGCCAGCTTGCCCTGCTGCGAGCGGGCCAGGACGAGCAGGTCCTCGGCCAGCGCGCTGAGGCGGTCGACCTCGACGATCGCCGAGGCGATGGCCGCACGCATCTCATCGGGGGTCTTCGCGTACCGCAGCGCCAATTCGAGCTCGGTCTTGTGCAGGGCCAGGGGCGTTCGAAGCTCATGGCTCGCGTCGTCGACGAAGGTGCGCTCGCGCTCCAGGGCGGCCTCGAGCCGCCCGAGCATTCCGTTCAGCGTCTCACCGAGGCGGCGGAGCTCATCGTGGGCCTCCGGGAGTGGCAGGCGCTGGTCGGGCTCGGCCGCCGAGATCTCCGCGGCGCGCCGGCGCATCGTCTCGACCGGCCGCAGCGCCGTGCCCGAGACCGCGTATCCGGCCAGGGACGCGAGCAGGAGGGCAACGGGCCCACCGATCAGGAGGATCGTCGTCAGGTTCCGAAGCGACTCGTTCCGGTCGTCCAGCGAGGCGGCGACCACCACAACGAAGGTCCTGCCGCGCCCCTGGGCGGGCCTCGCAAGCAGCCTCGCCTGGCCGGTGATGCTGCGGACGTGCGGGCGCGTGACGAGGAAGGACACCTGGGCGGCGCGCGCCGCCTCGGCGGGCGAGAGCTGCGGGTGATTCGCCAGCTGGTCGGTGGTGGCGTAGATGGCGCCGCCGGACGTCAGAACCTGGGCGAAGCTCTCCTCCCGGCCGAGCAGGTTCGTGGACTTGCTGAGGTCCTTCCGCGCAACGAGCGACGCGATGTCGTCTCCGTGCGAGCGAAGGCTCTGGTCGATCTGCTCGCTGAGCTCCGTCTTGAAGCGCGAGTAGACGAAGACACCGAGTGCGGTCAGCAGGATGGCCATCACGATCGTGAAGGCGAGGGTCACCCTGAGCCTGATCGGAATGCGACTCACGCCGATCCGCCGTCCTCGCGCAGCCGGTAGCCAGCGCCGCGCACGGTCTTGATCGACTCGACTCCGAACGGCTTGTCGATCTTGCGACGCAGAAGCCGCACGTAGGAGTCGACGATGTTCGAGCGATTCTCGTACTCGTAGTCCCAGGCGTGCTCGAGCAGCTGAAAGCGGGAGAGAACCTCGCCCGGGCGCCGCATGAAGACCTCGAGGACGGCGAACTCCTTCGCCGAGAGCTCGATCTCCTCATCCCCTCGCCAGACCTGGCGCATGGCGGGGTCCAGGCGAAGGTCGCCGACCCGGAGCTCGGGCGAGCGCTGCCCGTTGCCCCGCCTGGCGAGGGCTCTCAGGCGCGCCAGCAGCTCGGCGTAGGAGAAGGGCTTGACGAGGTAGTCGTCGGCTCCGGCGTCGAGCCCCGCCACCCGGTCAGGCACGCCGTCCCGCGCAGTCAGCATCAGGATCGGGGAGACGACCCCGTCGTCGCGCAGGCGGCGGCAGACCTCGAAACCGTCGATGCCGGGGAGCATCAGATCCAGGACGATCGCGTCGTACTCCGTGGATCCCGCCATCCAGAGCGCGTCCTCCCCCTCCCCGGCCAGGTCGGCGGCGATCCCCTCCTGTCGCAGTCCCCTGCGGATCAGGCCGGCCATCTTGGACTCGTCCTCGACGATCAGCACGCGCATTTGAGCTCACCGAGATTGTCCCGCGAAGATGAACGCGGGATGAAAGTGCGCCGCTGAGGTCCGGCTAGCTCTCCGCCACGTCTCGGCGCAGGAAGACGAGCGCGGCCGCCGCGAGCGCCGGGAGCCCGTAGAGGGTGCAGACCCAGAGAGAGCGCAGGATCGGGTCCCAGTCGGCGGGGGTGCGAAGCAGGCCCTGCCAGGCGTTGAACTGGGTGCTGAGCAGATAGGGATGCAGGCCGCTGAGCCCCGGCAGGATGCCCACCAGCTGGACCAGGAGCGAGAACATCAGGGTCCCGACGATCGCGGCGCCGCTGTTGCGGAAAACGGTCGAGAGCAGCAGCCCGATGCAGGCGATCGCCAGGATGGGGAGCAGGTAGACCAGCAGGCTGGCGCCGACCAGCTCGAGGCCCTTCGGCGCCGAGACGACCGTCCCCGAGAGCGTCGTCACCGGGTTGAAGCCGGAGGCGAGGATCCCGGCGCCCAGCGCCACGGCTCCGGCGATCGCGATCGCGAGGACGGCATAGGTTGCCGCCGCCAGCGCCTTGCCGGCGAAGATCTGGTGGCGCTCGACGGAGCGGGTCAGGATCATCTTCAGGGTCGCGTTGCGGTCCTCCGAGGCGACGATGTCGCCCGCGACCAGCGCCGTGATCAGCGGGAACAGCCAGATCGAGCCGAACAGCAGGAGAACGAGGGGGACCGCCAACCCCGTGTCGTGGACGTACTTGCCGAAGGCGACGTCGTTCGGGTGCCCGCCGCCGGTCACGAGGGCGATCACGAAGATGATCGGGACCGCGGCCGCGGCCCCAAGGCCGAGGTAGGTCCGCTTCTGCGCACGGAGCTTTCGCAGCTCCCAGCGGTAGACGGTCAGCACACCGGGCCTCATGCCAGCTCCTCGATCAGCTGCTTCGTGTGCGCCGCCCGGTGGGCGCCATCGCCCTCCGTGAGCTGGAAGAAGAGGTCCTCGAGCGTGGCCTGCTGCGGAGTCAGCTCAACCGTCGGCGCACCCGATTCGGCAAGGGCGACCGAGAGGGCCGCGACGGCGTCCTCGCCTTCTGCCTTGAACACGAGTCCGCCATCGGATGTCGCAAGCTCCTCGATCCCCGGCTGGGCCGCGCAGACGCTCCTGGCCCTCGCATCGTCGGTGGTCCGCAGCCGGTAGCTGACTCCGGCCTTGCTGCGAAGCTCGGCAAGGGACCCCTCGTAGGCCACCTTCCCGCTGCGGATGATCGCGACGCGGTTGCATAGCTCCTCCACCTCGTTCATCTGATGGCTGGAGAGCAACACCGTGATCCCGCGCTCGCCGAGATCGCGGATCAGCATCCGCATGTCTCGCATCCCCGCCGGATCAAGCCCGGTGGCCGGCTCGTCCAGCAGCAGCAGGCGAGGGCTGCGAAGCAGCGCCGATGCAATGCCCAGGCGCTGCCTCATGCCGTGCGAATAGCCCTTGACCTTGTCCTTCGCGCGGTCTCGGAGCTCCACGATCTCCAAGACCTCATTAATCGCCGCCCTGCCCTCCCCGCCGTCGAGCGCCGCACAGAGCTTCAAGTTGTCCAGCCCACTCAGGTATGGGTAGAACATCGGCGCCTCGACGAAGCCCGCCACCCCGTCCAGCGCCGCGACGCTGATCTGCGGATCACGGCCAAATAGCCGCACGGATCCCGCGGTCGGCCGGATCAGTCCCAGCATCATCCGCAGCGAGGTCGTCTTGCCGGCTCCGTTCGGCCCCAAATAGCCGAACACGTCCCCAGGGTTGACGGTCAGGTCGACGTCATCGACCGCGGTGATCTCCCCGTAGCGCTTGACGAGCCCCCGGACCTCAATCGGCGGAGACTCCGCCATCGACTACAGGTCTTGCGCGGCGGCCAGCACCGTGGCCGGCGGAGCCGAGGCGAGAACCGTGTAATGCACGCCGTTGCGCTGGAACGTCACCATAGTCCCGAGGGCGGTGTCGAGCTCCTGGCCCTGGGCTCCGTTCACGGACACCTGCGGAAGGCTGAGCTGACCGTGATCGCCGCCGCTTGATGCAGACGAGCCGTGAGACGCATCGGCCGGCTGCTCGATCACCGCGAGCCCGCCAAGGCCCTTCCCATAGGTGATCAGCGCTCCGCCGTCCTTTCCGCTCTGGATGAGCCGGACCTCATTCTGCGGAAGGCCCGCGAGCGTGTCGGGGGCGCTGACAGGGAAGGAGGTCTGCTGCTGAACTGCCTGCAGGCCGGTGACCGGATTCGCATCGCCCGTCCCGTTGTCGCGGTGGGCGGGCGGGCTGACGTCGGTGACCTGGGCATCGGGCGGCGGAGTGACGTTGAAGACCGAAGATGCAACGTCGCCGTAGGAGATGTCTGTGACCTTCAGCTCGAGCACCGGCGAGCTGTCGCCCTTCGCGTAGACGGCGACGCGCAGGGGCGTGCCGTGGGTCGCGTCCCAGGCGAGCTCGGCGCCGCCGAGAAGCCCGGCGTTGCTCTTGGGCTCGACGCGGACGGTGTAGGCCGGCTGGCCTGCGATATCGGTCGGCTCGGCTCCACCTACCGCGGCGTGCTCCGCGAGCCTCGCGATTCCCTTCTTGACCTGATCGAGCGAAGGCGGCTGCTCCTTAGCCGAGCTTGCCCCGTCGGCGCCGCCATGATCGGCGGGGAGGGTTCCCTTGTACACCGTGTTGGATCCGGAGTCGTAGACGAACCAGCTGTGTCCGTCCGAGAGCACCTGGCTGTCGCTCGTGGCGCCCTCGGCATTCGAGTCCGCCTGGAGCTCGAGGCGGAACTGCCCATCGGAGGTGGCCCATAGCCGTCCGGAAGCGCCTGTCAGAAGCGGATCCGCTCCCTGCACGCTGGAGCCGGCGATCAGATCGTTTGTGAAGTGGATGCGCGCGGTGATTCCCTGGACGGCGGGAGCCGTGAGGGCATCGTGCACTGCCACCGGCAGGGGCTCCGCCGGGGGCTTCGGCCCGCCGCCGCTCGCGGCCATGGCAATCGCCGTGGCACCGGCCCCTACCGCGACAGTCGCCGCGCAGAGGGCCAGCAGCCGGCGGGTGGAGATGCGACGGAGATACTTCATCGCCACAAAGGCTACGCCTCGTCCCTAAGGAACATTCGAGATTCAGTGCTCATGATGCGCAAGCCAGGCCGCCCAGCCGAACAACGCCAACGCTCCGAAGGTCAAGATCGCGCTCGCTGGGACGGCGCCATGGAGCATCGAGCTGAAGGCGAGCAACGCGCAGACGAATCCCCCCCAAGCGCTCGTGCCCCAGATAGGTCGGAGATTCATGATCGTCCTTATCCCGTCTCCTCCAACTTGACGCAGGTTCGCGTGAGCAGGTAAACGCCACGTGAAAGCTTGTTAAGTGAGCCGCGCAGCTAGCCTGCGCCGGTGGCCGACATCACGACGATCGCCGAGCTCGGGACCGCCGGGGGCACCCTGATCCTGGCGATTGCGACGTTCGGCGCGGTGCGGTCGGCGAACCGGGCCGCGCGGGTAGCCGAGCGCTCGCTGCAGCTCGGCCTACGCCCCCTTGTGGTGCAGTCGCGGCCCGAGGACCCTCCGGAGCCCGCGATCTTCGGATCCGGAAAGACGCTGATGCCCGGCAACGGCCTGGCGTCCATCGAGCGGGCGGGGGACACCATCTACATGGCGATCCCGCTGCGCAACGTCGGCGCCGGCATGGCGGTCCTGCACGGCTGGCACATCGTCGAGGGATGGGCACGTGAGCGCGGCGAGACGCATCCCGAGCTCCAGGACTTCAGGCAGCAGCTTCGCGACCTCTACATCCCGCCCTCGGACACCGGCTTCTGGCAGGCGAGGATCGCCCAAGCGGACGATCCCTACCGTGCGCCGGTCGAGGCGGTCCTCGACGGCGAGGCGGAGGGGGTCGGGATCTTCCTCCTCTACGGAGATCACGAGGGCGGTCAGCGGACGATCAGCCGCTTCGGGCTGCGGCCCCACGAGGAGGAGGGCCGCTGGATCTGCTCGGTGACCCGACATTGGAACCTCGAGGGCCCCGACCCTCGGGCCGACGCGCGCTAGGCAAAGCGCTTGACGAAATCGAGCGCGGTCTGCGCGACCTCCTGCCAGCCGGAGTCGATCGTCAGCGAGTGGCCGCGGTTCGGGATCGCCTTGATCTCGGTCACCGCCGGGTTCCGCTTCTGGCGCTTGTAGGAGGCATTCGCGATCGCCCATGGGACCGTGTGGTCCTTCTCGCCGTCGATGATCAGCAGCGGGCCGCGGTCGGGATTCTTCGTGTCCACCTTCGCCTCGGTCCACGGGTTCAGGTTGGCGTTCGCCATCTGGTTCAAGGCGAGCGCCGACGCCGCCACGTGGTATTGGTCGTAGAGCCGCCTCGCCTCGTCATCCGACTCGATTGCGTTCGTCCAGCCGTATCTGAACTGATCGAAGGTGAGGGTCACCGCGCGGCCGCGATTGAGCGGATTCTTCAGGACCGGCGCCGAGACCTTGAGCGTGGAGACGGGCAGCGGCAGGACGCCGCGGAACGGGCCTGGATCGATGGCAACCGTTGCGGCGGACAGGCCACGGCCGGCGATTATCTGCGCCAGCAACCCACCGGTGGAGTGCCCCATCAGGACGGGCTTCTTCTCGAGTGCCTCGATCACCTCGGTCGTGTGGTCGGCGACCTGCCCCAGAGCCTTCTTCGCGAAGACGTCGGGGTTGGCTCTCGCCTGCTCGACGGTCTCGGGATCGTCCGGCCAGTCCGGGGTGAGCGGCGCGTAGCCGGCCTTCTTGAAGAACTCGGCCCAGTTGGCCCAGCTGCTCGGCAGCAGCCAGAGGCCGTGGATGAAGACGACCGGCGTCGTTCCCGACCTGTTGGCCGCCTCGACTTCCGCGCTCTCGCGCTCCGAAATGGGCATGCGGCGCGGGAGCCTACTCCCTCACCTGGAATGGAGCCGGTCGGTTTCGAACCGACGTCCTCGGGATTCGGCGATCGGCTTCTACAGGCATAGCCGGCGCTTCGTTCTCGCCCCACGACGTCCGCAGCCGGCGGGAGATGACGTGGGGCCAAGTCCCTTAGATGTTCCCGGACGGTCGGGACGGGCCGACCGGGTGAGCCCGATTCTGATGCCGGTGATCCCACCCCTCGGGCTCGGGTGGGCCGACACACGCTGCTTAGGTTCTAGCTAAGCGGCGAGAGCGAACTCATGGTCCGCACGTATTGGTTGGTCCAGGTGTTTAACGAGGCCTCCTGGAACCTCGGCCTGCAACCTGATCGCACAAAGGCCCAAGTCGAATCCAATTTCGGCCCCGTGCTATGTCGAGCGGCAATGGTAGCCGCGAACGGCCTTTGAGCAGCAGGGCCTACCCGTGCTTCCGGAGTGACTTTGGCAGCCTGACCGTGCCGCCGTTCGTAGCCGTCACCGGCTGGCCATCAGGCCCGGTGAGCGAAATCGAGATGGCGATCTTCAGCTTGCCCAGCTTCTTGAGGAGCTTTTGGCCACGCTTCGCGAGGGTGATGGTGATGGACTGGGGGACGCCCGGGGAGACGTAGATCGTGGCTGACGCCAGGGCCGATGCCTTCTTCGCGCCGTGACCCGTGATCGAGCCGGAGCCGGTGCAGACGAACATGCCGTCGGGGCAGCTGCCCAGCACCCCGGCCACCACCGCGAGGCCGCCATAGGCGTTGTTAACCACGCGCGGCTTCCCGGTCACAGTCAGTTGCGCGGGGGGGTCCGCCCCGAACGAGGTCGCCGCGCCGACGCTGGCCACGCAGATCGATGCGAGGAGCGACACCAGAAACGTGGATCCCAATCGCTTGACGAGACGAGGCATCACCTATGACATACGTACGAGCTGGCCAAGGAGATTGCGGACATGTCCTTCAGGGACAGTGGGCAGTCACGTAACAGCGCAGCGGAGGCTCCTTCGGGACGTGGGGATAGGTGGCGACGGTGGCGCCGACCTCAGCGACAGAGGAGGCCTCGTCGGTGGCGAAGGTGACGGGGTTCACGCCGGGCATCAGCAGCTGCCGGCACAGCCCGGTGTCGATCAGGCGCGAGGGGTCCGCGGGCCCAGGGTGGGTGAGCGCGTCGATCGCGATCGCGTAGGCGACCGGGTCATAGGTGCCGATCGCGAGGTGGTCGCTCACGTCGAGGGGGCAGATCTGCTGGATCGCGACGTTCCTGATCTCGCCGCCGCCTCCGTGCAGCGAGCTGCCCTGCCCGGTGACGTTCGGGAAGACGACCTCGTCCAACCGCGTGTAAGCGACCGTGTAGGAGATCCCGGGGAAGGTCTCCTGGGAGGAGTTGAGCGCCTGGATGAAATCGGCCTTGTCGCGCTGCTGCCAGAACGCCGGTGCGCAGCCGGGGATGCAGACCGGGTCCGCATCGAGGGTCCCATGGTTGCTCGGCGAGAGGCCGATCTCGTCGTCGACCATCGTCCGCGTGTCCGGCCAGAACCGGAACGCCCAGCGCGGCGCCATGCCGCCCTGGCTGTGGCCGATGATCGAGATCCTCCGGCCGGCGCGCGCGTGCATCGTCCGGATCGCGTTGACCACGTACTCCCCCGCGACCTGGATGTCGCCCATGCCGTTCCCCGGCAGGGCGACGACGCACCAGGGAATGCCGAGCTTGGTCAGCGCCGGCTCCCAGTTCCAGGAGAAATCCGACTTTGGGCTGTAGGCGGTTCCGGGGACGAGCAGGACCGGACCCCGGTTGCCTGCGGCGAGGTTGCCCCTGCAGGTCAGCGCGGCATCGAGGTCGGCCTGGGGGACGCTCAGCGCCGGACCGGGCCGGTCGGGCGGCGCGTAGGTGGTCGCCTGGGCCGTCGCGGGCAGGAGAAGCGCCGCGCCGATCGCCACCAGGGTTGTCAGCGTCCTCTTCATCTCGCCCCCCTTGGCGTCGGTACTAGTGCCTCTTCTTCTGCTTCGGGCAGCTCGCCGTGACGTAGCAGGCGAGCGGCGGCTCGGCCGAGATCTGCGGAGCGGTGGCGGTGTTGAACGCCAGGTCCGCTGCGGCGGAGGCGAGATCGGCCGGGTAGGTGACCGGATTGATCCCCGGCATCAGCGGCTGGGTGCAGACGCTCGAGGGGATCCGGGACGGATCGGCGGGACCTGGATGATCGAGGGCGTCGATCGCCAGGGCATACGCGACGTTGTCCTGCGTGCCGATCGCCAGGTGCTCGGAGGGGTCCAGCGGGCAGATCTGCTGGATCGCCTCGTTGGTGATCTCACCGCCGCCCCCGTGGAGCGACGAGCTCCCTGAGTCATCGGAGTTCGGCGTCACGATCTCGTCGAAATGGCTGTAGATCTCGGTATAGGAGATCCCCGGGAACGTCTCCTGGTGGGAGTTGAGTGCCTTGATGAAGTCCGAGACGTCGCGCTGCTGCCAGTCGGCGGCAGCGCAGCTGAAGGTGCAGAGGGGATCCGCCCCGGTCGTCCCGTGATTGCTCGGAGCGAAGCCGATCTGGTCGTCCACCATCGAGCGCGTGTCGGGCCAGAAGCGCAGGGGCCAGCGGGGCAGCATTCCTCCCTGGCTGTGGCCGATGATCGAGATCCTCCGCCCGGCGCGCGCGTGCATCGTCCGGATCGCGTTGACCACGTACTCCCCCGCGACCTGGATGTCCCCGAGGGCGTTGCCGGGCAGCGTCACCGCGCACCACGGGATGCCCAGCTTGTTGAGTGCCGGCTCCCAGTTCCAGGAGAAGTTCGAGTGCGGGTTGCTGCCGGTGCCCGGGACCAGCAGGACGGGGGCGCGGCCGGCGCTCGCAAGGTTGCCGGTGCACTCGAGGCTGGCGTCGAGCTTGTCCTGGGGAACGCTCAGCGCGGGCCCGGGCTGGTCGACCGGCGCGTAGGTGATCGCCGCCGCGGAGGCAGGCACGAGCAGCGATGCCGCCGCGATCGCGCCGACGAGCCCTCTGCCCAGGAGCCCTCTCCTCACGCACGCGACAGTACCAAGTCTTAGGTATCGCTGAGACACCTCCCCCGCCCTGTCTCGCCGCTCTGTGCCTTAGGCCCGGTGAAGCCGCGGCGCTAGATTGGATCGAGACCATGGAAGCGCACGAGCATTCCGTCGAGCCGATCCATCCGGGCTCCGGCCGTGGCGAGGGGCTGCTGAAGCGGATCGGGAGCGCCCTCGCCGCCGTCGGCCTGGTGATCGCCAAGCTGGGCGCGAAGGCGAAGCTGCTGCTGGTGGCGCTGCCGAAGCTGAAGCTGTTCTCCACCTCAGCGTCGATGCTCGTCTCGATCGCCGCCTATCAGCTGATCTTCGGCTGGCTCTTCTCGATCGGCTTCGTGCTCCTCCTGCTCCTACATGAGCTCGGGCACGTGTTCCAGCTCCGCCGCGAGGGGATCAAGGCATCGGCGCCGATGTTCATCCCCTTCATGGGCGCGGTGATCTCAGCGAGGTCGATGGGCGACGATGCCGCGGCGGAGGCCCGCGTCGGGCTCGCCGGCCCGATCCTCGGATCGATTGCAACCCTGGTCCCGCTCGGCATCTGGCTCGCAACAGGCAGCGACTTCTGGCGCGCCCTCGCCTTCATCGGCTTCTTCCTCAACCTCTTCAACCTGGTCCCGGTCCTGCCGCTCGACGGCGGGCGGGCGATGGCCGCGCTGTCTCCCTGGGTCTGGCTGGTCGGCTTCGCCGGGCTGGTGGCGATGGCCTTCGTGTTCCCGAGCCCGATCCTGCTGATCATCCTCCTGCTCGGCGGCATGGAGACCTGGCGCCGCTGGAAGACGCGCAACACGCCCGAGGGGCGCGCATACCACCGCATCCCGACGCGCACACGCGTCCTGGTGGCGGCCACCTACCTGGCTCTGATCGCCGCCCTGGCGCTCGGAACGTCGGTGACGCACCTGCCGCGCGGCTTCTCGGACGTCTAGAGGCTCAGCTTCGGCTTGACGTCGCGCAGGAACTGGCGCGGCATTCCGGGGACGTCAGCGAGGTCGTCGAGTGACTTGAAGCCCTGCTGGCGCTCGCGGTAGGTGATCACGCGAGTCGCCTGGGTCACCGAGAAGCCGACGTCGCGCAAATCCTCGAACGTCGCCTGATTGAGGTTCGTCCGGTCGCCGACGTCGACCTTGGGCTGGGTTTCGGGCCTCGCCGTCTCCTCTTGCTTCTCAGGCTCCTCCTTGGAGGCCCGCTCCTGCTCCTCGGGCTTCTCCTCCGCTTCATCCTCACCCTCGCGGCCGGGTCCGACGCCCAGAATGGCTCCGACGGTGCGGCCCAGGATGCCGCCCCGGTCCTCCTCCTCCTCGCCCTCGGTCCTCGTCTCCTCCCGATCGGCCTCGGGGGCTTCAACCGACTCAGAGGGCTTCGGCGCCGTGGCGGGCTCAGAGCTGCGCATCGAGACCACCCAGTCCTCCTGTTCGGTGTCGGCCGGCTTCGGGGGCTCCGGGGCGCGCGGCCGTTGGCTGGGTGGCGCCGGCGGCGGTGTTGGCGGCAGCGGCGGCGGCGGCTCGGACGGCTTGGCCGGCGAGGTGCCGAGCTCCTCAGCCGCCCGGATACTGGCCGCGGCGGCGCTCTCGGCGGCGCGCGCCTTGCGCTCCGCCTCCACGGCGCGAGCCTCTGCGGCGCTCACGCGCTCCAGGACCTCCCGAAGCCTGGCTTCGCGCTCATCCTCCTCCAGCTTGAGCTGGGCGAGACGCTCGGCGTCGGCCGCTCGCCGCTCCGCCTCCTTGGCCCTCAGCTCGATCTCCTGAAGCCGCCTGTAGGCGTCCTCCATCGCTCGCTCGCGCTGCTCGCGCTCGGCCTGGAGCCGGCGCTCGGCCTCCTCGACGGCGCCGGACAGGCGGCTGGTCTCGCCGCCCAGCCTCCCCTCGAGCTCCGCCCGGGCGCGCTGCTCCGCGTCCTGCCTCAGCCGGGACGTCTCCGCTCCAAAGTGCTCCTCGGCCTCAGAGCGGACCCGCTCCTCCGCCTCGCGTCGTGCCTGCTCGGCCGCCTGCGCGACCCGGGTATCGGCGTCGCGGCGGGCCTGCTCGATGGCCTGACGAGTTCGCTCCTCGACCTCCTGCCGGACCCGCTCCGACTCCTCCCGTGCGCGCTGCTCGCTCTCGCGGCGGATGCGCTCGGCCTCCTCCCGGAGCATCGCCTCGGCCTCCTCGCGGGCCTCTTCGCGGGCCTGCCGCCTGGCCTGGTCGGCGGCCATCTTGATCAGCTGCTCGGTCTCGTCCTCGGCACTCTGCGCCCGCTGCTCGGCGGGAGCGGCCGGCTCCGCGAGTGGCTCCGCGAGTGGCGGAGATGAAGTGGGTTCGCGCTCGGGAGGAGCGTCGTACGGCCGGGGCGGCGTCACGTCAGGGGGCAGCGCGGAGCCAGCCTCGACGGGCTCCTCGGGCTTCTCCTCGCCCTCTCGAGCGAGGCGATCGATCTCCTCCTGCAGCGATCCGCCCCCGGCAGGCGGGGACAGCTCGACCGGCTGCTCGGACTCGGGCGGACTGGGCGGCTCGGGAGACGCGGGCGGCTCGGGTGCGGATGCCGCCAGCTCCGCGCCTGACGCGTCGGGGACCGGGGTCCCGGTGGCCTCCTCCTCCTCCTCGGAGGAGGTTCGGCCAAAGCCGGCGGGAGCGCTCTCGGGCTCGGGCGCGATCGGCGTCAGCGCCGTGTCATCCGGCGCCTTGCGCTCCGGGCCACCACCGGGCGGCACCCACTGAGAGGGGGCAGGGGTGCTGGGCTCCTCGACCTTCTCCTCGTCTTCCCCCTCCTCCTCGGGCTTCTCGGGCTTCTTCGGCTCCTCGGCCTTCTCCGGCTCCTCGGGCTCCTTCGACTCCTTCTGCTTCTCGTCCTTGAGCCCGGCCGGCACCTCCTCGAGATCCTTTGCTCCCTCGTCCTCTCCCTTCGCCTCGGCCGCCGCTGAAGCGCCCTCCCCCAGACCAAGGGCAGCGGCAAGCATCGTCGACTTCTCAGTCTCGGCCTCTGCGTCCGCCTTGACCTCGGCGGCCTCCTCCTTGGGCACGGGCGGAGCCTCCCCCTTGCGCTCCGCCTTCCGGCGTGCGCGATCCTCCTTGCGCTTCTGGCGCTCCTCGCGCCGGCGCTTTCGCTCCTCCTCCCAGGCGCGGCGATCCTTGTCCTCGGCGCGACGCTTCTCCTCGGCGACTCGCTGTCGCTTTGCCTTCCGCTCGCTGCGCCGATCCTTGCGGCTCGGCTTGCCCTTCGTGTCCGGCTTGGCCTCGGCGTCAGGCTTGGACTCCGCGTCCGGCTTGGCCTTGGCATCCGGCTTGGCCTTGGCCTCCGGCTCGGCCTTGGCCTCCGGCTCGGCCTTGGCCTTGGCGGCGGCCTTCGGCGCCGGCGTCTCGGTGACCCTGCCCTCGGCCTTGGCCTTCTTCTTTGCGCGGCGCGCGTCGCGGCGCGACACCCGCGCCCCGGATTCGCTCTCCTTGCGACGCCTGCGACTGATCAGCAAGAAGAGAATCAGGAGCAGGATCACGGCGCCGACGATGGCGTACGCCTCGGCTGGGTGGTCCTGAAAGAAGTCGGAGACCTTGTTGGTATCGATTGCAGCAAGCATCGACGTGCACAATCGTTGCACGGGACTTTCGTTCTCGTGCATTGACCTTTGCCCTGCTATCGGGCGAAAGCTTGCTTAGCTCAAACGCTGCTTGAAATCTCGCTCGACCTCGCGCCGCAGATCACGGTCCGCGATCTCGCGCCGCCGGTCCCTGCCCTCCTTGCCCTTCGCCAGGGCGAGCTCGACCTTGGCCCTCGGGCCCTTGAAATAGATGCGGGTCGGGACCAGCGTCAGCCCGCGTTCGGCGGTCTTGCCGATCAACCGCTCGATCTCTCGGCGGTGGAGCAGAAGCTTGCGGGGCCGATCGGGATCGTGGTTCTGGTCCGAGGCCGGGAGGTACGGAGGGATGTGTGCGCCTCGCATCCAGACCTCACCCTTCTCCACCACCGCGTAGGCCTCGTTGAGCTGGGCCTTGCCATCGCGGAGCGATTTGACCTCGCTGCCGCGCAGCTCGACCCCCGCCTCCATCTTCTCCAGCACCTGGAACTTGTGCCGGGCGCGGCGGTTGGTGGCGACATCCCCGCTCACCGGGGTTCTGGGGCTCTTCGGCTTGGCCATCAGCCTTTTGAGGGAAGAAGGTCCACCCGCCCCCGGGGCGCCTCGACCCGGTCGACAGTGATCGTGGCCGGGTCGCCGATCCTGATCGCCGGCCCCCCGCGTGCACCCAGCAGCCTGGTCTCGGTCGCGTCGAGCTCGTAGCGCTCCCGCCCGCCGATCCGGCGGGCTGGGAGAAATCCCTCGTAGACGTCGGCGAGCGCTCCGCCGAAGCGGACGAAGCAGCCGGCGCCCACCACCCCGGAGACCTCTCCCTCGAAACGGGTGTCGGGTCCTCGCTCGAACAGCTCCCGCTGGAGCAGGAACGAAGCGCAGACCGAATCGGCATCGCGCTCTGTCCGGGTCGCGTCGCGCTCGCGCTCCGAGCAATGAGCGCCCAGCTCGGCCAGGCCCTCGGCGCGGGGCGCCTCCTCCCCCGCTCCGATCGCCGAGAGGAGGGCGCGGTGGGCGATCAGGTCCGGGTACCTGCGGATCGGCGAGGTGAAGTGCGCATAGGCGGAGCTCCCCAGGCCGGCATGGCCGAGGTTGCGGTCCGTGTAGTGAGCCGGCTTCAGCGAGCGAAGCACAAGCGATGTATACGCCTCGCGGCCATGGCCGCGGCGCTTGGCCTCGCGCGCCACCAGGCGGCTCGTCTCCCCGGCGAGCTCACCGGCCTGGTGGGGGGAGATCCGGTCGGGCAGCGGAGGCGTCGGCAGGTCGAGTGCCGCGAGCTGCTCGATCAGCCGGCGGATGCGATCTGGGTCCGGCTGCTCGTGCACTCGATAGAGGGTTGGGACGCGACGGCGCTCGAGCAGCTCGGCGACCCGCTCGTTGGTGAGGATCATCAGGTGCTCGATCAACTCATGCGCCTCGGTCTGGGGCACCGAGTGAGCGCCCGTCACCTGGCCGTCCTCGAAGCGGAACTCGGGCTCGAAGCTCTCCACCTCGAGGGAGGACCGAGGGCGCCTTCCGGCGAGTGCCGCAGCCGCCTCCCTGGCGAGCTTGAGGGGCCCGGCGATCACCGCCGGCGGCTTGGCCCGTCCGGCGAAGATCTCATCGAGCTGCTCGTAGCTCAACCGGACGTCCGAGCGGATCACGCTGCGGTGGAAGCGGGCCGAGAGGGGCTCGCCTGCGTCCGAGAGCTCGATCTCCGAGGTGACCGCGAGCCGATCCTGCTCGGGGGCGAGGCTGCAGGCATGGCTCGAGAGCGCGTGCGGCAACATCGGCGCGACCAGGCCCGGGACGTAGGTCGAGTTCGCTCGCCGGTGCGCCTCCTTCTCCACGGTGCTTCCGGGACGGACGTGAGCGCCGACGTCCGCGATGTGTATCCAGAGGCGCACCCCCCTGTCGGTCCTCGAGGCCGAGACTGCGTCGTCGAAATCGTGGGCACTCGCGGGGTCCACGGTGAAGGTGGGGAGATCTCGGAGATCCCGGCGGTCGACGTTCATCGCCGCGGCGGCCGCCGGGGCCTCCGCCGCCTCCTCCTCGACCCGCTTTGAGAAGCCGGTCCTGACCTGCCTGTCCTCGAGCATCGCCTCGATCACATCCGACGCCCGGCTGGGATCGCCGAGCTGGCGGACGACACGCGCGCGGCCGCGGCCCTGACCGAGCTCCACCAGAGCCATCCGGCCGGGGTTCGCTGCCCGGCGCCCGCCGCCGAGCTCAATCTGCTCGCCGCGTTCGAACAGCAGCTCGCCGACCAGGAACCGGCCGCGCTTTGAGACGAGGACTACGCGCTTCAGAATTGCTGGCCCAGCACCTGAAGTGCGCGCTGCAGCCCCTCATCCGGCTTGGTCGAGGGAACGTCCTTCGCCTTCACCTGGGGGGTGATCCCGGTGCCGTTGATCGATGTCCCATTGCGGGTCAGATACTCCCCCACCGTCAGATCGAGCGCGCCGTCGTTCTTCAACGGGATCACCTCCTGGAAGGTGCCCTTGCCGAAGGAGGTGGTGCCGACGACCTTCGCGATCCCGGCCTGCTCCAGGGCGGCGGTCACGATCTCGGAGGCGGAGGCGGTGTCGCCGTTGATCAGCACGACCATGGGGTGGCGAGGCAGGGGGTCACCGGTCGCGTCGAAGGTCCGGGTGTGCTGGGTGCGCCCATGGGTGGAGACGATCTCACCATTCGGGACGAAGATGCTCGATACCAGCACGGCCTCCGTCAGCAGGCCGCCGCCGTTCCCCCGCAGGTCGAGCACCAGGCCCTGGGCCCCCTGCGCATAGAGATTCTCGACCTCCTTGCGCAGCTCCGCGTGGGCGCCGGGGAAGAACCCGGCGAGGCGCACGTAGCCCACCTTGACGCCGTGGACCTGCTCGATTCGGCCGGTGACCTGCGGGATGCTCACCTCGCGCCGGGTGAGCGTGACGTCGCGGCTGCTGCCGTTCTTGCTCGCGATCGTGAGCGTCACCTTGGTCCCCTCGGGCCCCCTGATCCGGCCGGTGACCGCGTCCGCGTCCTGGCCTGCGATCGACTTCCCGTTGACGGCCGTGATCACGTCGCCCGGCACGAGCCCGGCGTCCCGCGCGGGGGTGTGCTTGTAGACCGTCGCGACGCGCAGCCCGCGGTCGACCTCGTTCACACCGACGCCGATGCCGGAGAGGTGCGAGCCCTGCTTGAACTGAGCGTAGTCGGATGGGGTGAAGTAGTGGGAGAAGCGGTCGTGGTAGCGCTTCTTGATGTGGTCGATGATCGACCCGATCGACGCGTTCTCGAGGTCCCCATTGTCGACCGTGTGGAAGTAGTCGTCGTGGATGACGTCGATCGCCTGGGCCGTCGCGTCCTGGCTCTTGTTGCCGAAGACGTCGTTGACCCCGTTACGGATCACGTCCACCTGCCCGCCGGCGACGATCCCGACGACGAAGGCGATCGCGACCACAGCCGCGATTGCAAGTGTGCGCCGGGTCAAATGCGGAGGAAGCGACGCAGCGTCAGGCCGCTGCCCATCGCCGAAACGCCCATGGCCACGCACAGCAGGACGAGCGCGAGGTTGGCGAAGCCGATCGTGTGCCCCGAATTGATCAAGTTGAAGTTGTTGGCCAGCGGATCCACGATCACCTGCTTACCGACGAACAGGAAGCCTATTGCGATCCCTGCGCCGACCAGGCCGCAGACGAGCCCTTCCACCATGAAGGGCCAGCGGATGAACCAGTTGGTGGCTCCGACCAGGCGCATCACCTCGACCTCGCGCCGGCGCGCGTAGATGGAGAGCCGGATCGTGTTGGCGACGAGGAGCAGCGAGGCGACCAGCAGCAGCGCCGCTACCACGCCGAGCACCCAGCGGATCGCGGTGGTGGCGCCGCTGATCTTGCTGGCGTCGTCGCGCGAGTCGCCGATGTCGCTGATCAGCGGGCTGATCGGCGCCGGGGTCCCGTTGGGCCCGGGCGGGGTGATGGCAGCCCGAACACTCGGCAGGTTGGAGAGGTCATCCGGCGCGACGCTGAACGACGCGGGCAGTGGATTGTGCGAGCCCGGCAGCTGGGCCGTGATGTCCTGGCGGTTCTCCTGCTTGAGGCGCGAGCTGAGGATCTGGATCGCCTGGTCCTTGGAGACGAACTGGACCGACTTCACGTGCGGGATGGCCTCGAGCCTGGCCTGCAGGGCCTGGACCTGATTCGCGGGAGCCTGCTCTCCGGCCCCACCGGACACCGGTGCTCCGGTGCTGTTCACGTCGTTGAGGAAGACGCGCAGGCCGACCTGATCGCGCACCTCGTTGGTCTTGCCGTTGGTCGTCTGCAGCACAGGGATCAGCACGCCGAGGAGCAGCACGGTGATGCAGACCGTGACGATCGCCGCCAGGCTGGGGGCCGCGCTGCGGCGCAGCGCGCGCATCCCTTCGCCGATGAAGAAGAAGACTCGCCCCATGGAAGCCGCCTAGTAGCGGGTCTCCTCGTCCTCGACGCCCATCTCCTCGCGAAGCCGGAGCGCGAACTCGCGAGTCGACTCGTCGTCGGCGGTGTAGGTGCCGGCGGCCTGGTCGCGGATCACATGGCCGTCCTGGAGAGCGATCACTCGGCGGCGCATCTTGTCGACCATCTCCCGGTCATGGGTGACGACGACGACGGTGGTGCCGGTGCGGTTGATCCGGTAGAGCACCTGCATGATCCCGATGGACGTGTTGGGATCGAGGTTTCCGGTCGGCTCATCCGCCAGGAGCAGCGGCGGGTGGTTGACGAACGCGCGGGCGACGGAGAGGCGCTGCTGCTCGCCGCCCGAGAGCTGATCGGGGAAGTTCTTGACCTTGTCGGCGAGACCGACGAGCCGGAGCGCGTCCGGCACCTTGCGGCGGATCTCCGAGCGGGAGGCCCCGATCACCTGAAGGGCGTAGGCGACGTTGTCGTAGACGTTGCGGCTCGGCAGAAGCTTGTAGTCCTGGAAGACGGTGCCGATCCGGCGCCGCAGCTGGGGCACCTTCTTGTCCGGGAGTGACGCGATGTCCCGGCCGGCGATCAGCACCTCGCCCTCGGTCGGCTGAAGCTCGCGGATCAGCGTCTTGATCAGAGTCGTCTTGCCGCAGCCGGTCGGCCCGACCAGGAAGACGAACTCGCCTCGGTCGACTCGCAGGCTGACGTGCTCGAGCCCGACATGGCCGCCCGGGTAGACCTTGGTGACCCTCCGCATCTCGACGATCGGCGGGCGGGCCCGCTGCTCGGTGAGATGCTCGGGCCGGCGCGCGGCCTTCGTCGGCCGTTCGCGAAGGAGTTCGGATGTCTGTCGTCTTGCCATAGCCGAAGCGTGGTCTCGGGAAGCCGCCCTGCGAGGCAACCCCCCGAACGAGGCACAGGGTAGGGAACCCTCTAAAGCGCAGCGCAAGTTCCCGTTCGCACTGCAACACCGCGCCCCGCCCTGAGTCGCGCACGCCCTGACCGGGCCGTTTAGCGCCACCTGGGCGCGGGCACGAATAGCCCAAGCGCAATAGGAAATCGATCCGAGCGAGGGCCGCAATGAAGGTGACGACGCAACCAGCCGACCAAGACCGTTTCCGAGGCTCTGAGCGGGGCCGAGAGACAGGCGCGCGAGACGATCAGCGATGCCCGCAAGGAGGCTCGCCGCCGGCTGATCCGCGCCAGGGTCGCTGCCGCGCGAGCCAGGGCCGGTACGCGTGCGAAGACGTCCGGCGCTTCGAAGAAGGCTGTCGGCGCGGCGGGAGCGGCCGGGCTGGCCGCCGGCTACTTCCTCGACCCGGACTCCGGCACCCGACGTCGCCACATGGCCCGCGACCGCGCCCTGGCGCTGATCCGGCGCGGTGGAGAGGCGTCTGCCGGCGACGGCCAGACCGTGGACGAGCCTGCAGAGCCAGACCGTCAGTAGGTGATGTAGCGACGGCGGGACCGCGTGGCGTCTACGCGGCCCCGCCAGTCGCCCTCTCGCACTCCGGTGGCGTCCGATGACACCGGAGATACGACTTCGCCCCGATTATCCCCCGGATTGCGGCGCGCCGCCTCGTCGAAACGCCTGGGCGGCAGAGAAGTGGGTCGGCTGTCGGGGCTGGGCGAGTTCATCGGGTTCGGCTGAAATTCCGCCGGCCCGCGTCGCCCCCAACGACTTGTTCCTGCGCAAATTGCGGGGAAGGGCGAGTCGAAAACTCGGCCTCGCCTCTACCCGGTTCTTCTAAAAGTGCTTCAGCCCGACTAGAATAGCGGAGCCTTTCGGAGGAGCGAGATGCATCGACGTTCTGGCGTCGGCCGCGACTCCACGACGAGCTTGGAGGCACGCCCTGCATGGGGGCAGGGTCGGGTTTCCTCGGCAAGCAAGGACCGGCACAACCGAGGATGTCTTTCGTGAACAGCAGCATCTGACTCCGAGCGACTTCGGAACTACAAGTCTCCCTGCCCCATGGGAGCTGCGCACCACAAGGGGATGGCGCGTTGAGGCGAGCCGGTGGAGCGGCCTAGCGGGGCCGCTCCACCCCGCCCTCCCGGGGGGAACCGCGAGGGCGGGGCTGCCAACGGCCAGCTCCTGACCGTGCACGTCGAGGCGGCCGGGCCGGACGCATCCGTGGTTTCGCTCGCGGGCGAACTGGACCTGAGCACCATCCCGACGATCGAGGGCCGGCTCTTCGAACAGCTCCGGTCCCATCCCGGCGTGGTCGTTGACCTCACCCGGCTGAGCTTCATTGACTCGTCGGGGATCGGGCTGCTGATCAAGGCGTTCCGCACGGTCAATGGAACAGGGCAACTGCACACCGTGATCGCTCCGGGCTCTCAGGTCGAGCGGGTGTTCCGGTTGGCGGGGATCGATCGAGCGCTGCCGTTGTTCCTCGAGCGATCGCAGGCCCTTGGCTCCCTGAACGGAGCCGCGGGCGACTAGTCCGGCTGGTTCCCGTCGACCACCGAAGAGGGCGCGCTCTCGCCGGCCGGAGTCGTATCGCTCTCTTCCTCAGCGACCGGCTCAAGCAGGAAAAGCTCGACGGCCAGATCCGGGTCGACGTTGATCGAGCTCATGTACGCGATCACCTTGCGACCCGTCGCCTCCTCGATCACGCGCCGGAAGTCATCCTCCATCGCCTGCTGGAAGCTGCGTCGCATCTGGTAGACGGACTCGACCTGTCCGGTATCGAGAAGCGTCCGCTCCACCCTGGTGAAGCCACCCCTCAAGATGGACACGACCATGTCGCCCACCAGGTGGGTCTTGGCCTTGGTCGGCCCCTTCCCGTAGTAGCGGGAATGAAGCTGGACCAGGCCGGTCGAGATCTGCGCAAGGGTCTCGCCCCTCGCCGATCCAGGCGGTGCTCCATGCGGGGAAACGGCAAACCTCCAGACAATTGGTTGCCGCCCCTCTTCGTAATAAGCGATTAGCGCGAAGGGAAGAGTTGCGGGAAAACCCAACGAGCGCGGGGCATCCTAGTGAGTCGAGGTCGGTGACAGCGATGCCACGCCGCCACGACCGAGCGTACTCCTATTCCTCTACCGCATCAGGATCCGCCGGAAAAGGGTATTCTCGAAGAGCCGCCGGCGGCGCAAGGCGACGCTTGGCGGTGAATGAGAGAGCGGTCGGACGACCAGCCTGCACCCCGACGGCTGGCCGGACGATTGCCCGGTTGTCGGCGGAATCCGTTCGGCGAAGAAGAGGTGTTTGCCGTTATCGACCGGCGCAGAGACCCAGGTTCGACAGATGCGAGCGGCCCCGAAGACCCCGGGAGACCGGGTGATGAGCGCGAGCCGCCGACCTCGAAGGAGGTCCACGACGAGATCGCCCGGGAGATCCTCCGCATCCACAAGGAGTCATACGGGAACGGCGCGGGTGCGGCACAGGCCATCGTCACCGAAGGATGGGTGATGGTGATCCTCGACGATCTGGAGCTGCTGCCGAACGAGAAGTTCCTGCTAGAGAACGGAGACGCCGGCACGGTGATGCAGGTGCGAAGCCAGTACCAGCAGGCGATTCAGGCGACCTTCTCGGCCGCCATCGAGCGGGCAACCGGGCGCTCCGTCATCGGATTCGCCAGCACCACGAGCCTCGACGAACCGCGCTTCGCCGCGGAGATCTTCAAGCTGGAGTAGCGGCAGGCTAGCTAGGAAAGAGGCCCGCCCTGGATGGGCGGGTGCTGCACGATCGGCTTCTTCAGCAGCGCCTCGCGGGCCAGGTCGGCGATGCCGCTGGCGGTGAGGCCGAAGTGCTCCATGCAGGCCTCGGCGGTTCCGGAGACCCCGAACTCGTCCTGCATGCCCAGCGCGAAGACCGGGACCGGATGCTGCTCCGCGGCCACCTGCCGGATCGCGTCGCCGAGGCCGCCGACGACGCGGTGCTCCTCGGCGGTGACGGCCAAGCCGGTCTTCGCGAGGGAACGCAGCACGCTCTGCGAGTCGATCGGCTTGATGATCGAGACGTTGACCACCTCGGCCTCCACCCCGTCCTCCCGCTCGAGGGTATCGGCCGCCTCCAAACCACGCCAGACCATGTGGCCGCAGACGAAGATCGAGATGTCCTTGCCCTCCCGCAGCACGTCGACGCCGGCGCCGAGCGTGTCGGGGATCTCGTTGTAGACCATCGGCGTCTTGGGCCGCCCGAAGCGCATGTAGAGCGGGCCGTCGAAGCGCTCGTAGGACTCGATCACCGCCGCGTAGGCCTGGTTGTAGTCGGCGGGAACGATCACCTGCATCCTGGGCATCGCCCGCATCAGCGCGAGGTCCTCGATCATCTGGTGCGAGGCGCCGTCCTCGCCAAGGGAGACGCCGCCATGCGAGGCGCCGATCCGGACCTTGAGGCCGTTGTGTGCGATGCCGAGGCGCACCTGGTCATAGGAGCGGGAGGTCGCGAAGATCGCGAAGGTCGATGCGTACGGAACCTTGCCCGATGCGGCGAGGCCGCACGAGATCGACATCATGTTCGCCTCGGCCGCGCCGATGTTGAAGAACCGCTCGGGGAACTGCTTACCGAACTTCATCGACTGAGTGGAGACCGCCAGGTCGGCGTCGAGGGCGACGACCTCCGGGTAGCTCTCCCCGAGCGCGACCAGGGCATCGCCATATGCCTGCCGGGTCGCGATCGATTCCGTCTGGGGCTCCGCGGCCTCGATCAGCTCGCTCGTCATCGGCCTTCACCCCGAAGAGCCTTGTCCTGCTGACCGAGCGTGGCTTCGAGCTCCTCCATCGCCTGTTCGGCCTGCTCGGGCGTCGGCGGCTTGCCGTGGAAGCCGAAGCGATCCTCCATGAAGGAGACGCCGCGGCCCTTCTTGGTCTGGCAGACGATCGCCGAGGGGCGGTCCAGGGTGCGGCTCCGCTCCAGCGATTCGACGATCGCGCCCATGTCGTGACCGTCGATCTCGATGGCATCCCAGCCGAAGGCCTCGAACTTGGCGCGGACGTCGCCGGTGTCCATGACCTCCTCGGTGGTGCCGTCGGTCTGCAGGTGGTTGTAGTCGACGATCGCGGTCAGATTGGGCAGGCCGAAATGCGCCGCGGACATGGCGCCCTCCCAGCTCTCGCCTTCCTGGCAGTCGCCATCGGACATCACCGTGAAGACCTGGGCGGTGTCGTCGAGGCCGTCGAGGCGGAGGGCCAGGCAGATGCCGACGCTCATCGAGAGACCCTGGCCGAGGGAGCCGGTGGAGACCTCGATCCCCGGCGTCCGGGTCATGTCCGGGTGGCCCTGGAGGTGCGAGCCGATCTGGCGGAGCCCCATCAGGTCATCGGCGGGGAAGTAGCCGTGCTCGGCGAGTGCGGCGTACTGGATCGGGGCCGCGTGGCCCTTGGAGAGGACGAAGCGGTCGCGCTCCGGCCACTTCGGGTTGGAGGGATCGTGGCGGAGCACCCGGTAGTAGAGGGCGGCGACGATGTCCGCCGCCGAGAGTGAGCTGTCGAGGTGCCCCGACTTGGCGACGGCGAGCATGCGCACGCAGTGGATCCGCAGGACGGTGGCGTAGCGCTCCAGCTCGGCGACCGAAGGCTTGCCTCCCGCCTTGCTGGGCGGCTCGGGCGTGGGATCTGGGACGGGCTTCAGGTGCGCCATCGGCGGCTCAGCTTGCGCCTGGTCGTACGGAATGGCCTTGGGCTGCGGCTTGCTCAAGACCGGGCGGCGAGGGTAGCAGCGGGCGGCACCGGTGGGGACCCTAGATTGCCGGGCCGACGGAACCTGCGAGACACATAGCCTCTCGTCCATGAAGCTCGGAGCGATCGCGCTGGCGGCAGGGCTCGTGCTGGCGGGCTGCGGCGGGTCGGGCGGCGAGGATCGTGCGACAAGCGCCGCGGCGACAACCGCAACCAGTCCCGGGGCCCAGGGCGCCAGGGCGCAAGGCAAGCTTCCGGCGGGAGCGGTCGGACCTGTGGACACCTCCGAGGAGGCCATCGAGGGTCCCGCCGCCACGGAAGCGAGTCCCGAGGCCCCGGCGAATGGACCGAGCGCGACGGGAGAGCTGGCGGGTCCCGACAGCGCCGCCGTTGCTGCGGCGGTGCGGGATTACGTCGCCGCGCTCGACCGCCACCAGGCGGCGCGGGTCTGCGCGCTGATCGTCAGGGGCGGAGCCGATCTGGGCGACCTGCCGAGGCGGCGCGGGGGCTGCCGCTCCTCGTTGCGCGCCTCGATCGGCGTTCGCCCGGCTGGCGGCGGGCCGGCCTGGCTGCGTACGAAGGTGGTCGAGGTGAAGCCGGAGGCGCTTGGCGACGACCGGGCCAGGGCCACGACGACCGTCACCCACAGCTTCGCGGACCGCGCCTACGTCTCCGTCGAGGACGACGTGATCTACCTGGAGAGGGTGGGCGGCCGCTGGCTGCTCGCGAAGCCCAGCGCGACTCTCTACCGAGCGGTCGGCTACGCCCAGCCCCCGCTGCGGGCGTTCGCGCCTCCCGCCGGCTGGTGACACCCGGTCGCGGACCGACGATCGCTAGAAGCGGTGGTTGCCCCCGCCGCGCGGGCCGCGCTCGCGCAGGCGCTTCGGATGCTTGCGGCTCACTCCGACGATGGAGGCCTTCGGGTCGCTCGCGCTCGGGTGGAGGACGGTCACGTAGGCGAGCGAGCCGGTCAGCGCGTCCGACCAGAGCACGCCGGCCGCTCGCTTCAACGTGAACAGGACGCGGCCCGCGCCGTGCCGGTGGCGACCGCGGACCATCAGCCTGCTGCGCCGGGCATCGCTCCGTACATAGGCGAATGAGTGGCCCTGGACGGCTGGATCGAAGAGAAGCAGCCTGCGCGAGCGGACCAGCGTCCGGTGCTTGTGGGTGCCCATCATCCACTGAACCACTCGGCTGCCCCGCGGCGTCGCGATCGCATAGAGCAGCACCCTTCCGTCGACGGCGGGCGGGCTGAGCTGGGAGGCGCCACCCTCGCTCGCCAGCAGAAATGGCGGCGCCGGTGACGCGGGGTTGGCGATGTAGCGGATGTAGATCCCGTCGCCCCCGCCGGCCGGAGCCCTGTAGGCGAGCCATGAGTCCGAGACCGCGATCGCATCGGCGCCGGGGGCGGCAACCTTCGCGATCGGCCTGAGCGTGTTTCGGTCCAGAAGGAGCACGGAGTTGTCGCCAACCGTGGCCACGAAGCGCCCTCCGATCGCAGGGTGCTTGCCGAGCAGAGCCACCTCCGGACCGCCGCGACTGATCACCGCCGGGCCGCCGAGCCTCTGGAAGAGGAGGGCATCGGCCGTGGCCGCCGGGTCGGTGGCGCTCGGGACGTTGGTGCCGGCGGCTCCGGCGCTGCCGGGGGCGACGATCAGCGCGACCGCGGAGACCAGCAGGGCGGCGGCGTCGCCGCGACGCAGTCCCAGGTAGACGCCGTCCCGCTCGCACATCAGCTCGGTCGCGCGGATGCCCGTCGCGCTGCCCGCCAGCGGGGCGAGAACGACGATCGGGATCGCCCGCCCGATCCCGAAGGCGGCACCCAGCAGCAGTCCGAGCGCGGGGTCGCCGATCGCCAGGCTGACGCCCGCCAGGGCCCAGACGCCGAAGGAGAGGACGAAGGTGGTGAACCCGACCCCGAGCAGGACTCCATACAGGGCCGCAGCAACCGGCATCGGCATCACCCGCCGCCAATGCTCTGGGAGCTGGCGGCGGATCTGCGGCACGATCCTGGTTCCCCGGACCTCCAGCGCGGCGGCCAGCAGGGCGATCGCGGCCGCCACGACGTATGCCGCCCGGCCACCGGCACCGTGGAGGAGCTGTCCGAGCCAGGCGAGCGAGCCGAAGGTGAGCAGGCCTCCGGCGATCGCGCCCGGCAGGAAGGTCGCGCAGGCGGCCGCCGTGATGCGCCAGCCCCCGGTGTGGCCCGTGGGCCCGATCGTGTCGATCGCCGAGAGCCCGCAGGGGGAGAAGGTCCCGGTTGCGCCGATCAGCAGAGCCGCTGCGGCGAGCGCGATCTCCACAGCGCCGCTGATCATCAGCAGGGGACCTTGGTGTCGTAGTACTGGACGCAGAACACCTTGCGGCCCCGGTAGCAGTAGCCGGTGAGCGCGGCGTCGCCGTTGATCCGCGTGTTGTGGTGCGCGCAGCAGTCACGAAGCTGCCGCACCTTGCCGCCGCAACAGCGGTACCACGAGCCGTCGTTGTGGGGCTTGAAGCCGTAGATGTCCCCGGCGCGATCGCAGAGCCGGGTGCGGGGGGCCGGCGGCAGGGGCCGGCCCTCGGCGTCGCGCAGGAGCTCTCCGCCGCCATCAACCGGTTGCCCGGCGTCGTTGACGGGCCGGCCGATGTCGTCGATCGCCTGCCCGTCGCTCGCCCGCAGGGGAAAGCCGCGCGAGTCGATGCGGGGCAGCCCGGTCGGGTGCGGGCAGGAGCCGGTCGTGAAGGTATGGCCGCAGAAGTGGAAGGCCTCGGAGTCGCCGGGCTCGATCAGCGTGCCGACGGTCCGGGCCGCGGTGAGGGCGACCAGCGCCCCTCCCACCCGCGCGAGGAAGCCGCGCCGCGAGGTGTCCCGCGCCAGCGAATCCGTGATCCGGTCGAGGTGCTCAGGCACGACGGCGCTCGGCCGTGGCCAGGACGCTCTCGAGCTGGGCCAGGTTGTTGAACGTCCCCTTCGCCAGGACGGTGCCCCGGTCGTCCAGCGCGATCGCATAGGGGCTCCCGGGAATCCCGAGGTCGCGCCACAGCCCCGCGTCCGCCACCTCGTCGAAGACGCCGACCGCGACATCCGGATCGTTGCCGACGTTCTCGATCGCAGGCGACAGCGTCTGGCAGAGGCGGCAGCCCTCGGAGCTGAAGACGGCGAGCCCCAGCCTCTCGGTGCTCGCTGCGAGCCGCGCGGCGAGGGCGTCGGAGCGCGAACCGACCTCGGGGCCCTCACCGGCGATCTCCAGAGCCCCCTGCGTCCCGAGCCGGAGCCGCAGCATGCCGACCTCGCGGGCGAGCGCCAGCACCGCAACGGCCAGCCCGGCGCACGCGAGCAGGGCCACGCCGACGGCGATCCCGAGCCAGGCCTCCGTGCCGAGCGCGATCTCCTCGACCAGCGGGATCAGCGCAAAGCCCGCTGCCAGCCCGAGGTTGCGAAGCACACCGAGCCAGGAGACCTTGGAGCGGGGCCCGAAGCAGGCGCACGGGCTCCCGGCGCGCCCGCGGAGGATCGCCCCGGTGGTGAGGGCGCCGAACAGCAGCATCAGCCCGGCGGCGGCGTAGGCCGCTGTGTCGGAGCCGAGCACGACCGCAACGGCGAGGGCCAGCTCGATTGCGATCATCCCCGCCCAGGCGAGGGGCCTGACAGGCCCACCGGCGAAGCCGAAGCTGTCCATCGAGGCGATGCTGGCGCGCGGCGAGGCGAGCTTCGCGAGCGCGGCGCCCGCCAGCACGATGCCAAGCCCGACCCGGAGAGCTGTCTCCACCATCCCTGCGGCCGCAACCTAGCACCAGACCGGGCGGTTGCAACTCAGGTCACGCCTGGGCGCGCGCCTTGGACCTGACCCGCTTGATGCAGCGCCGCCGCTTCTTCTTCTTGCGGATGCGCTTGCACTTCTTCATCGCCTTTCTCGAGTTGAATGACCTGGTGGTCACCCCCGGCGGAGTGGAGCCCAGCGGCGGAGCGGAGCCCAGCGGCAGCCCGCCGCCGCCGAAGATCCCCTCGGCGGGCAGGCCGTAGGTGGACTCGAGACTGGAGACGTCCGACTCGATCAGCGAGCGCATGGTCGGGCCCGCCACCCGCGTGTAGACGCCGGGGAATCCCGCCTCGGCGCAGCCCTCACCCCAGCCCGTGATCCCGACCAGCCGGTAGCCACCGCCCTCGAGCGGGGCCTCGAGGGGGCCGCCGCTGTCTCCGGAGCAGGTGTCCACCCCGCCGCTCGGGAACCCGGCGCAGACCATGGTGGCCGAGTCGAAGTCGCTCCCGTAGTCGCCGCTGCAGGTCGAGTCCGCGATCACGGCCACCGTCGCCACCCGGAGCGTGTCCACCGTGTCGGCGAGCGGAGATTCGCTGGTCGTGCCCCAGCCGCTGACGTCGACCGGGCTGTCCGCATCCCAGAGCGCGCCCTCGTCCGTGCCGGCGATCTTGATCGGGGTCTGGCTCGACGCCGACGACAGGACGAGGTATGCGACGTCGAATCTGGGCACGCCGTCGCCCTGGAAGTTGCCGTTGTAGTTAGCCCGGAGCTTCACTGCCTGCACGCCGACCTCCGCCCCCTGGCTGGTATCGGACAGGGTTGTGCGCCCGAGGACCACGTCGAGATCGTTCGCATCGAGCTGGACGGTCTTGTCACCGCCCGGGTCGTTGAGCACGCAGAGGGCATTCGTCGCGCAATCCGGGTCCCCGTCGGCAATGCAGTGGCCGGCCGTGACGACGATCCGCGACGTGAGCAGCGATCCTCCGCAGAACTGGCGCTGATGGGCGTTACCCGACAGTTTTGACGGAGAGATGACGACCGCCGCCTGCCATGGGTACTGCGAGATCGATGTCGTCGACCCGCCGACGATCTTCGGCTGAACCGACCCTCCCTTCTGGGCGTTCGCCGTGGCGGACCCCAGCAGCGTCAGAGCCGCGAGCGCGCAGAGCGGGACGAGTCGAAACCGCCTCCCCATCGCGCGAATTCAAGCGAGTTGAGCTGAAAAATGCGTAAGGGGCTACCCGATTGCGACCATGCGCTCGATCGGGAGCGTGGCGCGCTCGGCGATCTCGGGCGGGACCTTGACCTCGTAGCGGCCCTCGCGCAGCGAGTCGCGGACCTTCGGCAGCGTGATCATCTTCATGTACTTGCAGAAGGCCATCCGGTTCGCCTCGACCAGCTTCGCCTGGGGCGCCGCCTGTTGGAGCGGGTAGAGCATCCCGTTCTCCGTGGCGACGATGTACTCGCCGTCGGGGTGCTGCTCCATGTACTTGAGCATCCCCCCCGTGGAGAGCATCTGGACGCCTTCCGCGTCGATGTCGCCCGAGGCGACGTACTCCATCGCCTGCGTCGCGCAGCCACACTCGGGGTGGATCAGGAACTCCGCGTTCGGGTGCTCGTCGCGGACGGTCTTGATGTCGGCCGGGCGGATGCCGGCGTGCACATGGCACTCGCCGTCCCAGACGTGGAAGCGGGCGCGGCGCTTCGGGTCCTCCTTGATCCCGGTCTCGCGCTCGACGAAGGCGCCCAGCCACATGTCGGGGCCGAAGAGGATCTCCGTGTCGGGGCCATGCTCGCGGAGGATGTGCTCGACGACCTGCACGGCGTTGCCGGAGGTGCAGCAGTAGTCGGTCTCGGCCTTCACCTCGGCGGACGTGTTCACGTACATCACCACGACCGCGCCGGGGTGCTCGGCCTTCCAGCCGCGGAGCTGGTCGGCGTTGATCGACTCCGACAGGGAGCAGCCGGCGCCGAGGTCGGCGATCAGCACCGTCTTGTCGGGGCAGAGGACCGAGGCGGTCTCGGCCATGAAGTGGACACCGCAGAACTCGATCACCTCCGCGTCGGCCTTGGCGGCCTCGCGCGAGAGGCCAAGCGAGTCTCCGACGAAGTCCGCGACGTCCTGAAGCTCGGGCAGCTGGTAGTTGTGGGCGAGGATGACCGCGTCGCGCTCGGCGGCGAGGGCGCGGACCTCCTCGCTCAGGGTCGCGATCTCCTGATCGCTCAGCTTGGCGGGAAGCTCGTTGACGGTAGGTAGCTCAAGCAATGGAAGCCAGCCTTCCTGTGGACCTTATGTTCGCCGCCCCGGTCCCGTACATGCGAGACCTCGAGGTAGGCGAATGAACTGACCAAAGGTTAGCGCGCGCCTAACCTTGGCCCCATGCCTGAGCTGCCCGAGGTCGAGATCACGGCGCGCCGCCTCAGCAGCGCGCTCGCGGGAGCGGAGGTCGAGTCGGCGCTCGCCACCGGAGTGGCGACCCTGAAGACATTCGAGCCGAGCCTCGACGCGCTGACCGGCGCGCAGATCGAGGGCGTGCGGCGGATCGGCAAGATGCTGGCGGTCGACCTCAATCCAGCGGGCGGGGACGGGGCCGGACCGCTCACCCTGCTGATCCACCTGATGTCCGCAGGGCGTCTCCAGCTCTTCGACAAGCGGGCCTCGCTGAAGGACAGGCGCTCGCGCGTGCTGGTCCGGATCGCGGACGGCCGCGAGCTCCGCCTTCGTGAGTTCGGCACCAAGCAGGCGGCCTGGGCCAAGCTTCTCCGCCGCGGCGAGGTCGCCGACGACGAGATGGTCGCCACGCTCGGGCCCGACGCCTGGCCGGCTCCGCCGCTCGATCGATTCCGGGACGCGATCGACCAGCCGCGACACCTACATCCACTTCTCCGCCACCAGCGAGACGTCGCCGGCATCGGGCGTTCCTGGGTCGACGAGATCCTCTGGGAAGCACGGCTCTCGCCCTTCAAGAAGGGGTCGGAGCTGCGCGGCGAGGAAGTCAAAGCCCTCCACGACGGCCTGCACGTCCTCGGCGACGCGATCGACCACTACGAGGAGGTGATCGGCGAGCAGATCCCGGACAAGATGCCGATGCCCCTCCAGGTCCACCGCCGCGAGGGAGAGCCCTGCCCTCGCTGCGGCACGACGATCGAGGCAGTGTTCTTCGCGGAGCATCAGATGAACTACTGCCCGGAGGAGCAGACCGGCGGCCGGGTGCTCAAGGACCGGCGTCTGTCGCGGCTGCTGAAGTAGTCAGCGCCCCGTGACCTGGCGCACCAGGCCGCGGCCGATCCTGAGCGGGTGCCCGACCAGCGTCTGGAGGCGGCCGGTGAGGCTGAGCGGGTCGCGGGCGATGCCGAGCTGGCGGAGGACGGTGTTCTGATCGAAGTAGATGCGCTCGCAGGTCAGCTTGTCGCCGTCGAACAGGAACATCGCCAGGACCGGGAGCTCGTATTCCCTCCCGGTCGGAGGGAGGTTCCGGAGTGGACCATCGTGGGTCCCCCGGATGACCGCCTCGACCAGGACGGCGTCGTCCGCGTGGTGCAGGGCGAGCAGCTCGTTGCGCTGATCCGGGAACGCCGTGCGGCTCTCCTTGAAGTAACCGGCGACCTCCTCGGGGCCGTCGTAGACATCGCCCGTGGCGATCAGCTCATAGCGCGGGTGATCGAACGTCTCGAGGGTGACGTCGAACTCGTGCCGGTTCTCGGAGTCCATGTGCTCCCGGACGAGCTCCTCGCGCTTCTTCCTGAGCAGGGGGTTGGGCGCCATGGTCGCTACCTGCCGGTCACCCGCCGGACAATCGCGCGGGAGATCGTCAGCGGGTGGCTCGCGGCCGTCTCGAGGCGGCCGGTGAGGGTGGCGGGATCGCGGGCGATGCCGAGCTGCTGGAGCAAGGTGGCCGTGTCGAAGTAGACGCGCTCACAGACCAGCGCGTCCCCCTCGAAGACGAAGATGGCGATGAACTGCTGCTCGAAGCGGCGGCCGGTCGGCGGCAGGCCGCGCAGGGGCCCGGCGTGGGTGCCGCGCGAGACCGCCTCCATCAGCACGGCATCGTCGGCGCTGTGCAGGGCGACGATCTCTATCTCCTGGTCCGGGAACGCCCGGCTGAGCTCCTCCCAGTGGGCCCGCACCTCCTCCGCGCCGTCGTAGACCTCGTCGGTGGCGACGTACTCGTAGCGTGGGTGCTGGAAGGTCGCCAGCGCCGCGTCGTAGTCGGCCGCGTTCTCGGCCTCGACGTGCCTGCGGACGAGCTCCTCACGCCTGGTCGCAACGGTCTCGAGGATGGCCATCGGCCGACTCTATATCTCCAGCGTCATGCTCAGATCGAGAGCGGGAGCGGAGTGCGTGAGGGCCCCGACCGAGACGTAGTCGACCCCGGTCCCGGCGATCTGGGCGACGTTCTCGAGCGTGATCCCGCCCGAGGCCTCCAGCTCGAGGCCGCCGTCAGACCCGCGCGCCTCGGCGACCGCCCCCTGCAGCTCCGCCGGGCTCATGTTGTCGAGCAGGAGCCGGTCGGCGCCCGCCTCGACGCCCTGGCGCACCTCGTCGAGGTCGCGACACTCGACCTCGATCGGCAACTTCGGCTGCGACTCGCGGGCACGTCGCACCGCCTCCCCCACCCCGCCGGCCAGGGCCGCGTGGTTCTCCTTGATCAGGATCGCGTCGTAGAGGCCCATTCTGTGGTTGGTGCCGCCGCCGGCAGCCACCGCGGCCTTCTCGAGCGCACGCAGGCCCGGCGTGGTCTTGCGGGTGTCGAGGATCCGGGCGCCCGAGCCCTCGATCTCCCTGACGAACCTCGCCGTCAGGGTCGCCACGCCCGAGAGGTGGCAGAGCAGGTTGAGCGCTGTTCGCTCGGCGGCGAGGAGACCACGGGCAGGGCCGGCGACGCGCGCGACCGCAGCCGGCACCTCCTCGCGCCACTCCCCCTCGGCGGCGACCGCCTCCAGCTCCCCGGCACCTGCCTGGCGGAAGACCTCGGCCGAGACATCCGATCCGAACAGCACGCCTGGGGCCTTCTGGGTGATGGTCGCCTCAGCGGTCGCATCCTCGGGGACCATGGCCTGGGCGGTGACGTCGCCCTCGCCCAGGTCCTCGAGCAGGGCCCTGGCGACGAGCTCGCGCGTCTCGGCATTCATCTCCATCTGCAGAGCACGATCTCACGTAACGACGGTGTGAGACGTTTTACGGGCGAATGCCAGATGAATCCCTTCCACCATTCCAGGCGCTGATGGACGAGCACGGATCCGATGTGCTCGGATTCCTGGTCGCCTCCGTCGGTCCCCATGACGCCGAGGACTGCTTCCAGGAGACCTTCATAGCGGCGCTCCGCGCCTATCCGCGCCTCGAGCACGCCAGCAATCTCCGCTCGTGGCTGCTCACGATCGCGCATCGCAAGGCGATCGATCACCATCGCGCTCGGGGGCGCCGGGCCGTCCCGGCCGGCAGCTCGGAGGAGGTCGCGGGCGGCAAAGCCAGCACGAACAGCCGGCCCGACGAAGCGGTTGCCGGCGGCGACCCCGAGCTCTGGACGGCCGTCAGCGGCCTCCCCCCCAAGCAGCGCAGCGCGGTCGTGCTGCGCTTCGCAACCGACATGTCCTACGCCGGCATCGCCAAAGCACTCGACTGCTCGCAGGACGCCGCCCGGCGCAGCGTCCACGAGGGACTTCAGAAGCTGAGAGGTGAATTCGCATGAACCCGCTGTCCGACAAGCAACTCGAGAAGATGCTCCGCAGCGACCCGCCCGCCGGCGACCTCGACCGCGCCGTCCAGGGCGTCCTCGCCCAGGCTGAGCGCGATGGACTGATTGACGTGGCCTACGCGCCCGTCGACTCCCCGTTCGGCAGGCTTATCGTCGCTCGAACCGATCGGGGCGTCGTCAGGCTGGCGCTGCCCAAGCACCGCGGGGCCGAGCAGGACGAGGACGAGGTGCTCGAGGACCTGGCGAGGTTCGTCTCGCCGCGGGTGCTCGAGTCCCCGAGCCGGCTCGATGAGGAGCGGCGCGAGCTCGATCAGTACTTCGAGGGCAAGCGCGACCATTTCGAGGTGCCCGTCGACTGGGCGCTGACGCCTTCGGGCTTCCGCAATCGCGCGCTGCACGCCGTTGCGCGGATTCCCTATGGCGAGACCCGGACCTACGGCGAGATCGCCAAGGCCGCCGGGAACCCGCGCGCCTTCCGAGCGGCCGGCACCGCATGTGGCCGCAACGCCATCCCCCTGATCGTGCCCTGCCACCGAGTCCTTCAGGCGAGCGGTGGGGTGGGCAACTACGGCGGCGGCCCCGAGATGAAGCGGGCGCTGCTGGACCTCGAGGGCGCCCTCTAAGTCAACGGAAGGCGTCTGCGTGCGCCTCCGCCCACTGCTCGAAGCTGCGCGGCGCCCGGCCGGTGATCTCCTTGACGGTCGAATGGACCGTGGTCTCGTCGACCGCCCCGTCGACGAAGAAGTCGAAGAACGCGTCGACGTACTCCTTCGGCATCTGACCCTCCATCTCCGCGAGCGCTTCCTCATCGGTCTGCGCCTCGAAGCTCAGGTCCCGCTCGGCGTACTTGGCGAGGATCGCCACCTGCTCGGCCGGCCGCAGGGCCTCGGGGCCGCTGAGGCGATAGGTCTGGCCCTCATGGTCGGAGGTGGTCAGCGCCCGGGCGGCGACGGCGCCCACGTCGTCCGGATCGATCGTCGAGATCGCGACGTCGCCGAACGGCCCGCGAATCACGTCCGCCTTCTCGAGCTGAGGAAGCCAGCGAAAGGCGTTGGACATGAAGCTGTTGGGCTGCAGGAAGGTCCACGGCAGGCCGGATTCGCGCACGGCTCGCTCCGAGAGGATGTGGTATCTGGCCACGGCGTTGCCGAGGTCGCCGGTCGGCGCGGCGCTGCTGGAGAGCAGGACCACGCGCTCGACCCCGGCGTCGCGCATCAGCTCGAGTGATCTCTCTATCCGCTCGCCTCGGTGCCGACCTCCAGCAGGCCGTTGAGGACCCCGCCACCGGCGTTCCCCGTGGCACCGGTGACCAGGATCACGCCGGGAACACCGCCATCGTCGCTGTGAAGCCGTGCAGGAAGTTGCGACCGCCAACCGGCCCGATCTCTCCGGCGCAGAAGAAGCCGGCGGTCGGAGCGCCGAGGGAGTCCTCGACCGCGGCGGCGTCGTGGTCGGGCAGATCGAACATGTGGGAGCCGCGGCCGTTGCAGGTGAACAGAAGCGCCCCGGCCGCGCCGTCCGCGCCGAGCGCCTCGGCTTGGGCGCGCAGGGCCTCGCGAAGGTCCTCGTCGGCGGAGGCGGCGTCGCGGACGTGGAGCCGCACCGTCTGGCCGACCCGGACCGCCTCCCCGATCGCGATCGCACCGGACTCGCGGTCGGCCCCGATGATGGGCCTCACCAGGAAGTCGCCGCGCTCGTACTCGGGACGGTTCTCGTCGATCACGAGGCCGATCAGCATGCCGGAGGCCGCAAGCTCACGCTCGTGCTCCGGGAGCGCGGCGACCACCTCGCCCAGCCGCTCCATTGCCGGCTTTCCGGCGAGCTGCCCGATCACGTTCGCCGCGGCTCCCGTGATCGTCATCTCGGGACCGACGGGGCCGGCGCCCTGGGAGACGCAGGGCAGCACCTGAGCTCCCTGCAGCCGCACGGCGACCGCGCCGTCGGCGTGGACCTCGCCGTCTCGCAGCAGGACGGCGCCGCCCGCAAACGAGGCGCTGGCGAGCCCGCCCAGCACCGGCACGTGGGGCCGCGAGCGCTCGAGCGCCGCGAGCAGCTCCTCCGGGGGGAAGCTGAACGGGTCGCAGAGCGCCAGCAGCGACTCGTCGGCGACCGGCTCGTCGCCGGCCGAAGCGCCGGCAGGGGTCAGACCCCCTGGGGTCTGACCCCTGGGGGCTCGCTGAGCGACTCGGGCAGCCCCAGCAGGCGGAATCCCTCGGCGTCGCGCTCGGCGGTCAGGTGCATCGTCTCGAGCTCGGCGCCGGGCAGGGACGCTCCCCAGACGACGATCCCGGGGGTCTCCTCGAGCTCGCGTCCGGCGGCCAGGGTGCCGCCCGCGCCGCAGCCGATCAGGACCCTCGGCTGGAGACGCTCATGGACCTCGGAGAGAAGCCACTTCGCCATGCCGAGGTGCTGGCCCGACGCGAAGACCACGGCCAGGTCGCAGGGCGGGTCGAGGCCCGCGCGAGCGCGATCGGCGGCCTCGGCGGCTGCCTCAACGGTGTCGAAGCTCTCCGACGCGCCGACCGAGCTGCGAACGGTGGAGGTCTTCGCAGAGCCCACGCTAGGAGCCCGAATGGGCGGCGGCGTAGTTCAGGTACTCGCGAACGAATCCGTCTATGTCCCCGTCGAGCACTCGCTGGGTGTCCCCCACCTCGAAGTTGGTGCGATGGTCCTTGACGCGCTGGTCGGGGTGCAGGAAATAGCTGCGGATCTGCGACCCCCACTCCGCCGACTTCTGCTCCCCGCGCTCCTTGGCGAGCTCCTCGGCCTGCTCCAGCTCCTTGCGCTCGAGCAGCCGGGACCGCAGGATCTGCATCGCCGTCGCCCTGTTCTGGATCTGCGAGCGCTCGTTCTGGGACTGGGCGACGATCCCCGTCGGGACGTGAGTGACTCGGACGGCCGAGTCGGTCTTGTTGACGTGCTGGCCGCCGGCGCCAGAGGCGCGGTACGTGTCCACACGGATGTCCGCGTCATCGATCTCCACGTCGACGTCGCCCTCGACCAGCGGCGCCACGTCGACCTGGGCGAAGCTCGTGTGCCTGCGGGCGGACGAGTCGAAGGGTGAGATCCGGATCAGCCGGTGGACTCCTCGCTCCGCCGCGAACAGGCCGTAGGCGTTCTCGCCACGCACGACGAAGGTCGAGGACTTGAGGCCGGCCTCCTCCCCGGGGGACGCCTCTTTCATCTCGACCTTGAAGCGACGCCGCTCCGCCCAGCGCAGGTACATGCGCAGCAGCATCTCCGCCCAGTCCTGGGAGTCGGTGCCACCCGCACCGGCGTTGACCGTGACCACCGCGTCACCGGCGTCGAAGCGCCCGGAGAAGAGTCGCTCCTCCTCGAGCTCGGCCAGTCGCCGCTCGACCGATTCGAGCTGCCCCGTGAGCTCCCTCGCCATCTCCTCGTCCTCGACGGCGAGCTCCGCCAGCTCGCCGAGATCGCCGACGTCCCGGCTCAGGGAGCGGAAGCCCTCGAGCCGCCGCTGAGCCCGCGCATGCTGTGCCGAGATCTCGGCGGCCTTGGCCTGGTCGTCCCAGAACCCGGGCCGCTGCATCTCCCCCTCCAGCCGATCGATCTCCTCACTCAGCGCCTCTGGGTCAAAGGTAATCCGAGAGCAGCTTCAGCTGCCCCCGTATCTCTGCGAGGCGCGCGGAGATTCCCTCCCTTGGAAGCGTTTCGGCCATAAGTCTGCGGGTTTCCCCGTACAGGGTATTCCGGAGCGTCCTCTACCGTGTGGCCCGGAAGGGAGGCCTCATGGAGAACGGAATCTCCAAGCGGAAACGGCAACCATTGAGCTGGGTGCTTCGGAAATTCGCGCATGGGCTGCCGCCGCTTCCCACGATCGGCGGCCGCGCTCTCGCGACCCGCGTCGCGGGCGTGATGCTCGTCGGCGGGGCCATCCTGATCGCCATCACCGTCGCCCTCCCTCCCGCCGCGCAGGGCTCCGACCTGCTGATCCTCGGCTACGGCGCCGTGGCCGCGGTCTGCGGCGCGCTGATGCTCAGCAGGCGGCGGGTCAGCGAGCCCGCCCTCGGCCTGGCGGCGGCCCTGGGCACCGCCCTGATCACGCTGGCAACTCTCGAGGGCGGCCACATGACGGGCACCGAGGACAACGAGGTCCTCTTCCTCTGGGTCTCGCTGTTCTCGTTCTGGTTCCTCGATCTTCGACACGCCCTGCTCCAGCTCGGCCTGATCGGCGCGGGGGACGCGATCCTGCTGATCGACCAGCATCCGACCTTCGCGGACGGCGTCACCCGCTGGCTCGTCCTCGTCGCGACGCTGCTGGTCACCGGGTTGCTGATGGCCTGGATCCGCCGGTCGCTGGAGCGCGAGCGGGAGGAGACCGCCCACCTGGCGGTCGTCGCCGAGCGGATGCGGATCGCGCGCGACCTGCATGACGCCGCGGGTCACGGCGTCACCGCCGTCTCGCTCCAGGCCGCCACCGGCATTCGCGCCATCGACGACGGCGCCGACGTCGAGGAGGCACGGGCGGTGCTCGAGGAGATCAAGCGAACCTCTCGGATCGCGCTCGAGGACATGCGCAAGCTGCTCGGACTGCTCCGCCCGGCAGGCGCCGCGCAGCCGGAGCGCGACCGGGTCAGCCTCTCCCACCTGGACGAGATGATCGACGAGTGTCGCGCCGCCGGGCTCACGGTGACCGTGGAGACGTCGGGCGACCGCCTGGACCTGCCGCCGATCCTCGACCAGGCCGCCTACCGGATCATCCAGGAGGCGCTCACCAACGTCCTCAAGCACGCGGGTCCCGGGGCGTCGGCGACGGTGGGGCTGAGCTTCGACCCGACGAGCGTCGAGCTCGAGGTGACCGACGACGGGCCGGGGACCGTCGGCAGCGTGGCAATGGGAACCCGTCGCGGACTGATCGGGATGCGCGAGCGGGTGGAGCTCTTCGGGGGCCGCTTCTCAGCGGGACCGATGGAGGGTGGCGGGTTCCGCGTGTTTGCCCGGCTGCCCATCGGCAACCCGCTCGAGAACGTCGCCCAGCGGAGCTGAGCGCGGTCCCTAGCTCGGGACCGTCGCGCTGACCACCCAGGTCGAAGCCGGGCCGAAGACGCCGTCGGGGCCGTCGTAGTCGACGAGCACCTCGCGGATCTCCCCCTCGAGCTTCGGGCGGATCTTCTCGGCGTCGTCGCCGTTGAGCCTGATCACCTCGGCCGCAGGGCCCAGCGACATGTTGAAGCGGACTGCCTGGTCGACGTCGTTGCCCAGCTTGATCGGCAGATCGCAGCGGGTGAACGTCGGCTGTTCGAAGCCCGCGATCTGCAGCTGCTCGCTGACCGTATCCGCGTTCTGCATCGAGAACGGGCCTGGGCCGCAGGTCGGTTCGTCAGTCTCCTCCGGCTCGTCCAGGTACTGGTCGACGACCTGCTCGGCGCGGTGGACCCACGGGTTGTCGATCTTGTTCCGCCAGACGACGGCGCAGAGGCGTCCCCCGGGGTTGAGCGCGCTGCGGATGTTGCGCCAGGCCTGCACCGGGTTCGCAAAGAACATGACCCCCATGCGTGAGAAGACATAGTCGAAGGTCCCCGGCAGCTCCATGACCTGGACGTCGCCGGCGAGGAACTCGACGTTCTGCACTCCCGCCTCCTTCGCCTCCATGATCGACGCCTCGATGAAAGGCTGAGAGACGTCGACGCCCACCGCCTGGGCCTCGGAGCCGATCAGCGCGGCCAGCTGCTGGGTGGTGTCGCCAAAGCCGCAGCCGACGTCGAGGACCCGATCCCCCGGCTTCGGCGGATGGAGGCGCATGGCGGCGTCTCCATGCAGCTTCAGGCTGTCGACGATCAGCTCGCGGAACTCGACGAAGCGGTCGTAGAGCACCCCACTCCAGGCCTCGGTTGCCTCCTCGTTCTCGGGCGCTACCGCCGTCGCCGGGACCGTTCCGTCGCTCCCTACAGTGGCCTTCTCCACGGGCCCATAGTACGCGGAGCTGTGCGGGTGTTACACATGCGGGGTGACCCCGTTCGCCGTTGCAGCGCTGATCGTCGCCCTGGCGGCAGTAACCCCGTACCGGGCGGCTGTCCACATCTCGGGGAAGATCGGGGCGCGGCCCGCGGCGAGCCGTGGGGAGACTCGGGCGCAGGGCTACGTCGCCTCGCGGTTCCGGAACGCCGGGCTCGCGGTCTCCGTCGACAAGTTCGCCGTCCCCGGCAGGGGGACCTCGCGAAACGTGGTCGGCGAGCTCGACGGCCCGGGCACCTGCCTGCAGATCGTGATGGGCCATGTGGACAGCGGCCCCGACGGGCCGGGCGCCAACGACAACGCGTCGGGAATCGGCGTGCTGGTCGCCCTCGCGGCGAGGCTCAAGTCGCTCGATCCGCCCTGTGACGTCTGGCTCGCCTCGACCGGGGCGGAGGAGCGGGGGTTCACGCATGCCGCAGACCACGTCGGTGCGGCGGCGCTGGTGGACCGGGTTCGGCGTCTCGGGCGAGCGGACGACCTGCGCTTCGCCTATGACAACGACGAGGTCGGCCGCCTCGGTCGCTTCTGGCTGCGATCGCCTGTGCCGGGACCGCGAGGAAGGGTCGAGGGTGTGATCCTGGCCGCGGCTCGGCAGGCCGGGGTCACCATCCGCTGGGTCCGAGATGAGGGGACGGGAAACTCCGACGAGCGGGAGTTCAACCTTGCCGGACTTGGCGCCGCGGTACTCGAGGGTTGGCACGCGAATGAGCGCTGCCGGGAGCTGGCCTGCGACAGGCCCGGCCGTCTGCGGAAGCGCTCGCTCAACCGGGCGCTTCGAGTGGCCGAGGAGGTCCTGAAGGGCGGCTAGACGCCGCCGAGGCGGAATTCCTCCTCGAACTCCGCGAAGAAGGGCTCGCCGATCTCGCTCGCGCTGTCCGGCCCGCTGCCGAAGAGGCGCTCGAAGAACTCGGCCGTGCGCAGTGCGGGCCTCACTTCCCAGCGCGTCCGGGCAGGCCCCTCCGCGGCCATCTGGTGCGGAGTCCCGGCCGGGACCTCGAAGCTCTCTCCCGCCTCATAGAGACGCTCCTCGCCGTCGATGATCGTCCTCATGGAGCCGTCCAGGACCTCGAAGCGCTCGACCTGATTCGGATGCAGGTGCGCGGGCGGCATCCCGGCCTCGCCGGTGTAGCGCGCCTCCATCTCCAGCAGCTCGCCGTCGGTCTCGTCCCCCGTCTGGATCAGACGCAGGCGCATCCCGCCGAAGCCCTCGATCTCCTGGCCGGGGTGAGGCATCAGCTATTCACGGCTTCGCCATCAGGCTGGGGCGATGACCACCGCAAGTCGCTCCGGGCTACGCCCTCCGCTCCGAAATAGGGCGGTGGTCACGCCCCATGGCATTTCTTGTACTTCTTGCCCGAGCCGCACCAGCAGGGGTCGTTGCGGCCGATCTTGTCCTTGTCGTCCTTGACGACCGTCTCCTGCTCGGGGATGGTGCCGCCGCCGTTGCCCGCCTCGGCGGTGCCCTCGATCGCCTGCTCGGCGGCGGTGTCCGCCCCGGTCGCGGTCGCGACGGCCGCCTGGCCGAGGGCCGACGGCTGCTCGGCGGTCCCACCCGAGTAGTCGAACCCGCCGGCCTGCGGGGTCGGCGCGAACTGCTCCTGGGCGCGGGGGGCCACCTCCACCTCGACGTGGAAGATGAGGCGTGCGAACTCCTCCCAGATCGCGTGCATGAGCACCTCGAACATCGTGAAGCCCTCGTTCTTGTAGGCGACCAGCGGATCGATCTGGGCGAAGCCGCGGAGATGGATGCCCTCCCGCAGGTAGTCCATCTCGTAGAGGTGCTCGCGCCAGCGGTTGTCGATGATCTGCAGCAGGATCGCCCGCTCGAGCTGTCGCATGATCTCGTCGCCGAAGTCCTGTTCGCGACGGTCGTAGGCGGCGAGCGCATCGGCGAGCAGGCTCTCGCGCAGGTCCTCGCGGTCGGTCTGCTCGGGCTGCAGCACCGAGACGTCCGTGCTCGCGGGCCAGAGCTGCTGAACCTGGGTCTGCAGCTCCGCGAGGTCCCAGTCCTCGATCACGTCGCCCGGCGTGTAGTCGTCGACCAGTGAGCTGACGACCTCCCCCACGCCCTCGCGCGCCGAGTCCGACATGTCCTTGCCCTCGAGGATCTCGCGGCGGTACTTGTAGATGACTCGCCGCTGCTCGTTCATCACGTCGTCGTACTCGAGCACCCGCTTGCGGATCAGGAAGTTCTGCTCCTCGACCTTCTTCTGGGCGTTCTCGATCGTGCGGCTGAGCATCTTGGCCTCGAGCGGCTCCTCCTCGCCCTCCTCGTTGACCGGGCCGAGCCGGTCGAGGATCTTGTAGATGCGCTCGCCGGCGAAGAGGCGGATCAGGTCGTCCTCGGCGGAGAGGAAGAAGCGGGACTCGCCGGGATCGCCCTGGCGGCCCGAGCGGCCGCGAAGCTGGTTGTCGATGCGCCGCGACTCGTGGCGCTCGGTGCCGCAGATGAACAGCCCACCGAGCTGACGGACCTCATCCGCCTCGGCGTCGCAGCTTGCCTTCAGCTGCTCCACCATCGCCTTCTCCTCCTCCTCGTAGCTCTCGTCGCCCGGGGTCACGCCGAGCTTGCGGAGCTCCGACTCGGCCATCCCCTCGGGGCTGCCACCGAGCTTGATATCCACACCGCGGCCGGCCATGTTGGTCGCAATCGTGACCGAGCCCTTGCGACCGGCCTGGGCGATCGTCTCGCCTTCCTTCTGGGCGTGCTCGGGCTTCGCGTTGAGGACGACGTGCTCGACGCCCCGGCGCTTGAGCTCCTCGGAGATCATCTCCGAGACCTCGACCGAGATCGTCCCGACGAGAATCGGCTGGCCGGCCTGGTTGCGGGCCTCGATCTCGTTGACGACGGCCTTCCACTTGCCGCCCTTGGTCTTGTAGATCTGGTCGTTGTTGTCGGCCCGGACCATCTCAACGTTGGTCGGGATCTCGACCGTGGGCATCTTGTAGATCTTCATGAACTCCTGGGCCTCGGTCAGCGCGGTGCCCGTCATGCCCGAGAGCTTGTCGTAGAGCCGGAAGTAGTTCTGCAGCGTGATCGTGGCGAGCGTCTGGTTCTCCTCCTTGATTGCGACGCCCTCCTTCGCCTCGATCGCCTGGTGCAGGCCCTCGGACCAGCGCCTTCCCTCGAGGATGCGGCCGGTGAACTCGTCGATGATCATCACCTCGCCCTCGACCACCTCGTACTCGACGCCGCGCTTGTAGAGGGACTCGGCCTTGAGCGACTGGATCAGGTGGTTGACCAGGGTCCCGTGCTCGCCGAGGTAGAGGTTCTCGACGCCCAGGAACTCCTCGGCCTTGGCGATCCCCCGCTCTGTTGGTGCGACGGTCTTGTGCTTCTCGTCGTACTCGTAGTCGTAGTCGGCCTCGCGTGTGTCCTTCGACTCACCGAGTGACTTCAGCTTCTCCTTGTGCGCCTCGCCCACCAGCTGCTTCGCCAGGCGGGCGAAGGTGTAGTAGAGGTCGGCGGCCTGCTCGGGGCGGCCGGAGATGATCAATGGCGTCCGCGCCTCGTCGATCAGGATGTTGTCGACCTCGTCCACGATTGCGAAGTCGTAGCCACGGTGCACGCACTCGTCGAGCGAGCCGGCCATGTTGTCGCGCAAGTAGTCGAACCCGAACTCGGAGTTGGTTCCATAGGTGACGTCGCAGGCGTACTTCTCGCGCCGCTCGGGTGGGTCGTCGCCCTCCTGGATCGCGGAGACGGTCACGCCGAGCGCCTCGTAGATCGGGCGCATCCACTCGGCGTCGCGGCGGGCCAGGTAGTCGTTGACGGTGACCAGGTGGACAGCGTTGCCGGCCAGGGTGTTGAGGAAGACGGGGAGCGTCGCGGTCAGGGTCTTGCCCTCGCCGGTCTTCATCTCGGCGATCGCGCCCGAGTGGAGCACCATGCCGCCAATCAGCTGGACGTCGAAATGGCGCTGGCCGAGCGTGCGCCTGCCCGCCTCGCGGACGAGCGCGAACGCTTCGGGGAGCAGGTCGTCGAGCGATTCGCCCTCACGGGCTCGCTTGCGGAGCTCGTCGGCCTCCGAGCGGAGCTCTTCGTCGTCGAGCAGCTCCATCTCGGGCTCGATCCGGTTGATCGACTCGACCCGCCCCTGGTACTCCTTGAATTGCTTCGACTCGCCCATGCGCAGGGCGCGGTCGATGATTCCTCTGGCCATTGGCGCTTAGGTTAGCTGGCGCGTACTACGCGGTCTCGCCCCTCAACCGCTGCATCATCTTGCGGGTCCTCTGGCGCTTCCGGCGCTTGTCCCGGTGCTTCTTCACCTGGCGGCGGATGTCCTCGGCCATCTCGTGGATCGAGTGGAGCATGTCCGGCGAGGCTTCCTTGGCACGAAGCGTGACACCCTTCAGGCCCAGCGTGGCCTCGGCGACCATCCGGTCCGCGATCCGAGGGTTCTTCTCCTCGCAGAGCTCGACCTCGAGGGTGGCCAGCTCGGAGACCTGCTTGCCAACCCGCTGAAACCGCTGGATCACCGCCTCGCGGAGCTCATCGGTCACCTCAACGTTCTTGCCCCGGACCTCGATCCTCATCGTCGGCCTCCTTCCGTTGGGTTGGCGCTCGGATGCTACGCCCGGCGCCCTCCCTAGGCAAGCGATGCCGTCAGCGGTGCTTGTTGTGCTTGTGCGCCTGCTTCTGGTGCGGCACCCGCTTGAAGACCTTCCGCACCCGAGGCTCGGCCGAGACCAACGGCACCATCGACTGATTGCCGCCGATGATGCCCCCGGAGGCCTTCAGGAAGAGGGTCGTCTGCGCCTCGTCAAGCCCCGTCGCATAGGGGTGTGAGCAGACATCGGGCGGGAAGCGGGAGACCCTGGCCGCTCCGGCCTTCCCCTTGCCCCCGTGGGCGACCGCGTCGACGAACGCCGCGAAGGTGACCGAGTCGACGGCGGTGCCGATATGTGAGGTGGTGCGGCCCGGGCAGACGCCCTGGATGAGGATGTTGCTGGCTCCATCGAGAGCCGAGGTCGGGTGCTTGCCGCCCTGCGGCTGGACCGTCTCGTCGGTCAGCGAGCGAACCGTCGTGTAGGAGACGTTGCCGGGGGTCTCATCCGGCTGCGAGTTGATGGCGCGCAGCAGGTGGGAGCCCTTGCCCTGCTGCCAGTCCGCGGGCGGGCACGGCGCGCTTGCGGAGCAACTTCCCTGACCCAGGCTGGTGCCGTGCTGTGTTCCGGCGGCGGCGACCACGTCGCTCACCTTCTTGCGCAGATCGGGCCAATACGTGAGCGCGAACCGCGGCAGGAGGCCCCCCTGGCTGATGCCGATCGCGGCGACCTTGCGGTGAGCCAGGGCGAACTCCTTCCGCAGCCCGTAGACCAGGTACTGGACCGAGATCTGGATGTCCGCCGTGGTGAAGTCCGGGAAGTTGACGTAACAGACCGGATGGCCGTAGGCCTCGAAGGCGCCCTGGCCGATCAGATAGCCCTGGTCTCCCGTGGCTCCGGTCCCGGTCACGAACATCACCGGGGTCGCCGACGCGTTGGTCGGGTCGATCGGGCACTTGAAGGCCGCCTCGAGCTCACTCTGCGGGACAGTCAGACGCGGACCGCTCGCCATCGCCGAGGCAGGACCAACGGTGAATAGGCCCAAGGCGGCTACACAGGCCGTGAGCGCGAGCTTCCCTGCCGTGCGCATTTCCCGAACCATAGTGCTCAGAGAGCGTGTGCAAGCGTCAGAGCGACGATGCGCCCGGTACCCGCCTCGCGCAGCGCATGGGCGCAAGCCGAGAGCGTGGCGCCGGTCGTCCAGACGTCGTCCACCAGCAGCGCCTCCCGCGGGCACGCCATGGCCGCCCAGACGCTGGGTGGATCGGCGAGGCGATCCGACCGCCTCCGTCCGACCTGGCGGCGGCCCCTCCTCCGCCTCAGACAGGCGCAGAGCGGCAGATGGGAGCGCCGCGCGACCGCGATCGCGATCTCCTCGGCCGGATCGAAGCCTCGCCACCTCCACCTCCACGGGCCCGCCGGCACCGGCACCACCGCATCGACGACCTCGCGTGGCGGCAGCGCTCGCAGCATGGCGGCCGCTGCCACGTCCGCCAGTGCCAGCCTGCGCGCGTACTTGAGGCTGTGCACGACCGAGCGCGCGACCCCCTCGAAGGGCGAGGCGGCCACCGCGAGATCGACACCGGGCGGCCCCTGCTCGATGCCCCTGGGCGCCGCCGCGAGGTCAGCCGCGCAGTCCCGGCAGAGAATCGTCCCCGGCGCGTTGGTGCGAGCGCAGGCCGCGCACAGCGGTGGAGCCACCAGGGAGACGATCCGCTCTATCAATGGCGCGGGGATCGGACAACCGTCCGGGCTGGTTGGTGACTAGAGGCGCGCCGGCTGCCAAGGAAGTACCGTCAGACGACAACACAGGGGAAGAGCGAACGAGGGGAGAAGAAATGGGACGTTTCGACATCACCCCCGAGACGGCCGAGGAGTGGCGCGGGAAGTACCGGTCCTCGGTCGAGCCTCACGTGGATCGTGAGGTCCTCGCCGTCGGAGCCTTCCGCCCGACCGGTGCCGGGACCAAGATGGCGATCAGCAAGCTCCAGGTCGGGGCGCTGGCCTACGGGGCCGCTCACAAGCTGGGCAAGAGCAAGGCCGGCGGACTACCCGGACAGTTCCTGCTCGCCGTAACTCCCGACAAGCTCTTTGCCTTCAAGTACAAGCCGGGACGAAGCGGGGTCAAGATCAAGGAGGAGTCCGCGTCCTGGGACCGCACCGGCATCAAGGTCGGGACCGATGAGCGTCAGACGACGACGCGGCTGACGCTCGAGTTTGCGGATGGCGAGAAGATCGTCTGCGACCAGGAGGGACTCGGGGACAACCCCTGGCCGACGACGTGATCCGCGAGCTGCAGTCCTGACTCAGCCGAGAGGCCGGTCAGCCTCGACGCCGTAGAGGCCGCCCACGACCAGCGCCCCAGCCGGGACCTCCGCGCCGGGCAACACGACGCAATCGCGCAGCATCGCCCCGGGGCCGAGGTGACATCCGTCGCCGACCACCACGGGGCCATGTAGGTTGGTCCCAGCGCCGACCTGGCAGCCCGGCCCGATCAGAACTGGGGGCTTGACCTTGACCCCGTCGAGATCGGAGCCCTCTCCGGCGTAGACGCCCGCGGCGACCTCAGCCGCCGGCGGATCGACGCCGACCGCGCCCGAGAGCGCGTCGAGGTTGCCCTGCACGAACTCGCCGACCGAGCCGACGTCGTTCCAATAGGCGTCGATCTCGTGCGAGTAGAACGGGATGTCGCCGTCGAGCAGGGCCGGGAAGACGTCCATCGCCCAGTCGACGAAGCCGGATGGCTGGTCGTCGTCCCCCGCCGGGCTCTTCTGGTCAGGCGGGGGGAAGTGGTCGAAGATCTCCGAGCGGAACATGTAGATGCCGCAGTTGGCCAGGTCCGAGAGCGCCTCCGCCGGCTCGGGCTTCTCCTGGAACCCCTGGATGCGCCCCTCGTCGTCCGTGATCGCGACACCGAACTGCGTGGTGTCCTCCACCCGCTTGGTGGCGAGGGTCGCGATCGCTCCCCGCTCGACGTTGGCCTCGTGGGTTTCTCGCATCGCGCTCAGGTCGATGCCGGTGAGGGCGTCACCGGAGATGATCAGGAAGGAATCCGTCTCCCCAAGGAAGTCCCGGACCTTTCCCACGCCGCCGGCGGTCCCGAGCGGTTCCGGCTCCTCGCTGTATTCGATCCGCAGGCCGAAGCCGGAGCCGTCTCCGAGAACCTCGCGGATCTGCTCGGGCAGGTAGGAGAGGTTGGCGACGACGTCCTCGAAGCCGTGCCGCGCGAGCAAATCGGCGATCCAGGCGACGATCGGCCTGTTCAGCACGGGGGCGACCGGCTTCGGCATCACGGAGGTGAGCGGCCGCAGCCGCGTGCCCAGCCCCGCCGCCAGGATCATCGCCCTCATGAGGGCGACAGGTTCTCAGACTGCGCTCACCGTCGCCTCACCGGTGCTTCTTCTTGTGGCGCTTGTGCTTCTTGCACTTCTTGTGCTTCTTGTGCTTCTTGTGCTTCTTCGAGGAGAAGGCGCGATGCTTCTTGTGCTTGTGCCTCTTGCACTTCTTGTGCTTCTTGGCGACCCGCGCGGAGGGGCAGCAGGAGGGCGGGCTCGCCGGACTGCCCGCAGGGCCCGTACAGGCCGCGGCGGCTGAGGCTGGGCTCGAACCGACGATCCTGTCCACAGCGGCGCCGTTCGTGACGTAGAGGTTGCAGCTCCCGTCCTCGCCGAACGACTGGGGGCCGCTGAGGGCACCGGGCGCGCTCTCGGCACGATCGCCAGTGGCGAACGGAATGCCGAGCTGAATCGAACGGAGCTCGCCTTGACAGAAGTCCACGTAGAGGTAGCGCCCCGCCAGCTCGGGGATCTGGTTCCCCCGATAGATGTAGCCGCCCATTATCGCGCAGCCGAAGGCCCCATCGCCTCCCGGATCACTGTGCGGATAGGCGAAGACGGGCAGCGTCGTACCGCCGGTGGAACACAGATCGGAGGTCCCCTGGTCGAAGAAGCCCTCGCAGCTCGGCCAGCCGAAGTTGGCTCCCCGGCCCAGCCCGCTGGACGCCGAAGCGAGGTCGATCTCCTCCCAGGTCCCCTCGCCGACGTCCCCGACGATCAGGTCGCCGGTTGCATGGTCGAAGGAGAACCGCCATGGGTTGCGGAAGCCCAGGGCCCAGATCTCGTGGCGGGCTGAGCCGGATGTCGCGAACGGGTTGCTCGGCGGGATCGAGTACGCGCCGGGGGCGCTCCCATGCGGGTCGATGCGCAGCATCTTGCCGTTGAGGAGGGTGGGATCGGGAGCCGTCACGCCGCCAGTGCCGCCGTCACCGGTGGAGATGTAGAGAAGGCCGTCCTTGCCGAACTGAAGCTGTCCGCCGTTGTGGTTGGCCGCGCCCGCGTCGGGCCGCGAGATCGTCAGGACCGGCCGGCGGCTTCCAACGCTCGCCACGTCGGGATTCGAGCTGACATGGAACCCATCGACATGCCCCAGCCCATCGGCTCCGTCCGCCGCCGCGGTCCCGGTGTAGAAGACGTAGAAGAGGCCGTTGCTCGCGTAGTTGGGGTCGAAGGCCATCGAGAGCAGGCCGCGCTCGCCCTCCTCGGTGGTCCGGTCGTGGATGTCGAGGAACTGGCTGGTGACGCCGTCGTGGACAACCTGGACGTAGCCGGCGCGCTCGACGACGAACAGCCGCGGGTCGCCCGGCGGCGCCGTCACGTAGATCGGGTTGTTGAAGTTCCCGATCGGCTGCAGGCTCACCGCATCGGCGCGGGCGGCGGCCGCCGCCAGCAGCACGAGCAGGCACCCCACCAGCAGGGCGATTCGCATCCGCATGCTCATCCACCCCATGATCCCGCCTCCAGCGGCGCCTATGGGCCGCTGGACAAGCCTAGTAGCGGTAGTGGTCGCCCTTGTACGGACCCTGGACCGGCACGCCGATGTAGGCGGCCTGGTCGGGCTTGAGCTCGGTTAGCTCGACGCCGAGCGCGTCGAGGTGGAGGCGGGCGACCTTCTCGTCAAGGTGCTTGGGCAGCACGTGGACCTCCTTGCCGTAGGCGTCCGCCTTGCCGTACAGCTCGATCTGGGCGATCACCTGGTTGGTGAACGAGTTCGACATCACGAAGCTCGGATGGCCGGTCGCGTTGCCCAGGTTGAGCAGGCGTCCCTCCGAGAGCACGATGATCGAGTGGCCGTCGGGGAAGCGCCACTCGTCGACCTGCGGCTTGATGTTGATCCGCTCGATGCCGTCGAGCTGCTCGAGCCCGGCCATGTCGATCTCGTTGTCGAAGTGGCCGATGTTGCCGACGATCGCCTGGTGCTTCATCGCCGCCATGTGGTCCACCGTGATCACGTCCTTGTTGCCGGTCGCCGTGACGAAGACGTCGCCCTCGCCGAGCACGCTCTCCAGCGCCCGCACCTCGTAGCCCTGCATCGCGGCCTGGAGCGCGCAGATCGGGTCGATCTCGGTGACGATCACCCGGGCGCCCTGCCCGCGCAGCGACTCGGCACAGCCCTTGCCGACGTCGCCGAAGCCGCAGATCACGGCGGTCTTGCCGCCGATCATCACGTCGGTGGCGCGGTTGATGCCATCGATCAGGGAGTGGCGGCAGCCGTAGATGTTGTCGAACTTCGACTTGGTGACCGAGTCGTTGACGTTGATCGCCGGGAAGAGCAGCGTGCCGTTCGCCTGGCGCTCGTAGAGGCGGACGACGCCGGTGGTCGTCTCCTCGGTGACGCCCTTGATTCCAGCCGCCATCTGGGTGAACCGCTGCGGCTCCGCCTCCAGGCTCGCGCGGAGGATCTCCAGGATCACCTTCTCCTCCTCGGACTCGGCGGTCTCCGGCCCGGGGACCGCGCCCGCGGCCTCGTACTCGACGCCGAGGTGCACCAGCAGGGTGGCGTCTCCGCCGTCGTCCAAGAGCATGTTCGGGCCTGTCTCACCGTCGGGCCCGGGCTCGGGCCAGGTCAGGGCGTGGCCGGTGCACCACCAGTACTCGGCCAGCGTCTCGCCCTTCCAGGCGAAGACCGGGACGCCCCGCGGGTCCTTCTGAGTTCCCTCGGGCCCGACGGCAACCGCGGCGGCCGCATGGTCCTGCGTGGAGAAGATGTTGCAGCTCGCCCACCGAACCTCCGCGCCGATCGCGACCAGCGTCTCAATCAGCACCGCCGTCTGCACCGTCATGTGAAGCGATCCGGTGATCCGGGCGCCCTTCAGCGGCTTCGACTCGGCGAACTCCTCGCGCGTCGCCATCAGGCCGGGCATCTCGTGCTCGGCGAGCCGGATCTCCTTGCGGCCGAACTCGGCCAGGGAGATGTCGGCGACCTTGAAGTCGAGGTCCGTGCTGGTCGGTGCGCTGGTGGCGGTGCTCATGCGGTTGTTGGTCTCCTGGGTCGAAGTTTTGACGAGGGCCGAGGTTACGTTATGCGCCCATGGAGGACGGAATACGAGTCGCGGAGGGTACGGTCATACCGCTCGACGAGATCGAGCTGCGCGCCAGCCGCTCCTCGGGACCGGGCGGCCAGCACGCCAACGTGACCGCCTCGCGGATCGAGGCGGTGTTCGACGTGGAGGCCTCCCAAGCGCTGAGCGGGCAACAGCGGGCCCTGCTGCGTCGAAAGCTCGGCGACCGCGTCACGGCCGTCGCACAGGACGCCCGCAGCCAGGCGCGAAACCGCGAGCTGGCCCTGGAGCGCCTTCGGGAGAAGCTCGTCGAAGGACTGCGGCGGCCGAAGCCGCGGCGACCTACGAAACCCTCACGCGCGGCCCGCGAGCGCCGGTTGCAGCAGAAGCGGCAACGATCGGAGCGGAAGGCGCAACGCAGGCCGCCGCGCGAGGACTAGGGCCGTCCCATCTCCTTCTTGAAGCCCTCGAGCACCTCGACCGCCTGCGGGTCGACGCCGCGCGCGTTGGCGAGCTCGATCGCGAGCAGGTCGCCGAGCATGACCGTATGCAGGACGCGCTCCGTGCGGGTCTCGCCCTCGGTCTCGAGGTTGATGACCCCCGCGGCGTATGGCTCGATCGCCTTCGCGGTGAGCTCGAAGCGCCTGCGCTCGCGCGGGTGCTGATCGCGGTCCTCCAGGAAGATCGCGGAGAAGCCCCCTTCCGACCCGGACCAGCCCTCGATCTCGTTGTGGTCGGCCTCCGGCAGAGCTGCGGAATAGGCCGGCATCTTGGCGTTCTCGTTGATCTGGCATTTCCAGCGGTAGGCGACCGACGCGGTGAGATCGCTGCCGTGGATGACGGGGATCGCATCGCCGATCTGGCCGGCCAGATCCCTGGCACGCGACTCCGCCGCCTCGAATGCATCGCCCAGGTGCGAGGCCGCGGCGTCGATCTCCGTGTGCAGCCGGGGCCCGGCCAGCGAGAGCGCCGCCAGCTCGGCGGCGACGCAGAACATGTATCCGACCGCGGCCCGCGGCTGGAGGCCTGCGGGAAGGCCGATCACGGGGACGTCGTCGGCTCGGGCTGCCTCGGCGAGCTCTCCGCCCGTCGTGGCAACCAGCCGCCGGGCGCCGAGCGCCTCGGCCGCGGCGTAACAGGCCAGGGTCTCCTCGGTGTCGCCCGAGTAGCTCGAGCAGAGCACTGCCGAGCCCGCCGGAGCCCACGCCGGCAGCTCGTAGCCGCGCGCCACAAGCATCGGCTTGGTGAGCCTGTCCGAGAGCGCCGCGACCGCGAGATCACCTCCGATGGCGGAGCCGCCCATGCCGCAGACGAACGCCATCGGCGCCTCCATCGTGGCTGCGCGGGCGGTCTCGATCCGCCAGAGCGCGTCGCGCAGGTGGTCCGGCATCGCTTTGACCGCATCCAGCATGTCGCCGCCGATCACCGCCATCAGACCCGGTCCCCCTCTCCCACCACCGCTCCGTTCAACTCTCCCTCCACGGTGACGCCGGCGCTGAGGATGCTGTTGGCGACCCTGGCACCCTCCTCGACCACGCAGCCTCCCAGCAACACGGACCGCTCGATCACCGCGTCCGCGCCGATCGTGCAGTTCGGCCCGATCACGCACGGGGCGCGCAGCTCCGCATCCGGTGAGACCTCGCTGCCCTCACCCACGATCGCTGCGCCGTCGAGTCCGGCGCCGACCACGGTCTCGACCCGGCGCTCGAGAATGTCCCAATTTGCTTCCAGGTAGCGGTCCGGCGTCCCGATGTCGATCCAATATCCCTCCAGGCGAATCCCGTAGAGGCCCTCGCCGACCATCCGCGGGAAGACCTCGCGCTCGATCGAGACCGCCATGTCGGGCGGGATCAGGTCGAGCACCGAGCGCTCCAGCAGGTAGGCCCCGGCGTTGATCTCGTCCGTGTCGATCTGGTCCGGCTCCGGCTTCTCGAGGAACTCGATCACCTCGCCGTCGTCGCGACGGTGGACCAGGCCGTAGCCCGTCGGGTCGGGCACCGGGTAGAGGGCGATGGTCGCCCCCGCCCCGGTTCTCCTGTGCTGCTCGATCAGCGCCGTCAGGTCCAGGTCGCAGAGGATGTCGCCGTTCAGGACCAGGAACCGTTCGGCGAGCATTTCCTCGGCGAACCGGATCGCACCGGCCGTGCCGCGGGCGTCCGGCTCCTCGGCGTATCGGATCTCGACTCCGGGCTCCAGCGCGGCCAGCGCATTTCTGATTCCTTCGGCGAGGAAGCCGCAGGAGATGATCACGTCGTCTACGCCGTGGCGAGCCAGCCAGTCGATCACGTAGGCGACGTGAGGCCGGCCGGCCAGGGGCAGCACAGGCTTGGGGACCGTGTAGGTGAGGGGCCGCAGGCGGGTTCCCTCGCCGCCGGCCAGGATCAGCGCCTGCACGTCAACGCTCCGCCACCGCCGAGCGATCCGCGGCGCTCGGCCGCCCGATGCCCTCGTAGGTGATTCCGGCCGCGGTGAGGGCCGCCTCGTCGAGGTAGTTGCGGCCGTCGATCAGGAGCGGGGTCTTCATTCTCCTAGCGACCTCGGCCCAGTCGAGTCCGGCGAACTCCGGCCATTCGGTGACCAGGACGGCAGCCTCGGCTCCATCGAGCGCGTCGAGCGCGCTGTGGGCCATCTCAACCGTCGGCAGGAGCGGCGTCGCAACCTCCTCGGCCACCGGGTCGTAGGCGACGACCTTCGCGGCCTCACCCTCGAGGCGAGCGGCGAGCACCAGGCTCGACGCGCCCCGCATGTCGTCGGTGTCGGGCTTGAAGGCCAGCCCGAGGAGCGCCACGCGCTTGCCGACCAGCGAGTCGAGGTGCTTCGAGAGCTTGGCCATCACCCGCCGCTTCTGGAGCTCGTTCACCTCGATGACCGAATTGAGGAGCTGGAAGTGGTAGCCCGAATTGGCGGCGAGCATCTTCAGGGCGGAGACATCCTTCGTGAAACAGGAGCCGCCATAGCCGATTCCCGCCTGCAGGAAGCGTGAGCCGATGCGGTCATCGAGCCCCATCCCCTGGGCTACGTCGGTCACGTCGGCGCCGAGCTCCTCGCAGACGTTGGCGATCTCGTTGATGAAGCTGATCTTGGTCGCGAGGAACGCGTTCGATGCCAGCTTGACCATCTCGGCGCTGGAGACGTCGGTGCGAACGATCGGCGCGCCGAGCGGCTCGTAGACGGCGGAAACCGCGTCTCCCGCCCACTCGTCACCAGCGTCGGCTCCAATCAGAACCCGGTCAGGGTGCATGAAGTCCTTGATGGCGGTGCCCTCCCTGAGGAACTCGGGGCAGGACACATAGGCGAGATCGGGCGCGTCGCGGTGAATCGTCCGGCCGGTGCCCACCGGCACCGTGCTCTTCATCACCAGCGCCTTGCCCGCCGGATCCCCGATCTCCTCAACCGCTCGGTTGACGGCCGACAGGTCCGCATCCCCGGAGTAGGTCGGCGGGGTCTGGACGCAGACGAAGATCAAGCGTGGACCATCGAGCAGCTCGGCCATCTCGGTGGTGAACGTGAGCCGCTCGCGGTTGCGCTCGATCATCTCGGGCAGCTCCGGCTCGTGGATCGGGATCTCGCCGCGATTGAGCGACTCGACCTTCTCAGGAATGATCTCCCTGACGACCACGCGGTGACCGATCTCCGCGAAGCAGGCAGCGGTCACCAGCCCGACCCAGCCGGCCCCGACTATCCCGATCGGCTCCCTCTCGGTCACAGACTCTCCCCGTCCCGGTCAGGTCCCCGGAAGCTGCCGGAAGCCCTCGGCGATCTTGAGCATGTCCTCGTTCGAAACGGTCTCGATCAGCGAGTTCGACACCCAGAACGAGCCCTGGTCCGTCTGCCAGGCCACCAAGCGCAGCCGGTCGCCGTCGTAGAAGAGCTTGTAGTCGCGGTCCCCGATCGTCTTCTCGTCGGTCGGGTCGGAGAGGATCGGCGGGTCCTGCCACCGGGTGCCCTCGAAGCCGTAGTAGTCCCCGAGCGTCGGCAGGGAGAAGACCCACTTGTAGGCGGCGCGCTGGTTGTGGGGCGGCGACTGGTCGCCCTTTCCGTTGATCTTGTAGACGCGGGGCTTCTGCGCGTAGTCGCTGCCCTCCTCGAGAACGGTCGGGTAGAAGACGGGGACCTTCTCCTTGCGCGCCCTGATCGCCTGGGCGAGCTGCCTGCCGTAGCTGGTGCGGACGAGCGTGCTCGGCAGCGAGGAGCCCGAGGACTTCTTCTTGGGAACGACCGGCCTGGACTTGGTGTGGTCCGGCGGTTGCTGGGCGGTGACCGGCTTCTTCGGCTTCGCGCTCGACCCCGCGGGCCCCGGTGTCCCCTCGACTCCGAGGAACTGGTTCACCGCTGTCTTGATCTCGTCCGGGGTGGCGGTCACGTAGGACGGGCCAAGCGTGCCGTTGAAATGGATCTCCTTGATCTGGGCGCCTCGCAGGTCGAAGAACAGCCTCAGCACCTGAAGCATCTCCTCCGCGGAGCCGATGTCCGACGAGGTGTAGGTCGTGAAGATCTTGACCAGCTTCTTGCGGTCCTCGATCAGCCGCGACGGCGGCACCTTGGCGCGCGCCTCTCGCAGGAAGGCCTGCTGGCGGGCGGAGCGGACGATGTCGTTGTCCGTGTGGCGGTACCGGGCGAAAGAGAGGGCGTCGAAACCGCAGAGCGCCTGATATCCGGGCTGCAGGTTGATCTCGGAGGTGCCCGTGTTCGGCGCGATGTAGTAGCGGCGGTCGACGTCGACGTACACACAGCCGATCGCGTTGACCGCCCGGGCGAAGCCGGTGAAGTCCACGTTCACGAGGTGGTTGACCTGCACCCCGGTGAGCTGTTTGACGGTTCGGAGGGTCAGCTTTGGACCGCCGAGCGAGTACGCCGCGTTGAGCTTGTCGGTCCCGACTCCGGGAATGTCGACCTTGAGGTCGCGGGGAAGCGAGAGGAGCGCGATCGCCCCCCGGTCCGGGTCGAGCCGCAGCAGCATCGTCGTGTCGGAGAGGCCGAACTTGCCGCTGATGGCCTGATTGCGCTTGTCCGAGCCGATGATCAGGATCGTCTGCGGCCCGGAGCTCGTCGTCTTCGTCAGGAACGGGTCCAGACCCTGAATCTCACTGTGGTTCTTGAGAGCGTTGGCGATGTCGGAGAGGTAGAGGATCAGGCTCGCCGAAGTGGCGCCCGCGATCGAGCCGATGATTAGAAACGACGCCGTCAGGAACCGGAGCCAGACCGGAAAGCCGATGTGGCTCCGCACGGCCTTGAACCCCGAGGTGATCTTCGGCCCCGCCGCCTTCTCCACTCTCTCGAACCCGGAGGTGATGGCGGATCCGGCCCGCTTGACGCGGTCAGCCGTTGAGCCGACCAGGGTGGGCTCGTCGGGCTCGGCCTCGGCAGCCTCCAGCCCGTCCCACTCCTGAGTCTCCGCGGACACGACCTGCTGGAGCTCGCCCTCCTCATCGAGCTCCTCGTCCTCGAGATCCTCGTCGTCGAGCTCCTCCTCATCGAGCTCCTCGTCCTCGAGATCCTCGTCGTCGAGATCCTCGTCGTGGGCGGCCACTTCCTCGTCGTCGGCATCCTCGTGGACGTCGTCGCCGAGCTCGTGCTCCTCGGTCTCGTCGGGGCGCTGGTCCTCGTCGCCCTCGCCCGGCTTCTTCCCGGGGCTCACGTGGTCATCCCGGGGAAGCTCCGGACGAAGCCCTCGAGTGCCTGTCGGTAGCTGCGCAGCGAGCTGATCGAGACCCACTCGCCGGGACCGTGGTGGCCGTCGCCGATGGGACCGAACTCCACCGCCGGCACTCCGGCGGCGAGGAAGGAGACGGCGTCGGATGCCCCGTCGCGGCCGACGCTCATCACCCGCTCGGGATGGTGGGGGGACGCAGCCTCGCAGAGCCCGCGCACGAAGGGCGAGTCGGGCTCCACCACGGCCGGCGGGCGCCGGAAGGTGGCGAGCACCCTGGTATCGGGCAGGCCGCTCACCTGCCCGAGGATCTCATCTGGATCCTGGTCCGGCAGGAAGCGGATATCGACGTCTATGACGCATGTGTCGGGCACTTTGTTCAGGGCGTCGCCGCCCATGATCCGACCGAGATTGATCGAGGGCCGGTCGAACAGGGCGGAGCTGTGGCGTGCAAACGGTAGCGACTCGATGCCCCTGAATACCTCAACCGCCTTAACGACGGCGTTATCGCCGAGCCAGGGCGTCGCGCCGTGCGCCGAGCGCCCCTGCACCTCGAGCCTGATCGCCAGCACGCCCTTCGCCTGCACGCCAACCTGGAGGTTGGTGGGCTCGCCGGTGATCGCGAAGTCCCCGAGGAAGCCGCTCGCCACCAGCGCGTCGGAGCCTCGGTTCTCCTCCTCCTCCGATTCCTCGTCGGAGACGATCCCGAGCCTGAGGCGCACCTGCTCCTGGTCGCGGAGGTCGTGCAGGACGACCAGCATCACGGCCAGCGCGCCCTTCATGTCGTAGGCGCCGCGGCCAACGAGCTGGTCGCCGTCGATCCGGGGCTCGAACTGATCGAGGCCGCCGGGGACGACGTCCATGTGGCCGTGCAGCACCAGGGTCGGCGCATCGGACGGCCCCACCTCGGCGGTCGTCACCGGGAGCCCGCGAGACTCGGTCTGCTGCGCCCGGATGTCGTTCGACTCGAGCCAGCCGCCGACGAACTCCGCGGCGCGGCGTAGCCCCTCGGCGTTGGAGGTGTCGAAGGCGATCAGTCGCTGGGCCAGCGCGAGCTCATCCATGCGGCAATGCTAGGTGCAGGTCGGCTGCGAGCCGGCCTATTGGCCCGCGACGGCCAGGAACGCCTCGGCGCGCTCCTTGTCCTTCAGCGCCTGGGTGTGGGCCCCGGAGCCCTCCTCGGACTCGCTCAGCCGGGCGTCCGCGTCCTCGATCCGGTTGCGCAACTCGCTCGTGTCGAGGCTCTCAGGCGGTACGGCCTCCCCAACCAACACAGTTGCCCGGTTGGCGAAGACCTGAAGCCAGCCCTCTGCCTGGGCCCAGCGCTGAACGTCCCCGCCAGGCATGTGGAGGCGAAGCTCCGTCGGGCGAAGTCGCGCCAGCACGGGGACGTGGTTGGCCAGGATCCCGATCTCCCCGACGGCGGTGCGGGTGGAGAGCTGCTCCACCTCCCCCTCGAAGACCTGGCCCTCCGGGGTGAGAACGCGAACGCTGACGTTCTGATCGGCCATCGGCTAGGCCGCCGCCTCCTCAGGGCCCTCTTCCTCGGCCTTCTTCTCCTGCTCGGCCGCTTCGGCCTCGGCCGACTTCTCCGGCTCCTCCGCGCGCATCTTCTTCGACGCCTCGATCACCTGGTCGATCGTCCCCTGCATGTAGAAGGCACGCTCGGGGATGTCGTCGTGCTCGCCGTCCACGATCGCCTTGAAGCTGCGAACCGTCTCCTCGACCGGGACGTACTCGCCGTCGCGGCCCGTGAACTGGGAGGCGACGAAGAACGGCTGGGAGAGGAAGCGCTGGATCTTTCGCGCCCTCGAGACCGTCTGCTTGTCCTCGTCGGAGAGCTCGTCGATCCCGAGGATCGCGATGATGTCCTGCAGCTCCTTGTAGCGCTGCAGGGTCTCCTGGACGCGGGTCGCCGTGTCGTAGTGGTCCTCGCCGAGGATCTCGGGCTTGAGGATGGTCGAGGTCGAGTCCAGCGGATCAACCGCGGGGTAGATGCCCTGCTCGACCAGGGAGCGCGTCAGCACCGTCGTGGCGTTGAGGTGCGCGAACACCGACGCGGGGGCCGGGTCGGTGAGATCGTCGGCCGGCACGTAGATGGCCTGGACGGAGGTGACGGAACCTTCGCGAGTCGAGGTGATCCTCTCCTGGAGGTCGCCCATCTCCGTCTCCAGGGTCGGCTGGTAGCCGACCGCGGAGGGCATCCGCCCGAGCAGCGCCGAGACCTCGGAGCCGGCCTGGACGAACCGGAAGATGTTGTCGATGAAGAGCAGCACGTCCTGGCCGCCCTGCTGGCGGAAGTACTCCGCCATGGTCAGGCCGGAGAGGGCGACCCGCAGGCGCGCGCCCGGCGGCTCGTTCATCTGGCCGAAGACGAGCATCGTCTTGTCGATGACCCCGGACTCCTTCATCTCGAGCCAGAGGTCGTTGCCCTCACGGGAGCGCTCGCCGACGCCGCAGAAGGCCGAGAGGCCCTCGTGCTCCTCGGCGATCGAGCGGATCAGCTCCTGGATCAGCACGGTCTTGCCGACTCCGGCGCCGCCGAACAGGCCGACCTTGCCGCCCTTCGCGTAGGGGGCCAGCAGGTCCACGACCTTGATCCCCGTCTCCAGGATCTCCTGGGAGGGAGCCAGGTCCTCGACCTCGGGCGCACGGCGGTGGATCGGCCAGCGCTCCCCCGCTTCGAGCTCCGGGCCCTCGTCGATCGTCTCGCCGAGCAGGTTGAAGATGCGGCCCAGGGTCTCCTTGCCGACCGGGACCGTGATTGGCCCGCCGGTGTCGATCACCTTGTCGCCGCGGCGCAGGCCGTCGGTGGCGTCCATCGCGATCGCGCGCACGCGGTCGTCGCCGAGGTGCTGCTGCACCTCGCAGACCAGGTCGAGCTCGGTGCGGCTCTCCTCGGGCGGGACCTCGATCTTGAGCGCGGTGAAGATCTCGGGGATGTGGTCGGGGAAGACGACGTCGATGACGACGCCCGTCACCTGCTCGACGGTCCCCACGTTTATGCGAGGGTCCTCCGCAGGCGAACCGGAGGAACCCGTTTTCTGTTGGTCAGGCATTCGTCTCCTTCTCTATTCCAAGTTCTTACGACACGCCTTCGGCGCCCGCGACGACTTCGAGGATCTCCTGGGTGATCTCCGCCTGCCGCACCCGGTTCATCTCCAGGGTGAGGTCCGAGATCACGTCCTTCGCGTTCTCGGCGGCGTTCCGCATCGCTGTCATGCGCGAGCCGTGCTCTGAAGCGGTGGACTCGAGCAGCGCCCGGTAGACGTTGAGTTGGGCGTACTCAGGAATCAGCTCCGCCAGCAGCTCCTCCGGCTCGGGCTCGTAGTCCCAGAGCGCCTTGCGATGAGCCTCGGCGAGTCCCTTGTCGAGCTCCTCCGGCTCATCAGGTGTCAGCTCCTCCACT
>CAVUGA010000018.1:0-28853 GCA_963740685.1 uncultured Solirubrobacterales bacterium
CGGGTGAGGTGTCGGATTGCAAGACCTGACCCCCGGTCTTGATCGGCACGATCTCTGCGCCGCCGAGCTCCTTGGCGACGAGCTTCGCCTGCGCGAGCGCCAGGGCGCTGCCGCGCGTGCCGAGCCGGAGCGGTGGCTCAGCCATGGTCCTAGCTGCGTTCGCTCCGGCGACGCCTCTCATCGAGGTCGGCGACGTCGGCGCCTTCCGGGGTATCCGGCTCGGTTCCGGCGTCGAGCCCGAAGAGCTCGCGGAGCGCGCTGACCTGCAGGTAGGCGTCCTCGCGGTCGGCGATCCCCTTGATCCTCACCGTGGGCTCGTGCAGTAGCCGGTTGGCGATCGCCCGGGCCAGCTGCTCGACCCGCTCGCGATCGGTGGCCGAGAGGCTCTCCCACCTGGTGGCGTTCTCGGAGATGACCTGGGCGACGATGGAGTCGGCGCGCTCGCGCAGGGCCGCGACGGTGGGCATCACCTCCTGGGCGCCCAGCCAGCGCTCGAAGCGGCTCAGCTCGGAGTCCAGGATGCCGCCGGCGTGGCGGGCCTCCGTCTCGCGGCCGGACGCGTTCTGCTCGACGATCGCCTGGACCTCGTCGACGTCGAAGAGGCTCACGCCCTCGATCTCGCGGCACTCCGGATCGATGTCGCGCGGCACCGCGAGGTCGATCAGGAGGAGCGGCGCCCCCCGCGCTGGTCCATGATCACCGCGAGCTCGGAGCGCTCGATCAGGTGGTGAGGCGAGTTGGTGGCGGAGACGACGATGTCGGCGCCGGCCAGCTGGACGGGGAGCTCGTCGATCCGGACGGCGCGGCCGCCGAACTTCTCAGCCAGCGAGATCGCGCTCTTGTAGCCGCGGTTGGCGATGAAGACGGCGTCCGAGCCGCGGGCGGCGAGCGCTCGGGCGGTGAGCTCGGAGGTCTCGCCGGCCCCGATCAGCAGTACGCGCCGGGCACTCAGGTCGCCGAGGTTGCGCTGCGCCAGCTCGACCGCGACCGACGGAATCGAGACGCCCTTCTCGCCGACGGCCGTCTCGGTGCGCGCCCGCTTGCCCGAGGCAAGCGCGCCGCGGAACATCCGGTTGAGGATCGGGCCGGTCGCGCCCTCCACCAGGGCCAGCTCGTAGGCTCGCTTGACCTGTCCCTGGATCTCGGCCTCGCCGACGATCATCGATTCGAGCCCGGCGGTCACCCGGTAGAGGTGCCTGGCGGCCTCGGTGCCGCGCAGCGAGTAGAGCGGGCCGAGCAGCTCGGTGGGCCGGATTCCGGCCTCCCGGGCCAGAACCCCGAGCCCGGCGGCCTCGGCCTCGACCGAGTCGGTGGCGACCAGGTAGAGCTCGGTGCGGTTGCAGGTCGAGAGCGCCGCCGCCTCGCTGATCGGCTCCTCCGTGACGAGTGCGTTCAGCACCCCGGCCGCTCGCCCCTCCGTGAGGGCGAGCTGCTCCCGGAGCGCCAGCGGCGCAGTGCGGTGGGAGACGCCGAGCGCAAGCAGGCCGCTCATCCTCGGCCGCCCTGGCGCACCGCCTGGATCTCCTCCTCGCGGCCCCGGATCGTCCCGACGCCGCGGTCCGTGCCCTGGCCCTGAGAGCGGTCGGCGAGGTCGGCGAGCGAGCTCAGGTCGCGTTGAATCCGCTGCAGCTTGCCGGCCATGATCGCCACGTAGATCAGGAGCAACAGCAGGAAGACGACGTAGGCGCCGCCGACGTAGCCCCCGTTCTCGATCGCGAGCAGCGGCGTCATGTCGTGGCCTCGAGGGCTCTTCGGATACGCTTCAGGTTCCCCGAGGCCGCCTTCGCATCGAGCTCGAACCAGACCAGCGTCGCCCAGAGCAGCGCCATGCCGACCAGGCAGACGATGAAGGCGAACAGCATCGAGTCGGGCAGGCCACCGGACGATGAGAAGGTCCGCGGGTGGATATAGGGCTGCGCAAGCCGCACCGCCAGGAAGTTGAGTGGGACGAAGGCCCCCGCGGTGATCGCGAAGACCGACGAGTAGCGCGCCTGGCGGTCGCGGTCCTCGATCGAGTAGCGCAGGGGGTAGTAGGTGGCGTAGAGCAGGAAGACGATCAGGAAGCTGACCAGGGTCGGCTCCCTCCACTCCCACCAGACGCCCCACTGGCTCTTCGCCCAGATCGCGCCGGTGAGCAGCACGGCCAGTCCAAAGATCACCGAGATGTGGATCGAGACGTAGGCGCGGGCGTCGTGCTTGGGATCGCCGGTCCGCAGGTGCCGAATCGCGTGCACCGCGGCGACCATGAAGCCGACCAGCGAGACAGTGGCCAGCGGCACGTGCAGGTAGAAGATCTTCTGGGCGAAGCCCTCGGTTGCGTCCTCCGGTGCGTAGAGGAACGCCAGCGCGTAGCCCGCTCCCATCACGACCACGGTGGCGATCGCGAGGCGGCGAAGCGTTATCGAGTGGAGCGCGCTGGCCATTTCGGGTGCTCCTCGGTCAGTCCTCGAGCAGGAAGTCGAAGGTCGCATAGCCGACCAGGAGGAAGATCAGATCGTAGAGGCCGAGCAATCCCAGCCACGTGCCGAAGCGACCATAATCGGGGCCGCCCGAGGCCAGCAGGTGTTCCCCGGCGCCCGCCGCCGCGATCACCAGGGGAATCAGCAGCGGCAGCAGGATCAGGGGCGCAAGCAGGTCCCGGGCGCTCGACATGGTGGCGATCGTCGAGATCACGGTCCCTGTCGCCGCCAGGCCGATGTCGGCGAGCAGGAGCACCAGCGCGAACGGGATCAGCCCGGAGGCCGAGTCGAGGAAGAAGAGGGCGAAGATCGGCACCGCCACCAGCTCCAGGACGACGAGGTAGATGACCAGCGCGCTCGCCTTGGCGGCGAACAGCACCGTGCGATCGATCGGCGCCAGGCGGATCAGGTCGAAGCCGCCCTCCTCTCGCTCGGCGACGAACAGCCGGTTGATGGCGAGCAGCGCGGCGAACAGGAGCGTGGGCACCAAGACGCCGGCCGCCAGCTCGCCGTCCAGCGTGGTGCGATCGAGCCCGAACCGGAAGATGACGAAAGCGGAGACGGCGAAGAGCGCCATCGCGGGCAGCGAGCGGAGAGTGCGGAGCTCGACCCTCAGGTCCTTGCGCAGGAGCGCGCTGAACGGGGTCAATGCAGCTCCAGGACGACGTCCGCACCCGCAGTGGCGGCCTCGCGGTTGTGGCTGACGATGACGCGACTGCGCCGCCCGCCGGCGGCGATCAGCGGCTCGATCAGCCGACGGGCCTCGGAGTCCAGATGGGCGTCCGGCTCGTCGAGCAGCAGCAGCTCCGGCTCGTGCAGCACGGCCCGGCAGATGTCGACGCGCTGCTTCATCCCCGCGGAGAGCTCCGCGACGCGATCGCCGCCGCGTGAGGTCACCCCGACGGTGTCGAGCAGCCGCTCGATCCGGGCTGCCGCCGCCACAGGATCGAGCCCGTGCAGGGCCGCGGCCAGGTTGAGGTTCTCTCGCGGGCTGAGGTCGCGGTAGAGCAGGGGCGCGTGGCCGAGATAGCCGACGCGGCCCCGCAGCAGGTGAGTCTCCTTGGGGAGGGCGCAGCCCAGCACGGAGACCGCTCCGCCGCTGGGCCGAAGCAGGCCGGCCAGGATCCGCAGCAGCGTCGATTTGCCGGAACCGTTCGGCCCGAGGACCGCCAGGCTCTCACCCGGCTCGAGACGGGCGCGGATGCTCGCCAGGGCGGTCCGGTCGCCGAAATCGCGGCGCAGCCCGACCAAGTCGAGCGCGGGTTGGACGGTCTCGCTCGCGGTGGGCGTCGCTATGGCCGCTGTTTGCTCCACGCGAGCAAAGCTAGCGGTGATTTGAGGACGACTCCGGCTCTAGAGCTTCAGGCAGTAGCCGTAGGCGGTGAGGTTGGCGTCCGGGCCGAAGTGGTTGAAGGCCGACGCCTGCCAGCTGCCGTTCGTGTTGATGAAGCCGTTGGTGAAAAAGGACGAGCCCGCCGGAGATGTGCTGAACCCGCCGAAGACGAGGTGGCCGCGGGGGCAGGAGGGCGTGGTCGCGGTCGCGAACTGGCCGGTCCCCACCGAGGCCGAGGCGGAGACCTCCGTGAGCAGCGGCTTCTTGCTGTGCCAGCAATACGCGATCGCAGTGAGCTCGCCGCCGAAGCCGCCGAAGGCGCGGCCGGTGACCGACCACGACTTCTGGGAGATCGCCCGCGACTCGGTGATGTAGTCGCCGCCGCGTGCCACCCAGTCGGTGCGCTGGAAGCCCCCACCGAAGAGATGCCGGCGACCGGGGCAGGTGGCGACGGCCGTCTTCGTCTGGCCCGGGCCCACGAAGATCGTCTTGTGCGGAGGTGTGACGTGCTTCTGCTTACGGGCGCAGGCGACCTGCATCGTCACGTTGCGCGGCGTCGTGCTGCCGGCGGAGGGGTCGAAGAGGACCACGGTGCTGTGGTATCCGTGCTGCACGCCCAGCCGCTCGTAGGAATGCGGATAGATCCCCTCGCCGTCGGCATCCGGCAGAGGCGAACTCGTCATGCCACCTCCGAGGGGAACCAGTCGCCCGGGGCAGCGAACGGTCAGACGCTGCTTGCTGTTCGCGCCGCTGAGCTGGAAGGTCCGCTGTGCGTAGCTGACGGACTTGCTCGCGTGTGCCCTGGGCTTGGCGGCCGCCGTGCCTGGCCCACCGAGGAGCGACAACAGAAGCGCGCACGCCGCCACCGCGAGAACAGCGACCGTCGCCTGCGTCCTGCCTGTCCGTGTAGGTGTCGAGGACATCCCTATGGGTAACCCATCGGCAGAGCGATAGTCCCGGTTGAGCGATCGGTTGTTTGGCCAGCCCCCAAGCACCCCAAGCATTCACGAAACCGGGGCTGGGGAAACGTCTGGGCGGCTGGCTACTTGCCCTTCTGCATCGTCCGCCGCGTGACCTCCATCAGGGGCCGGAAACCCTCGCGGAGCGCCTTCAGGCGGTTGCCGTTGCGGCTGTAGAGCACCTGCGCCGAGGAGCGGATCGCGTCGGCCAGCTTGCGGTCATATGGCTGCCACCAGATGTCCCTCGTCCAGCCGGGCTCCCAGGCGAGCTGCTTGACGTTGACGCACTCGTAGAAGCCGAACTTGGAGTGCGAGCGGCCCAGGCCGGAGTCCTTGACCCCGCCCCAGGCGCACTGGCAGGCGCCGTGCGAGAAGGAGTGGTCGTTCACCCAGACCATCCCGGACTCGATCTCGTGCGACATCCGCTCGCCCTTGGCGCGGTCCTTGGTCCAGACGCTGGCGCCCAGGCCGAACTGCGAGTCGTTGGCCAGCGTCAGAGCCTGCTCTTCGCTCTCCACGGCCATCACCGGGAGGACGGGCCCGAAGATCTCCTCGTTCATGATCCGCATCTCGTGCGTGACCCCGGTCAGCACGACCGGGGCGATGAAGCTCCCCTTCATTCCCTCGACCTTGGTCGGTCCGCCGGTGAGCTTGGTGGCGCCGTTCTTCACGGCGTCGTCGACCAGCTCCGTGACGATCTTCGCCTGGTCGTCGGAGACCATCGGGCCGATCTCGGTGGTCCACTCGCGTGGGTCGCCGACCGTGAGGCGCTCGGTCTCGCGGACGACGCCCTCGAGGAAGGCGTCGGCGACGTCGTTGACGACGTAGACGCGCTCGATCCCCGAGCAGGTCTGCCCGGCGTTGGCGAAGCCGCCCCAGACGGCGCCGGAGACGGCGTTGGCGAGGTCGGCGTCCGCGCAGACGATCTGGGGGTCCTTGCCGCCCAGCTCGAGCACGGAGCCCTTCATCCGCTTGGCGCACTCGACGCCGACCTTCTTGCCGACCTCGACGGAGCCCGTGAAGAAGATCTTGCCCGCGGTGGACTTGACGAGCGCGTCGCCGATCCGGCCGCCGCCGTGGACGGTGCGGATCAGGCCCTCGGGCAGGCCGGCCTTCTCGAAGGTCTGGCGGATCCGCTCGCCGATCAGGGGGGTCAGGCTGGCCGGCTTCAGCACCACGCCGTTGCCCGCCATCAGCGCGATCGCGACCTCGCCGAACGGGATCGACCAGGGGTAGTTCCAGGGGGCGATCACGCCGACGACGCCGATCGGCTCGAAGCTGAACTTCGCGCTCTTCGACTTCAGGATCAGGGGCATCGAGAGCTTCTCGTCGGAGAGGATTCCCGGCCCGTTGTCTGCGATCCACTTGAGCGAGTCGACGGTGGGGAGGAGCTCCATCGTGTAGCTCTCCACTCGCGGCTTGCCCTGCTCGCTGGTGAGCAGCTCCGCGATCTCATCGAGGTCGTTGAGCAGCACGTCGACGGCGCGGCGCATGTAGCGGGCGCGGTCCTCCAGGGACAGAGCCGCCCAGAATGGCTGCACCTCAGCGACGTCGTCGACTATGCCCTGCACCTTCGCGGGCGTGATCGTCTCGACGGTGCCGATCAACTCGCCGGTCGCCGGGTTGAAGGATTCGAGCGCGGGCTTCGCCTTCGCCTTGGAGCGCTTCGCCGAGGGCTTGGCCTTCTTCCGGGACTTGGCGGGCGCGGCGCCGTTGCCGCTCCTGCCATCGCCTGACTTCGCACCGGTCTTGCGGGAGCTGCTCGCCTCCATCGTTGGTTCCTCTCGTCGCCTTCGCTCGTCCTCGGCGATTCTACGCGCGAGGCGTGCAGCGACCTCCCGCCGAGGCCGCTTCCTCCCCGTTCCCCCGAGCCAAGCCCCCTGAGAAATTTGAAGGCCGGGAGCAATCCCCGAGCTCCCGGCCTTCGTTGTCCACTCCCCGGCTTTTTTACGCGCCGGCTCCGGCGAACCAACGACTGCCAGAGCGTCAGACAGGGCTCAAAACACGGACTTCTCGAAAAGGTTGCGCAGTGAAGCGCACCCGCCGCTGCTTAACGTCGCGCTAATCGTTCGAGAGGAGCCGGCGCAACCGCCCCAGCCGCTCTCCGAGCTCCGCCTCGAAGCCGCGGTCGGTCGGCTCGTAGAAGCGCTCGCCGCGCACGGATTCGGGGGCGAGCGGCTGGTCGGTGACGCCGCCCGGCTCGTCGTGCGGGTAGCGGTATCCCTCGCCCCGGCCGAGCTGCTTGGCGCCCGGGTAGTGGGCGTCCTGGAGGTGCGGTGGCGGCTCCGCGGCACCGTGCTCCCGGACGTGGGCGGTGGCTTTCGAGATCGCCCTGGTCGAGGCGTTCGACTTCGGCGCCAGCGCCAGGTAGGCGGCCGCCTGGGCGAGGTTGAGGGCGCACTCGGGCAGCCCGACGCGGTCGACGGCCTGGCCGGCGGCGGTCGCGATCACGAGGGCCTGCGGGTCGGCGTTGCCGACGTCCTCCGAGGCGAAGATCACCATTCGTCGGGCGATGAAGCGCGGGTCCTCGCCGCCCTCGAGCATCACCGCGAGGTAGTAGAGGGAGGCGTCGACGTCCGAGCCGCGGGTGGCCTTGATCCAGGCCGAGATGTAGTCGTAGTGCTTGTCGCCCTCGCGGTCGTAGAGCAGCGCCTTGCGCTGCAGCGCGTCCTCGACGGCCGTGACGCCGATCGAGCTCCCGTGCGCCTGCCGCGTGGCCTCCGCGGCCCGCTCCAGCGCCGCGAGCGCGACCCTGCCGTCGCCCCCCGCGCGCGTGGTCAGCATCGCCAGCGCCTCGTCCGAGATCGCCGGCGGATCGGGGATGCCCCGCTCGTCGCCGAGCGCGCGCAGGACGAGCTCCTCGATCTCGGTCGAGGTCAACGGGCGGAACTCGTAGATCTGGGAGCGGGAGAGCAGCGCCGAGTTGACCTCGAAGTAGGGGTTCTCGGTGGTCGCGCCGATCAGCGTGATCAGCCCGTCCTCGACGGCCGGCAGCAGCGCGTCCTGCTGTGCCTTGTTGAAGCGATGGATCTCGTCGAGGAAGAAGATCGTCGGGCGGCCCGCAGCTCGGCGCTCGCGTGCGCGCGCGATCACCTCGCGGACCTCCGGACGCCCGGCGTTGACGGCCGAGAGCTCCTCGAACGCCCCCCTTGCCCTGGCCGCGATGATCCGCGCCACAGTCGTCTTGCCGCTGCCGGGAGGCCCATAGAAGATCGCGCTGTGCGGCTCGCCGGACTCGATCGCCGTCCGCAGGGCGGACCCGGGCTCGAGCAGATGGGTCTGCCCTGCGAGCTCGTCCAGGTCTCGGGGGCGCATGCGGGTTGCGAGCGGCGCGTCCTTGGCCGGGACGCCGGCTTGGCGTGCATCGTCGCCGGTCTCGAAGAGCTGGTCCCCTGGTTTCGCCATGCGCCGCAGTATGAACCGCCCCACCGCGCCGCTCGGGACGATCGCGAGGGAGTGGCTGCGGATCGGGCTGATCGGCTTCGGGGGCCCGCCGGCGCATGTCACGCTGCTGCGCCAGCTCGTGGTGCGCAAGGAGGGCTGGATGGACGCGCGCGCCTTCGAGGACGCCAACGCCGCCTGCTCGCTCCTTCCGGGGCCTTCCTCGACGCAGCTCTCGATCTTCTGCGCCTACCGGGTCGGCGGGCCCATGGGAGCCGTGATCGGCGGGCTCGGGTTCGTCGTGCCGGCGGTGGTGATGGTGATCGCGCTGTCGGTCCTCTTCCTCTCCTCGTCGCCGCCGGACTGGGTTCGCGGCGCCGGCGCCGGGGCGGGTGCTGCGGTTGCGGCGGTGGCTGTGCGCGCCGGGAGCGAGCTGGTCGGGCCGAGCTACGAGCATGCGATGGAGGGGCACGGGCACCGCGTTCGGTGGCTCGTCTACCTGCTCGCCGGGGTCGCGGCGGCGATCGCGATCGGCCCCTATCTCGTCCTGGTCCTGGTCGCCTGCGGGGTGCTGGAGATCATCCGGCGCAGGCGAACCGCCGAGGCGAACGGCCTTTGGTGGCCCGTGCCCCTCGCCACGGCTTCCGTCGGGGGGATAGGCGCTCTCGCCTGGACAGCCTTCAAGGTCGGCGCCCTCTCGTTCGGAGGTGGCTTCGTGATCATCCCGCTGATGCAGCAGGACGCCGTCCACGTCTACCACTGGATGACGGACGCTCAGTTCCTCAATGCGGTCGCTCTCGGGCAGGTCACCCCAGGGCCGGTGGTGGCGACGGTGGCCGCGATCGGCTACGCCGCCCACGGAATCGGCGGGGCGTTGCTTGCCGCCGCCGTCGCCTTCAGCCCGAGCTTCTCGTTCATCCTGCTCGGCGGCGGCCGCTTCGAGCGCCTGCGACAGAACGACCGCGCCCGCGCCTTCCTCGACGGCGCGGGCCCAGCCGCGATCGGCGCGATCCTGGGCTCCGCCGTCACCCTCGCGGGCGGCATCGACGAGACCTGGCAGATCCCCGTGCTCGCCGCCGCAGCGGTCACTCTCCTGATCGCACGGCGGGGAGTGGTCGAGACGCTGGTCGCCTCTGGCGGTGTCGGCGCGGCGATCGCCCTCGCCGGGGGTCCGTTGCCCTAGGCTGAGCATCGATGGAGGAGGGCACCGCAACGGCAGCCGTCCCCCAGGGCCTCGGCCCTCGGGCGGTCGAGCTCCTCGGGCGGCTGATTCAGACCAACACGGTCAACCCGCCCGGCAACGAGGGCCCGATCCAGGACTTCCTGCAGGACGCGCTGTCCGCCGCGGGGTTCGAGTGCGAGCAGCTCTCCGCCGAGCCCGGCCGGCCGAACCTGGTCGCGCGACTGCGAGGCGCGGCCGACGGGCCGACGCTGACCTTCCTCGGCCACGTCGACACGGTCCGCGCCGATCCCGATGAATGGACGTTCGACCCGTGGTCGGGCGACGTCGTGGACGGCTGGGTCAGGGGGCGCGGCGCTCTTGACATGAAGGGGCAGGTGGCCGCCGAGGTCGCCGCCGCGGCCGCCCTGGGCGAGTCCGGCTGGCGCCCGGCCTCCGGAGACCTCCTGCTTGTGATCACGGCCGACGAGGAGGTGGGCGGCGGGCTCGGCGCCCATTGGCTCTGCGAGGAGCGGCCAGACGCGGTTCGCAGCGACTTCGTCGTCAACGAGGGCGGCGGCGAGCTGGTCGAGTTCGCGGGCCGGCGCCTCTACACGCTCAGCGTCGGCGAGAAGGGGATCTTCCGGATGAAGCTGCGGACCCACGGCGAGGCCGGGCACGCCTCCCTGCCGCGGATCGGCGACAACGCCCTGCTGAAGCTCTCCGGCCACCTGGCGGCGCTCTCCGAGCAGCCGCAGCCAGAGCCGACCGAGGTCGGGGAGGCTCTTCTCGAAGCTCTGTTCGGCGAGCCCTTCCCAGGCGAGGAGGGCGTTCGCGCGGGGCTCGAGCGGCTCCGCGCGGAGGAGCCGCTGCTCGCGGACTATCTGGTGGAGCCGATGCTCGGGGTCACCCTCACCCCGACCAAGGCCGAGTCCGGCAAGAAGGCGAACGTGATCCCCGCCGAGGCCGAGGCGTTGATCGACTGCCGGGTTCCGCCGGGCCAGGGCAAGGACGACGCGCTGCGCCAGCTCGCCGCGCTGCTCGGCGACGGCGACTACGAGGTGGAGTTCAGCGAGGCGGTGGTCGGCAACAGCTCGCCGATGGGGTCCCCGCTCGCCGACGCGATCGGCGGGTGGCTCGCGGACGCCGATCCGGGGGCTGGGATCGCGCCCACGGTCATGCCCGGCTTCAGCGACAGCAACCCGTTTCGCACGGCCTTCCCGGAAGCAGTCGTCTACGGGTTCTGCCCGTACCGGGAGGTGGACCTGCTGCACGCGGCGCCGCTGATCCATGGCGCCGACGAGCGGATTCCGGTCTCCGACGTCGAGCTCTCCGCCGGGTTCTTCTACGAGCTGCCGCGAAGGATGCTGTCGTGAGCGAGACCAACGGGAGTCGCGCCGACGCCGAGCCCCAGGAGGAGCGCTACGTGCTCCGGCTGGGAGGGATGGCCCTGCGCAACGGGCTCCTGATCCACGGCCCCACCTCCTGGGCCGCGGCTGCGCGAGATCCCGCCGGCGAGATCCAGGTCGCCTCGGCCCGCAAGCCGGCGCTCGCCCCGGAGCTGGCGGTGCGCATTCCCCTGCTGCGCGGGCCACTGCGGCTGGCGGAGGCGTTCCTGCTGATCCCGACCGTGCGGATGAGGCTGCGCGCGGCCCGCCTCCCGTTCGAGGACGTGCGTGTGATCGCCGCGATGCTGGTTGCATCGAGCGCCAGCCGGGCGCTCCGCAAGCGCCGCACCAGTGCCGTGGGCGAGCTGGCCCAGGCCGCCCTCGGCCTCGCTCCGGCGATGGTGGCGCTCAGCGATCGCAACCTCGCGGCCTACCACGGCGTCGAGCACAAGGCGATCGGCGCCTACGAGGCGGGCTCCGACGACCCCGCATCCGCCACCAAGGAGCACGAGCGCTGCGGCTCCAACCTCGTCGTACCGATGCTGGTGCTCTCGGCGGCAGGCCAGCTGCTGCTCGAGCGGGCCCTGGCCGAGCCGGGGCCGGTGGCCAGGGCGGCCGTCGGCGTCGCGAGCGCGTCGATCGCGGCGGAGATGTTCGCCTGGAGCGAGCGGAACCCGGAGACGTCGGCGGCCCGCGCATTTCACCGCCCCGGCCATGAGATCCAGCGCCTGATCGCCACCAAGGAGCCCACCCCAGAGCAGCTCGAGGTTGGGGTTGCCGCCCTGCGCGAGATCCTCCGCGTCGAGCAGGAGGCCGACGGGGAACGCTCACAAGGCGAGCCCGCCCCGGCTACGTAGACTTCCCAGCCCGTGTTCGACCGGATCGATCACATCGGCGTCGCCACCGACGACCTCGAGGGGGCGCTTGCCCTCTACGAGAAGGCACTCGGCATGCCGCTCGCCCACCGCGAGACGGTGGAGTCCCAGGGCGTCGAGGCCGCGCTGCTCGACGTCGGCGATGGCCACGTCGAGCTGCTCAGTCCGCTCGACCCGGAGACCCCGGTCGGGAGGTACCTGGCTAAGCGCGGTCCCGGGCTGCACCACGTCGCGTACGCAGTCGGCGACATCGATGACGTCCTCGGCAAGCTCAGCGCCGCCGGCATCGAGCTGATCGACTCCGAGCCGCGACCGGGCATCCGCGACTCACGGGTCGCGTTCCTGCACCCGCGCTCAACCGGCGGAGTGCTGACCGAGATAGTCGAACCGGCCAAGGAGCAGTGATGACGTCAGCTGAACGGGTTTCGATCGGGTTCTCGGGCGGGCAGGTCGTTGAGGTTCGGATCGACGACGGCAAGCTCAAGGACCTGCGCAAGGCGCTCGAGAAGCCGGACGGCTGGCTCGATCTCGACGCCGAGGAGGGCATGGTCTCGATAGACCTGGGCCAGGTGGTCTTCATCCGCAGCGCGACCACCCCGCAACGAATCGGCTTCGGCGGGTGAGGGTCCGGCGCCTGCTGCTGGGCGCCGCCGCCGCGACCGCCGGGGCGGCGCTCTGGTGGCGCAAGAACCCATCGGCGTGCCCGTACGGCCAGCGCTTCTGGGTGGAGGCGCCGCATCCTCTGATCACGCGGCCGCGGTTGCGCGAGATCCTCGCGCCCGAGCCGGGCGAGCGGGTCCTGGAGGTCGGCCCCGGGACCGGCTACTACACGCTCGAGATGGCCGAGTGGCTGAAGCCCGACGGCGAGGTCGACATCCTCGACCTCCAGCAGGAGATGCTCGACCACACGATGGGGCGTGCCGCGGAGCGGGGCCTCGAGAACGTCGCGCCCACGCAATCCGACGCGACCGGGATGCCCTACCAGGATGGGACCTACGATGCGGCCTACCTGGTCACCGTGCTCGGGGAGATCCCGGACCAGGAGGCGGCCCTCCGCGAGATCTCCCGGGTCCTGAAGCCCGGCGGCCGGCTGATCGTCGGCGAGCTGATCGGCGACCCGCACTACGTCCGCCTCGGGCCGCTGCGGCTGCGCGCGAGCGGCGCAGGCCTCAGCTATGAGCGGCGGGTCGGCAACGCCCTGGGCTACTTCGCGCGCTTCGCGAAGGCCTAGTCCGGCTACTTGCATGGAATGTCATGAGGGTCCCGCTCCTCTGAACTGAAAAGGGGCCTCCGCCGCGCTCACTAGAACCGCGGTTGGCACTGCCGTTCAAGCGAGGAGAGGAGACCCGGCATGAACTATGTCGGAATTGATTGGGCCTACGGGCGCGCGGCGTTCTGCGCGATGGGCGAGACCGGTGAGATCAAAGCCGAGGGGCTGATCCCGGCCAACGAGGACGGACTGGCGAGGCTGGTCTTGAAGCTCGGCAGCGAGGCCTCGGGCTGCGTCGAGATGATGAGCGGGGCGGTCTGGGTCCGCGACCGGCTCGAGAGCGCCGGCTGGGAGATGAAGGTCGCCCACGCCCGCAAGGTCAGAGACGTCGCCCCCCTCGCCTGCAAGACCGACAAGGTCGACGCCCGGGTGTTGGCCGAGCTCTGCCGGCGAGACCTGGTCCCCGAGCTCTGGGTCCCCTCGCTGGAGGACCGAGCGCTCCGCGAGCGCCTGCGCCGGCGCATGCACCTGGTGAAGGCCCGAACCTCCGCGCGCAACCGGATCTTCGGCCTGCTCACCCAGTTCGGCCTGCGGATCTCGCACTCCCGGCTGCGAAAGCCCGAGTCGATGGAGCTTCTCCGCCGCAGCGGGGTGCCAGCGGTATGGCGGGCCTCGATCGCCGAGCTGCTCGAGCTGGCAGAGGAGATGGACCGAAGGATCGAGCCGATCGACCGTGAGCTGGGGCCACTGGCAAGAAGCGACGAGCGGGCGAGGCTGCTGGCGACGATGCCCGGGATCGGCCCGCTGCTCAGCCTCACTTTCGCCGCCGAGATCGGCGAGGTCTCCCGCTTCTCGGGGCCCGGCAAGCTGGTCGGCTACGCCGGCCTCGCTCCCAGGGTGAGCCAGTCGGGTGAGCGCTCGGCGATCGGCTCCCTCTCGAAGGCCGGCTCGAGGACTCTGCGCTGGGCGGCGGTCGAGGCCGCCAACCAGGCCTGGCGCCCGTCGAGCCCCTGGCACGCTCACTACCTGCGGGTCTCGGCCCGTCACGGCAAGAATCCCGCGAAGTCCTCGGTCGCGCGCAAGCTCCTGATCGCGGCCTGGCACATGCTCTCCCGCCAAGAACCCTTCACCCAACCTGCCCCGGCGAACTCCTCCGCTTTCTGACCGCCTGAGGTCCTGCATGGAATTGAGCGGCCGAGGCAGCTCCCAGGAACGATCTGCGCCCCGAGCGCCGAAAGAGAAATGAGCACACCTCATCAACCAGCTGGGAGCGGCACGAGCACACCGATCACCGCGGGACGATCACCCCCTTGACAGCGGGGCCTTCTTCAAAGAGAAAGCGGTAGCGAGACTCAGAGCTACTGCTCTTCGCGCGAGGGAGCACTCAACTGCAGCGATGCTCCGCTTCTCGCGGACTGCCTCCTAGACGCTCCATCTGGCGATTGCCAGTGTTTGAAAGAGGATGAGACGCCTGCCGATTGCTGTTCTTGGCCCGCTGTTTGCCGTGGTGCTGGTCTGCGTGATCCATGCCGCCACCCAGCGCGCGGCCACCGCGCGCGCGGACGCGGCGACGCCCGGTGAGTTCCTGGTGACGGGCCAATCAGCGATCTACGACCCCACCACGGGACAGGTCTCATTCAAGCTGATCTTCAACCGGCCGCCGGACTTCCAGACGGTCGACTCGCTCGGTCGCCAGGCTGACGACTTCCAGTATCAGGTCATCGGCGATCCGCGCCTGCTCTATCCGCGCAACTACGACGCGATCATCCGCGGCGGGGAGCTCAATCTCGATCCGAGCATGCTGCGGATCAGGAACGCCTACCCCTCGGATCCGAGCGATCCCGACGCCCACGGATGGGGAACGATCAGGGGGACGGTGCCGTACCGGCTCGACGGGAACGTGCTCACCTTCTCCACGCCCCTCAGCATGATCAGCGACCACAGCACTGACGGTCTCCTCTCCTATTACCTTGACATCGTTCAGTACGGCGGATCCACGCAGATCTTCAACCCGCTGCAGTCCATCATCAGACCGGACTGCATGGGGCAGCCGGCGACGATCATCGGGACGGACAGCCACGCTCACACTCCGCCAGCCGTCAACGACGAGCTCAGCGGCGATGACCAGCTCACCGGGACGCCCGGTCCGGACGTGATCGCTGCGCTCGGCGGCAACGACCAGATTTCCGGCCTCGGCGGCAACGACCTGATCTGCTCCGGCGCGGGCAACGACACCGTCAAGGGGGGTAAGGGCAACGACATCGTCAAGGGCCGGAAGGGCAATGACAGGCTCTACGGCCAGGCTGGCAAGGACACCCTGAAAGGCGGTCCCGGAAACGACACGCTGGCGGGGGGCAAGGGCAGGGACAAGCTCTTCGGGGAGAAGGGCAAGGACGTCCTGAAGGGCGGTCCCGGCAAGGACAAACTCAAGGGCGGTTCCGGGAAGGACAGGCAGGTTCAGTAGGGAGAGCCGCAAAGAGTGCCTCCCTTGCGTGAAGGCAGAACGCTGGGGCCAGGGGAGGGAAGCTGCCGAGAGAATCACACCTCTAAGCGAGGCAGGGGACTGGCTCAGCCGCGCTCGGCGAGCCGCGCCCAGAGGCGCTCCTCGGCGTCGAGCACCTTCGCGGCCTCGGCCGACAACTGGCGCCAGTGCCCGGGGTCGGCGTCGTCCGGCTCGCTGGCGATGCGAGCGGCCAGCGCGAGCCTGCTCCAGTCCTCGGCGGCCTCGTGGGCCAGCGCGGACTCCTCGTAGCCCGCCTCCTCGAGGAAGCGCGAGTACATCTTCCGGAAGTTGCCGCCGCCGGTCCCGCGGCGCTCGATCACCTGGTAGAGGAAGCGAGCGCACCACTGCCAGTCGTCGGTGGCCTCCGGCCAGTCGCCGACCTCGGAGGCGAAGCGGCGCACGGCCGGCAGCCCCTCGAAGTCGCCCAGCGGGGGCTCGATCATCTGGCTCGCCGCCCTCGAGATCGCCTTGGGCGCGTGCGCGATCAGATCGTCGCGACTCAGCTCGACGCCCTCCGGCAGGTCGATCGCGTGCCCCTCGAGCGGGAAGATGGGCTGCTGGGAGTGGCGGGCCTCCCTGAGGCTCTCGAGCGAGGTGGTCTGCAGGTCCTCGAAGGCGGTGTCGGAGAGCCACGCGAGCTCCGCGTCGTAGCCGGCCAGCACCACGGCATGCCCGGGGAAGTGCGCCGAGCGGCCGTAGTGGTCGAGGTAGTAGAGGTCGGTGAGCAGCAGGACGGGCCGTCCCGCGTCGACGTCCTCGCGTGCCAGCTTCCACGAGGCATCCGGGTCGGCATTGGTCCGCAGCTGCAGCGGCACCTCTGTGAGCTCGAGGAAGTTCTCCTCCAGGCGAGCGGCCCGCCCGTTCGTGAACCGCGTCGGGGAGTGCTCGTCGAGGACCACGTAGTAGAAGCACGCCCCCGCCCCCAGCCCGAACGCCATCTCCTCGGAGATCTCGACTCCGTGAAAGGCGAGCAGGTTGCGCAGCGCCGTCGAGCCGCAGTGATTGCCCGGCACGTGCCGATAGCCGGGCACCATCACCCTGTTGGCGGTCTCAGCCACTTGCTTGATTCTCCCGCAGCTTCAGGTACTGGGCGCGTCCGAGGCCATCGCCGAACCGTATTCTGCGCCGGTGCTGCAGAGCCTCGACAGTCGCCTGCTCTATGCGATGCGCACCAGGTTTCACAGCCCCGCCGCCGAGGGGATCGGCAGGGCGCTGGGCAAGATCGGGGAGTACGGCGCGATCTGGTTCGTGATCGGGATCGTGATGGCGTTCGTCGATCCGGACAACGGCGAGGACTGGGTGATTGCGGGGATTCTGGGACCGGTCGCGATCGGGCTCAACTTCGTGGTCAAGCTGATCGTCAGGCGGCCGCGGCCGGTGCTCGAGGGCCTGCCGCCTCTGGGCGGGGCGCCAAGCTCTCTCAGCTTCCCCTCCGCCCACGCCACCTCGTCGTTCGCCTGCGCGACGGCGATGACGCGGATCGCCCCCGAGGCGGCGTTCCTTTTCGTCCTGGCCGCCGCGATCGCCACCTGCCGGCCCTACCTGGGGATGCACTACCCCTCCGACGTGCTCGCCGGCGCGATCCTGGGCACCGGCCTCGGCCTGATCGTGCCGCTCTGATGAAGATCGGGATCGTCGGGATGCCCAACGCGGGCAAGTCGACGCTGTTCAACGCCCTCACTGCGGCCGGCGCCGAGACCGGCGACTACCCGTTCACCACCGTCGAGCCGAACGTCGCGGTGGTCCAGGTCCCGGACGAGCGGCTCGACCGCGTCGCGAACACGCTGCGCTCCTCGGAGACCGTCTACGAGACGATCGACTTCCACGACATCGCCGGCCTGGTCAAGGGCGCATCGCAGGGCGAGGGGCTCGGCAATCAGTTCCTGGCCTCGATCAGGGAGACCGACGCGATCTGCCACGTGATTCGCGCCCACAGCGCAGGCGCGGTCTCCCACCCGGAGGGCAGGGTCGACCCGGTCTCCGACGCCGAGCTGATCGAGGCAGAGCTGCTGGCGGCCGACCTGGAGGGGGCAGAGCGCCGCGTCGAGCGCGTCACCAAGCTGGCGCGCTCCGGCGAGGCGGAGTCCGTGGCCGAGCACGCCTGGCTCGAGGCGGTCGTCGAGGGCCTGTTGGCCGGGCGCCCGGCTCGCGAGGTCCCCGTTCCGGAGGCGGTCCCCGATGCGCTGCGCAAGCTCTCACCGCTGACGGCGAAGCCGATCCTCTACGTCGTCAACGTCGACGAGGGCCAGACGGAGCCGCCACCCGAGCTGATCTCCCATGCAGAGGAGATGCAGGCGAAGGTCGTGGTGATCTCCGCCCGGGTCGAGGCGGAGCTGCGGGAGCTCGATCCGGCGGAGGCGGAGGAGATGCGCGGCGAGCTGGGCATCGAGGGCTCCGGGCTCGAGCGACTGATCCGCGCAGCCTTCGAGCTGCTCGACCTGGTCAGCTTCTTCACGGCGGACACCGACAAGGAGGCGATGGCCCGCACGCTGCGACGCGGAGGCACCGCCTACGACGCCGCGGGCAGGGTCCACAGCGACATCCAGCAGCGCTTCGTGCGAGCGGAGGTGGTCGCCTGGGACGAGCTTGTCGATGCCGGGGGCTACGCGGCAGCCCGCGACCGCGGCACCCTGCGAATCGAGGGCCGCGACTACGTCGTCCGCGACGGCGACGTCGTCCACATCCGGACCTAGGTTCCCCGCTACGGTGGGTCACTCCAACGAGGGGGCTCGGTCAACTTCCCGGGGAGGTAACGATGCGATTCATCCGCAGCAGGCTTACGTCTGCTCACCTGATCGCCCTGCTGGCGTTGTTCGTCGCGCTCGGCGGCAGCGCCTACGCGGTCCATCTGCGAAAGGGCGCGGTCAAGACCAGGAACATCAAGAATGGGGCCGTAGTCGAGTCGAAGCTCGCCAACGGCGCGGTCACCGACCCGAAGATCGCCACCGGGGCCGTGACGAACCCGAAGATCGTCACGGGGGCCGTGACGAACCCGAAGATCGCCACCGGGGCGGTGACGAGCGCAAAGATCGCAGCTGACGCGGTGACCGGCGCAAACCTCGCCGCCGGTGCCGTGGGCGCGAACGGCGTCGGCCGCATTCTCGTGCGTTCCGCCAGCAAGCCCCTGCCAGATGGCGGGAACGCAGCGGCCATCGCGACCTGCGCGCCGGGCGAGCGGCTAATCGGTGGCAGCGGCGACGTCAACACCAGCAACTCGCAGGACGTCGTCGTCAACGGTGCCTCTCCGAGCGCGGCCGATGGCAGCGCGGTCGCCCCGGGCCAATCGCCAAGCGGCTGGACGGTGCTGGGGAACAACTACACCGGGGGGACGTTTAGCGCGAGAGTCATTGCCTACGCGCTCTGCCTGAAATAGCCGCTCACTAGAGTCAGCGCGTGACCGCGCCACGGCCGACAGGAAGCCGACTCTGTGTCATCCACGGCAACAGCCTCCCGGAGGGGGCGGATCCGGTCGAGGGCAAGCGGGTGACGGTCGACGCGGGCGGCGCGCTTCCGGTGGAGGCAACCGACGGCGGCGACGTCGTCGGGATCCCCAGGCACGGGTTCGACCGCTCCATTCCCGCCCATCTCGTCGATCACCGCGCCAACATCCGCGCGGCCTGCGAGCTCGGCTGCGATCGGGTGTTGGCGCTGGCCTCGGCGGGGAGCCTGGACAAGGACCTGGAGGTCGGGACCCTGATCTGTCCGGACGACTTCTATGCGCCCGAGATCGCTCCCAGCTTCTACCGCGACCCGCGCGGCCACTCCGTTCCGGGCTTTGATGCCGAGTGGCGGCGGGTCGTGATCAGCGCCTGGGGCTCGCTGACCGAGACGGAGCTCGTGGACGGCGGTGTCTACGCCCAGACGATCGGGCCCCGCTTCGAGACGCCGGCGGAGGTCAGGGCGCTCGCCAACTACGCCGAGCTGGTGGGGATGACGATCGCGGCGGAGGCGGTGCTCGCGGGGGAGGCGGCTCTCGCGTACGCGGCGGTATGCACCATCGACAACCTCGGCAACGGCATCTCCGGCAAGGCGCTGACGGTGGACGAGTACCGCCGCGGCCGCGACCGGACCGCGCGCACGCTGGCGTCGGACCTCGGCAACGTCCTGCCGGCGCTCGCCAAGGGGCTTCCGGGCAGTTGAGCCTGGCGGTCACAGGCGCGACGCTCGACGGCGAGGCCGTCGGCCTGCGCGTGGAGGACGGCGTGATCGCCGAGCTAGGACCGGCGGTGGAGGCGCAGCCGGGTGACGATGCGATCGATGCGACGGGACTGCTGCTCTGCCCGCCCATGGTCAACGGCCACACGCACGCCGCCATGACCCTGTTCCGCGGGTTCGGCGACGACATGGAGCTGATGGAGTGGCTGCGGACGAGGATCTGGCCCGCGGAGGCGAAGCTCGAGCCCGAGGACGTGTATTGGGGAACACGGCTCGCCTGCGTCGAGATGATTCGCTCGGGGACGACGAAGTTCGTCGACATGTACTGGCACGGGCCCGAGGTCGCGCGCGCGGTGGGCGATTCCGGCATCCGCGCGGTGGTCAGCAGCGTGATCATCGACCAGCAGGACGCGACCAAGGGAGAGGCGCTCCGGCCTGAGGTGCTCGAGGTCCTCGATCGGCTCGCCGAGGCCGGCCCCCGCGTACACCCCAGCCTGGGGCCGCACGCGATCTACACGGTGAGCACGGAATCCCTCGGCTGGATCGCCGAGCTCGGCGCCGAGCGCGAGATCCCGGTCCACATCCACCTCTCCGAGACCGAGCACGAGGTGAACGACTGCGTGGAATCCCACGGGAAGCGGCCGGCCGCGTATCTGGATGAGCTCGGCTTCCTCAGCGAGAGGGCGATCCTGGCCCACGGGGTCTGGCTCGACGAGTCCGAGCTGGAGCTGATCGCCGGGCGCGGCGCCACCGTCGTGGCCAATCCGGCGGCGAACATGAAGCTCGCGGTCGGCGGTGTCCTGCCCTATCCGGCCGCTGCGGAGGCAGGCGTCGCGATCGGCCTCGGGACCGACGGGGTCTCCTCGAACTCCAACCTCGACATGTTCGAGGAGGTGAAGCTCCTCGCCCTGAGCCAGAAGCACGCCAGCGGCGACCCGGCGACACTGCCCGCCGCGGAGGCGCTCGCGATCGCCCGGGGACAGCGCTCGGCTCTGCTCGATGCCACTCCGCTCGCGGTCGGAGAGCCCGCTGACTTCCTGCTCCTCCGCGCCTCGGACCCCGAGCTCTCGGCGGGCGACCCAAGCGCCGACCTCGTCTATGCCGCCGGTGGCTCCGTCGTCGACACGACCGTGATCGCGGGCGAGGTTCTGATGCGGGACCGAGAGGTCGCGGGCGCCGACGAGATCACCGAAGAGGTCCGCTCGAGGGCCCGAAGGCTCACCGGGCTATAGCGTCCTGGCCGTGCGTACGACGGCGCGATTCCCGGACATCCCCGAGAAGGCAGGCCACTACGAGAGCTTCTATCTGAAGCTCGTACAGCCCGGAGGGGGCAGGGGCGCCTGGATCCGCCACACCGTCCACAAGCGCCCCGGGGAGGAGATCACGTGCGCGATCTGGTTCGTGCTCTTCGACTCGTCCGCCGCGGCGCCGCGCGCGACCAAGCGCCAGTTCGGCCCGGGCGAGCTGGGCGCCGACCCCGAGACCTACATCCGGGTCGCGGACGCCACGGTCACGGACGGTCGCGCCGTCGGCCGCGTCGCCACCGATGTCCTCGAGGCGAGCTGGGACCTGAGCTTCGCCGACAGCCACGAGCCCTTCCACCACCTGCCGAAGGACTTCCTCTACCGCTCGAAGCTGCCAAAGACGAAGTTCCTCAGCCCCTACCCAGACGCCCTCTTCCACGGACAGTTGGAGGTGGGCGGCGAGAGGATCGAGGTGGATGGGTGGCGGGGCATGATCGGCCACAACTGGGGCGCCGAGCACGCCGAGCGCTGGGTCTGGATCCAGGGGTCGGGATTCGAGAGCCGCTCGCCCGAGGACTATTTCGACATGGCGGTGGGCCGGATCAAGGTCGCCGGCAGGACCACCCCATGGGTGGGCAACGCGATGCTGATGCTGGACGGCCGGGCCCACCGGCTCGGCGGCTTCGGCCACATCCCGAGCACCGAGGTGAGCGAGTCGCCGACCGGGGCCGGCTTCGAGCTCACCGGGAAGGGCGCCAAGGTCAGCGGCGAGGTGCACGCCGCCGCCAAGGACTTCGTCGCCTGGATCTACGCTGATCCGGTCGGTCCCGAGCACAACACGCTCAACTGCTCGATCTCGGATCTGGAACTGGACGTGGAGCTCGACGGGGGCCCGGCGGAGCGCCTCGTCGTCAAGGGCGCCGCGGCTTACGAGTTCGGCAGCCGCGACCCCGACCACGGGATCCCGCTCCAGCCGTACCCGGACGGCTAGGGGCGAGCCTAGGCCAGGGCCTCGTATTCGCCGTCGGTGAGCTCGATCTCGAGCGCGGCGAGGTTCTGCCGCAGGTGCTCGAGCGAGAGCGTGCCGGGGATCGGCAGCATCGCCGGAGAGCGGCGGAGCAGCCAGGCGAGAGCGATCTGCTCGCGGGAGGCGCCACGGCTCTCCGCGATCACGGCCAGCGCCGGCGGCTCGTCTCCCTTGAGCGGGTAGTAGGGGACGAAGGCGATCCCGTTCTCCTCGCAATAGTCGATGACCTCCTCCGAGCTTCGCTCCTCGACGTTGTAGTGGTTCTGCACGGCGGCGATCGGAACGACCTGCAGAGCAGCCTCGATCTGCTCGACGTCGACCGCGGAGATCCCGACCTCCCTGATCTTGCCCGCGTCGCGGTACTCCGCGATCGTGCCGAGGCTGACCTCGAGTTCCGTCTCGGGGTCCACGCGGTGCAGGTAGTAGAGGTCGATCGCCTCGGCCTGAAGGCTCTCGAGGCTCTGCTCGATCTGAGCTCGGAGGGCATCCGGGCTGCCCTTTCCGGTGTAGCCGCCCTTGGTGGCCACCACCAGCCCGCCGGGCTTGGGCGAGAGCGCCTCGCCGATCGTGCGCTCGCTGTCGCCTCCCGTGTAGACGTGCGCGGTGTCGATCAACCCCAGGCCCGCCTCGACGGCCTCGCGGAGGAAGTCATGGTGTCCAGGCGTCGACGTCAGCCGGTTGGTCCCAAGACCGATCCGGGCGACCTCGGTGCCCGCAACGGTCAGGGTTCGGACCACGGCTCCGGCCTTACTTCTTCTTCTTGAAGAACGCCCAGGTGTCGGGCAGGTCGAGCGCGCCGGCGAGCTGGGGTCCGTTGACCGTGGTCGTGCCGCCCCTCCCGACAAGGTTCGCGTGCACGATCCGGGGCGAGGCGCCTCGCTGGGTGACGACGATCTGCCGGAGCTTGCCGCGCAGGCCCAGGCCTCGGAGGGCCGAGGTCATCCGCCCGAACGAGAACTTTCGCTTCCAGTGCTCGTAGGGCGATCCGGCGTCCGCCTCATAAGGGTCGTCGACCCCTCGCAGGTAGGGGACCGGGGGCTGCCCGAACCCGAGGGAGGAGAACTCGTTGTTCTCGGTGTGGCCCCCGGAGGTCGAGAAGAAGAAGGTCTGCGCGACCTTGCCCCTGTAGAGGACCACCTGCAGGTGGGTGGCGCTGACGGCCTGGTCGGTCTTGGCCGTCTCGGCGCCGACCCCGGCGTAGACCTGGCTGCGCGTGTCGTCGAAGACGTCGAAGCTGCCGCCGTGTGCGGCGGTGGAGATCGCGTAGGAGCGGGCGGCCACCGCCTGGGCCTTGAGCGCCTCGAGCGGCCAGGACGAGGGCGACTCCTTGGAGACGACGCCCCGGACGTAGTCCTCGAGCTCGACCACGTTGATCGCGTCGAGGCCACCCGACGACGCCAGCACCTCGAGGGCGCCGCGGTAGGTGCCCTTGCCCTTCACCACGACGGTCGGCGCTCCGGTGGCGGTCATCGCCGCCCCGCACCTGGCGATCACCCTGCGCTTCTTCGTGCGGAGCACGACTCCGCCGCCCTTTCGCTTGGCGACGTAGGTCTTGCCGGGCTTGATGGGGGTGTCGCACGCCGAGCTCGCGCCGTGGAAGGCGACGCTGCGCGCACCGTCCCGGAGCAGTACGCGAACGGTCTGATCCGCGGTCGGGCCGATCGTGGTGCCCGTGTAGTAGTGGGTCAGGATCGCGTCGTAGGAGAACCCATGCTTCGCGTACCCGTAGGCACCGTACTGGCTCATCCCCACCCCGTGGCCGAACCCGACCCCCTTGACCACCCAGACCTTCTTGGCCGAGGCCGCGGCCGGGACGGCGAGCGCCACGGCAAGCGCGGCCAGCATGACGGTCTTCGACCCCCGAAGCATCACCCCTGAATAACGGGTACGTCGGCGGGAAGTTGCGGTTGCGTGCGTGAGCTAGGTTGTGGGTAGGCGAGAGAAGGGACCGAGATGGCGACCGAGACGATCCAGGCCACAGACCACAAGCTCTACGTCGCCGGGGAGTGGATCGAGACCGGGGAGTGGTCGGAGGTGAAGGCTCCCTACGACGAGACCCTGATCGGGCGGGTGCCGAAGGGGGACGCCGCCCTCGTCGACAGGGCCACGGATGCGGCGGCGGCCGCGTTCGCGAAGGGGGATTTCCCCCAGTACAAGCGCGCCGCCGTCCTCGACCGTGCCGCCGAGCTGGTTGCCGAGCGCGAGGACGACCTGACGATGACGATCGCCGCCGAGGCGGGCAAGCCGGTGAAGACCGCGCGGGTCGAGGCCCAGCGCTGCGTCGGCACGCTCGAGTTCGCGGCGGTGGAGGCCCGCAGCCTGACCGGCCACACCGTTCCGATGGAGGCCGGTGTCGCCGGCGAGGGCAAGCTCGGCATCGTCATCCGCGTCCCCTACGGGGTGGTCGGCGCGATCAGCCCCTTCAACTTTCCGCTCAACCTCGTCGCCCACAAGCTCGGCCCGGCGATCGCCGCGGGCAACGCCGTGGTCCTGAAGCCCGCCGGCCAGACGCCGATCTCGGCGATCAAGCTGGCCGAGGTCCTCTATGACGCCGGGCTGCCGGAGGACTGGCTCCAGGTCGTCTGCGGCTCCGGGTCGGATGTCGGCAACGCGATCGTCGAGAACGATCGGATCGGCGCGATCACCTTCACCGGCTCGGCGCCGGTCGGCTGGGGCATCCGCTCCAAGGCGCCGCACAAGAAGGTCAACCTGGAGCTCGGCTCGACCGCGCCGCTGATCGTCAACGAGGACGGCGACTGGGAGCAGGCCGCCGACAAGGCGAAGCTCCATGCCTTCTCGCACGCGGGCCAGAGCTGCATCTCAGTACAGCGGATCCTGCTCCACGAGTCGATCGCGGACGACTTCACGAAGCGCTTCGTTCAGAACGTCGAGTCGCTGGTCACCGGCGACCCGATGGACCAGAACACCGACGTCGGGCCGGTGATCTCCCGGGACGACCTAGGCCGCGTCAAGTCCTGGGTCGACGAGGCGGTCGCCGCGGGCGGCGAGCTTCTCACCGGCGGGGAGCTGGTCGATGAGGATCGCTGCCTGGCGCCTACCGTGATCCGCAACGACCCGCCCGAATGCCACACCTGGAAGGACGAGATCTTCGGCCCGGTGGCGACGATCCACACCTTCAAGGACCTCGACGAGGCCCTGGAGATGGCGAACGACTCGCGCTACGGGCTACAGGCCGGCGTCTTCACGCGCGACGTCGGCAACGCGATCAAGGCCGGCGAGACGCTCGAGTTCGGCGGCGTGCTGATCAACGAGGTCCCGACCTTCCGCACGGACCAGATGCCCTACGGCGGCGTCAAGGACTCGGGGAACACGCGTGAGGGCCCGCACTACGCGGTCCGCGAGCTGACCGAGGAGCGCCTGGTCACCTTCCAGGGCTGATCCAACAGTGCAAGAAGAAGAGGCGGCCCTAGTCAGCCGCGATTGTCCCCTCAGTCGTGTGGGCGCGCCATCTTGCGATGGTCGAGCGCCTCGTCGAGGATCTCGTCCGAGACCCCCATCTCCTTCGCGACCTCGCGGATCGAGCGGTCCGACGCGGCCGCCTCCTTGACGATCTCGCCCGCCTTGTCGTAGCCGATGTGCGGGTTGAGAGCCGTCGCGACGATCAGGTTCGCCTCCCTGTGTCGCTCGAGCATCTCCTCGTTCGGCTCGATGCCGCTGACGCACTTCTCGTCGAGCGCGCGGGAGGCGGCGGCGAGCAGCCCGATCGAATCGAGCAGGTTGCGCGCGATCAACGGCACCCGGACGTTGAGCTCGAACTGCCCCTGGCTCCCGGCCAGCGTGATCGCGGCATCGTTCCCAACCACCTGATCGGCGACCTGGATCACCACCTCGGGGATCACCGGGTTGACCTTGCCGGGCATGATCGAGGATCCCTTCTGGAGCTCGGGAAGCCGCAGCTCGGCGAGGCCGGCTCGAGGGCCGGAGCCCATCAGCGCCAGGTCGTTGGCGATCTTGAGCAGGGAGACGGCGACCGTCTTCAGGGAGCCGGACAGCTCGACCAGCGCGTCTCGGTTGGCCTGGGCCTCGAAGGGGTCGGCGGGCTCGGAGATGTCGAGCCCGGTGTCGGCGCTGAGCTGCTCGCGGACCTTGGCCGCGAACTCGGGATGGGTGTTGAGCCCGGTCCCGGTGGCGGTGCCTCCGAGGGGGATCTGTCCTACCCGGCCGAGGGTCGAGCGCACGCGCTCCGCGCCAAGGCGGATCTGGGCTGCGTAGCCGGCGAACTCCTGGCCGAGGGTGACCGGGACCGCGTCCATCAGATGGGTGCGGCCGGTCTTGACGAGGTCGGCGAACTCGTCGGCCTTCCGCTCGAGCGCGGCACGCAGCTCGTCCAGGGCCGGCAGCAGGTCGGAGTGGACCTCGCCCAGCGCCGCCAGGTGGACCGCCGAGGGGAAGACGTCGTTCGACGACTGGCCCATGTTGACGTGGTCGTTGGGGTGCGCCTCGTCGCCGGCGAGCTCGGCGATCACCTCGTTCGCGTTCATGTTCGAGGAGGTCCCGGAGCCGGTCTGGAAGACGTCGATCGGGAACTGATCGTCGTGCCTGCCGTTGGCGATTTCGTCAGCCGCCTTCGCGATCCGCTCGGCGAGATCGGTGTCGAGCTTGCCGAGCTCCGCGTTGGCCCTGGCCGCCGCCGCCTTCAGGCGCCCGAGCCAATGGATCACCGGCGCGGGGATCGTGTTGCCTGAGATCTGGAAGTTCTCGACGGCTTTCGTTGTCTCGCCACCCCAGAGCTGGTCGGCGGTCTTGGCTTCCATCTCCTCCCAGGCTATCTAGCCGGAGGTGTGGCCGGCGGCATAGCCATGGCCGAAGGCACGCTCGAAGCTCGCCGGCAGCGCGCCTCCCGTCTGGCTGAAGCGGGCCGCCGAATTGAGCCTCCTGACCAGGTCGGTGTGGATCGCGTCGGCCCCCTTGGCGACCGCCCCGATCAGATAGCCGAGCTGGAGGGTGGCCCCCTCGTCGCCGAGGCGGGCCTCGGCGTTGAGCTTGGTCGCGGCGATGATCATCTCGTGGCCGATGTTCGCCAGCTGTCCCGCATCCTGCTCGGGGACCAGGCAGTCGGAGATGGGGGTGGTGCCGGCCAGCCGCACCTCGCCAGGGGCGCGCTCGAGCGCCCTCAGATACCCGCGGTTGGTCACCAGGCAGGCCGCCGGCGCGAGATCGTTCTTCTTCGCTCCGCAGCCGGCGACGGCCAGGATGGCCGCGGCGGAGAGGAGCACGATGGACGTTCCCCGGAGCACGCACTGATCCTACGTCCGCTGCGGCCCATACCTTGATCGGCAGTGACCGACGAGGCGACGCCACTTCGCCCCATCGATCCGCTCGCGCATCGTGCGCTGGAGGCGCTCGTGCGGGCGCAGGCGAACCTCACCCGCCGCCTCGCGGCGGACCTCGAGAGGATCGGAGTCTCGGCGACCGGCTTCACGATGCTGGTGCTGCTGACCAGCGCCGGCGGGCGGCTGGAGCTGCGCACCATGCGCCGCCGCCTGGGCGCCTCCAAGGCGACGGCCACGGAGGTCCTGGACACGCTCGAGAACCGTGGCTTCGTCGGTCGCAGCCGGCTGGAGAGCGATCGCCGCGCGGTCGCCGTCGCCCTGACGCCGGCGGGCTACAACCTCGTCACCCATGCGTTCCCGGCGCACGCGGAGCGTGTGCGGGAGGCCTTCGGCGTCCTCGACGAGACCGAGAAGCGCCAGCTCGCGGACCTCTGCCGCAAGCTGGACCGCGCGGCGTAGTTTCAGCTCGCCCAGAGCTCCGCCAGCCGGGCAGGCGTCATGCCTGACGGCCTCACGCAATCGCGCGTCATGTGAGCCTGGTCGGCGTAGCCGAGGTCGGCCGCCACGCGCGCGAGGTCGCTCTCGCCCGCCGCCACCGCTCCGCTCTGCGCCACCAGGCGGCGGAAGCGCAGCACTCGGTCAAGGGTCTTCGGGCCGTATCCGACGGAATCATTAAACCGGCGTCTGAGCTGGCGCTCGCTGATCCCGAGGGCTTGCGCGAGCTCGTCGACTCGGCTGCCGGGAAAGCCGAGGCGCCGGGTCGCTGCGAGCACCAGCGGATCGGGGGCGCCGTCCTCGACCCGCGAGCCGACCGCCCTCTCGATCAGGGCGAACGCCTCCTCGTCACCGTTGGCCTGCTCGAGCCGCTCGCCGAGCTCGCTCGCCCAGCGGCCCAGCAGATCTTCGAGCCGGGTGTGCACGTCCAGCACCTCGCTCGCCGGCATTCCGAGGACGGCGCCGGCGACGCCCGGCCGCAGTCGCAGCCCGAGCATCCGTTGAGCCGGTGCGATCGGGCTGTGCCAGGCGGTCCGATCGGTACCGGCCAGGATGAGCTCGTTGCTTCGCCAGATCAGGTCGACGCAGCCGTCGGGCAGGATCAGGGCCGAATCCCTCGACTCCTCTCCCTGGACCTCCCGCAACCAGCGGCAGGCGACGAGCGAGTACAGATCGCGCGAGGGAGCCAGCTCGCGGTACTCGGTCATCGCTTCAAGTTAGTGAACGTCCGAAATGTTCAAGGCACGGCTGCGGCCGCGGCTTAGGGTCGGCCCACATTGCAACTTCGGAAGGGAGTCGAAATGGAACAGAGAGTCAGCCTGATCACACTCGGAACCTCGGACCTCGACCGCGCTCGGCGCTTCTACGAAGCTCTCGGCTGGAAGACGGGAGCCGCACCCGCCGACGACGTCGCCTTCTTCCAGGCGGGCGGCATGGTCCTATCGCTCTGGGATCGCGCCAAGCTCGCCGAAGACAGCGCGGTCGAGGAAGGGACCGGCTGGGGCGGCATCGCCCTGGCGTACAACACCCGCTCGAACGAGGAGGTGGACGAGGTGATCGAGGAGGCCCGGGCCGCCGGCGCGACGATCGGCCGCGAGCCGGGCGACACCTTCTATGGCGGCTACTCGGGCATCTTCATCGACCCCGACGGCTACCCCTGGGAGGTCGCCCACAACCCGAGCTGGACCATCACGGAGGACGGGGCGACGACGCTGCCCAAGGACTGACTGCGAGAATCCGGCTCCGTGGCCGGATTCCGACCAGTCGACCCGAAGCAGTCATTTCCAGCGCTCGAGGAGCGGATCCTCGAGCGCTGGCGTGAGCGCGACGTCTTCCGCCGCTCCTTCTCGGGTCGTGAGGGCGCCCCCCTGT
>CAVUGA010000019.1:0-83198 GCA_963740685.1 uncultured Solirubrobacterales bacterium
CGTCAGTGGAGTTGAGCTGTACGGCGGCGGAGCGCATATCTCCCCAAGGCGCGACCCGGCTTCCGCATTGCGATCCGGGTCGGGTTGACTGACCAGTCAATCTAGCGGGTAAGTAGGGCAAACCCCGCATAGGATGGGCCGATGCGGGCTCTCGTCACTGGTGCGACCGGGAAGGTCGGCCACGCAATCGCCAGCGCCCTCCTGGACAGGGGCGATCAGGTGCGCGCACTGGTCCGCGACCCCAGGCGCGCGGCGAGCGTTCTCCCGGCAGGCATCGAGCCGATCCGCGGCGACGTGACCGATCCCGAGAGCCTGGCCGCGGCGGCCGAGGGCTGCGAGCTTGTCTTCAACTCGATGGGCATGCCGGAGCAGTGGGTTCGGGACGAGGCGATCTTCGACCAGGTGAACGCAGTCGGCAGCGCGCATGTCGCCGGCGCCGCCAAGCGCGCAGGCGTTCGCCGCTTCGTCCACACCTCGACCCACGACGTCTTCCACGCCGAGACCGGGGACCGCTTCGACGAGACCATGCTTGCCGACTACCCGAAGGGCACGGCGTACGAGCGCTCCAAGCAGCATGCCGAGGAGCTGGTGCTGGCCGAGCGCGACGGCATGGAGGTGGTGATCCTCAACCCCTCGGGTGTCTACGGTCCCACGCCGTCGCCCACCCCGTCCTTCGAGAACGAGGTCTTCGAGCCGGTGGTCCGCAAGCGCCTGCCGGCCGTCCCGCCGGGCGGCACCGGCTACGCGTTCGCCGAGGGCGTTGCGGCAGGCCACCTGCTGGCCGCCGACAAGGGCAGGGACGGCGAGCGCTACATCCTCGCCGACGGCTACGCCGACTTCCGGGAGCTGGCCGAGACGGCGAAGCGGATCGCCGGCCGCGGGCGCGTCCCCCCGAGGATGCCCGTCCCGGTTGCGAAGGCGGTCGCGACGCTCGGCGCCGGGCTCTCACGGGTGACCCGTCGGCCGCCGCTCCTACCCAAGGGCCAGCTCGAATACATCCTCTGGCAGGCGCGACCGGACTCCTCCAAGGCGCAGCGGGAGCTTGGGTGGGAGACGACACCGCTCGATGAGGGGGTCCGCAAGACCCTCGCCGCGATGGGGTTGCTAGAGATTCCCGCCAGCCCTTGAACGTACTAGTCGTTCCCAGCAACCGGCCGGAGAGCCTGCGCGAGTTCCTCGATGCGTGGGAGCCATCACCGTGGGACCGCATTCTCGTGATCGAGGACGGGCCCAAGACGACGATCGAGTGCGACGCTCCGAACGTCCAGGTGTTCAGCTGGAGGGAGATCGAGGCTGAGCTCCCCGATCCGTGGATCATCTCGCGTGGGGACAGCGGAATCCGCGCCTTCGGCTTCTGGAAGGCCTGGCAGCTCGGCGCCGAGACGATCTTCACGCTCGACGACGACTGTCATCCCACCGAAGATGACCTGGTCGCCGGTCACCTGCGCAACCTTCACGACACGGCTGCATGGGAGAGCAGCATCCCGGGCCTGCGGGTGCGGGGTCTCCCCTACAGGAACGTGGGAGGACCCCTGCACGTCGACGTCAGCGTGGGGCTCTGGGCCGGCATTCCCGACCTCGACGCGGTACAGACCCTCGCCAACTCCGGGCACGAGCTTCCGGCGAGCCTCGTCACCTCCGTTCGGAGCAGGGTGATGCCGTCCGAGCAGTACTTCCCGATGTCCGGCATGAACGTCGCGGTCCGCCGGGAGGCGGCCTGCCTCATGTACTTCCCGCCGATGGGCCTCGACTCGCCATACGGCCGGTTCGACGACATATGGTGCGGCCTCGTCGTCCAGCGGGTCTGCAGGCACCTGCGCCGGTCGATCGTCTGCGGCCGGCCTCTCGTCAGGCACCAGCGCGCGAGCGACCCCTTCGCGAACCTCGTCAAGGAGGCGCCCGGGATAGAGGCAAACGAGCGCATGTGGGAGCGCATCGAGTCGGTCGAGCTCAAGGGAGAGACGCCCGCCGCGTGCATGCGCGACCTCGGGGCGGAGCTGAGGGCCGCAGCGAACGGTGACGGCTATGTGGAGCGCTGGGGTGCCGCGATCCTCGCCTGGTGCGACCTCTTCGAAGACGGGCCATGAGCGAAGACACGATCACGATCACGGGTGGCAGCGGCTTCGTCGGCCAGTTGCTCCGCCGCGGCCTGCACGACCGCGGCTACCGGGTCGACGTCTTCGACCGGATGCGCGGGCCGCTCGTCAACGTCCTTCGTCGCACCTGGCTGGGCGCGAACGCATCGCCGGATGACGTCCCGCGGGCCCGGCAGCTCCGCACACTCCAGGCGCGTGCGGAGGGGAAGCTGTCGCGGCTCGGAATCCTTCGCCCAACCGGCGACGACATCTTCGACCTGCGCAGCCGCCTGGCCGAGCGGTTTCGCGGCAGCCGCGCCGTTGTGCACCTCGCCGCCCTTCCGCATCCGAACGTCCTCGGAGCGGCAGCGGCCGACTACCGCCGGATCAACTACGAGGGCGCCGTCAATGTATTCGCCGCGGCCCAGGACGCCGGCGTCCCGAAGTTCATCTTCGCGTCCTCGGCGCAGGTCTACGGGATCAACAGCCCTGTGCGGATCGACCAGTTCCCGATTCTCGAGTCGAACTATCTGCCGACGCTCGAGGACGGGCAGAGCGAGTACGGCGCCATCAAGGCCGAGTTCGAGACCCATCTGGCTGAGGCGGCACCTGCCGGGAACACCGAGGCGGTGGCGCTTCGGTTGGAGTTCCCAGGGATGAAATCCGAATGGGCGGGCAACTTCTTTCTCAGCACGTCGATCGAGAACACCGTCGCGGGCTTCGCTCGTTCCATCGAGGCGGAGCTGGAGAGCCCATTCGAGGCGTTCAACCTGGTCGACGGCCAGGTCGACCCCGCGGTGGTCGACGTCCAGGAGTTCCTGCGAGAGCACTGGCCCGAGGTTCCCAACCGGACCCAGGGGAACGAGTCGCTGATGAGCGTCGAGAAGGCCCGAGAGATGCTCGCCTACGGCCCGGCACAGGGGGGTACCTACTACCCGGGGGCCCTGATCTGGGGTTGACCGAGTCCGTCGACGTCAGCGTCGTCGTCCCGAGCCACAACGGAGCGGCGCTTCTGCCCCGCACTCTTTCGCACATCGCGGCACAGCGACCGCCCTCGGAGTTGGCCTGGGAGGTGGTCGTCGTCGACAACGCCTCGACGGACGGCACCTCCGAGGTCGCCCTCGCCGCTTGGCCGCGGGATGCTCCGGTCGGCATCCGCGTCGTCCGCGAACCCGAGCTTGGGCTTTCCCATGCGCACCTCAGGGGCTTCTCGGAGGCGAGGGGAGAGCTGGTCAGTTGGGTGGAGGACGACAACTGGATCTCGCCGGACTGGCTGGGGCTGGTCTGGAGGACGATGAAGGGAAACCGGGAGGTCGGCGCCTGCGGCGGCTTCAACGAGCCGGTGTGCGAAGGAGGGGAGCCGGCCTGGTTCGAGGCGTTCCAGCCGGCGTATGCCACCGGTGCGCAGGGTGGACAGGGCGGCGACGTCACCGACGATCCCGGCTACCTCTGGGGCGCGGGGATGACCGTGCGCAGGGATGCGTGGCGGCATTTGGTCGACAACGGCTTCAGTCCCCTCCTGCTCGACCGGCAGGGGAGGGCGAACTACAACTCGGGCGGAGACGTGGAGATCAGCTTCGCGCTGAGGCTCAGCGGCTGGCGGCTCTGGTTCGAGCCCGCCCTGCGCCTGCGCCACTTTCTGCTCGGACACCGTCTCGAGTGGAGCTACCTGCGGCGCTTCATGCGTGGGTTCGGAGCGGCCTCGGTCGGCCTGGACCCCTATCGGCGAGCGCTCGTCGGGCCCGGCCCGGCTGAGGACCACTCGAGCTGGACGGGTCAAGCGCGGAACCTCATCGTCCAGCTTCATCGGAACCGAAGGCTGCTCTGGGAGATGTCGCGGCGGCCGCGCGATGGCGACGCGAGCGTGACGCGTCTCGAATTCCTTGTCGGCCGCCTTGGCGAGCTGCTTCGCCGCCGCCGGAGCTACGACCAGAGCTTCGCCCGGATCGAGAACGCCGCCTGGCGCCGGCGCTGACCCGGGCGCGTCACGCCCCGATGCGCCCGATTCGCGGCACGAAGCGCCCCACGCGCGACGCATAGCCGCGGTACTCATCGCCGTGGGTGCGGATCAGGTACGGCTCCTCGACCACGCGGACCTGCAACTCGAGCCCGACGGCGATCACCACGACGGCGGCGAAGGCAAGCCACGTTGGGACCATCAGGGCGAAGCCCGTCCATCCGACGACCATCGCCGTATAGATGGGGTTGCGGCATAGCCGGAACCAGCCTCCCGTGATGAGGTCCGTTCCCTGGTCGTCGCTGACTCCGATCCGCCACGACGCCCCCATGCCGAGCTGGGCGCCGAAGACGGCGAGGCCGCCGAGCGCGGCCAAGACGATGCCGACCGCGTGAAGGGCGTCGACGTCGAGCGCGTCGATCGGCTCGAGGTCGTCATGGAGAACGAGGTTCAGCGACACGATCGCCATGGACATGCCGCCAATGAACAGGATTCCGCTGAGCAGCTCGAGTGGGCCTGCGCCCCTGCGCAGGCCGATCAATCCGGTGCTCCCCGTGCGCCAGAGCTGAATCGCCACCCGCACGAAGAGGGTGAGAACCAGGAACACGACCAGCATCGCGGCGGCGAGGCGGGCCACGTTGAGCTACTTCCCGCGCTCGGCCTTCTTGCCGTTCGAGTCCGGCTCGGCGCCCCGGCGGCGCTCCAGCTCGGCCACCAGCGCCTTGGTGTGCATGGCGGCGAGCAGGTCGTTGAGCGGCGCATCGCCGGCCTCGATCAGCGCCATCGCCTCGTCGGGATCCATCTCACCGGCGAGGCGCTCCATGATCACGTCGACCTCCTGCTTGACCAGCTCGGACATCGCCTCCTTGTAGCGGAGGGTGTCGTAGACGGTGAAGCCGATCCGCTCCTCGTAGCCGCCGGCGCGGAAGCGGCTGATCGCCTCCACGATCCGGAGGTCGCTCGGCGAGTAGCCGTCGCCGTCGGGCGTGAGAACCTCTAGCTCGGCGAGGCGGTCGAGCACGTCCTGGGGGACGTCGTAGCGGTGGCGGACCTCCGCGGCGCTGATCCGCTCGCTCTCCCCCTCGAGGGCGTGCTCCAGCAGCCTGTCGCCAAGCTCGATCAGCGCCCTGGCTCGGTCCGGGTCCTCCTCCAGCAGGTCCTTGATCACCCGGAGGGGCATATAGCGCTCCTCCTGGAGCTGCTTGATCATCTTGATCCGGTCGACGAACTCGGCCGGGTAGTAGGCCATGTTCCGCGATGTCTTGACCGGCTCCGGCAGCAGCCCCTCCCGTAGGTAGTGCTTGATCGTCGCGGCGGAGACGCCCGAGGCGCGCGCGAGCTCGCCCATGCGAAGCATCTCGTCGCTCTGGGTCTTTGCCTTCGCCGCGCTCATGCCAGGAACTGCTCCTGCTTCGCGGCGGGGTCAGACCCCTTGGCGGGGTCAGACCCCTTGGCGGCGCCTGATTCCTCGAGCGCCTGGATCTCCTCCTTGGAGTAGCCCGCCTCGGCCAGCAGCTCCGCCGTGTGCTCGCCGAGGGCCGGCGCAGGCAGCTCGATGCTCGCCGGCGTCCGCGAGAGCTTGATCGGGAAGCCGAGCTGCTTGATCTCTCCCATCTCGGGCTGCTCGTAGCTGACCACCATCTCGCGCTCCCGCACCAGCTCGGAGGTGAGCGCCTCGTCGAGGTCGAGGATCGGCTCGATCATCGCGTCGTGCTCGTCGTTGAAGGCCTTCCACTCGGCGCGCGTACGCGTCTTGAAGATCTCGGCGACCTGCTTGTGCGCATCCGAGCCCGGCTGATCGAATTGCTTCTCGATCAGGTCCGGCCGCTCGACCGCCTGGCAGAACCGCCCCCAGAACTTCGGCTCGAGCGCGCCGCAGGTGACCCAGCCGTCCGCGGCCTCGTAGGGCCGGTAGCAGATGATTCCTCCCGAGAGCATGATGTCGCCGCGCTCCGGCACCTCGCCCGAGCCGAAGTAGCGCCCGGCCTCCATCGCCAGCCAGGCGAGGGAGCCGTCGGTCATCGAGATGTCGACTATCTGGCCCTGCCCGCTTCGGCGGGCTTCCTGGAGCGCCGCAAGGATCCCGACCGCCGCCATCAGCCCGCCGCCGCCAAGGTCGGCGATCTGGGCGCCCGACTGGATCGGCGGCCCGCCGGCCTCGCCGGTCAGTCCGAGGATCCCGTTCAGGCCCAGGTAGTTCATGTCGTGCCCGGCGCGGTCGCGGTTCGGGCCGTCCTGGCCGTAACCGGTGATCGGGCAGTAGACGAGGGCCGGGTTCGCCTGGCTCAGCACGTCGAAGCCGACCCCCAGCTTGTCGAGCACGCCGGGGCGGAAGCTCTCCACCAGTACGTCGGCCGACTCGGCCAGCTTGATCAGAGCCTGGCGCCCCCCCTCCTGCTTCAGGTCCAGCCGGACCGAGCGCTTGTTGCGGTTCAGCGCCAGATAGATCGCCGAGCGGGTGCCGAGCGGCGTGTGCTCCTCGTCGCCGTAGTAGGGCGGCGCCCAGCGCACGTAGTCGCCCTGGCCGGTGTCCTCGACCTTGATCACGTCGGCGCCCAGGTCGGCAAGCAACAGGGTGCAGAAGCCCCCGGGGAGCAGTCGGGTGAGATCGAGGATCTTGACGTCCTCGAGCGGCCGGCTCATGCCTTCGCCTCCTCCCGCTTCCGCAGGCCCAGCAGCTCGCGGGCCTCCGCGACGGTCGCGGCGCGTCGGCCCACATCCTCGGCCATCTGGCGCGCCTTGGCGATCAGCTCGCCGTTCGACTTGGCCATCTCGCCGTCAGGCAGGTAGAGGTTGTCCTCGAGGCCGGCCCGGACGTTCCCGCCGAGGTTGAGCGAGGCTGCGAGCAGCTTCCACTGGTCGCGCGAGACTCCGATCACCTGCCAGTTGTTGGGCCCCTCCGCCCCACCGGGGATCTGCTCCGACATGAAGGCGACGTTCCGTGCGTTCGGCCGGATGCCGCCGTTCACGCCCATCACCAGCGAGATCTGCAGCGGCGGCTCGAGCAGGCCCATGTCGAGGTACGGATCGAGGTTGGCGACGTGGCCGGCGTCGAAGCACTCGTGCTCGGGCTGGATCCCGAGCTCGTTCATCTCGGTGAGGAACTTGGTGATCGTGTCGAAGCTGTTCTCGAAGACCGCCGCAAAGACGAAGTCCTTGCGCCGGCGGGAGTACTTGGCGTAGTTCATCGAGCTCATGTTCAGAGCCGCGACGTCGGGCCGCAGCGCGCGCAGGTACTCCAGCCGCTTCTCGATCGGGACGCCGATCGCACCGGTCGAGTAGTTGATGATCACGTCGTCGACCTCGGCCTTGATCGCCTCGGTGATCGCCTGGAAGTCCTCGATCTCGTACGACGGCGTGCCGTCCGGGGTGCGGGCGTGGATGTGGATCTGGGAGGCGCCCTCGTCCACGGCGCGCCGGGCCTCGGCCGCGTACTCCTCGGGTGTGTAGGGGATCGCCGGGCACTGGTCGCGGTTGGCGATCGCGCCCGAGATCGAGTTGCTGATGATCACCGGATCCTCGAAGCGGCTCATGCGCCACCCCTGGACGCGCTTCGGACGGCATCGGCGAGCTCCTGCAGCGCCGATATCTCGCCCTCGCTCGCATCGATCGCGAGTTGGATCCCGTAGGAATCCCCCTTTGCGGGGTTGCTGAAGGCGTTGAATTCACGATCGCCCACCTCGACCTCGTCGATCAACTCGATGGGCATGCGGTGAGACGCGGTGTCCGCGAATCCGAGGATCTCCAGCACCTCACCGTCGAACGCAATGACTCCGGCATAGGCGACGTTCTCGTGGGTGAGGCTGACGCGAGCCACGCTCATGCTGGCGTGCGCTCCTCGAACGCGGTTTGAGCTGCGGATTCCTCGAGGAAGCTCTGCATTCGCGCGATCCGATCGCCCCGGAACCAGAGGACGGTGTAGATCGGCTGGTCGAGCTCGAGCTCGCTGCTTCGACCCTTGGCGGTGAGCCGTCCAATCGACATCACCCGTCCGCCGGCTTCGCGGAAATCATCGGCGCTGATCCGGAAGGTCTCCCAGGTCTCGTCCAGGTCGGCGAAGAAGCGGCGGAACGCGTCGTGGCCCTTGACCGAACCGCCCTCAACGCTGGCGGCGATGGCCGGGACGAACTCGAAGTCGGGCGTCGCCAGCTCGAGCATCCCGTCGAAGTCGCCCGCCTCCCAGCACGCATAGCCCCGGCGGGCGACATCCAATGGTGCGTCGTTCATACCGGCATCACGCCGTGCTTCTTGTGGGGCCGTTCGACGCGCTTGCCGGCGGCCATCCGCAGGCCGCGGATGATCGTCGGCCGCGTCTCGCGCGGGTCGATGATGTCGTCGATCATCGCGTTGCCCGCCGCGATGTAGGGATCGATCTGAGCGCGAACCGCCTCCAGCATCTTCTCCCTCGTCTCCTCGGGGTTGTCGGATGCCTCGATCGCCGACCGGCCGATGATGTTGACGGCGCCCTCGGCACCCATCACCGAGATCTCCGCCGAGGGCCAGGCGACGATCAGGTCAGGCTCATACGCCTTGCCGTTCATCACGTAGTAGCCCGCGCCGTACGCCTTGCGGACGATCACCGTCACCTTCGGCACGGTCGCGCGGGAGACCGCGTAGAGCATCTTCGCCCCGTGGCGAATGATCCCCGCGTGCTCGACCTTCGAGCCGACCATGAAGCCGGGGACGTCCTGGAGGAAGACGAGCGGGATGTTGAAGGCGTCGCAGAGGTTGATGAACCGGGCGGCCTTGTCGGCCGAGTCGTTCTCGAGGATGCCGCCGAGCTGCTTCGGCTGGTTGGCGACGATCCCGACGGGCTGGCCTCCGAAGCGGGCCAGGCAGGTGATGATCGTCTTCGCGAACTTGGGCTTGATGTCGAAGAACTCGCCGTCGTCGATGATCTCGCGGATCACCTCGTACATGTCGTACGGATGCCGCGGTGACTCCGGGACGATGTCGAGGAGCTTCTCCGACATCCGGTCCTCGGGGTCCTTGGCGTCCCGCACCGGCGCGGGTTCCTCGCAGTTGGCCGGGAAGTACGAGAGGTAGTCCTTGACGACCTGGATGCACTCCTCGTCGTCCTTCACCTCCAGGTCACCGACCCCCGACTTCCGGCAGTGGACCTTGGCCCCGCCGAGCTCCTCCATCGAGATGTCCTCGCCGGTGACGGCCTTGGTCAGATGCGGCCCGGCGAGCGCCATCGCCCCCTGGCCGACAACCATTGGTACGAAATCCGAGAGCGCAGGGATGTAGGCGGTGCCGGCCGCGCAGGGGCCGAGCATGGCCGCGACCATCGGGATCACCCCAGACATCACGACCTCCTCCTGGAAGAGGTGACCGGAGCCCGCGAAGAGCGAGCCCGCGGCCTCCTGGATCCGGGCGCCGGCCGAGTCGAGCAGCCAGATGAACGGCATGCGCTTCGACAGAGCCATCTGTCGCAGGCGGCTGACCTTGAGCTCGCCTGTCGCGCCCATCGACCCCGCCATCACGGTGAAGTCGTAGGCGGCGATGCAGCAGCGGCGGCCGTCGACGTCGCCCCAGCCCGTGATCACGCCGTCGGCGGGCGCGTCCTTGCCCTCCATGTTCCGCTGGGAGAAGTGGGGGCGGCCGTGGATGCCGATCTCGACGAAGGTGCCGGGGTCGCAGAGGAGGTCAAGCCGCTCGCGCGCCGTCAGCTTGCCGCGCTCGTGCTGGAGGGCGATCTTCTCCTCGCCGCCGCCAAGCTTCGCCTGATCGCGCCGGGCGTGGACTTCCTCGGTGAGCGACTTCATCCCGGTGTCTTCGCCACCCTCGACCTTGTCGGGCGCCTCCGGCGCCTCGCCGCTGTGCTTTGCCTCGTCCGTAGCAGCCATCAGCGTCCCTTCCATTCGGGCTCGCGTTTCTCGAAGAAGGCCTTGACGCCCTCCTGGATGTCCTCCGTCGAGAAGGTGAGCGAAAGCTGTGAGCGCAGGTACTCGAGGGCGTCGTCGATCGCCATGTCCTGCTGGCGGTACATCGCGTCGTGGCCGAGGCGCATCAGCACCGGGCTCTTCGAGGCGAGCTGTCCCGCCCAGTCCGCCACCGCCGCGTCGAACTCGCCGGCCGGGACGACCTTGTTGGCGAGCCCGTACTCGACGGCCTGCTCCGCCGAGATCTGCTCGCCGAGCAGCATCATCTCGTTGACCTTCTTCCGCGGGACGTAGCGGTAGATGATCGACATGATCATGTAGGGGAAGGCGCCGACGTTGATCTCGGGAGTGCCGAAGCGCGCCCCCTCCTTCGCGATCAGCAGGTCGCAGGAGAGCGCCAGCCCCATCCCGCCCGCCAGCACGTGGCCGTTCGCCGCGCAGAGCGAGGGCTTGCCGAGCCGCGGCATCAGCCTGAAGAACTCCAGGAAGAGGTCCGACGCGAAGTGCTTGTCGACCAGCGGGGCGTCGGCCGCAAACCCGCCCAGGTCGGCGCCCGCGCAGAAGACCTTGTCGCCGGCGCCGGTGAGGACCACCGCGCGCACGTCGTCGTCGTCGCGGGCCTTCTTCATCGCCTCGACGAGCCCCGCCAGCAGCTCGCCGTTGAGCGCGTTGCGCTGATCGGGCCGGTTGAGCGTCGCAGTCGCGACGCCGTCCTCCACGTCGTAGAGCAGCTCGTCGGCCATCGGCCAGCCACCCTAGTGGATCTGGGGACAAATGGGAAGTGCTACGTCTTACTGTCCACCCTTACTCAATAGTTGGGGACTTTGGCTGAGTTGAGCCAAAATCCGAAAATTGGACACATATCCGGCCCCACGCAGTACGCTCACCCGGCATGGAGGCAAAGACCGCCAGCCAGGTCCCGATAAACGTCCAGACGACGGAGACTCGGGAGGCACCCGCCGGCCCCGCGCACCTGCCCCCTGGCCCGCATCAGCCTGTCCTCTCCCAGACGCTGAGGTACGTAAGGGATCCGTTCACCTTCCTGGAACGCTGCCAGGAGCGCTATGCGGTCGACGGCGCGGTAACGATCAACATCCTGGGCTTTGGTCGGACCGTTTGGGTCACGAACCCGGAGTTGATCCATGAGGTCTTTGCCCGTGACGACGAGATGCCGCTCAGCCCGGCCGGCAATCTCGTCAAGCCGATCTTCGGCACACGCTCGGTGACCGGACTTGATGGCCACCCGCATCTGGAGCGACGCAAGCTGCTGCTGCCGCGCTTCCATGGTGAGCGCCTCGATGGGTTCGAGGCGGGATTCCGGGCGGCCTGCGAACGAACGATGGAGCGCTGGAGCGCCGGCCAGGAGGTCGAGCTCCATCCAGAGATGTACCGGCTCACAATGGACTTCCTGTTCGAGGTGCTCATGGGGGTGAAGGATCAAGAGCGGACTGCCGCCCTGACGAAGGCAGCTGAGGGCCTGATGGCGATGATGTCGCTGTGCGCGGTCGGCGACTGGGTGAGGCACGAGGTCGGACCGATCTCGCCATGGGCGGCTTTCCTGCGGCGCAGGCGGAAACTTGACCGGGTGCTCTACGAGGAGATCGCGGCCCACCGCGAAGCCTTGAAAGACGGCTCAGCCGGCGACGACATCCTCACGATGCTGATCGAGGCCAGGCGGGAGGACGGGTCCGCGCTCAGCGATGAGGAGATTCGGGATGAGCTCGTGACGTTGATCGTGGCGGGCAGCGAAACCACGGCAACGGCACTTGCCTGGTCCTTCGACCTGATCCTCCACCGCCCGGGTGCAAGGCAGCGAATCGTTGCAGAGGCCGAGATCGGTGAGTACGAGTACACCGATGCCGCTGTCAAGGAAGCCCTGCGCCTTCGGCCTCCGGTCATTGCGGCTGGACGCGTCACCGCGAAGACAGTCGATCTGGGCCCCTGGCGAATCCCCGAAGGCATCCGGATCTGGACGCCCATGAGCCTGATCCAGCGAGACCCCGATGTCTACGAGCATCCCAACGAGTTCCGGCCTGAGCGCTTCATCGAGAGCAAGCCGCCCGCCTATATGTGGATTCCCTTCGGTGGCGGCGTACGGCGGTGCCTGGGTGCGCCGTTCGCCTTGCTCGAGATGCGGACCGTGCTGCAAACAGTGCTCTCGCGCCTGAAGCTGACTCCCGTGAGCGAAACAGTTGAGCGCACCCGTGCGGAGGGAGCCATCATCGTCCCCGCCGGAGGTGTGCGCGTCCGCGTCGAAGGCCCAGCCGTCGCGGAGCGTCGCGAGCACCATCCGCTCGATGGGCTGTTGGCGAAAAGCGCGGACGAGCCCAAGGCGAGGGACCGTCAGCGAGCCTAGCTGTCTGAGCGTGCCGGGGTTCAGCCCGATCCGCGACGTATAGTGAGCAAGTGAGGGTCCTCGGGGGCTTTTCCTATCTGCATCGGCGTCCGATCGTTGCAATCGCCCTGATCGCGACCATAGGGGCGGCAATCCTCGGCTCGTCGGTCTTCGATCGGGCTCAGCCGTTCGGTTTCAGCGATCCGGATTCAGAGAGCTCCCACGCCTACGACCTGATCGAGAACGCTACGGGAGCTCGTGCGGTACCCGCAGTGCTCCTGCTCGTGACCCCCGGAGGCTCCGCCAGGAGCGCCGAGAGCAGAGCGTTGGTGCAGAGAACGGCGAGGACTCTGGCGGGCATCGACGGGATCGTTCGGGTCGTGACGCCCGCCCAGGATCGATCCCTTGTCTCGGACAGCGGCTCCCAAGCTCTCGTGGAGGGGTTCGTGAGCCGATCTGTGGGCAACCTGTCCAAGGTCGGTGAGCGGACGGACGCCGCATTCACCGGGGACGGGTCTGTTCAGGTCGGCGGGACAGCGATTGCATCGGTGCAGCTCAACAACACCACGGAGGACGATCTCCGCCGCATTGAGCTGTACGCCTCGCCGGTCATCCTGCTGATCTCGCTACTTGTCTTCAGAAGCCTCGTGGCGGCGCTACTCCCGCTCATCGTGGGTGGACTGTCGATCGCGTTCACACTCGCGGCGCTTCGCCTGCTCTCCCAGGTGATGACGGTCGACATCTTCGCCCTGAACGTCGTCACCGTCCTGGGCCTCGGTCTCGCGATCGACTACAGCCTCTTCATGGTGTCCAGGTACCGGGACGAGCTGGCGCGATCGGGGCCTGGCCTGAAGACGATCTGCGACACGGTTGGGCCCATCGGAAGGATGATTTCCTTCAGCGCCGGGACGGTTGCCGCTGCGGTCGCCTCCCTCTGCATCTTCCCGCAGCCATTCCTCTACTCCACCGGGGTCGGTTGCGCGGTCGTGACACTCGTTTCCGCGCTGGTCGTGATCTTGGTGCTGCCCGCGATCCTGGGTCTGCTCGGAACCCGGATCAATGCTCTGAGCATCTCCGATCCGACGCCGGTCCATGGCTCCCGCTTCTGGAGACGGGTCGCCGCGATCGTTCAGGCTCGGCCCGGCGTTGTCGCCCTCGTGGTGACGGCAGTGATGCTGATCGTGGCGCTGCCTCTGCTGCGGATCCAGCTCACTCGAGCGGATGCTCGGGTTCTTCCACGGGATAACAGCGCCCGTCTGGTGGACACGGCCGTGCGGTCGCAGTTCCGAGACGATCCGGCGGACTCGATCATCCTGGTGCAGGCAGGTAGATCCACTTTCCGGCGGTTCATGATCAAGACGGTGCCGCCCGTGACGCGGGTTGATCGTCCGCGACGCCTTCCCGGCGGGGTCGAGGTGGTTGAGGTCCACATGAACGTCGACCCGAACTCCGACTCTGCCACAGGGGTGGTCAAGTCGATTCGCAACAGCAAGCTCGGGGACTCGACGCTGGTGGGTGGTGTGAGCGCCGAGTTGGTCGATCAGCGGGCGAGCCTCCGAGCTCACCTCCCCTTGGCAGTCACCATCGTGGTGGCGAGCACGCTGATTGCGATTCTGCTGATGACCGGCTCGGCCGTCCTGGCGGTGGTCACGCTGCTCGTCAACATGCTGACCATCGGCGTCGCCCTGGGCGTCCTGGTGCTGATGTTCCAGGACGACAGATTCGAGTCGCTCCTCGTCTACAGCGGGGTTGGTGCACTCGACATCTCGGTCCCCATCCTGCTGTTCGCCGTGATCTTCGGCCTTTCCACCGACTACGGGGTATTTCTGCTGAACCGGGTGGCGGAGCTACGCCGAACCGAATCCAGCTCTCGAGCGGTCGCCCTGGGACTCGAGCGGTCCGGCAGAATCATCACTGCAGCGGCGATCCTGTTCGCAGTGGCGATGGGCTCGTTCGTCTTCTCCCAGATGGTCTTCATCAAAGAGGTCGCCGTGGGGACCGCCTTGGCGGTGTTGGTCGACGCGACGCTCGTCAGAGCGTTCCTGATGCCGGCCTTGATCCACCTGTGCGGCGAGCGGGCATGGTGGTCGCCCGGCCCTCTTGCTCGCCTTGCTCGGATCAGACCTTGAGCACGGCCTCACGCTTCAGCGCGCGCAGCAGGGCGTCGACCACCCGCTCGTCGAATTGGGTCCCGGCCCCGCTGCGAAGCTCGTTGCGGGCGGCCTTCTCGCCAATCGAAGGCCGATAGACGCGATCGCTCGTCATCGCCTCGTAGGCATCCCCAACCGCGAGGATCGCGGCTTCGAGCGGGATCTCGTCGGAGGTCAAGCCCTTGGGGTATCCCATTCCATCCGGTCGCTCGTGGTGGGCGAGGAGCCAGCCACGAACATCATCCAGCTCGTCGCTCGCGAGGATCCTGGCGCCCAGCTCCGGATGCCGGCGCATTTGATCCATTTCATCGGTCGTGAGCTTTCCTGGCTTGCCGAGAATGGAATCCGGCACGCCGATCTTCCCAATGTCATGAAGGATGCCCGCCAGACGGACCCGCTGGACCCGGGCCTCATCAAGGCCGAGCTCCCGCGCCATCATCTCGCACAGCAGCCCCACCGTCTGGCTGTGCTTCGCGGTGTAGGAATCGCGCTGATCGAGAGCCTCCGCCAGGCTGAGGACCGTTGCCAGTTGCGCCTGGCTCTCGACACTTCTCTTGCCGGCGACGGCTCCGACCGTGCTGGTTACCTCCGGGCTATAGATGACTGCTCTGTCACGTCCCAGTGCCTTTGCCGCCTGCAGGGCTCGATCCGCGACCGCGACAAGCTCAGCCGGGTCGGACGCATGTTCTGGGAATTCCGCCACCCCTGCCGATGCGGTGATGCCCTGGGGGGAGCCGAGCATCGATCCACGCATCCGGGAAAGGATCTTCTCCGCCAGCAGGAACGCGCCATTGCCATCGATCTGCGGCAGCGCTATCGCGAACTCCTGACCCCCGGAGCGTGCGACGGTATCGATCAGCCGGGTCGAGTCCTTGAGCATGACCCCAAGCGCCTGCAGGATCTTGTCTCCGCCGCTGATGCCGAGCCGCTCGTTGAGAGACTTGAAGTGGTCGATGTCGATCAGCAGCAGGCTGACGGGTTGCTGATCGAAGTGCGAGCGCTCGACCTCCTTCTCGAGGGCCAGCTGCAGGCCCGTCCGGTTCGGCAGCGCCGTCAGGGGGTCGGTTCTCGAGGCCTCGACGAGGCGGGTCATCAACCGCTCGACTCGCTGACGAAGGTAGGTGAGGAGCAACCCGGCGGTGGCGAGCGTCCCGGCCACGATCGAGAAGAAGGCGACGTTGGTATGCGCAGCCGGCGGTGGCGCCGGCGTAACGGCTATTGCCACCGCGTAGCAAAGAGCCGCGAACGCGAGGTAGCCGGCGGCCTCCCATCGCGAGACCGGATAGTAGAAGACGTAGAACCCGATCCACAGGTAGAAGATCGCGAAGCCACTCGCGCTGTCGCCGCTGAAATACACGGCGACCGTGGTCAGCACGGCGGCGAGGAGATTGCCGATCTTCAGCCAGTTGAACGAGATCCGATCGCCCATCATCAGCACGACCATCCCGTAGACGAGTGCGCTGATCTGCACACTCAGCAAGCCCGGAACGTTGTAATAGGCGGGATGGGGAAGGAGCGTGGCGATCGCCCCGTTCACCGCGGCGCCGAGTGCCAGCAGGCCCTGTACCTGCGCGAGCGGCCCGGCGGCGGCCCTGCCCGAGATCAGCTCGCGCGATCCGCCGGGCTCACCTTCACTTCTACGCAACGCGAGCATCTCGAGCCGACCCACCTCGCCGGAGGGGTTTCTCCCAGAGCTGTGGCTCTTCATTACAGGGATGATCGGCGGAAATACCGGGAAAACTTGAGCCTGGACGCAAATATGAGGAACTGGTCATTGGGCGATATGGACCCATGTTCGAGTAAACCCCCTTGCGGACGACCTTCGAGGTAAGGCTTGAAAAGCCTGCTTACTGCAAGTTAGAGATCCCTTCGACGGTCGCCCGGGCCTCATTTGCGGGCGCAAACGTGAAGCGCCTGCGCGCCACGGGCTCGTCGGCAGGATCAAGCGCTCTGAGAGTAGCGGCGGCAAGAACCGCGCGGATGACGACCTTCATCTCGAGCTGGGCGAAGCTTGCCCCCAGGCACCTCCTGACCCCGCCGCCGAACGGCAGCCAGGGTTCGCTCTCATCGTCGAGGAATCTCTCGGGTCTGAACTCAGTGGGATCCGAGTGGAGGGCCGGGTCGCGGTGGAGCAGGTAGATCGAGACCATCAGAACCGTGCCGGCGGGGATCACGTGACCGTTCAGCGCAACCTCCTCCCGCACCTTCCGGGCGAGCACCGGAACGACCGGACGCAGTCGAAGCACCTCTCTTATGACGGCATCCAGATACTCATCGCTCCCCTGGGCGAGGTCGTCCTGCAGGCGGCTCATCACGTCAGGCGAGCGCAGCAGGCGCTCGAAAGTCCAAGCGAGGGCGCTCGTCGTCGTCTCATAGCCGGCCATGATCATCGTGAGCAACTCGTCGCGAATCTGGCGGTTGGGCAGTGGCGTGCCGCTCTCATCCGTCGCCGCGCAGAGCAGCGACAGGCAATCGTCGACACCTTCGATCGGCGAAGCCTGTCTTTCGACGATCGCATCGAGGAAGAGAGCGTCCAAATCGCCGAGGACCTGCTGCAGCCGGGCATAGGGCGTGATCCCGCCCAGTTCATGGCGGAAGTAGGGCAGCAGCGTGAACGGAGACGAGCATCGTCTCATCATCTCCGGCACCAGAACGCGGAACTGTTCGAGCCGATCCTCGGGTCCGGGACCCAGCGCGAGCCTCAAGATCGCATCGAGGGAGATGGCCTCCATCTCCCGCTGCAACCTGACGGTCTCGCCTGCCCGCCAGGACGCCAAGCGCTCACGTGTCGCTGACTCAACGATCTCGGCGAAAGCCGGGCCGTGGTTCGCCCCGAAAGCCGGCAGCAGGATTCGGCGATGCCGCATGTGCTCCTCTCCGTCGAGCACAAGCAGTGAGGCGGGGCCGACAACGGGTTTCAGGATCCCGTTGGCATCCCCGGCGCGGAAAACGCCGGGATCTCCCCTGACCACCTGACGCGCCGCCACCGGCTCTGCGACGACCACCGTGTTGCGGGCCGGACCCAGCCGGAGGGAGAAGATGTCGCCGTAGCGCCGTCGGCAGCTCTCCATGAACGAGGTTGGCCGGTACATCCATTCGAGCGTCTGGACGACTCCAGGCGTTCGCGGACCTGGAGGCATGGTCGGCGCAGGAGTGGAGATCAGACCCCCTCCGGACCCAACGGACCCGAGTGCTGAATCAGTTGCTCGTGACACCCGCGGCCAGGGTAAAGAGCGAAATCCACCTGCACATCAGGAAAACTCTGCAACTTGATCTGGCAAGAAACTTGCAGTTGAAGTAAGAAGTAGGAAGTCCTACTATTCACTTTGTCGGCGCCTTCGACTGCCCGACCCCACACCCCCAAGAACAAGGAGAACCAGAGTGGCCACCGCGACCTCCAGCGTGATCAAGCCCGACCACGGCGCCAGCCGCAAGCACTTCATCTTCACGGACGAGCACGAGGAGCTGCGCGAGTCGATGCGCTCGTGGGTGCTGAAGGAGCTCACCCCTCACCGGTTCGAGTGGGAGGAGAGCCTCTGGCCCGACTCCGTCCTCCATCGTGCCGGCGAGCTCGGCTACATCGGCCTCTGCTACCCCGAGGAGTACGGCGGCCAGGGCGGCGACTACTTCTACTCGCTGGTCCGCGCCGACGCGATGAGCTACTCGGGCTGCGGCGGGCTCAACATGGGGATGGCGGTCCACACCGACATGGCCACCCCGCCGATCCACCTGCTCGGCACCGAGGACCAGAAGCAGCGCTACCTGGTCCCCTCCATCAAGGGCGAGCTGATCAGCGCCCTCGGCATCACCGAGCCGGGCGCCGGCTCCGACGTCGCCGGCATCCGCACCACCGCCAAGCGCGACGGCGACGAGTACGTGATCAACGGCTCCAAGACCTTCATCACCAACGGGCTGCGCGCCAACTACATCGTCCTGGTGGCGAAGACCGACCCCGACGCCGGCCACGACGGGATCACCCTCTTCATCGTCGACATCCGCGACGCCGAAGGCAAGGAGGTCGAGGGCTTCAGCGTCTCGCGCAAGCTGGAGAAGATGGGGATGCACGCCTCGGACACCGGCGAGCTCTCCTTCCAGGACGTCCGCGTCCCCGCGGAGAACATGCTCGGCCAGGAGGGCAAGGGCTTCTACCACATCAGCTGGGAGCTCCAGGGCGAGCGGCTGGTCGCCGCGATCGGTTGCGTATCCGGTGCCGAGCGGGTCTTCGACCGAACCCTCGAGTACGCCAAGGAGCGCGAGGCCTTCGGCCGCCCGATCGGCCGCTTCCAGGCGATCCGCCACAAGTTCGCCGAGATGTCGGTGAAGATCGAGGCCGCCAAGCAGATGGTCTACGCGACCGCCTGGCGCTTCGCCAACGGGGAGTACCCGGTCCGCGAGATCACGCAGGCGAAGCTCTACGCCTCACGCGTGATCGAGGAGGTCGCCGACGACTGCATCCAGATCCACGGCGGCTACGGCTACATGAAGGAGTACGAGGTCGAGCGCGCCTACCGCGACTCCCGCCTCAACCGCATCGGCGCCGGCACCGACGAGGTCATGCTCGAGGTGATCGGGCGCAGCTACGGGCTCTAGGCCCGCGCCTGGACGGAGGCCTCGCCCACCCGCTCGTACCCGTATGGCGTCAGGTCCTTGACCGCGCGTACCTCGATTGAGCTGTCGGGGCGCAGCGGGACCTTCTTGGCCCAGGCGATCGCCTCATCGAGGCCCTCGACGTCGATCAGGCAGAAGCCGCCCAGTTGCTCCTTCGTTTCCGCGAAGGGCCCGTCGGTGATGGTGTGGCTGCCTTCTGTGACGCGAACGGTCTTGGCGGTCTCCGGCAGCTCGAGCGCCTCGTTGGCGATCATCACGCCGGCCTCGGCCGCCTCCCGGTTGAACTCGTTCCAGGCGGCCATTCCCGCCTTCGTGTCCTCGGCGGTTCCGTACATCTGGTCCTGATCCCGGACAAAAGCGAGCAGGTACTTCATCTCTTCCTCCTATGTTGAGCGGCGCCTGTTGCCGCATTCAACCTAACAACGAACGGGCAATCGCCAAATCGACTACCCGGGCCGCTCGGCAATCGGGCGAACCTCGATCGCGCCGCCCCGCACCGGGAGCTTCTCGGCCCAGCCCATCGCCTCGTCGAGGTCCTTGCGCTCGAGCACCATGTAGCCGGCGATCTGCTCCTTGCTCTCGGCGAACGGGCCGTCGGTCACCACGACCTTTCCGCTCTTGCGGCGCAGGGTCCGGGCGTGGGAGCTCGGCCCCAGGGCGGCACCGGGATCTGCGAGCACGTCAGCCTTCCGGATCTCACCCATGAACGCCATCATCTTCTCGCCGGCCTCCTGCCGCTCCTGCGGCGCCATCCCCTCCATCCCGATCCCGTCGGTGATCAAAGACACCATGAACTTCATCTCTTGCCTCCTGGTCTCGGGCGGCACCCTCGCCGCGTTCACCCTAATGACGAACCGCCGAACCGCCACTCGACATTTCTCCCACCGGATATAACGACGGTGGCGTGAGCAACCTCGACCACATCCGCTCCTACTACGAGGCCCTCAACACGGGCGACGCCGAGCTGGTCGCGTCCCACTTCACGGATGACGCCGTCCACTACTACACGCGCCTCGGGCCGCACGAGGGCGCCGAGCGGATCGGCCAGAACTCGAAGATGGGCGTCGAGACGATCGACGGGCAGTGGTACCTCGAGCACGGCATCGAGCAGGGCGACGAGGCCGTGATCGAGTGGACGATGACCTGGCGCGATCCGCGCTCGGGCGAGAAGCGACTGGACCGGGGAACCGAATGGTTCCTGATGCGGGACGGGAAGATCGCCGAGGTGCGCGCCTACCACCACGGCAACAAGAAGAACCCGCAGGGCGCCCTGCTCGGCTTCGACCACAAGGCCCGGGGCCATACGACGATGGAGGACTGGAAGCCGCCACCGAGCTGCTGATGCCGTATTCGGTATCAGACTTGACACCGTAAGCGGTATCATCTCCTGCGTGAACCACGCTGGAGAACTGGTCAAACAGGCGCGGCAGCGATCGCGAATCAGCCAGCGCGAGCTGGCGAGGCGCGCCGGCACCAGTCAGGCGGCAATCAGCCGTATCGAGAGCGGGCGAGAGGAACCCACTCTCGAACGGCTCGAGCAGATCCTGGCAGGGCTCGGCTGGCGTCTCCGCATCGAGCTCGATCCGATCGCAATCCACGACGAGGAGCCGCGGCGTCTGTATGCGGATCGGAACGGCGATCCCGGTGTTCGCCTCCAAAGCGGGGTCAACTTGATCGAGTTCGGGAAGAAGCTCGCCGGCGCAGCGACGGATCCAGGTGGCTGACGAGCAACGCGACCAACTTGGACGCAAGCTGGCCGACCATGGAGCTCAACTGGCCGTGCTTGTGGAGCAGGGGGTTGATTTCCTGGTCGTTGGCGGCCTCGCTGTGATCGCGCACGGGTACATACGCTTCACGCAGGACCTCGACATCCTGCCCTCGCCAGCCTCAGCGAGTATGGCTTTGCTCGCGCGAGCGCTGACCGAGCTCCAGGCCGTGGCGATCGGCGCCAAGGGCGAGCGGCTTCCCCTCGACCTGAGCCACCCTGAGAGCCTCGCCCTCGGCAATTGCTTTCTCGAGACAAGGCACGGCGCGCTCGACCTGGTGAATGGGCCCAGGCCGGACCTCAAGCGCTATCAGCGGCTGGAGGCCAATGCAATCGAGACCGAAGTGGCAGGTCACCCGGTCAAGGTGATCTCCAAGGCCGACCTGATCGCGATGAAGCGCGAGGCGGGCCGACCTAAGGACCTGAGCGACATCGCTGCGCTGACCGAGGCCGAGCGCACCGGCCCCTAGTACCGTGGCCGATGTGTCCGTGATCAAGGACCAGGGCGTGCGAGCGCCCATGCCGCCCTTCGGCGAGGAGCACGAGGAGCTACGCGAGTCGGTTCGCCGCTTCGTCACCAAGGAGATCGCGCCGCACGTCGACGAGTGGGAGGAGGCGCGCGAGTTCCCCCGTGAGCTGTACAACCGCTGCGGGGAGCTCGGCTTCCTCGGCCTCAAGTACGAGACCGAGTACGGCGGCCAGGGCGGCGACTACGTCCACGATGCCGTCTGGGTGGAGGAGCTCTCGCGCTCGGGCGGCAGCGGCGGCGTCGCTGCCGGGCTCGGGGCCCACACCGAGATCGCGATGCCGCCCATCTGGAAGTTCGGCACCGAGGAGCAGAAGCAGCGCTGGCTCGTCCCGGGGATCAAGGGCGAGCTGATCGGCGCGCTCGGGATCACCGAGCCGGGCGCCGGGTCGGACGTCGCCTCGCTGCGCACGACGGCCGAGAAGGTGGACGGCGGCTACGTCGTCAACGGCTCGAAGACCTTCATCACCAATGGCGTGCGAGCCGACTTCCTGGTCTGCGCGGTGAAGACGACGCAGGAGGGTGGCCACCACGGCATCTCCTTCCTGGTGCTCGAGCGCGACATGCCCGGCTACGAGGTCGTCTCGAAGCTGGAGAAGATGGGCTGGCACGCCTCGGACACCGGCGAGCTCTCCTTCACCGACGTCGAGGTCCCCGAGGAGAACCTGCTCGGCGAGCAGAACGAGGGATTCAAGCTGATCATGGCCAACTTCCAGTGGGAGCGGCTGACCATGGCGCTGGGCGCCGTCGGGGGAATGCAGAAGGTCTTCGAGCAGACCCTGGCCTACGCCAAGGAGCGCGAGGCGTTCGGCCGCCCGATCGGGCGCTTCCAGGCGATCCGTCACAAGTTCGCCGAGATGTCGGTGAAGATCGAGGTCTCACGCGCCCTCACCTACGCCTGCCTGCGCAAGTTCGCCGCCGGCGAGGACGCGATCCGCGAGGTGACCCAGGCCAAGCTCCTCACCCAGCGGGCGATCTGCAACGTCGCCGACGAGGCGATCCAGATCCACGGCGGGTACGGCTACATGCGCGAGTACGGCGTCGAGCGCGCCTACCGGGACGCCCGCCTCGGCCCGATCGGCGGCGGCACCGACGAGGTCATGAAGGAGATCCTGGGCAAGCAGCTCGGCCTGTAGGCCGCCACGAAGGGGGCCTGTCACACCCGGGCGAGTCGACTCGTCACACAAGTGCGATGAGTTGAGGGCTAGATAGGGGTCATCCCCAATTGAACGCAAAGGGCGAGGTGTCCATCCTGGGACCCCTCGCACGTCTTAGAGGCGCCGACAACATCCACAGGAGGGAACCTCGTGTCATCACTCACCCGCTGGGTACTTGCCCACAAGAAAACGGTCGTCATCTCATGGGTCCTGCTCACGATCGCCGGGATCATGGCGGCCGGCCCCGCGAGCCGCGCGCTCGATCAGAAGTTCTCCGTGCCCAACAAGGAGGGGTGGGAGACCAACCAGGCGATCGCCGCCAAGTACAACGGCACCGGCGGGGACACCTCCCCCCTGCTTCCCGTGGTCACGCTTCCGCAGGGGAAGTCGGTCGACTCGCCTCAGGTGAAGCGCGACCTGACCCGGCTCGACGACCAGCTGGCCAAGACCCTGCCGGGCTCACGCGTGGCGTCCTACGCGTCCACCGGCGACAGGGCCTTCGTCTCGGACGACGGGCACACGACGTTCGCGATTGTCTATCCACGCCCTGATCCGGACTCGAGCTTCGGCGACAACCCGCAGGCGGCCAAGGACGTCAAGGCCGCGGTGGCGGGATCCACGGTGGGTGGCGCCCCCGTCCACGTGACCGGGTTCGACGCGCTCCAGCAGTCGACCGGCGGCGGCGACGGCCCGGGTGTGTTCCTGGAGGCGCTGCTCGGAGGAGTCGGTGCGCTGGTCGTGCTCGCCTTCGTCTTCGCCTCGTTCCTGGCGGTCGTGCCGATCATGATGGCGATCGCGTCGATCATGACCACCTTCCTGCTGCTGCTCGGCCTGACGACGGTCACCGACGTCTCGCCGATCGTGCAGTTCCTGGTGGCCCTGGTCGGGCTGGGCGTGGCGATCGACTACTCGCTGCTGGTGGTCTCCCGCTGGCGGGAGGAGCGAACGCACGGCAGATCCGGCGACGAGGCGGTCCAGCGGGCGATGGAGACCGCCGGCCGCGCCGTGGTCTTCAGCGGAATCACCGTGGCGATCGGCCTGCTCGCGCTGATCGCCCTGCCTCTCCCTTTCCTGCGCTCGATGGGCTACGGCGGGATGCTGATCCCGCTGGTCTCGACGCTGGTTGCGATCACCCTGCTGCCGGTGATCCTGGCGAAGGCCGGCCCGCGGCTCGACTGGCCGCACCGGCGGACGGACGACAAGGCGAGTCGCGCCTGGACTCGCTGGGCGCAGGTGGTCTCGCGGCGCCGCTGGGTGGCAGCGGGCGCCGGGATGGCGGTGATCCTCGCCCTGGCCCTGTCGGCGACCAACCTGCAGCTCGGCGCCGCGGACGCGAACACGATCGCGAAGAGCGGGCCTGCCGAGCAGGGTTTGAAGCAGCTCGAGAACGCCGGCATCGGCGAGGGCTCGATCCTGCCGCACGAGGTCCTGGTCGATGGCAGCGCCAATGAGGCGAAGACCGTCGCCGGCGATCTGAACAAGGTCGCCGGGATCCACGGGGCGGTTGCGCCGAGCGGGCCGGAATGGAACCGCGGCGGGACGCACATCGTCGAGGCCATCCCGGTCCCCGACAGCGGGACGAGCGAAGGGCACGACACCCTGAACGGCGTCCGGGATACGGCCCACTCGGCCGGTTCGGGAGTCCGGGTGGGCGGCGGACCAGCCGCGAACCAGGATTTCATCGACGCGGTCTATGGCAGCTTCCCGTTGATGATCGCCCTGATCGCGATCACCACGTTCATCCTGCTCGCGCGGGCGTTCCGCTCGCTGCTGCTGCCGCTGAAGGCGATCATCCTCAACATCCTCAGCGTCGCCGCGGCCTGGGGCGTGCTCGTCCTGGTCTGGCAGGACGGCCATGGCTCGGAGGCGATCTGGGGCATCCAGGCGACCGGCTCGATCCAGTCGTGGATGCCGCTGATCATCTTCGCCTTCCTGTTCGGGCTGTCCATGGACTACGAGGTGTTCATCCTCTCCCGCATGAGGGAGGAGTACGACCGCACCGGGTCGACCAACACCGCCGTTGTCCAGGGAATCGGGCGAACGGGCCGGCTGGTGACCAGCGCCGCGCTGATCCTGTTCCTGGCCTTCACCTCGATGGCCTCGGGGCCGGATACCAGCGTGAAGATGTTCGCGACCGGACTGGCCGCCGGGATCCTGATCGACGCGACCATCATCCGCGCGCTGATCGTGCCCGCCGTGATCTCCCTGATGGGCCGCTGGAACTGGTGGCTGCCGAGCTGGCCCGCCAGGGTGCTGCGAGTCAAGCCCTCGATCCCGCGACGGGTCGCGACAGGCAAGGCTGAGGGCTGAGCATGAGCAACTGACCCGGGCGGCGGGCGCCTTGAAGCTCTCGCGCTAGTTTGGCGGCGTGAGACGAATCTTCATAGCGCTCGCCGCCGGGGTCGCCTTGGCGGACGCCTCGATCGTCACGCTGGGGCTGCCGTCGATCCTGGTCGAGCTGAACGCGACCGTCGACGGCGTCGCGCTGGTGCTCGGCGTCTACACGGCCGTGCTGGCGCTGGCGCTGCTGCCCGCCGCGTGGCTTTGCCGGCGCTACGGGGACGCACACGTGGGTGCCGCGGGGCTGGCGCTCTTCTGCGCCGCGTCGCTCGGCTGCGGGGCGTCCGACTCGCTGGTGCCACTGCTGGTCCTGCGCGGCGTCCAGGCGCTTGGCGGGGCCGCCGGGCTGGTCGCGGCCTTCGAGCTCCTCGATGGCGGCAGGCCCGGCCCGGGACGCCGGATGTGGGTGGCGGCGTCGGTCTTCGGGATCGCCGTCGGCCCGGCGCTCGGCGGGGCACTGACCCAGGCGTTCTCGTGGCGGGCGATCTTCCTCGCACAGGCGCCGATCGTGCTGCCCGGGATGCTCGTCGCCCTGCAGGCCGCGCGCGGCGAGATCGTGGCCCCCGACGACGGCCGGGACCCCGATCGACCCACCGCCCCCCTTCCGATTCGCGAGTCGATCGCGCTGGGATTGCTCTCGGCATCGCTGACCGCGGTGATCTTCCTGGTCGTCCTGCTGCTGGTCTCGGGATGGAGCATCGAGCCGCTCGCCGCGGCGCTGGCGGTCAGCGTCCTGCCGGTCGCCGCGCTGCTCTCCTCTCGGCTGCCGGGCGACCCACAGACGCGGGCGATCGCGGGTTGCCTCCTTGTCGCGGGCGGTGTGGGATGCCTGGCCCTGCTGCCCGCGGCGTCGGCCTGGTGGACGGTCGTGCCGCAGGTGCTGGCGGGAGCCGGGATGGGCATGGCCCTGCCGGCGCTCTCCGGCGAGCTGATGCCCGAACGCACCCGCCATGACGTCGCGCGACTGCTCTCCATCCGCCACGCGGGGATCGCGCTCGCGCTCGCTGCGCTCGCCCCGCTGATCTCGGCGAACCTCACCACCACCATCGACTCCGCCCGCGAGCAGGGCACCGCCGCGGTCCTCGATGCGCACCTGCCGCCCGAGGACAAGATCGCTATCGCCCCAGACCTGTTCGGAGGCCTGAACACGGACGATCCCAGGAGCGAGCTGCAGAAGTCCATCGACAAGGCGCGGACCGACCTCGATCCGGACCAGGCATCCGAGTTCGACAAGCTCGGGAGCACCCTGGACGAGGTGGTGACCTCGGCGGTTCGCCGGGCGTTCCGCCCGACCTTCATCGTCACGGCCGTGCTCGCGCTGATCGCCGCGCTGATCCTGCTCTCGGGCGCGCTACGAGCGGCGGTCCGCCGTTCGGCGATCGCGATCGCCGCTGCCGCGGCGGTCGGGGCGGCGGCGGGCTACGGCGTCGCCTTCGCCGCCACGGACCAGGTGGCGGTCCCGATCCAGGACCCCTGCAAGGATCGCCAGCTGCCGGACACCGGAGGGATCACTGGGTCGCTCCAGGACATCTCGCTGTCGGCGCTCGACCGGGCGGCCTGCAGCTTCGGCTCGAGCCGGGAGGAGCTCCTGCTGGCCCTCTTCGACAACCGCCTCCAGCACAAGTTCGAGGAGGAGCACGGCGTCAACCCGCGCTCGGCCTCCTCGCTGATCCAGGGTCTGCTCGGGCTATGAACGAGCAGCCGACCCGCAGGGAGATCGTCGAGGCGTTCATCCCCAACTCGCCGCACGCGGCACAGCTCGGAATCCGGCTGGCATCGATCGGCAGTGACGAGGCGGTGCTCGAGCTCCCCTTCAAGCCGGAGCTGGCCACGATCGGCGAGGTCGTCCACGGCGGAGCGATCGGTGCGCTGATCGACACCGCTGCCATGGCGGCGGCCTGGGCGACTGACGAGGTGCCGGAGAGCCCGGCGGGATCAACCGTCTCTCTCTCGGTCAACTTCGCCTCTGCGGCGAGTGGCGTCGATCTGCGCGCCGAGGCCCGCGTCGCCAAGCGCGGCGGTCGCCTCAGCTTCTGCGAGGTGAGCGTCACCGATCCCGAGGGCACGGTGGTCGCCCACGGGATCGCCACTTACCGGTTTGGGTAAGAATCCGCCCCCTACATAACGCAGCATCAGACAGGAGGCGACGAACTTGGGACTGCTTGACGGAAAGAGCGCGATCATCACCGGCTCGGCGCGAGGCATCGGCCGCGCCACGGCTGAGCTGTTCGTCAGCGAGGGAGCCAAGGTGCTGATCAACGACCTCGATGGCGACGTGGCGGAGCAGGCCGCAAAGGAGATCGACGGCGAGACCGCGGTCTTCGCGGGCGACCTCACCAAGCCCGGGATCCCGGAGGAGCTGGTCAACGCCGCGATCGACGCCTTCGGTCAGGTCGATGCCGTGGTCAACAACGCGGGATACACCTGGGACGGGGTGGTCCACAAGATGACCGACGAGCAGTTCCAGGCGATGCTCGACATCCACACGATCGTCCCCTTCCGGATGATCCGCGCCTTGGCGCCCAGCTGGCGAGAGGCCGCCAAGAAGGAGGCCGAGGCCGGCGAGGAGGTCTTCCGCAAGATCGTCAACGTCACCTCCGTCTCGGGCACCATGGGGAACGCCGGCCAGGCGAATTACTCGTCCGCCAAGGCGGGCGTCACCGGGCTGACCAAGACGATCGCCAAGGAGTGGGGACAGTTCAAGGTCAACAGCAACGCCGTCGCCTTCGGCTTCGTCGAGACCCGGCTGACCCAGGCGAGAGAGAAGGGCGAGACGATGCAGGCCGCCGGCGAGAGCGAGGAGGAGGTGTCTCTCGGGATCCCCGAGCAGATGCGCCAGATGGCGCGCCTGACGATCCCGCTCGGGCGGCCGGCGGAGCCATCCGACGCGGCGGGGCCGATCCTCTTCCTGTGCTCTCCGCTCTCCAACTTCGTACACGGACAGGTGATCAACTGCACCGGAGGGCAGTTCGTCGGGATGTACTCCTGAGGGCCTAGCCTGGCCCGCATGACCGACCCCGCGACCCACCGCACGACGACCAGACGTGAGTTCGCGAAGCAGGCCGCCTCCTTCGAAGTGGCCGGATCGATCTTCCGCGATCGCGACCTCCTGGATTGGATCGGCGCGCACGTGCCGGTCGCCGAGGCGGATGTCGTGCTCGACGTCGCCGGTGGGAGCGGGCGGCTCGGCCGCTATCTGGCCGAGCGCGCCGCCTTCGCGGTGATCGTCGACCTCACCCCGGAGATGCTCGCCACCGGGGCCGCATCCGCAGCCGAGGACGGAGCCCGAAACGTGCTATTCGCCGAGGGAGACGCAACCGGGCTGCCGTTCCCCGATGCCCAGTTCGACGTCGTCGTCAATCGCTTCGCCTTTCACCACCTCGACGACCCCGGCCTCGCCGCGCGGGAGATGGTCCGGGTGTGCAGGCCGGGCGGCGTCGTCGCGGTGATCGACATGGCCGCGGGCGACGGCGGCCCCGCGGCGCGCCGAGACGAGCTCGAGCGGCTGCGCGATCCGAGCCACACCCGAGCGCTGGCCCCGGACGAGCTGCTCGGCCTGATGCGGGAGGCAGGTGTCTCGGCCGAGGTCGCGTCCGAGCGGCACCGCACGCTCGACGCGGTGCGCTGGATCGAGCAGGGGCAGCCGGCGGAGGCCGCTGCCGCGGAGGTGCTCGCTGCCCTCGAGGGCGAGGCCGACGGCGGCCCGGAGACGGGGCTCGAGGCCGGGCGGACCGAGGACCGCCTCGTCATCCGGCACCTCTACATCATCGCGGCGGGCAGACGCTAGTCCTTGCGGCGCTCCTCGGCGAGCGGCTCCCCGCCCTCGCCGGCGGCGCCGCCCGCCGGCCAGCCACCGAACCAGTTGTCCCGCGCTCCGTCGACCGTGATCACGCAGCCCGAGAAGAAGTCGCCCGCCGGCGAGGCCAGATAGGCCATCAGCCAGGCCATCTCGTCCTCGGTCCCCAGCCTGCCCAGCGGCACCGTGGCGGCGACGCCCTCGACGATCGCCTTCGGGTACTTGGTCCGTAGGGTCTCGGTGTCGAACTGCCCGATGGCGACCGCCACCAGACGGACCCCGAAACGCGCCCACTCGATGGAGAGGGTCCGCATCATGTTCTCCACAGCGGCCCGGGCGGCGCCGGTGTGGACCATCCCCGGGAATCCCATATGCGGGGAGACGGTGATGCTGACGACCTTGCCCTCGCCCTGGGGGATGAACGCCTTCGTCGCCGCGGCGTGGGTCATCTGCCAGGTGCCCTGGACGTTGAGGTCGATCACGGTCCTGAAGCCCTTGGGTGTGATCGCCTCGGCCGGGCTCAGGAACTGGCCACCGGCGTTGTTGACGAGCACGTCGATCCGGCCGTGGCGCTCCACGACGCCGTCCATGAAGGCGTCTACGGCCTCGTCGTCGCGGATGTCGAGCGCCTCGCACTCGGCCTTGCCACCGCGTCCCGACACCTCCTCGACCATGCCCTCCAGGGGCTCGCTGCGGCGCGCGCAGCCGATCACCGTGGCGCCCAGTCCGGCCAGCTCCAGAGCCGTCGCCTTGCCGAGGCCGGTGCCGGCCCCGGAGACGACGCAGACCTTCCCGTCGAGTAGGCCGGGCGCAAAGATTCGTGAAGGCACGGCCGTGAGCATAAGCTGGCCGGCGTGAGCGTGAATGCCGAGCCGATTCCGCTCGAGGAGCCACTACCCGGAGGCACCGAGGGGGCTGCTGTGATCGTGGAGCCGCTGAACACGGGCCAGGCCCTCTGGCCGGCGTCGTTCTTCAATCGAGCCGGGCGTGGCCCGCTCGCCCGCCTGCGCGCCATCGGGATCGGCTCGAAGCCGGAGACCTGGGAGTCCCGGCCCGTGCCCGCCTACCTGGCGCGTCATCCGAGCGCCGGCAACGTCCTGATCGACACGGGCCTGCACCCCTCGATCGTCCGAGATCCGCGCGACAACCTCGGCCGCTTCTCCGGCCGCCACTACACCGTCAAGGAGGGCGAGGACGTCGTCTCGCAGCTTCGCAAGCGCGGGCTGGAGGCGTCGGACATCGCGGTCGTCGTGCTCACCCACCTGCATGAGGACCACGCATCGGCGATCGAGGTCTTTCCCGATGCACAGTTCGTGCTCAGCGCAACCGAATGGGAGGCGGCCACCACCGGGAGGCTTCCCCTGCTGCGCGGCTACCACCCCTCGCACTACGACTACGCATTCGACTATGCCACCGTCGACTTCGACAGCGAGCAGGTCGAGTCCTACGGGCCGTTCGGGAGAAGCTTCGACCTCTTCGCGGACGGCTCAGTGAGGCTGATCTACACGCCGGGCCACAGCGCGGGCCACACATCGGTGATCCTGCGTCTGCCCCAGCGCGACTTCGTCATCGTCGGGGACGCCGCGTACGACTGGAAGCAGCTCCAGGGCGAGGGGGAGCCGGTGATGATGGCCGACGAGCACAACTGGCGGCGGTCCCTGCGCGAGCTACAGGCCTACCGGCGCACCTATCCGTACGCGCTCATGGTTCCGGGGCACGACCCGGAGTTCTGGGAGAAGCTCGAGCCCCGCTACGAGGAATAACCTGATGCGAGGGCGTAATTCGAGGGCGCGCCGCCAGGCGCGACCCGTTTGACTCAGGCGCGACCCGTTTCGTGAGGGGGTTCCGGCGACGCGGCCGGCAGTCCCCCCCGCAGGCGCTTGAGGACGTCGCGGCGGCCGTTCTCCTCGAGGTCGACGTACATCGCCCGGACGCGGTCGAAGACCTGATTGGCCGCCCGCTGCTGCTCGTCGCGTCCGGGGTCCGCGATGACCGGGAAGGTGACCGGCTCGCCGTACTGGATCGTCACCTTGGGGAACCGCAGCCGCTTCCAGCCCCTGACGTGCGCGGAGCCGTGGATCGCGACGGGCACGACCGGCACGCCCGACTCCAGGGCGATCTTGCCGATGCCGCGCTTCGGCTCCCCCAGGTCGCCGGTGCGCGAGCGGCCGCCCTCCGCGTACATCAGCATCGTGCCGCCGCGGTCGAGAACGATGTTCGCGGTGGTGAACGCCTCCTCGTCGTGATGCCCCCGCCTCACCGGGAAGACGCCGCCGTGCTTGAAGATGTACTTGATGGCCGGGTTCGTGAAGAGCTGGGACTTGGCCATGAACTGGACCTTTCGAGGCAGGTACACGGCGGCGAAGAAGTGGTCCCACTGGCTGAAGTGATTGGGCGCCAGGATCACCGGGCCGGTGGCGGGAACGTTCTCCACTCCGATCGCCCGTGCCCGGTAGAAGAGGATCGTCGGGATCGTCAGGATCACCCGAACGAAGTCGTACATCCAACCGACTCCACGGCGCGCGCTGCGGTGGTACTGCTCGAACATCTCCGCTGGTCGCGGGTCCTTGTAGACCTGCGGCTTCATGTCCTTGGGATTCACCTGGGGCATCTCTCCAACCTCAAAAAAAGAGCCGTCGAAGACGGCGCCACGTGCTGATTCCTACCCGCTCAACATGCCCAGGTTACGCACGTGACCAGCCCTGGGCGCGGGTCACGGCCTCCCTCCACCGCCCGACCAGCTCGTCGCGCTCGGCCGCAGGCATCGCGGGCTCGTAGGTCGCCGCCTCGCGCCACATCTCGCGCACCTGATCCACCGTCCAGAGGCCCGTGGCGATCCCGGCCAGGTAGGCGGCACCGAGGGCCGTCGTCTCGGCGACCTCGGGCACGATCACCGGCACGCCGAGGACGTCCGCCTGGAACTGCATCAGCCAGGAGTTGGCCACCGCGCCGCCGTCGGCCTTCAGCGCGGGCACGCTCTCGCCGGCGGCCGCTTCCTGGGCCCGGACCGCGTCGACCGTCTGGTAGGCGATCGCCTCCAGCGCCGCCCTGGCGAGGTGCGCCCTGCCGGAGCCGCGGGTGAGCCCGACGATCGTCCCCCTGGCGTAGGGGTCCCAGTGGGGTGAGCCGAGACCGGTGAGCGCCGGGACGAAGTAGACGTCGTCGTTCGACTCCAGCGAGGCGGCGAGCGCCTCCGTCTCGCCGGCCTCGGAGATGATTCCGAGCCCGTCGCGGAGCCACTGAACAGCAGCGCCGGTGACGAACACCGCGGCCTCCAGCGCGTAGGTGACCTCGCCGCCCAGACCCCAGGCGATCGTCGTCAAGAGCCCCTCGCCCGGCTCGGGGGCATCCTGACCGGTGTTGAGCAGGACGAAGCTGCCCGTGCCATAGGTGTTCTTGGTCTCGCCCGCCCGCTGGCAGGCCTGGCCGAAGAGAGCCGCCTGCTGATCGCCCGCGATTCCCGCGACGGGCACCTCACCGCCGAAGATCGAGGTCGTGCCGTAGACCTCCGATGAGGGCACCGGCTCGGGCAGCGACCCCGGGTCCACCCCGAGCAGCCCGCAGAGCTCCTCGTCCCAGGCGAGCTTGCGGATGTCGAACAGCATCGTCCGGGACGCGTTCGAGTAGTCGATCAGGTGGCGGCCGGTGAGCTTGAAGGCGAGCCAGGAGTCGATCGTCCCGAAGACCACGCCCTCGGGAAGCTCGGCGTTCCGGATCAGCCACTCGATCTTGGTCCCCGAGAAGTACGGGTCGATCACCAGCCCGGTCCGCTCGCGGATCAGCTCCTCGTGGTCCTGCTCGCGGAGCTCGTCGCAGCGGGCGGCGGTACGCCGGTCCTGCCAGACCAGGGCGCGATGCGCGGGCTCGCCGGTGGCCGGGTCCCAGGCGACGACCGTCTCTCGCTGGTTCGTGATCCCGATCCCCTTCAGGTTGGAGCCCTGCACCGCCGCATCGGCGAGAGCTTCGACGGCGACGCTGCGCGTCACCTCCCAGATCTCGGCGGCGTCGTGCTCGACCCAGCCCGGCTGCGGGAAGTACTGCTCGAACTCGCTGTAGGCGCGGCCGCAGGGCTGCCCGCGCTCGTCGAAGACGATGCAGGTGGTCCCTGTGGTCCCCTGGTCGATGGCCAGGATCATCGGGCCGGACGCTACCTAGCGCCGGGCTCGTACGGCGCGCCGGATGTCGCGGAGCTGGCGGGCGCGGTGGAGGAAGCCGCCGGGCGTGCGTCCCGTTGCCCGGTGGCTGAGCGGCAGCTCGATCTCCTCGATGCGGAGCCCGGCCCGGACCGCGTCGATCGTCATGCCCACCTCGAGGCCCCAGCCAGCGGCAAAGGGCATCAGCTCGCGCAGCACGGAGATGCGCATGGCGCGCTGTCCCGAGAGCGGCGCCTCCAGCTCTGCCCCGCAGAGCCCCTCCACGGCCCTCCGCCCGTAGCCGAGCGTGAAGCCGAATCCCCCTCCCTCGGGATCCGCGAACCTTCCCACCGCCAGATCGCACCCCCCCGCCTCGACCGCCTCGGTCAGGGGACCGAGCTCGCCGGCGCTCTCCCCGAGGTCCGCGTCGCAGAGCAGCGCCGTGGCGTCGTCGTCGAACTCGCCGACCGCGGCCTCCGCCGTTGCGGTCACGTTCCCTCCCTTGCCATGTGGGCGACGGCGGCTCAGGAGCCAGGCACCGTGACGCATCGCCTCCGCCTGCGTCCCGTCGGTGGAGGCGTCGTCCGCGACCATCAGCCGGGATCCGGGAAACGCCGTGGAGAGAGCGTCCAGTGCGGCGCCGATCCGCTCCACCTCGTTCTGCGCGGCGACGATGACGACGCGCGCCGGTTCCGGCGTCACGGATGACTAATGTCCCGGCGCGTGGCCGACGTAGAGGCGCATATCACCGGCACAGTCTGGAAGATCGAGGTCAAGGTCGGCGACCAGGTCGACGAGGGCGACACTGTCGTCATCCTCGAGTCGATGAAGATGGAGATGCCGGTCGAGGCCGAGGATCCAGGAAAGGTCGCCGAGATCCGCTGCGAGGAGGGCCAGTCGGTCTCCGAGGGCGACGTGCTCGTCGTCCTCGAATAGCCTCAGCGCCATGGCTAGGCGACCCCGGACGCGAAGCGGAGGAGTCGTCCTATGACGAGCCTGGCTGGGGGCAAGCTGCTCCTTGACTATCCGGCCGAGGCGGTCGCCCGCTTGACGATCAACCGGCCCGAGTCGCGAAACGCCCTCGACCACGACACCCTGAACGCGATCGCCGAGGCGATGCCATCGCTCGACCGCGGGATCGAGCTTCGCTGCGTGATCCTCACCGGCGCCGGCCAGATCTTCTCGGCGGGATACGACATCGGCGGGTTCTCGGACGAGAGCTTCGAGCGCGACGCGGAGTCGCTGGTGGCCCATCCGTTCGCCAAGGGGCTCGACGCGGTCGCCGTGCACAAGTGGCCGGTCCTCTGCGCGATCAACGGCCACGCCCTGGGCGGAGCGCTCGAGCTGACGCTCTGCTGCGACCTGCGGATCTGCGCCCGCGGGGCCAAGCTCGGCATGCCGCCGGCGAAGCTCGGCCTGATCTACGGCCACACGGGACTCCAGCGCTTCATCGACGCGATCGGGATGCCGCGCACCAAGGAGCTCTTTCTCACCGGTCGCAACCTCCCCGCCGAGCGGGCCGAGCAGATCGGCCTGGTCAACGAGGTCGTCGACGAAAACGAGCTCGAGGCCGCCTCGGTTGAGCTGGCCGCCGAGGTCGCCGCCCACGCACCGCTTTCGATGAGTGGCAACAAGCGGGCGATCGAGACGCTCAATTCTTTCTCCCGCCTGACGCCGGAGCAGGAGCGCGAGCTGATCGAGCTGCGCGAGTCCTGCTTCGGCTCGGATGACTTCCGCGAGGGCGTTGCCGCCTTCGCGGAGAAGCGCAAGCCGGCCTGGAAGGGGCGCTAGCCGGCCTCGGACGGCTCGGGCAGCGCCTGCTCGCCGGTGTCCTCGTGCAGAACGCGACCGCCGCCGGCTGCCGTTGAGGGCCACCAGATCCTGTCGCCGATCAGCTCGACGGCGGCGGGAACCATGATCGTCCGCACGATGAATGTGTCGAGCAGGATGCCCAGCGCGACCATGAAGCCGAGATCGAAGGTGAAGGTCACCGGCAGGGTCATCAGGACCGAGAAGGTGCCGGCCAGGATGACCCCCGCGCTGGTGATCACCGGCCCGGTCGCCGCGATCGCGCGCAGCATGCCCTCGCGCGTGCCGTGCTTGCGCGCCTCCTCACGCACTCGGGCCATCAGGAAGATCGTGTAGTCGATCCCCAGCGCGACCAGGAAGATGAACGCAAAGGTCGGAATCGATGCGTCGAAGCCGGCGTCGCCGACGACGAAGCGGATGAAGAGGATCGAGATCCCCAGCGTGCAGGCGAAGGAGAGGACCACGCTGGCCAGGAGGACAAGGGGCGCGACGATCGCCTGCAGGAGGATCCCGAGGATGATCGCCATCACCAGCAGCGCCAGCGGCGCGATCAGCTTCAGGTCCCTCTCGGTCGCCTTGTTGTAGTCGTAGTTGATCGCGGTGCCGCCGCCGACCAGGGCGGTCACCCCCGGTGTCAGGTTCGCCACGGCGTCTCGCATCTTGGGAACGAGATCGAGCGACGAGACGTCGTTCGGGTCGCCCTTCAGGATCACGTCGACGACCCTGATCTGGCCGTTGGTGGAGATCTGCTGCGTCGGCAGCACGGCCGCCACTCCGTTGACGGCCTTCAGCTTGGCCGCGGTCAGCGCGATGTCCTGATCGGTCGGCGCGCCTCCCTGTCGCTCCACCAGCACCGTCGTCGGCGAAAGCGTTCCCGCCGGGAAGTCCGCGCTCAGCACCTTGAAGCCCTCCACGCTCTGGACGGACTTCTTGAAGAAGGTGGTGCTCGAGTAGTCGACCTTGTACGCGAGGAGGCCCAGCGCGCCGAGCAGGAAAACGCCCGCGGTGACCGCCACGGCCGGGCCGGGCCGGTGCAGGACCCGGTCGCCGAAGCGCCGCCAGAGGCCGGTATGGATGACCTCCGCGTGCTCCGGGTTGTAATCGACGATGCTGCGCCTCGGCCAGAAGCCCCGGCGGCCGAAGATCGTCAGGAGCGTCGGCAGCAACGTCAGCCCCGCGAGCATGGAGCAGAAGACGCCGATCGCGGCCACCGGGCCGAGCGACTTCGTATTGCCCGACTCGGCGAGGACGAGGACGAGCATGGCCAGCGTGACCGTCAGCCCGCTCGCCAGAATCGCCGGGCCGGCGCGCCTGACGGCGCGCTGCATCGCGTCGTGCTTGTCCTCGAGGCGGCGGAGCTCCTCTCTGTACCTGGAGACCAATAAGAGGCAGTAGTCGGTCCCCACCCCGAACATCAGGACGACGATGATCCCGGTGCTGTTGGAGGAGACCGTGGCCCCCGACTTGGCGAAGAGGTAGATCAGGCCCGTGGCGAACTGGTAGGCGAGGAAGACGACGATCAGCGGGGAGATCGCCACCAGCAACGAGCGATAGATGGCGCCGAGCAGGACGAGGACGAGGATCGTCGTCGCCAGCAGGAGCTTGGTGTCGATGTTGCTGAAGACGTCGTGGGCGTCGGTGTTGAAGCCGACGTCGCCGGTGACGTAGACGTTCAGGTCGCCGGTGTTGGCGCCCGTGATGTCGCGGATCGCCTTGCCCCAGTTGAACTCCTCGTCGAAGTTCGTCGGCAGCGTGTAGACGGCGTACGCGACCTGACGGTTTGCCGAGACGAGCCTCGCGTTTGGCCCAGTGAGCGCCGGCAGGAGCGGCGGCTGGCTCTGGATCAGCGGAATCTTCTTCGGCTCCGCTTTGATCTTCTCCGCGTCGGACTGGATCCTCGCGAAGTCCGCGGGCGTCAGGCCGTCCGTGTTCTGGTAGACAACGAGCGCGAGCGCCGTCTCCTTGGCGGGGAACTGGTGGTCGAGCGTGCGGACCACCTCGGTCGACTCGGCGTTCGACGGCAGGAACGACTCCGTGTTGTCGGTGGTGACGTCGGAGAGCTTCTGCCCAAGCGGCGACATCGCGGCACCGGCGATGATCCAGACGACGAGGATGACCCACTTCGTGCGTCGACCCGCGACTATCGATGCCAGACCTCTCAACGGACCTCCATGTCGGCGACTTCCCTCCGGTCCGCGTCCCCCCTTACCGGACACTGGCGGCAGCGTATCGAAGGCGGGCGACCGGCTCGGCGCGCCGGAAGTTCCGGTTTGGGACCCTGTGGAGAGGGCAACCATGGCTGAGGAAATGAACCCGACCGCAGTGGAGCTCGACCCAGGCGTCGAAGAGCGAGTCGCCGCCCTGATAGAGGCCGGCCGCCCGGCGGACTGCGTCGACCTATCGGAGGTTGATTCGTTGGTCCAGGAGATGAACCTCTCCGACGAAGAGGAGGAGCTCGTGCACGAGCGGATCGAGGCCGCTGGGCTCTCGATCGAGGACGACTGCGGCAAGCAGGCCGCGGAGCCCGCCGGCTATCGCAACGGCGAGCTTGCCGAGACGACCACGGACGCGCTCCAGCTCTTCTTCAATGAGATGCGCCGCTACCCGCTGCTCACGAAGGAGGAGGAGATCGAGCTCGCCCAGGCCGTCGAGCGGGGCGACCTCGAGGCGAAGGAGAGGCTGATCAACTCGAACCTGCGGCTAGTCGTCTCGAACGCCCGCCGCTACATGCGCCAGGACCTCAACCTGCTCGACCTGATCCAGGAGGGCATCCTCGGCCTGATTCGCGCCTCGGAGAAGTTCGATTGGCGCAAGGGCTACAAGTTCTCGACCTACGCGACCTTCTGGATCCGGCAGGCGATCCAGCGCGCCCTCGAGTCGAAAGAGCGCACGATCCGCGTTCCCAACCAGGTGGCGCAGCGCGAGCGCAAGGTGATGCGCCTGGAGCGCGAGCTGGCGACCAAGCTCGGCCGCGACCCCACCACCGAGGAGGTCGCAAAGGAGGCCGAGCTCGAGCCCGCCCAGGTCGAGGAGATCCGCGACCTGACCCGCGTGGTCACCAGCCTCGATCGCCCGGTCGGCGAGGAGGATGCCGCCTCGCTGGGCGAGTTCGTCCCCGACGAGCGCAGCGAGCCCTCCGAGGAGGTGGCGGTCAGCCTCCGCGACCAGACCCTGAGACGCGCCGTCGAGGACCTGCCGGAGGACGAGCAGAAGGTGATTCGCCTCCGGTACGGGATCAACGGCGACGAGCCCACCAACCTTCGCGAGGCATCTCGCCGTCTCGAGCTGAAGCAGAGCGAGGTCAAGGAACTGGAGGAGCGCGGCCTCAGCCGCCTTGCGCAAGCGCGCGAGGTCGAGGCGATGCGCGAGGCAGCCTGATCTAGGGCGAGAGCGCCGTCCGCAGCGCCAGCACGCGATTCACCGATTCCTGGAACTTCGCTCGGTCGAGCGACCCGCTCCTCAACCCCCGGGCCAGCGCCCGCTGGGCCCTGGCGGCGCTGCTCAGGTCGGTGAACAGGAGGAGGTCCGTGCCGGCCTTTGCGGCGGCCACCGCGGTCTTCGCTGGTCCGCCCACTGCCCGAGCCGAGACCGAGCCCAGGGCATCGGTGATCGAGACGCCCTGGAAGCCGAGCCGGTCGCGGAGCTCCCCGGTGGCGATCGCGCGGGAGAGCGCCGCCGGCTTGCCCGAGAGGGCCGGGTAGATCGCGGTGCTCAACATCACCATGGCGCCCCCGGATTGCGCAAAGCCGACGTAGGGCTGCTCGTCCACCGAGCGCAGCTTGGCGGCGGGCAGCCGGATCTTCTGCACGGCGTTGTCCGTGTTGATCCGAGCGTCGCCCAGCCCGGGGAAGTGCTTGGCAGTCGCGACAACGCCGCCATCCGATACGCCGCGAGCGAACGCGCCACCGATCTCGGAAACGGCTCCGGCTGTCCGGGCAAAGGTGCGCCCCTCCGCCTCGATGGCGCGTCCCGGACGGCCGATGTCCAGAACCGGGGCGAGGTCGACGTTGACGCCCATCGAGTGCAGGCTCTCGCCGGCCGCTCGCCCGATCCGCTCTGCGAAAGCAGCACCCCGGGCCCCGATGGCTCGCGCGGATGGCTTCGGCGGTCCCGGCAGCCGCCTGACGAGGCCCCCCTCCTGGTCGACAGTGACGAGCAGCGGCTCGGTCATGGCAGGCGGACGAGGGATCGCCTGCAGCCCAGAGGTCAACCTGCGGACCGAGCGCCGGCCTCCCACGTTTCCGTCGAAGAGGATCACCCCGGACACCTGGCCCGCGGAGATCATCCGGGGCAGCGCCCGCGGGGGGTGATGTCCCGAGAAGCCCGTGATCACCCGGGCTCCTGCCAGCTGGTCGTCCGTCGCCGGCGTCCCGGCGACTGCGATGGCCAGGGCGGCGACAATCGCTGTCAGCACAGGAGCAAGGTATAGGCTCGTTGAGCATGGACTACACGATCAAGAACCTCCGCGAGTCCAAGGATGCAGCCGCCGGGGCCGGGCTGTCCGACTCCCTGGAGGCTCGCTTCGCACACGAGGACCTGAATTCCGAGAGGAGCGGCGTCTCCTACCAGGTGGTGAAGGCGGGCCAGCGCCAGCCCTTCGCGCACAAGCACGGGGAGATGGAGGAGATCTACGTCGTCATCTCGGGAAGCGGCCGTGTGAAGCTCGATGACGAGATCGAGGAGGTCGGCCCCCTCGACGCCGTTCGAATCGCTCCCGCCGTGATCCGCGCCTTCGAGGCGGGGGACGACGATCTCGTGTTGCTCGCCTTCAGCCCCCGGGCCGAGGGCGACGCGGAGATCGTCCAGGACTTCTCCTGGGACTAGGCGTCCGCCGCCGTTCCTAGATTTGCGGCACCCGAACCGGAGGGACGCCGCATGCCACCACTGATCAGCTTCGACGAGGCGCTCGAGCTCGGCGCCCTGACCGACCACGACGAGATCGGCGCCCTCGTGGAGCGCGCCTGGGAGGTCCGGCAGGACCGCTTTGGGGACTCGACGGACATGTGCTCGCTGGTCAACGCCAAGTCGGGGGGCTGCGCCGAGGACTGCGGGTTCTGCGCCCAATCGCGGTATGCCGAGGCGGACACGCCGATGCACGCGATGATGGAGCCCGACCAGATCCTCGAGCACGCCAAGGCGGCCGAGGCGGCCGGCGCGCACCGCTTCTGCATGGTCACTCAGGGGCAGGGTCTCTCCAAGCGCGACTTCGCCAAGGTCCTGGAGGGGGCCCGGCTCGTCTCCGAGCAGACCAACCTGAAGCGCTGCGCCTCGATCGGGCACATGTCGGCCGAACGCGCCCGGCAGCTCAAGGACGCCGGCATCCAGCGGGTCCACCACAACGTGGAGTCCTCGCGCTCCTACTACCCGGAGGTCTCCACCACCGTCCGCTATGAGGGCAGGCTGCGGACGATCGATGCGGTCAAGGAGGCGGGCCTCGAGACCTGCGTCGGCGGCATCCTCAACCTGGGTGAGTCGCCCCAACAGCGCGTCGAGATGGCGTTCGAGCTCGCCGAGCTCGAACCCGACTCGGTGCCGATCAACCTCCTCAACCCCCGGGTCGGGACGAAGTTCGGCGATCGCGAGCTGATGGACCCATGGGACGTCGTCAAGTGGGTGGCGATCTTCCGCCTGATCCTGCCCGACGCCCTCTTCCGCCTGTGCGGGGGGCGGGTGGAGAACCTCCAGGACCTCGCGCCGCTCGCCGTCAAGGCCGGCCTGAACGGCGTGATGATGGGGAACTTCCTCACCACGCTCGGCGTCGAGCCGGCCGAGGACCGGGAGATGTTCGAGGAGCTGGGCCTGAACGTCGCCAGACAGCCCGACAACGGCGCCAACCCGAGGCCCGACAACCGCTCCGGCTGGCTCGAGGGCGAGACGCCCCCGACCCCTGTCGACGAGCTGATCGACCGACAGGCGGAGGCGAACTTCTGGGACCCCTCCACCCAGCTCCGGGTCGTCAAGAAGAAGGGCAAGGTCCCCGCCTACCCCGAGCCGGCCGGCTGGGGCGACTAGTGCTGGACATCCAGGAGCGTCTCGCCGAGCTCGAATCGAGCGGGCTGCGCCGGCGACTTCGCTTGGTCGAGGGGCCGCAGGGCCCGCGGGTGCTGCTCGACGGGCGGCCGGTGCTGGTCCTCTGCTCGAACAACTACCTGGGGCTCGCCGACCATCCGCGCTTGGGCAACGCCGCTGCCGATGCGGCGCTCAGCCTGGGAACCAGCTCAGGCGCATCGCGGCTGATCTCCGGCTCGATGTCCATCCACGCCGACCTGGAGACCCGGCTCGCGGAGTTCGAGGAGACGGAGGCCGCGCTCCTGTTCGGTTCCGGCTACCTCGCCAACACGGGCACGATCGCCGCGCTGGCGGGGCGCGGCGAGGTCGTCTTCTCGGACGAGCTCAACCACGCCAGCCTCATCGACGGCTGCCGGCTGGCGGGCGCCGAGACCTTCGTCTACCGGCACTGCGACCCGGAGCACCTCGAATGGGGGCTGCATCGCGCCACCGGTCGCGCCGCCCTGATCGTCACCGACGGTGTCTTCTCCATGGACGGCGACATCGCGCCACTGGGCGAGCTGGCGACCCTGGCGCGTCGTCACCGCTGCCGCCTCATGGTGGACGAGGCTCACGCCACCGGCTGCATCGGTCCGGGCGGGCGCGGATCGGTGGCCGCGGCGGGGCTGACCGGCGAGGTGGACGTGATCGTCGGGACGCTCGGCAAGGCGCTCGGGGGCTACGGCGCCTACGTCTGCGGCTCGCGGGAGATGGCCGACTTCCTGGTCAACTCGGCGCGGCCGTTCATCTTCTCGACCGCGCCGCCTCCCCCGTGCGTCGCCGCCGCCTCGGCGGCGCTCGAGCTGCTCATCGAACGGCCAAGGCGCGTCGAGAGGCTGCGCTCGAACGCAGCGGCGTTGCGCGCCGGCCTCCGCTCCGAGGGGCTCGAGCCGATCGGCTCGGATACCCAGATCGTGCCGCTGGTCATCGGCGAGGCCGATGACGCCATGGACCTGTGCGAGAGGCTCCTCGGGGAGGGAATCTTCGCGCAGGCGATCCGCCCGCCAACCGTCGCGCCGGGCACGTGTCGCCTCCGACTCACCGTGATGGCAACCCATCGGATCGCCGACCTGCGCCGGGCGGCGAAGCTGATCGGCGCGGCTGCTCGCGAGCTCGGCCTCGCCTCCCGCACCGAGCCGAGCTCGACCAGCCGGACGCCGCCGGCGCTTCGCGAGGCCGCCTGACGATGCGCGGCCTGTTCGTCACCGGTACCGGGACGGAGGTCGGGAAGACCGTGGTCGCTGCCGCCATCGCGCACACCGCGCGGACGGGAGGCGAGCGCATTTCCGTGTTCAAGCCCGCGGTCAGCGGCCTCGACGACCACCCGCTGGCCTCTGAGATCTGGGAGAGCGCTTCGGAGCTGCCGGACCACGCCTTGCTCCGCCTCGCGGCGGGATCGAGGCAGGCCGACGAGCAGGTGGCTCCGTATCGCTACGGGCCGGCCGTCTCCCCCCATCTCGCGGCCGAGCTCGCCGGCGAGCGGATCGATCCGGACCGGCTCCGGGGAGCGGCACTCGCCGCGACCGAGGACACCGACCTGCTGGTCTGCGAGGGAGTGGGCGGCTTTCTGGTTCCGCTCACACCCGACTATCTGGTCCGGGACCTCGCTCGCGACCTGGCGCTGCCGGTCGTGATCGCCGCCTCACCCGGTCTGGGGACGATCAATCACACGCTGCTGACGATCCACGCTGTTCGCGGGGCGGGCCTGGAGGTGGCGGCCGTCGTGCTCACGCCCTGGCCGGCCGAGCCCTCCGCGATGGAGGGCTCAAACCTGAAGACGATCGAGCGACTTGGATCCGTCAAGGTCGAGACGCTCCCGAGCCTCGACCTCACCAAACCGGCCACCTGGCCGGCGCTCCAGATCGCGGTCGGCTCGCCAAGGGCGGCGAGCAGCCTCCGCGAAGCCGCCTAGCGGGCGCCGGCCGGAACGACGTCCTCGGCCACCGTGGCCTCGGGGACCGCTGCCGCGCTCTCCTCGGCCGCGTGCTGAGCGTCGACCCGCTTTGCGCGAGCGCCGCGGACCAGCGTCAGGGAGACGACGAGCCCGGCGACCACGACGAACGCGGCCAGCAGCATCGCGCTGGAGAGGGCGTCGACGAAGGTCGCTCGCGCCTGCTCCGGAGCCGTCGCCAGCGTGGCCGGGTCGAACCCGGAGCCGAGCTGGGCCTGGAAGATGGCGCCCGTGGCGGCCACTCCCACGGATGCGCCGATCATGCGCGACATCTGCAGCACTCCCGACGCCACGCCGGACTTGTGCACGCTGACCGCGTTCATCGCGGCAGTCGACATCGGCGACATCACCAGAGCGATCCCGAGTCCCATCAGGACGAAGGGGACGATCAGCCCGGTGTAGGTCGTGCCCGTGTTGATCCCGGCGAACATGAACATCGATACGGCGAGCACCGCCAGTCCGGCGCTCATCGGTGTCGCAGGTCCCAGCCTGTCGGCAAGCCGCCCGGAGATCGGCGCGATGACCGCGATCACGATCGTCGTCGGCAGGAACCTGACCCCGGCCTCGAGAGCGCTGTAGCCGAGGATGTCCTGCATATAGAGCGCCATGAAGAAGAAGGTGCCCATCATGGCGAAGGTGATGATGAAGGCGACCAGGTTGGAGCCAATGAACTGACGCGTCTTGAAGAGTGCGAACTCCACCATCGGCGCCGAGACGCGGAGCTCGATCGCGACGAAGATCGCCAGGCCGATCACGCCTCCCGCCAGCAGGGAGAGGATCGAGGTGGAAGTCCAGCCCCAGCTGTTGCCCTCGATGAGGGCAAGCACGATCGCCGTGAGGCTCGCGGTCAGGGCGAACACGCCGGGATAGTCCACCCGTCGGTCGATCGTCTCGTCGCGGGACTCCCGCACGGCGAAGATCGTGGCCGCGACGGCACCGGCCGCAACCGGGAGGTTGATGAAGAAGATCGCGCGCCAGCTCACGTACTCCGTCAGAGCACCACCGACCACCGGACCGATCGAGAGCGCCAGCGCGGAGACGCCGGCCCAGATGCCGATCGCCCGGCCTCGCTCGGCGGCCGGGAAGGTGTTGGTGATGATCGAGAGCGTCGCGGGCATCATCAGCGCGGCGCCGATGCCCTGGATCGCGCGGCTGCCGATCAGCATCGCCGGATCCTGAGCGATTCCGGCCGTCGCGGAGGTGATCGCGAAGATGATCACGCCGGCCAGGAACATCAGCCTGCGGCCGAAGATGTCACCTAGGCGGCCGCCGGTCGCAATCAGGACGGCGAAGGTCAGGGTGTAGCCGTTGATGACCCACTCGAGGGCAGAGATCTGGGCGTGCAGATCGCGCTGAATCGAAGGGAGGGCGACGTTCACGACGGTGTTGTCGAGCATCACCATGAACAGCGCGAAGCACATCGCGCCGAGCGTCCACCACTTGCGGTTGTCGTCCGTGATCAGGTGCCGGTAACGGGTCATCGGTTGACCCTCCTCTCGTTCGTCTCGTAGATCGCGGCGATCTCGGGGCGCTCCAGGAGCGCGTCGAGGGCCGCCTCAAGCTTCTTTCGCTCACCGGCCTCGAGCGAGCCGGTGAACTCCTCCAGGCTCGCGAGGCGCGCCGAGATGATCCGGTCGGCCAGGCGGTGGCCCTTCGTGGTCAGGGTGAGCCGCCTGACGCGACGGTCGTTTTCGTCCTCCACCCGTGTGGCGAGCTTCTTCCGTACCAGCCCGTCGGCGGCGCGGCTCGCGGATGCGACCGAGATGCCGAGCTCCTCGGAGAGCGCGGTCACGGTGCGCTCGTCCTGGTCGGGCGTCACCAGCTCGACCAACACCTTCATCTGCGCGAAGGTGAGGCCGCTCTCGTCGATCACCCGGAACACCTCGTTGCCTCTCGGGCCCATACAGCGAACGACCAACGCGCTCAGCTTGATGGCCAAGTCGTCTCTGTTCGGTGCCGTTACTCGTTCTCTGGCCGCTGCTTCCACTAAAGAAAAGGTTACACGCTTGCAACCTTTTCTCAACCGCAACGATCTGTGACAAGGGTCACAGGGCCACGCGTGGGAGCTCGGGCCCGCCGTGGGCGGAGAGCTCGTGCCTCGGCTTGCCCCGGATCACGACTGCGGCGACCGCCGCGCCGACGATCGTCACCGCCGCCCCCATTGCCATCGCGGCGCCGAGAGCGTCGGTGAACTTGCTCGCCTCCGCCACTCCCCCGCTCGACAGGGTTGCCGGATTGAAGGCGCCGAGTTTCCCCTGGAAGATCGCTCCGGTCGCCGCGACGCCGATCGTGCCACCCATCATCCGGAACATCTGGAGGGTGCCGGAGGCGACGCCGGCCTTGTCGACCGCGACTGCGTTCATGGCTGCCGTCGACATCGGCGACATCGTGATTCCGATCCCGAGGCCGAGCAGGATCCATGCTGGAAGCAGGTCGCCGTAGGTGGTCGCGGCATCCATTCGCGAGAACAGGTAGAGGGAGACGGATGTGATGACCAGCCCCAGGACCATGGGCAGCCGCGACCCGATCCGGTCGGCGACCCGCCCGGCGATCGGGGCGGCGATCACGACCAGGACGGTTGTGGGCAGGAACCGCACGCCCGTCTCGAGCGGCGAGTAGCCGAGCAGGTCCTGGAGGTAGATCGCCAGGAAGAAGAAGGAGCCCATCATCGCGAAGCTGATGATCAGCGCCACGGTGTTGGCGCCGATGAAGTTGCGGGAGCGGAAGAACTCGAAGTCGACGATCGGCGCCCTGACCCGGGACTCGGTGACGAGGAAGACCGCGGTCGCGACCACCCCGACGACCAGCAGGCCGATGATCCGCGACGACCCCCAGCCCCAGTCATTCCCCTCGATCAGCGCCAGGACGAACGAGGTCAGTGCGACCGTCAGCAGGACGACCCCGAGGTAGTCGACGGTCCGCTCCGCCTTCTCATCCCGGGACTCGCGGACCGCGGTCAGGGAGGCGATCAGGGCGAGTGCGGCGATCGGCAGGTTGATGTAGAAGATCGCGCGCCAGCTCACGTCCTCAGTCAGGAATCCGCCGGCCAGCGGCCCAACCGACAGGGCCAGTCCAGAGATCCCGGCCCAGGTACCGATCGCCTTGCCGCGCTCCTCTGCGGGAAATGCGTCAGTGATGATCGAGAGCGTCGCGGGCATCATCAAGGCGCCGCCGATCCCCTCGGCGATCCGCGACGCGACCAGCATGTCGGGTCCCTGGGCCAGGCCGGCCGTCGCCGAGGAGAGCGCGAAGACGGCGACGCCGATCATGAAGATCAGCCGCCGTCCGAAGATGTCGCCGAGCCGACCGCCGGTGACGAGGAGGGCCGCGAAGCTCAGCGTGTAGCCGTTCACCACCCACTCGAGCTGGTCGACGCTGGTCTTCAGGTCCTTCTGGATCGACGGCAGCGCCACGTTGACCACCGTGCTGTCGAGCATGATCATGAACATCGACAGGCACATCGCGCCGAGCGTCCACCACTTGCGGTTCGCGTCGGTGATCAGGCCGCTGCGGTCCATCCGGCGGCGATCATATGTTGGTGATCGGCGAATGCAGAAGGCTGCCCGGCTCGATCACCAGCACGTATGGCACCCGTTCACTCAGCAGCGTGACTGGGTGGAAGACGAGCCGTTGATGATCGAGGGCGCGGAGGGGACTGAGCTGATCGACTCGGACGGGAACCGCTATCTGGACGGCGTCTCCTCCCTCTGGTGCAACGTGCACGGCCATCGCCACCCGGCGATCGACGAGGCGGTCCGCGACCAGCTCGATCGCGTCGCGCACTCGACGATGCTCGGGCTCTCCCATCCCGGCGCGGCCGAGCTGGCGGCGCGGCTGGTCGAGATCGCGCCCCCGGGGCTGAGCCGGGTCTTCTACTCGGACTCCGGATCGACCGCCGTGGAGGTCGCCCTGAAGATGGCCTTCCAGTACTGGCAACACTGCGGCGGGCAGCACGTCAGGAAGACGTCCTTCATCTGCCTGGAGGAGGCCTACCACGGGGACACCATCGGCTCGGTCTCCGTGGGCGGGATGCCGCTCTTCCACTCGACCTTCGGGCCGCTGCTCTTCGACGCGCATCGAGCCAAGCCGGGCGACATCGACGAGATGGCCCGGTTGCTGGCGATGCGTGAGGAGGAGGTTGCCGCCGTGGTGCTCGAGCCGCTCGTTCAGGGCGCGGCCGGGATGCTCACCCACCCGCCGGGCTATCTGCGAGCGGTCCGGCGCCTCTGCGACCGGCACGGCGTTCTGCTGATCTGCGACGAGGTGGCGACCGGGTTCGGTCGCACCGGGACGATGTTCGCCTGCGAGCAGGAGGGCGTCTCCCCCGACCTCCTCTGTGTGGCCAAGGGCCTGACCGGCGGCTACATGCCCCTGGCCGCGACGCTCGCCACCGAGCGGATCTACGAGGCCTTCCTCGGGGCGCATTCGGACTTCAAGACCTTCTTCCATGGCCACACCTACACGGGCAACCCGCTCGCCTGCGCGGCGGCGATCGCCTCTCTTGACGTCTTCGAGCGGGAGCGGACCCTGGTTCGGCTGCAGCCCAAGATCAGGCTGCTGTCCGAGTGGCTCGCGCAGGTCGAGAGAATGCGCGAGGTGCGCGAGGTGCGCCAGCGCGGCCTGATGGTCGGCATCGACCTCGGCGAGCACGACCCGGAGCTGCGACTCGGCCATCGTGTCGTGCTGGAAGCCCGCCGCCGCGGCGTCATCGTCCGGCCGCTCGGCAACGTGATCGTGTTGGTGCCACCCCTCGCCATCTCCAAGCAGGACCTGCGACGGCTCGTCGTCGCCGTCGCCAAATCGATCCGCGCCGCCTACCCGGTCGCGGAGCTCGACACCGGCGCCAAGGGCCGCCTGGACGCCGTCCTGCTCGAAGCGGCCTAGCGGCCACAAGGCCGCTCCACTTTGGAGCGGAGGGCGAAGCCCGGAGCGACTTATGTGGGGCGGCCGCCGTGGCCGCGCCTGATGGCCACAAGGCCGCTCCACTTTGGAGCGGAGGGCGAAGCCCGGAGCGACTTATGTGGGGCGGCCGCCGTGGCCGCGCCTGCTGGCGAAGCCGGATACTGCCCCCCCGCGGCGCCCCTGCTACTCCTCGTACGGCTCGAAGTCCGCTTTGCGGGCCCCGCAGACCGGGCAGAACCAGTCGTCGGGGATGTCGCTGAATGAGGTCCCCGGCGGTACCCCGCCGTCGGGATCGCCCTCGTCGGGGTCGTAGATGAATCCGCACGAGGTGCAGATGTAGAGCTGCTTGGTGGTGGTTTCCGCTGCCATTGGGCCGCCAGCCTAGCGAAGACGGTCGAACGCGAATCCGAGTGCGCCCGGGGGCGTGCCTGGCCAAGCAGCTCAAGGACGCAGGGCGAAGCCCTTGGTGGTCCCAAGGGCGAGCCCCAGGACGCAGAGATGCGAAGCGCCAGGCGCGTCGCCGGGTGTGCGCGGATTCGGGTTCGGCCGTCTACGCTGGCCGCCGGTGGAACCCGCAGTCCCCCGACCGGCGGCAACTGTGATCCTCCTGCGGCGCGGTGGCAAGCACGCCGAGCGTGGCCTCGAGATCCTGCTGGTGCAGCGCAATCACGAGGCGCGCTTCATGCCGGGGGTCTGGGTCTTCCCGGGCGGCGCCGTCGATTCGAAGGATGGCCACGGTGAGGCGGCGCATCGCACCGCGGCAGCGAGGGAGCTTGCCGAGGAGGCGGGGATAGAGCTGGACGCCGATGAGATGGTCGCGTATTCGCGCTGGATCACGCCCAGGGTGGCGCCGATTCGATTCGACACCCGTTTCTATCTGGCCCTCGCTCCGGCGCACTCGCCGCCTCAGCCGGACGGCTCCGAGACGGTTGACGCCGGCTGGTTCGGCCCGCAGGACGCGCTCGACATGCACCACGCGGGCGAGCTCCCGCTCGTCTTCCCCACCATCAAGCACCTCGAGTCGCTGGTCGGTTTCGCCAACGCCGCCGAGGCGCTGGAGGCCGCAAAGCACCGTGAGGTGAAGCCGATCGAGCCGCGCGTCGTGGGCGAGGGCGACGAGCAGCGGATCGTGCTGCCCGACGAGCTCCCCTGACTACGCGGGGTGCCGCCGGGTGGGCGGCGCGGGCAATCCCCTGCGCTTCATTGCGCCCCCTCGGATCCGTCCGCCGAGCGCGCCCAGGAGCATCCCGATGATCGCCGTGAAGACGACCAGGATCGGCGCGAAGCCCGGCAGCGAGACCTTCGCGTCGGTTCCGGCGATCGCGTGCGCAACCAGCAGCCCGGTGCCGTACAGGGTGCCGCCGACCAGGCCTCGGTCAGCTCCATCCCAGCCGTCGGCGTGCTCGAAACCGGCCAGGACGCCGCCGATCGCGGCGAGCACGCCGATCGCCCAATAGGCCGCGGCCGACACTCCAAGGAGCACACCCGCAACTGCGCCGAAAACGGTTGGGACCACCAGCCCGAGGATCACCTGCGCCGAGCGCGGCCGCTCCCGGAATAGGGGGGAACTCCGCATCCATCTATCCATCGCCGCCACCTCTCTCTCCACCACGACAACCCGGGTAGGCAGCGGGCGACGCTATCAGAGGCATTGCAAGAATCCCGCTTGATGACCAGCACGCTTCCGCAGGAGGTCCGCGACGCGTTCGAGCGCTTCATCACCTGCGAGCTCACCACCGTCGATGCCGCCAAGCAGCCGATCACCTGGCCGGTGACGCCCTATTACATCCAGGGAGCCCCGACCATCGACGTGACCACCGGGCTCGGCTATCCGAAGAAGGCCGATGACGCCCAGGCCCACCCGAGCATCGCGCTGCTCTTCTCGGACCCCACCGGATCGGGAATCGACAGCGGGTTGAAGGCGCTCGTCCAAGGAACGGCCACGGTCGATGACGAGGACCTGAAGGCGAACGCCGAGCGGTATATGCACGAGTCGGGGGTGAAGCTGCCGGCGACGAAGAAGATGAACCCGCCCAAGCTCATGCGCCCGATGTTCAACTGGTACTACGCGCGGCTCTACATCAAGGTCCGGCCCGAGCGTGTCTTCGTCTGGCCGGAGGGGAACCTGGCCGACGAGCCGATCGTTCACGACACCCACCTTGAGGAGGTGCGGTCCGGCCACGTCGAGGAGCCGGCGCAGGAGCACGGGGATGCCCCGAAGGGCGCGCCGGCATGGGATCGCCGGATGGAGTTCCTGGCGGAGCACGACACCGGCGTGCTCAGCTGGATGGGGCCGGACGGCTTCCCGATCGCGGTTCGGGTCCCGATCCGCGCCGATGCCTCGAGCAAGACGATCTCGATCGATGCCGAACCGACCGGGCTACCCCTGCTGGAGGGCCGCGCCTGCCTGACGGTCCACAGGCACGCCCCCGACTTCACCTGGCAGCGCAACATGCAGGTCCGCGGCAACCTGGCCCCCTCCAGCGAGGGCTGGTACCTGGTACCGCGCAGGATCGTCGGCGGCTTCGAGCTGCCCGAGGGTCGCCTGACCCGCTTCCGGGACTTCATCAAGAAGGGGCCGGGCTTCTACCGCACCTACCGCCGCCGGATGCGGGAACGGCGCTAGGAACCGATCTTCGGCGGGAAGGGCTCGAGGCCGGCGTTCCATGGGCCGGCCTTGTAGATGTCGAGGTTGTTCTCCTCCATCTCTCGGTGCAGCCGGTCGAAGATCCCGCCGGCCGAGTGGAGGGCCTCCTTCAGCTCGTCCCTGGAGCGCTCCCGAAGCCGCCAGTGGAAGAAGAGCTGCTGCTCGGTGATGCCGAAGTCGACCTCCGCGGGGATTCGCGTGATCCAGTCGATGAAAGCCGGGCTGAACAGCTCCCTGAGCGCAACGGGATCGTGGTCCTTCGGGACGGTGGCGATGAAGCGCTTGTTGAAGTCGATGCTCTCGAACTCGACCCGGCGCCTGGCGTGCTTGTCGACCATGTCCCCTGGCGTGCGCTCGATCGACTCGACGTCGAAGACGGGGACGACCGTCGCCAGGTCGGGCATGTGCGCCTTGACGAGCAGCGCGGTGGGAAGGATCGCCTTGCGGCCGAAGCCGCCCTCCTCGTGCTCGTCGGCATCGCAGGAGGCACCGAAGAAGCCGTCGCTGAGCTCACCGGTGAGCCTGTTCGTGCCGCCCGGGCAGAGCGCGACCGGGCCCTCCTTCGCGTTGATGCCACCGATCGGCTCGTAGCGGAGGTTGCGCTCGGACGCCAGGCCCGAGACGATCCCCGCCCACTCCTCGGCGTCCCCCTTCGCGCTCACCCGACGTTGACGAGGTCGTCGCGCCCCGCGGCTTCGAGCTGGGCCTTGTAGCGCGGGTAGACGGGCTTGGTCAGAGGGACGAGCTTGAGGATCTTGGCGACCGGGCCACTGGCCTTGATCTGGCCTCGGGCTAGCGCCGTGGTCACGTTCACCTTGCCGAGCCAGAACAGATGGGCGGTGTCGGCCTCCATGCTCATCACGACCTCCGGCTCCATCTCCGTCTCCCCGAAGTCGACGTCCGCCGGCCCGTCCTCCTGTAGCCGGAGGGTGATCTTCGAGTCGGGCTCGCGATAGTCGTGCTGGAGGATCGTGTTCGCCTTCCGGAACCTGGGCCCAAGCTCGGGGTCGTCGGCGAGGTCGACGAACAGCTTGCCGATCACGTCGTAGACCTCCTGGGCGTCCTTGAAATACGCCAACTCTCACCTCCCGTCGAATCCGGCGCGGGTTTTATGGCCGCCGTTGGTGACGAAGCCGTCCCGAAATCTACGGGTCAGGCGTCACCAGCGGGATCTTCCCCTCGCCGAAGACGGAGGGGAAGTCCGGCGCGATCGTGCAGGCCGCGTAGGCCGACGGACCGCCCGGGGGCGACGGGGTCGCGTTCACCTCGGAGTTCGGCGCGACGAAACTGGGCGTGGCCGGAGGGACGAGCGAGGAAAGCGGGAACTGGCCGCTCTCCGACTGCGGCGCGGTGCCCGGCGTGGCCGCGCTTCCGTTGGGCACGCGCACAACGGGCTGTCCACCGAGGGTGTTGTTGCAGTCGTGGTTCGGGAAGATCTCGCCCTGGCTGCTCGAGTACGGGTTGCCGATCGCGAACGGCTGCAGGTAGCCGTTTCCTCGGTTCGTCGCCAGCCGCTTCTGGTAGACGGAGAGCGTCTCGGAGGTGAAGATCGTCATCTGACGGGAGAGGTGAAGCGGCGAGCTCTGCCCCGACTGGAAGGGCAGGAAGTCGGACACCGACGATGCCGGGTTGGAGAGGAAGTCCGTCACGACCGGCGCCTGGTAGTCCAGCCAGCGAACGAGGGGGTTGAAGTTGTCCAGGAACGGATCGAGGCCGTCCATCACGGGCCGCAGCTCACGCAGGAAGCTGCTCAGCGAGGGCAGCCCGGTGGCCGAGGCCTTGATCAGCGGGTCGAGGTTCTGGAAGAGCTTGTGCGCCTTCGGGGCGAGCCTGCGCACGTCGCGCAGCGTCGGGCTCAGATCCCGGGCGACTGGCTTCAGGTCGCTGAACACAGGGCGGGCGTCCTCGGCGAAGCCCTTCAGCCGGTCGAGTGTGAGCCGGCCCTCGTTCTCGAAGGTCGGGAGGATCTTGAACGTGTCGGACAGGGCCTTGCTCTGGGAGGAGAGGGCCCCGAAGGTCCTGTTCGCTCCCACGATCGCCCCGGCGAGCGCCTGGTCGTGAGCGGTCAGAGCGCCGAAGACGTCGCCCGTGTCGTGGACGAGGGTGCGGAGCGACTGCTCCTGGCTGCGCAGGGTGCCGAGCACGTCGCTCGCGTCCGAGGCGAACGGCCCGAGGTTGCCGAAGGCGTCGTTGAGGTCGAGCCCGCGGCCGTTGATCGCCAGACCGGCGTTCTGCATCCAGGACTGGAACGCCTCCCGCGTCGGCTTGTCGAAGCCCTGGAAGATCTCGTCGATCTGGGTCTGGTCCTGGACCTGCGTCTGTGCCAGGTGGCCGCCCTCGGGGATCGGCTGGGGGGCGTCGCCGCCGGAGAGCTGCCCGACGTCGATCGAGCTCGACTGCGCATTCACGTCGCCGGTGTTGGCACCGGGCTGGACCTGGCTCCCGGGCGTGATCTCGATGTAGGTCTCCCCCAGCAGGGTCTTCTGGCGGAGGATCGCCCTCGCGTCGGAGGAGATCGGCGCGTACTGAGGCTGGATCTCGATGGTGGCCTGAGTGGTGTTGCAGACCGCAGGGTCGGCGTGGCATTCGCTCTCCGGCGCCAGGCCGATGTCCTTGACCTTGCCCACCGAGACGCCGCCGATGCGGACATCGGCCTGCTTCTGGAGGGTGATCGCCTCGGGGAAGTCGGCGGTGAAGCGGTAGCTCTCCGGCTTGAACGGAACCGGGCCGCCGAAGGTCACCCAGAGGAAGAGGAGCAGGCCGAAGCACGACAGCGTGAAGCCGACCGCCACCAGGATGCGCCCAATGGATGGTGCCTGCTTTTGCATCTAGACCGCCCCTCCGTTCATCCGGGTCATGGCGGGCACACTCCGCTGTCGAAGAGCAGGCCGAGGCCGGTGATCTCGGGGATCGGGGTCGCGCCCAGCGGACTGGTGTTGAGGATCGACTTGGCCGTGTTGCAGGTCGCGATCACGTAGACGTGGCGGTAGACGCCGTGCGCGTCCTGTGAGGAGAACGTGCTGTTGCCGACGTGGGCAAGCCAGCCGAGCCAGTAGAGGTAGCCCTCGTCGCGTCCGGGCGTGCCGGGCGACTCGGCGCCCTTCGGGTTGTACGCCGCCATGTTGAACAGCTCATTCAGCTTCGAGCCGACCGTCGTCAGGCGCGGGGTCGCCCTGACGAGGTTCTGCGCGGCGGGGCGCAGGTCCCGCACGGGCTGGCGCGCGTTGCGCACGAACGGCCGGATCTCCTGCTTGACGGGGTCGTATGTGCTCTTGGCGAGGCTGCCCAGCGAGTCGTTGACCGGCTTCAGCTTGCGAGCGAAGGGCCGCAGGCTGTTGACGGCCGGGCCCAGCACGGTGGCCAGCTGGTCGGTCTTGGCGAGCGCGTCGCGGGTCGTGCTCAGGGTCGGGCCGAGCAGGGCGACCGTGCGCTGGACGTCGGGCGACTGGCTGGCGATCGCGCCCAGGGCCTGGTCGGACGCCGAGACGAGCTGCTCGATCCCCTGGCCGTCCTCGCCGACGCGGCCCCAGAGCAGGTTCATGTTGTGTATCAGCGTGGCCAGGTTCTCCTTGCGCTTCGCCACTTCGGTGTTGAGACGGGCAAGGCCCCTGTTGATCGGCCCGAGGCTGCCGAGCAGCTTGCCGAGGTCCTTGCCGCGGCCGTCGAGGCCGAGGCCGCCCTGCGTCAGCAGCAGCCGCAGGTAGGCGCGGGTGTCGCCGTCCAGCGCCGACAGGACCTGGTCCACGTTCGTGTCCGGCGCCGTGTTGGCGACCGGGATCGTGTCGCCGTTCTGGAACTCGTCGTCGTTGGAGTTGGGGTCGGTGTTGGTGCCCGGATCGAGCTCGAGGAACATGTCCTTGAGGCCCGTCTTCGGCCGGAGCAGGATCGTCGCGTTCCTGTAGACCGGCAGGAACTTGCGGTCGATGGCCATCGTCACGACCGCGTGGCCGTCCTCGTAGTCGACCGCGGAGATGTCGCCCACGCGGACGCCGGCCACCCGGACGGTCTGTCCCTGGCCGGGGGTGACGGCCTGGGCGGTCGACATGTCGGCCTTCAGCTCGAAGGGCTTCTCCTCGAGCAGCGGGATCCGGAGGCGCTGGTTCTGGACGATGATGTAGGTCGCGAGCAGGCCGACGGTCAGCAGCCCGACGACGGCCAGGAAGTCGCGCAGGTGGTCTCGGATCGCCTTGCGCATCAGCCCTTCACCCCCTGCGGCAGCGAGAGGTGCGGGAGCTTCAGCCCGCTGGACTTGCCGTAGGCGTCCCAGTCGCGGACGAAGGCGGCGTACTGATCGAGTATCTGCGCGATCTGCTGCTTGGCGGCCGAGGGATCCGCAGCCTTCTGCTTCTCGGCGTTCGCGAGCTGCGAGAGGATCTCGTAGTAGCGGCTCCTCAGCTGCCGCTCCTCGGGCGGGTAGTAGCGGGTCGACGCCGACGCGCTGCTCGCGGAGTGCGGCGTGGTCGTCGGTGACGAACCGACCTCGCTGTGAAGATCGGGCGGATCCTGCGTCTCGCACGGGACGTCCGGCCTGAACGGGGTCTTGGCGGATGACTGCTTGGCGGGCTGGGAGCCCTGGAAGGCGAACGGCGTGACGCCGGTCAGCGGTCCCGGCAGGTCGGGAGTGTTGAACGGGGCGATCGTGTTGTTTCCGCCGCCGCCGAGGACCCGGAACTCCTGCCCGTTGGCGTCGCCCGAGCGGCTCTCGCCCGCGACCCCCGTCAGACCGTAGGCGGTCTCCTGGTAGACCTTCCCAGCCGGCGGGTCGCTGTCGGTGTTGGGGACCGGCGTATCGCTCCACGGGATGACGACGTTGTTGAAGCAGGAGGCGAGCGCCCGCGACTGCTCCAGGAACGGCAGTGAGTCGTTGCTGAGGGCCGCGAGGTCCGGGACCGTCGGGCGCAGGTCGTCGACCAGTCCGCGCAGCTCCGGCTGCGAGACCAGCTGGCGGAGCTGGCCGATCCAGGGGTTGGCGTAGTCGAGCGCCTGTTTCGCAGACCTCACGCCCGGGAGGGCCTCGCGGGAGAATGCGCGGAGGGCGGGGAAGTCCTGGTTGAGCTTGAGAAGGGCCGGGCGACCCACGGCGAGAACCTGCGGGAGCTGGACGATCGCGTCGCGGAGCGAAGCCTGGTTCACTGCGAAGTCGCCGCTGACGGTGTTCAGGTTGGTGATCAGCCCCTGCAGATGGGCGCTGTTCTGATCGAGCTCCCGGGCGACAACGTCGAGGTTCGAGACGAAGCCCGCCAGGTCCCCGGGCTGGGTGCCGAGCAGGGCCTGGTTCACCTGCGCCGTGTACTCGTAGGCGGCCGGGGAGGTCCGGAAGGACTCCTGGAAGCCCTTGGCGCCTCCGTAGCGGTCCAGCGCCCCGCCGAACTCCTTCAGGAAGATCTGGAGGTCCTGGCGCACGGGCGCCTGGAGCGAGGTCAGGACCTGGTCGAACTGGACGGAGTTCGAGGTCTGCTGCTCCGGGACGACCGATCCGCTGTGCAGCTCCGGCGCGCTCGGGCTGCCGGGGTGCAGGTCGACGAACAGGTTCCCCTCGAGGAAGAGGCGGGGCCGCAACTGGAGCGTGGCGTCCTGGCGCACCGGTAGAGCCGTGTCCTTGAGGTCCATCGTGACCACCGCCGCGTCCTCCCCCTTGCCGTTCGCGTCGGTCAGGTGCTGGACGTCGCTCACCTGGCCGACGTTGACACCGGAGATGCGAACGGGGCTCTTGGCGCGGATGTTCTGCGCGTCCTGGAAGACCGCCTTGAGCTGGTAGCCGTGCCCGGCAAACGGGATCGTCTTCGTGAACGCCAGGTAGAAGCCGATGAAGGTCAGCACGATCGCGATCAGCCCGATCTGGGCGTTGGAGAGGCGCTTTCGGTGATTCGGGTTCACGTCAGTCACCCGCCCCATGTCCGAAGATGCGGGTCCCGTCCTGCTCGAGGAAGAGGTCGGTCTTGCCCAGTGGAGCGACCCCGGCCGCCTTGGCGACGTTCTGGACCCCGAACGTCGGGTTGTCCTTGTTCTGGCCGGGAATCAGCGCCTCGCCGAGGGCGTAGCCGGTCTGCCCCGCCTGGCAGTTCGGCTGGCCGTCGGTGACCGCCGGGCCGTACGGGTTGCCGTGGAGAATCGGGATCGCGACGGTGTCCGACGCGTTGCCGTCGTTCGCCGGCAGCGCGTCGAAGATCCCGGCCTTCGGGCCGGCGATCGGATTGCTGGTGAAGCGCCCGTCGCCCTGTCCGCCCGAGTAGTTGTCCATCGGGTCGCGCGGCGGGGAGTTCGGGCTGGTGGTTCCGGCGATCGAAGGCGGGATCACCCGCTCCGCGTAGCCGAACGGAGTCGGCAGCTCGAAGTGGCTGGTCAGGTAGGTCATCCAGTAGTTCCAGTAGTTGCAGACCGTCTGGGCCGGGACGATCTTCTGGCCGGCGTCCTGGACGAGGTTGAAGGTGTCCCCGAGGCGGTTGAGGCTGGTCAGGGTCGAGGGGTCGGCGACCAGGTCGTTGAGGTTGGACATGACGTCCTTGAGGTCGTTGTTCGTCTGCACCGTTCGCGGCAGCACCTTGGCGCCGAGCGAGACCGCCTGGTTCAGGGTCGGCAGCGAGGCGCGCAGGTCGCGGACCCCGGGTCGCAGCAGGCGGGAGAACTCGGCGAAGTCGGCGAGGAAGGGGCGCTGAACGGGCAGCGACCGCAGGCCCGCCTCGAGCGAGGGCGGACCGCCCGAGATCGTGTCGCGCAGGGCCTGCGGGTCGGAGGAGATCGCTCCGAAGGCGATCGCGCCGTTGGTGAACTGCTCGGCGTTGTCCACCGCGACGGGGGCGACGATGCGGGCGGCGTCCGCCAGCTCGGGGAAGAAGCGGACCAGCTGGGTGGCCGGGTCGGAGAGGGCGGCCGAGACCGGCTTCAGGTTCGAGAACAGCGGATTGAGCGCCCCGATCGCCTCGTTCAGGGAGGCGCCCCGGGCTGCGAACGCGTCGCCGAAGCCCTGCAGGACGCGCTGGCTGTTCTCGCGGGTGGCGGTGTCGAAGGTGTTGTAGACGTCGTCGAACTCGACCTGCGGCTGGGACTGGGCGAGCGGCAGGGCCGCCCCCTCGGGCAGGCCCGTCTGGCTTGTACCGCGGCTGATCTCCAGGTACTTGAGCCCGAATGAGGAGCGGTAGCGAACCCGGATCGTCGAGTCGGCCGGGAGCGGGTCGGCGCTCTTGTCCAGCTTCAGGTCGAGCTTGGCCACGGTCGACGCGCTGGAGCCGTCGGCCGTCTGGCACCCACTGTTAGGGGGCGCCTGGACCGTGTCGATCGACTCCACGACCCCGACCCGATTTCCGCCGATCCGGACCTCGTTGTTCGGGCCGAGGCGGGCGGCGTCGCAGATCTCTGCGGAGACGCGGTAGGTGGGGACGAACGGCAGCCCGTTGTTGGCGTTGTAGGCGAGGAAGACCGCCACGATCACGATCAGCGTCGTGATCGCCCCGACCATCGTCGGCGACGCCGCCAGCGAGCCGGCTCGACCGCGGCCGTTCATCGCAAAGCCTCCGTATATACAGGGGAGGCGGTGTTTGCCGATCGATGCTGGGGGGCGCGGTCGGTCATTGGCCCAAGAGGAAGTTGAGGAGGTCCTGGGTGGTCGAGCCGCTCGGGGCGCTGCCGTTGAGGTTCACGCCCTGCGGGAGCTGGGGCAGCTGGGGCAGCTGCGGGAGCTGGGAGAGCGGCGGGAGCTGGGGCAGCAGGTCCTGGAGCTTCTTCTTGGCGTTCTCCTTGATCTTGTTCGGGTCGACTCCCTTGAGGATCTTCTGGATCTGCTTCTGCTGCTGGGGAGTCGGCGCCGTCTGCTGCGGCTGGGCCGGGGGCGTTGTCACGGACTTGAGCCCGGCGGCCGTGTGCGGTGCGTCCGCCGGGTTGCAGATGGAGTGCTGCTCCGAGCCGTTCGGGCAGACGCTCGGGTCGTAGCGACCGAGGTTGCCGAACAGGCCCGAGGGATTGGTCCCGTAGTTGATGCCGGGCTGCTTGTCGCCCAGGATCCCGGCGCACTCCGCGAAGTTCTTCGGGTCGGTCGTCATACCGCCGCCCTCCGCGGGCACCTTCGGACCGGTCTGGTAGCCGCAAGGCGCATTGCCGCCGGGCGCGCTGACCAGCGTGATCCCGAGCGCGTGACCGAGCTGGTCGAACAGGTTGAGGGAGTTCGCCTGCACGTAGGCGTAATTGAGGAGGCCCTCCATCCCGGTGTACCCCGGGTTGCCGCCGTTCGGGTCCGAGCCGGGGGTGGCGCCGTTGGCCCACTTGCACGGGACCGTCTGGTCGCCGTGCAGGGTGACGTTCTGCTTCTGGTCGAGCTGCTGAACTCGGCTGTCCGCCTGCCCGGGCTGCTCGCGCAGGTCGTAGCGCGCGCAGGCGTCCTCCTCGACGGCGTTCTTGGGGTCGGAGATGCTCTCGAGGAACTGCGCGACCTGGTCCGCGGCGGGATAGGCCTTGGTGCTCGCCTGGTCGAGCGAGGCGATCTCGTCCTGGCTGTTGGCAAGGGCCGTCTTGCCGACGTGCGCCGCGCCGCCGAAGGCGGTGAGGGACTGCTGGGTGCCGTTGTTGAACCGGGGAAGGTTGGTCGCCAGCTTGTCGAGGCCCGGCGCCGCGGCGTGCAGGTCTGTGAGCAGCGGGGTCTGCTGCTCGGCCAGGTTCCCGAGCTGGAACATCGTCGGCTTGAGCTGGGCGAGGAAGTCGTCGAGCATGTGGAAGTTCTGGGAGAGGTCGCTGCTGCGCTCGGCCGAGATTGCGGCCGTGCGGCCGGCGTTGTCGACGAAGTGGACGACGTCCTCGCGGCGGTTGGCGAGCTGGGCGAAGATCGCATCCGCATTGGTGTTGAGCTCGGCGATCGTCGTGTTCTGCCGGCCGAGGATGTTGAGGACCTGCTTCAGCTGCCGGAGAGCGGGGGCGCCGGAGCGGATCGCCGCGTTCAGGTTCTCGGCGTTGCCGTCGAGCGCGGTCCCGAACTCGTTGATCAGGAGCTGAAGGCGGTTCTTGAACGGCTCGCGCAGCGTGTTCTGGGCCAGGTCGGGCTGGACCGTGGTCTTGTTGCGCGCCGCGGGAATCGGCCCGTTCAGGGGCTGGGGCGAGGAGCCCGGCTGGCAGTCGAGGAAGTACTCGGCGATCAGCGACTGCGGCTCGGAGGAGCAGCTCGCGTCGGCCTTGAACTCCGGGAAGCCGGAATCGACCTCGAAGCTGACCAGCGCGGTCTTCTGCGGTGTGATGTCGAGGCCGGTGATCGTCCCGGCCTTGGCGCCCGCGACCCGGAGCTCCGACCCCTTGACCAGCCCGAAGGCGTTGAAGAGCTCGGCCTGGTAGGTGTGGCTCCCGGACGCGCCCGCTCCGGCGACGACGTACGCCGGGACGGCCGCGAGCAACCCGAGGATGAGCAGGATCCGTCTCATGGCCCGAGCGGGGTCTCGGTCGGATCGCAGTCGATTGTTCCGCCCTGGGTGAGCTGATCTTCGGAGAGGCCGCGCTCGTTGGAACCGGGACAGCGCCGCAGGTCCTTGATGCCGAGGGCATTGGCGAGATCGCTGCCGCTCAGGGTCTGGCAGAGGCTCGTCCCAAGTGGGATCTTGAGGATCTCAGCGACGTCGTTGCATGGAACGCCCGCGGAGGGCGGGCCGGCGCTGAAGGTGTTGGCGGTGGTCGAGATTCGACCGATCCCGCCGAAGGCGTCGGGGAAGCCGGAGTGCCCGAAGTCATCGAACCACCCGGTCAGCTCCGGGCTGTAGGCCCTGAGCATGGAGAGCTGGGGCAGCGAGTTCTTCAGCGAGTCGGCGGAGGCCGGCAGGGCGCCGGGGCGGGAGGCGCCGTTGCGATCGACCGGCCCCACCCCGATCTGGGCAAGCGGGTCCTGGGCGCGGGTGAGCTCGATCAGGTCGTTGTTCGGGCCCCGCGAGTTGATCACCCCGTTCAGGCCCTGGACGGTGGGGACCGCGTCGCGGGCGAAGCCCCTGAGGCGCCTGGCGAAGGGCTGGAGCTTGCGGGCGACCGGGCGGGTGGCATCGACGAGCGGCTGGACGTCGTCGAGGGCGGCGCGCAGGTTGACCGCGGTGGTGTTGAACTGGCGCATGAAGTCGGGCAGCTGGGAGACCGCCGAGGAGAGCGAGGACTGCTCGGAGCCGATCGTGCCGAGCATCCCGTTTAGGTTCTGGACCAGGGAGGAGATCTCGGGGCTCTTCTGATCGAGGGTCGAGGTGAGCGAGGCGGCGTCGACCACCAGGCCGGAGAGGTTTGCCTGGTCGGAGTTGAGCTCTGCGAAGACCCGCCGCGAGGTGGAGAGGAAGGGGTTCAGGTAGTGAAAGCCACGGTTGGCCTTCGCCCCGACCCCCTGATAGGCGCGGGCGAAGCCCCGGATCACCTGCTGGAGGTGGGAGACGGTGGGCCGATCGAGGGTGTTGAAGAGCTGGTCGAGGTCGACCTCGGAGGTGGTGTCGGCCTCGGCGATCTCGCCGCCCGTGGAGATCCTCTGTGAGGTGTTGGTGGTCGGGAGGGATAGGTCGACGTAGCGGTTGGCGATCCCCGAGAGCGACTGGGAGCGGATCGTGGCGTGGGTGCCGGCCGGCAGCGGGGCGTAGGCGGAATCGGAGATCTCCAGCTTGACCAGGGCCTGGCCCGAGTCAGAGAGGGAGATCTGCTTGACCGAGCCGACCGGGACGCCGGCGACCGAGACGTTGTTGCCGGTGACCAGCTGGGAGGCGTTCTCGAACTGAGCGGTGACGGTGTAGGTGGAGCCGCCCCCCACCACCAGCAGCAGGACGACGACGACCGCGCCGATCAGCGCAAAGATCGCGGCGACCCGCCCGACGACACTCGATGTTGGCACTGGCTCCTCTACCTACCCGTCGCTGTCAACGACCGTGCCTGGGGTACCCAGTCCCAGGTACGGCGATCTACCTAATACTTTCAGGGGACTTCCACGCCTGCAACGGGGAACCGTCGCCTCAAGGCGCCGAATTCCGCATTCGCATGCCGTTTACGCGGCTGCGCTCGTTGAGTTCAGATTAAGCTCGGCGAGGGGAGAGCCGGCTGGCCGGGATCACGCGCGGATAGTGTCCGACACCGTGTCTGAGACTGTGTCGCCCAGCTACGACTTCGACTGGATCGTGATCGGCTCCGGCTTCGGCGGGTCGGTGTCCGCGCTCCGGCTGGCGGAGAAGGGATACCGCGTCGCGATCCTGGAGTGCGGCCGCCGCTATCCGCGACGAGGACTTCGCGGAGTCGACCTGGAACCTTCGCCGCTACTACTGGATGCCCCGGATCGGCCTCCGCGGCATCTTCCGGATGACCGCCTTCAAGGATGTCTTCATCGTCTCGGGCTCCGGCGTCGGCGGCGGCAGCCTCGGCTATGCCAACACCCTCTACCGCGCCCGCCCGGCCTTCTTCCGGGACGCCCAGTGGGGCGGTCTCGAGGACTGGGAGAGCTCCCTCGCACCTCACTACGACACCGCGGAGCGGATGCTGGGCGTCACCGACTATCCGCTGGAGGGGCCGGCCGATGAGCTGCTGAAGGAATACGGCGAGGAGATCGGCGTCGGCGACACCTACAAGCAGACCCGCGTCGGCGCCTACTTCGGCGAGCCCGGCAAGGAGGTGGCGGACCCGTTCTTCGGCGGCGAGGGCCCTGCGCGCTCCGGCTGCATCGGCTGCGGCAGCTGCATGGTCGGCTGCCGGCACAACGCCAAGAACACGCTGCCCAAGAACTACCTCTGGTTCGCAGAGAAGCTCGGCGTCGAGATCCTTCCGGAGCGCCAGGTGACCGACGTCCGGCCTCTCGAGGGCGCAAACGACGGCTCCGAGGGCTACGCGGTGAGCAGCGAGCGGTCCGGCTCATTGCTGCGCAAGCGGCGCTCGACCCTGACCGCGCGCGGTGTGATCGTCGCCGCCGGCGCCCTGGGCACGAATCAGCTTCTCCAGAGCTGCCGTGAGCGCGGCTCTCTGCCGAGGGTCTCCCCTCGCCTCGGCGAGCTGGTCCGGACCAACAGCGAGTCGATCAACGCGGTCACAGCCACCACCGACGAGCGCGACTTCGCCAAGTCGGTGGCGATCAGCTCGAGCATCTACCCCGATCCCGATACCCATATCGAGGTCGTGACCTACGGCAAGGGCGCCGACTCGATGAGCTACCTCTTCACCCTGCTCACCGGCAAGGGCACGAAGCTCACGCGTCCCCTGCTCTGGCTCGGCCAGGTCATCCGCCATCCGGTACGCCTGGCTCGGGTGCTCTGGCCGGTCAAGTGGTCGCGCCGTACGGTGATCCTGCTCGTCATGCAGACGCTGGATAACGCGATCCGGCTGCGGCCCAAGCGCCGGCTGCTCGGCCGCAGCGTCAAGCTCCAGACCGAGCAGGACCCGGAGAAGCCCAACCCCACCTTCATCCCGGCGGCGGACGCACGTTGCCCGCTGGATGGCGAAGCGCACCGGCGGCATCCCGCAGAGCGGGCTCACGGAGGCCGTCTTCAACATCCCGACCACGGCGCACATCCTGGGCGGCGCCGTGATCGGCGACGGTCCCGAGCATGGCGTCGTAGATGCCGCGAACCGCGTCTACGGCTACGAGAACCTGATGATCTGTGACGGCGCAGCCATCCCGGCAAATCCCGGAGTGAATCCCGAGCTTGACGATCACCGCCTTGGCCGAACACGCAATGGCGCGGGTGCCGGCGAAGGCGGACCCTTCGACGAACGGGTTGCCCCGGCTACCCGAGGCCGCCCGTCCGGCGAAGGTTGCGATACCTAGCTAGCCGCGCTGAAGTGCTCTGCGGCCTTGGCCCAGTTGACGACGTTCCACCATGCATCGAGATAGTCCGGGCGCTTGTTCTGGTACTTCAGGTAGTAGGCGTGCTCCCAGACGTCGCAGCCGATGATCGGGGTCTGGCCGTCTGAGATCGGGGAGTCCTGGTTCGCCGTAGAGACGACCGCCAGGCCAGAGCCGTCGTGGACCAGCCACGCCCAGCCTGAGCCGAACTGGCCCACTCCCGCGTTCTTGAAGTCCTCCTTGAAGGAGTCGAAGTCCCCGAACTTGTCGTTGATCGCGGATGCGAGGTCGCCTTCCGGCTCGCCGCCTCCGTCGGGGCTCATGATCTCCCAGAAGAAGCTGTGGTTCGAATGCCCGCCCGCGTTGTTGCGGACGGCGGTCTCCTTGTCGCCCAGGCTCGACAGGTTCTGCAGGACCTCGTTGACGTCCTTGTCGGCCCACTCGGTGCCCTCGAGGGCCGCGTTCGCCTTGTCGACGTAAGCCTGGTGGTGCTTGTCGTGATGGATGCGCATCGTCTGCTCATCGATGTGAGGCTCGAGCGCGTTGTAGTCGTAGGGAAGGTCTGGGACCTCGTACGCCATCTGCCCTCCTTTAGGGGTCGGTGGCCTGCTGCTTCTAATCTAACGATCGTGCACAGCGGCCCGCCCGGCGGAGGGACCTGGACCGGCGTCGCCGTGACGGTCGCGGGCATCCTGGTCGGGGTAGGGATCGCGCTGGCGATCCCGTCCCTGCGCGGGGCGGTGAGCGACGCGATCCACGGAGACACCGCCTCGGTCCGCCACGACCTGCACGGGAGCGCGGCCGGAGCGCTCCTCGTGATCTGGCTGGCGTTGGTCCACGTGATCGTCTGGTACCCGGCGGAGATCCTCGACGCGGCCTCGGGCTACGTCTTCGGCTTCGGCGTCGGGTTCCCACTGGTGCTCGGCGCCTGGGTCCTGTCGGGACTCGCCTCGTACGCCGTCGGCAGGCACTTCGCACGCCCGGTGCTCTACCGGGTGGCGGGCGAGCAGCGCTTCCAGCGAATGGAGCATCTGGTCCACCGAGGCGGGGCACCCGCGCTGATCGGAGTCAGGTTGATCCCGATCATGCCGTTCAGCCTGATGGGCTACGTCTGCGGCGCGACCCGGATCCCGCTCTGGCGCTACATCTGGACGACGGCAGTCGGCTATGCGCCGATCACCGCGTACTTCACCTATCTCGGGAGCAGGCTCGAGGGCTTCTCCGCCGAGGATCCGATCGTCTGGATCGGCGGCGGGGCGATCATTCTCTGCATCTTCGCCGTCCGGTTCCTGCTGCCGGAGGCTGCCAGGGATTCAGCCGAGGAGAAAGCGAGCGCGGGGGACTAACCCTCGCTGCGGAACTCGGTCAGGTCCGCGCGGGCACGGCGCCGGACCAGGAGGCTCATCGGAGGAAGACCGAGGAGGAGGCCGGCCGGCCCGAGCGCCTGGCGCGCCCATCGCGAGAACGAGAACGAGTCGTCGTGCTCGGCGATCCTCCCGTCGCGAAAGCGAAACCTCGCGTGGATGTCGTTAACCACGTGCCGACCGCCGCGGAAGGTGTAGGTCGCGATCCAGTGCGCCGTCCCCTCGTCCCCATGCGCCTCGTGCTCCGCGAGCTCGACCCTCAGGTCCTCGGAGCGGCCGGTCAGCATCCGCCACATGTCGCCCGCCTCGGCGCCCGTCAGCTCGCCGAATGCCGGATCACGGAACCGGCCGTCCGGGTCGTACAGCTTCGCCATCGCCTCGCCGTCGTGGCGATCGAGGGCCTCGTAGAGCTCGCGAATCACCTTCGCGTTGTCGGCCACGCCCCCACGCTATCCGCTAGGGCCCCTCGCGGTGTCCCTCTCTATCCTTCTGCCCCTCGGGGCGTGGCGCAGCCTGGTAGCGCGCACCGTTCGGGTCGGTGAGGTCCCCGGTTCAAATCCGGGCGCCCCGATTTTCAGCGCCGTATGATCGGCGCGTGCCTGAATGGGCTGCGAGCACCGAGGTGTTTCGGACCCCCGACGAACGCTTCCAGGGGCTCCCCGACTTCGAATTCGAGCCGCACTACCGGGAGGTCGGCGGGCTGCGGCTCGCCCACCTCGACGTCGGGGAGGGCCCACCGATCCTGATGATTCACGGCGAGCCGAGCTGGTCGTTCATCTGGCGCAAGGTCATTCCCCCACTCGTCGAAGCTGGCTATCGCTGCATAGCCGTGGACCTCGCCGGTTGCGGGCGATCGGACAAGCCGGCGGATCTCGGCTGGTACTCACTTGAGCGTCACGTCGCCCTGACCAGAAGCCTGCTGAGCGATCTCGACCTCCGCGATCTGACCCTGGTGCTTCACGACTGGGGCGGGACGATCGGCTTGACCCTCACCGTCCTCGAGCCGGATCGAATCGCTCGTGCCGTCATCCTCGACACCGCCCTCGACCCGAGCCAGCTGTGGATGATTGAGAGATGGGTCGAGTTCCGCGAGTTCGTCGAGCGCACCGAGGACTTTCCGGCCGGTGAGGTGATGCGGTCGACCCTCTTCCGCGATCCCGGTGACGAGGTGATCGCGGCATACGATGCCCCCTATCTGGGCCCGGAGTCAAAGGTGTCACTGCGCGCACTGCCGCTGCTGGTGGAGCAGACCGACAGGACCCCCGTAGCAGCGGCGACCGTGATCGAGTCCCTCCAGAATGACCCACGGCCTTTCCACATCATCTGGGGTGAGGAAGACGCGCTTCTTACCGCGCACACGGCCGAGCGCTTCGCGGCCTCGATCGGCAGGCAGGTTGACGAATGGATCCCGTCGGCGGGACACGGCCTGCCCGAGGATCAGGGCCAGCTACTCGGAGAGCGGATCGCCGCCTGGCTCGCGAAGTTGTCGCCGACTTCCTAGACAGACTCTCGGCCCAAGCACGGTTGTCGCAGGAATCAGTCGGACCGCCCCGATTTACCTTGCCTCTCAGGGCAGGATTTTGAACTTGCGGACCGCGGGGGCCGAGTCGACCAGCCCGGTCGGCCCGATCGCGCTGACCTTGAGCTTGTGCTTGCCGGGCTTCAGCTTCTTCGGGGGCCTGAAGGGCGAGGTGCACGGCCTGAACTTGCCCTTGTCCAGCCTGCACTGGAAGCTGGAGCCCGCCTGGTCGGAGGTGAACTTGAACTTCGGCCGGCGCTTGCGTGTCTTCTTCGGGCCCTTGGTAATCGTCGTCTCGGGCGCAATGGGCTCGGCCGGGTTGACAGGCGTGGGCGTGGGTGGGGGTGGCGCTGGGGTGGGCGCCTTGACTGTGAAGGCGCGGGTCGCGACCGCCGAGTTGCTCGCGCCGTCGGTTGCCTGGACGCGGAAGGTATGCGAGCCGTCGGCCAGCGCGCTCGCAGGCGTGTCGCTATGGCCGGGGCCCGAGCAGGCGCCGAAGCTCGGCGTTCCCGAGTCGATCGAGCACTTGAAGGTGATCGGCCCGACCGCGTCGGTCGCGCTGAAGGTGAAGGTGGGGGTCGAATCGCTGGTGGTCCCGGCGGGCCCGGTGTTCACGATCACCTGTGGCGGGATCGAGTCCTCGGTGTAGGGGAGCCCGGTCGGGGAACAGAGCGACTCGTCGCCCGCGACGCTGGTGGCCATCGCGTAGAACGTCGTGGTGAGGTTCTCGGGAACGGACACGCCGATTCCGGGGGAGTCGAAGGTGGTGGCGGTGTTCGTCCCGGCCAGCGGGCCCGTGCAGTCCGGATCGGTGAAGAGGTCCACGCGCGAGCCACACTCGGCGTCCGAGCCCGAGACCAGGGGCGAGGCGTCGTTGCCCGGCGATGCCGGCTTCGTCTCTGTCGGGGTGGGAGTTGCGGGTACTGTCGAGTCGGAGTCGACGATCAGCGCGTGCGAGCAGGTGCTCGACTGGCCATCCGGGTTGGTGATGGTGATCGACGCGTAGCCCGGGGTAGCGGCCGACGTGTCGAGGTCGAGCGTCAGGTGGGCTCGATTGGTGACGGTGACGCTGTTTACGACAACGTCGTTGCTGACGGTTGCCGCGATGTGGTCGTAGTCCGGATAGGGGGTTCCAGGGTCGGTGGGGTCGAAGAATCCAGCGCCGTCGGGCGCGGTGCCGGTGATCTCCACCGAATGCGGGGAGGCGTCGATCGGGACGGTGTTGGGCGAGGCGGTCTCGGGGACCGCCGGTGGCGGCGCCTTCAGCTGGATCACGCGAACCCCCCATGATTGGTTCGCGTTGGCGTATTCCTGGAAGGTCCAGAAGGTCTGGTCGTCGGTCGGATCGACCACCGTCTGTGAGTAGTCGCCCCATCGTCTCGGTGAGTCCTGGCCGATGTTGTAGGAGCTCGAGCTCGATTGGGTGAGGTCGAACTTCTCCGTGGTGCCGAGGGGCTGGAACGCCAATCGCCCTGACGAAGCAACCTCGGCGAAGCGCCCGTTGCCCGCCGTGCTCGTATTGAGCGAGGCGTGCCCCTGCCCGTTCATCGCGATCGACGGCATCCAGAAGAAGCGCGGGTTCGAGGTGGCCGTGTCGAACAGGGTGCCTGACTGGGTCAGGCTCGGGGTCGAGCTTAGGTCGCCGATCTGGTACCAGCGCGCCCCGTCCCGATCGCCGCTGCCGCTTCCCACGCCGCTGGAGTTGACCCGGATGTTGTGGGCGGTCCAGAGTGAGTCCGTCCCATCGGGTCCCCGGGCGATCATCGCCTCGAAGAGCCGATCATCGATGGCGTCCAGGCCGCCGGAGGTGCCTTGAGCCGGGACGGCCAGTGGCTGGGCGGTCGACGGCACGGTCAAGGAAGTGCTCGAGATCGACGGGGTGAGACTTCCGGGATCGCTGATCTTCCTGATGTCCAGGCGGTTCGCCACCAGGTTGTCGGGACCGACGAAGTAGCCCTCCCCGACGGTTGGGTCCATGTCGGTGGCGGGCTGCGGGCTGTCCGGGCCCGAACCGAAGCTGCTGGATACCGTCCGGAAGCCAGTCACGTGGATCGGCCCACAGGGAGGGGTGGGGCAGATAACGCTTGCCTTCTGGACCACGTACGCGGTCGTACCGGCGAAGCTGCCGCTGAGCGACGTGAAGTCGTTGAGCCCAAGGTAGATGGCATTTGCGTCGACCGCCAGCTGGGGGTAGTCGGCGAAGTGCGAGGCTCCCGGCGGCAGCGGGTCGGACTCGTGAAAGGAGAAGAAGGTGAAGCTGGTTGCGTCCGTGATCGTCGGCCCATTGCTCACCGCGACCATCATCAGGTTGTCGGTGGCCGCCAGATTGACCGCGGTGACGATCCAGCGCTGTGAAAGGCGGTCAAACTCGACACCTGGGTCGGTGACGTCCTCGCCATCTCTGACTGGAGTCCAGAAGCTCTTGTCGGTGACGTGCAGGCCGCCGGGAGTTCCGTCCTTGTCGTAGACCCTGATCGTGCCATTCACGGAGACGAGGATCTGGTCTGGACCGACCGACCCCATGGAGTCCGGTGGGACGAAGTCCGACTGGGACAGGTTCGCCCCTAGAAAGGACGTGCCGGTTGACAGGGAAGATCGCGGCCCGATCGCCGAGGGGCCGGTGCGCTGCAGGCGGACGGCCGGCCCTGCGACCCTGGGCGGTGTCCCCTCCTCCCCGGGCTCAGGCTTCTCGCGGACGCTGGGGCCGGATGACTCCGCCCCGGGCTCAGTGCTCTCGCGGGCAGCCTCCTCGCCGGCCGCCGCGGCCTCGGCGTCGGCATCCTGGTCTGCGGTCGGAGCCTCAGGATGCCGGTTCTCGAATCTCTGGCGTGCCTGGATCCAGGCAACGCTGCGGGTCACGCCGGATTTCCCCGTGAAGGGCTTCCCCTCGGTGGCCTCGGCGTAGCCCTGGCTGCTCTCCCCTGAATTACCCAACTCCACAGCGACAGCCACCAGCGCCAGCGCAACGAGCACCGCAACGATTGCGCGACGCTTCATCGAACGCCGAGTTTAAAGGCAGCCCGGGTGGTCAATGTGGGCGGCCTGGGTCGTCTCTTCCACAGCCTCAGGTTGATCGTCTGGGTGCTCGCGACGCCTCCCGTCGGAAAGAAGGTGACCGTCACGGGGACTTTCACCCGGCCCTTGTGCAGGAGCCGGCGCTTCGTCTTGCCGATCGTGGCCAGCTTGAACGTGACGGGTCCGGCCACGGGCGGGTTCTTGGGGTCCCGCTTCTTCAGCCCCTTGCCGGCGAGCGTGACCACCCCGGGGTTGGAGAGGTCGGCGGTGATGGACGCCGTGCCCGTCTTGCGGTCACGGATGATGCCGCCGAGGGTGAAGCCGTTGTCCGGGACCAGGAGCGCGAGCAGGTTGAGCCGGACGCCGTTCACAAGGCTGAAGGTTCCGCTCGATCCGTCGGCGACGCTGCCAGAGCGGCTGAGCACCGTGTCGCCGGGAATGGGGAACGTGCAGGCGCTCGGCAAGCCGCTCTCATGGAACCCGATCATGTCGCCGGACTCGACATGGAGATTGACGCCGACGGTGTTGAGACCGCTCGTCAGCACGTGGGGCGGAGCGTGCTCGATCACCTGGAAGGAGTCAGGGTCGCTGGTCCGGCGGAAGATCTTGAACACGTAGGTGGCGCCGGCGCCGGACGACCTGGTGCTCCATGAGGTGACCGTCCCTGCCACCTGCGCGGTGTAGAAGTTGCCGCCGGTGATGCTCGGCTGTAGGTAGTCGAGGTTGGGGGTTGTGCAGCTCGCCGCGGGGGTCGATGGGGGCAGTTGCCCGATCGTCACAGCCGCGCGGGCCTGGGCCGACATCCCAAGGGCCGCTGCGCAGACGAGCGCCACTAAGGCAACGGCGCGCCGCCGTGCGTTGATTCGGTTGGTTCTGAGCGCGGGCACGCGCTCCAACGAGCCCTCCATGTGATTCCGACCCTCCCCGGTCTGAGGGCAGATTAGCGGTCGAGGTCCGGAGGTCAACTCACCTGCGCGATCGCCGCCTCGACCTCGGTCAGGGAGGGCGACTCGATCAGCTGGCGGGTGCCATTCGGCCCTCCCACCACTACGGCGGGCTGCGCGGGGAACTGGCGGTCGGCCGAGAGCTTGTCGTCGGCGTTGAGCGTCTCCTCGATCGAGCTCCGGTCGTCGATGTCGTTCTGCCACTGCTCGACGTTGAAGTTCAGGATCGCCCTCGCCACGTTGTTCAGGAACTCCTGCGTGGCGCCGCCCTTGTTCTTCGCCTCCTCCTGATTGAGGAAGAAGAGCTCGATGAACTGCCACTCGTCGTCCTGCTTGGCCGCGGCCACGGCGCCGTACGAGGCGAGCCCGAAGCCGGATTCGCTCATCGGGAAGTGGTGGTAGATCATCTGGATCTGCCCCGCGCGCACCGGCCCCCGGAGCAGCGGCACCACCACGTCGCGATTCCAATCAGAGCAGGGGTCGCATTGCAGGTCGTTGAAGACCTGGACGGTCACCGGCGCGTCCCCGGGGCCGATCCGGGCGCCGTCCTGCTGGATCCCTCCGAGCAGGCTCTGGGTCTCCTCCGCCCCCGTGATCATGATCTGTCCCTCGGTGCCCGTGCCGACCGAGAGGCTGACGATCGCGAAGCCGAGCAGGCCCACGACCAGCGCCAGCACGAGCAGCCCGACGAGCCGCGGGCGCCTCCGCGGCGATTCCTCGCTCACCCCGCGACGGCCTTGTAGTAACGGACAGCGAGCCCGGTGAGCAGCGTGCGGAGACCCTCCTCGATCGGCGTCTCGGTCTCGGTCGCCCAGCCCCCCAGTCCGCGCGCTTCGATCGCCTCGCTGCGCTCGACGACCTCGTCGACGAGCTCCGGGTGCTGATCGCAGAAGAACGCGCCGATCGAGTACAGGTCCGTCTCCATCAGCGACTGGATGAAGGGGTCGGTGCCTGGTGCCGATGCTGCCGATGCCTCGCCGGTGCTCATGGCGGCATGGTAGTTACGCTGGGATCGGTGGCATCGCGCGACGAGATCATCTCCTTCTGCGACGAGCTGCTGGACGTCAGGTCTTTCGACGACTACGGCCCCAACGGGCTTCAGGTCCCGGGGACCGGAGAGGTGACCAAGGTGGCCACGGGCGTGAGCGCGAACCTCGAGCTGCTTCGGGCCGCGGTCGATTCAGGGGCCGAGCTGGTACTCGCCCACCACGGCCTGCTCTGGGGCTCCGAGCTGGAGGCGCTGTCCGTTCCGATGGCGGCCAGGCTCCGGGCTCTCCTCTGCGCCGAGGTATCGCTGGCGGCCTACCACCTGCCGCTCGACGCCCACGCGGAAATCGGGAACAACGCGCTGCTTCGCGACGCGCTCGGCCTGGAGCCGGACGGGCGCCCCTTCGGCGAGGCGAAGGGCGCCGCGGTGGGCGCCATCGGGCGCGCCCCAGAGCCGATCGACGTGGCCGAGCTGGGCCGTCGGCTGACGCAGGCTGTCGGCCGGGAGCCTCTCGTCTTCGATGCGGGACCGGAGCGGATCTCGAGCGTCGGCATCGTCACCGGCGGCGGCGCCTTCGCGATCCATGAGGCGGGGCGGCTGGGGCTCTCGGCACTGGTCACCGGCGAGCCGAGCGAGCCCGTGATGGGGGAAGCGCGCGAATACGGTGTCCACTTCCTGGCCGCAGGCCACTACGCCACTGAGACCCTCGGGATCCGGCGACTCGGGGAGCTGGTCGCCGAGCGCTTCTCGGTGGAACACGAGTTCATCGACGTCCCAAATCCGGTGTAGATCCCCCGCAAACTGCGAAAAAATGATTGACACGTCGCCCTGAAGCGATATACATGGCTTCACATACGGCCGCCACAAAAACCGCGGCCGGACCCTTTGGCGTTCACGAGGAGAGGAGTGGCCTATATGTCCGTTCACCTGACGCCCACGGAGCTTGCGGATGAGATGCACATGAAGCGGCGCGATGTGCTCTCGAAGTGCATCGAGATGAACGTGCCCATCCTCAAGGGTCGGATCGACAAGACCCTCTTCGAATCCTCGCTCCGTGTGTTCCAGGCTCAGAACAAGCAGGCCACCGCCTAGCCTGGCTGCTCAGCCAGCCTCCTAATACACTCCCTCTCCAAGGCCGCGATAGGCGGCGCTCCCAAGCACCAAAGGATCTAGGAGAGATGGAGACAGCGACCGTCGCGCCCACCGGAAGCGCCGCCGAGTCCAGCACCAACAGCAAGACCTGCGCCGACCTGATGCCGCTGGCGGCGGAGCGACACGCCGATCTCGCCGCCGTCACCTACAAGGACCCATCGGGACAGTGGGTCTCGAAGAGCTACCGCGAGGTGGGCGAGATCGTCCGGCAGCTCGCCCTCGGCCTGATCGAGCTCGGAATCGAGAAGGGCGACAAGGTCGCCATCCTGGCCAACACCCGCCCGGAGTGGACCTACTTCGACTTCGCAGCGCTCAGCGTCGGCGCCACCGTGGTCCCGATCTACCAGACCAACTCGCCCGAGGAATGTCAGTACGTGATCGAGAACTCCGATGCCAAGGCGGTGGTCGTCGAGGACTCGGAGCAACTCGCCAAGATCGACGAGATCCGCGATCGGGTGCCCAAGCTCGAGCGCGCGATCCGAATGGACGGGTCAGGGGGCGACGCGATCTCGATGGACGAGCTGATCCAGGCCGGATCGAGCCGCTCGGACTCCGAGTGGGAGCAGCGCTGGCGGTCCGTCACTCCCGACGACATCTGCACGTTCATCTACACCTCGGGCACCACAGGCCCTCCCAAGGGCTGCGTGATCTCGCATGGCAACTACCGCTCGATGGTCACGATGGCCCTCGACGAGAGCGTCCTCGACAGCGAGACGACCACCTACCTCTTCCTTCCGCTCGCGCACTCGTTCGCCCTGCTGATCCAGTTCCTGAGCTTCGATCTGGGCGGCAACATCGCCTACTGGGAGCGGGATCCGCTGAAGATCGTCCCCAACCTGGCCGAGGTCAAGCCGGAGTACTTCCCGTCGGTCCCGCGCATCTTCGAGAAGATCTACACGGCAGCCACCAGCGAGGTGGAGAAGTCAGGCGGCCTCAAGAAGCTCGTCTTCAATTGGGCGATCGGCGTGGGCAAGAAGGTCCGGGAGCGCGAGCGCGCGGGCAAGCCGATCGGCTGGCTGCTGCGCAAGCAGCACGAGATAGCCGACAAGCAGGTGCTCTCCAAGATCCGCGCCCTGTTCGGCGGCAACATCAAGAACTGCGTCACCGGCGCCGCACCGATCAACCCCGAGATCCTGAGATTCTTCGACGCCGCCGGAATCCTCATCCTCGAGGGCTGGGGCATGACCGAGACCTCGACCGCCGCAACCGTCGCCAGGCCGGACGCCTTCAAGTTCGGCAAGGTCGGCCGAGCCTTCAACGGCTGCGAGATCAAGATCGCCGAGGACGGCGAGATCCTCGTCAAGGGCCCGAACATCTTTCAGGGCTACTACAAGAACGAGGAGGCGACTCGCGAGACGCTTGAGGACGGCTGGCTGCACACCGGGGACATCGGGGAACTCGACGAGGACGGCTACCTCTCGATCACCGGCCGCAAGAAGGACATCATCATCACCGCGGGCGGCAAGAACATCACACCGGCGAACCTCGAGGCCGAGATCAAGCAGAGCCCCTACGTCTCCCAGTGCGTGGTGATCGGCGATCGCCGGCCGTACCTGGTCGCGCTGATCACTCTCGACATGGAGGAGTGCGAGAAGCTCTGCGCCGAGAAGGGCTGGACGGCCGATCCCGCCGAGCTGCGGCGCAACGAGGGGATGCGGGCGATCATCCAGCAACATCTGGACAAGATCAACGAGAAGTTCGCCCGCGTGGAGCAGGTGAAGAAGTTCGAGATCCTGCCCCACGATCTCTCCCAGGAGACCGGCGAGCTGACGCCGACGATGAAGGTCAAGCGGAACGTCGTCGCCGACAAGTTCGAGCAGGACGTCGACGAGCTCTACGCCTGATCCCGAAGTTTCTCGTAGCACCGGATTCGTTCAAGGGGACGCTGAGCGCCCAGCAGGTCGCCGAGGCGATTAGCGCAGGCCTCGAGAACGGCGGTGCAAAGGTCGACCCCTGTCCGGCTGCCGACGGCGGCGAGGGTACGGCCGCGGTGCTCGTTCCGGCAATGGACGGCGAGATGCGTAGCGCCCCTGCGCACGACCCATCGGGCCGCCCGATCGAGGCCGAGTATGGCCTGGTCCGCGACGGCTCGAGGGCGATCGTCGAGGTCGCGGCCGCATCCGGCCTCGACCTGGTCAGCGAGGACGAGCGGGATCCCGAGCGAGCCGACAGCACCGGCACCGGCGAGCTGATCGCCGCCGCCATCGCGGCCGGCGCCCGTCGCGTCCTCGTGGCCGCGGGCGGCAGCGCGACCACGGACGCCGGCCGGGGAGCGATCGACGCCCTCGATGCGGCCGGGCTCCAGGGCGCAAAGCTCGAGGTCCTCTGCGACACCTCCCTGCCGTTCGAGCTGGCGGCGGAGGTCTTCGCGCCCCAGAAAGGTGCCTCGCCCGATCAGGTCGAGAGGCTGACCTCGCGGCTGGTCGCGGAAGCCGGCGCGCTGCCGCGAGACCCGCGCGGCCGTGCGATGACCGGCGCCGCGGGGGGCCTCTCAGGAGGCCTGTGGGCCGCGTTTGGAGCGCATCTGGTCCCCGGAGCGGCGTTCGTTCTCGGGGTCCTGGGATTTGACCGCCGCCTGGAGGACGCCGACGCGGTGATCACGGGCGAGGGGCGGCTCGACTCCCAGAGCCGCGAGGGCAAGCTGACCGGCGAGGTCGCGCGTCGGTGCCATGCCGCCGGGGTCCCGCTGCACGCCATCGTCGGCCAGGTCGCTATGGCGCCGGAGGAGCTCGAGCGCCTCGGCTTGGCTTCGGTCGCGGAGGCAGGCACTCCCGACCGGATCGAGGCCTCGGCAGAGCGAATCGCCGGCGCTCCGGCGAACTGAGAAAGCGCGGCGCTAGGAGATCAGGGCGGCCCGGCCCAGCCGGCCGCGTAACAGGGGTCGGCCCCGCAGGGGTCGATGATGTGCCCGCTCGGCATCAGGAACTCGGCGATCTGGTGGCGGATGTCCGCCGAGGTGTTGATCACCGTGTCGTGCGGGTCGACGCCGAAGGAATCGTCGGGGGCCGTGTTGGTGATGGGCGCCGGATCGGTGCCGAGGAAGCCGCCCGATCCGTCGTCCCGCTTGGGCCCGATGTCCCAGATGAAGGAGCCGTTGCCGTTGGCGGCTGGGCCGGAGAGGTTCCCGAGCGTCGGGATGTCCGGGAAGAAGTCGACGAAGCCGGGGGTGCGGCCCGGGTCCAGCGTTGGACGCCGCAGTGGCGCCCCGATCGTCCTGGCCTCGACCTCGGTCGCCACATTGGATACCTGATGGTCGCCGTAGGCAAAATCGATCAGGACGTGGTGCGCCGGAGTCCCGGGCAGGGGATTGCTCGTCATGTGGTTCGCGTAGCCGTTCGGCTCCCCCCTGTCCCACATCATCTGGATCATCGCGAGGAGCAACGGGCGCTCGGACTCGTTCGGATAGGACGGGTAGAGGACCGCGGCGTAGTCGGAGAAGTCGACGCTGCGGGTGAGCAGCGTCGAGTAGTTCATGCCGGGGACATACAGAACCGTGCGCGTGATGTCGGGCTCGACGGCCGTCAGCGCTCCGCCCGCGATCCCACCCTGGCTGTTGCCGTAGTAGTAGACGCCGTCGTTGTGGTCGATCACCGACTGGCCGTCGAACTGGAACGCCGGATGGCTCGAGAAGCCACCGGACTTCATCAGCAGCCGGTCCAGGTAGATGAAGTTGAGGAAGCCCTGCTGCAGCCCGTCCGGGAGCGGCTGGAACTTCGAGAGGTCCTGGAGCGCGAGGATCGCGGTGCCGACGTCGTCCTCCATCATTCCGGTGAAGTCAGTGGCGCAGGTCAACACGCCCTCGTCGTTGCCGAGCTCGCGCACGTTGGTCGTGTGGACCTCGGTGTAGTCGCCGAACAGGCCATGCCCGTACATCGACGGCCGCACCGTGTGGTCGACCATGAAGCCGCCCCCGCCGTCGTCGGCGACCGCGGACCTCGGGATGTTGCAGGTGAAGCGGGCGGTCATCGTGCCGTTCCGCTTGGGCAGGCCGTCCGAGCCCAGGTTGAATTGACCGCCGGGCTGGTATTCGCCACCGGGCTTGCTGCAGCCCGAACTCAGGTAGCAGGGCACCTGGTAGGTCCCGGTCACCTCGCGGATGTTCTGCACTCCGTGGCCCGTGGGGGTGGGGAAGTCCTGCACGTCGGTGACCGTGAACGGCGGGGCCGAGCCCTGCATCGTCCCGTCGCCGGGCGTCGTATCGCCGAGATCGGCCAGCCCCCGGTCCCGGATCGAGAGCATCCGCTGGGTGATGTTCGTGGTGCTGGCGACCGTGAAGTCCCAGGCGTTGTAGAGGTCGCCTCGCGGAATCCCGGACTGCTCGAGCTTGGAGAGGATCTCGTTGAAGTGGGCCCGCCGGCTCTCGATCGCTGGGACGTCGGTCTGCACGCCGTCCCTGTAGAGCGCGAAGCCCGGCGGGGCGGGGATCGTGTTGCCGGAGGAGTCCTTCAGGTTGCGCATGGCGACGAGGTAGCGGTGGCCCTCGATCAGGTTGCGGCCCGGCCTGATGATCAGGTCGGTGCTATCGGGGCTGGATGCGGTGGAGTCCAGCTCCGACCAGATCAGCTGGCGCTGGCCCGTGGAGGCGTCGATCAGCACGATCGGCTGGTTCGGGTCGAACGCCCGGTCCATGTCGGTGAGAGGGACCGCGCCGGTCTTCTGGAAGGCGGTGGGGTTGTCGAGGCCGGGGACGCGGGTGACGATGCTCTCACCGGGGCTGAATCCGTCACTGCGGTTGATGTCCTCGGGGTTGATGTGGACGCCGCCCTTGTTCGCCGGTGTCGAGGCGTCACTGAGGTTGACGCGCAGGCCGGTGGGCGTTCCGGAGTCGGAAACCGTGTAGTGATCGCTCGGCCAGGGGAACAGGCAGTTCGTTCCCGGGTTGGCGATGATCTCGCAGCGATCGGCTCGCGAGAGCGCGTCGCACTGCGGCACCGACTGGGACAGCGTCGCCCGGCCCTTCGGGGACTTTCCCTTCTTGCGCTTCTTGTGGTGCTTGCCGCCCTTCTTGTGCTTGCCGCCCTTCTTGCCGTGCTTGCCCGGGACCTTGGCGGTCAGGACCAGACCGCTGGCGCCGCAGGCCTGGAGCACATCGCTCCCCGCGGCGCTCAGCGGGAGCGAGATCTTCTTCTTCTTGCCCTTGCGGACGGAGATGCGAAGTGGGTCGGTCAGCGCCGGTCCGCCGCCGAACCCCCTGACGGCGAGGACGAGCTTGCGCTTCTTCTTCGGAGAGCGGACGGCGACCTGGACCTGCCGCGAGCTGAGCAGCGCCTGGTCGCTCTGCGCGCTGCTCTGGAAGCTCAGCGACAGCCCCTTCTTCTGATGCTGCTTCGCGATGGCACCGGAAGGCAGCATCAGGAGGGCGATGAGAAAAGCGCCGGCGAGCAGGCCGAGCGCGAAACCGACCGATCCCCGACCGAATTGCCGATCGCCAGTCACTGAAGTTCCTCTCTCCGATCCCTCGGACCCCCTGCTTCTGAACGGAACCTATCAAGTGGAGGCGCCTGGATGCAGCGTCCCGATAGCGTCTGCCGGATGAGCGAGAAGCAGCGGGTCGCGCTCGTGACGGGCGCGAGCAGCGGCATCGGGGCGGCGACGGTCCGCTCCCTGGCCGCCGCCGGCTTCGAAGTCGTGGCAGCAGCCCGGCGGGTGGAGAGGTGCGAGGGGCTGGCCCGCGAGGTCCGCGGCCGGGCAATGCGGCTCGACGTGGCCGATCCCGACTCGGTGGCGGAGCTCGAGGAGGCCCTTCCGGAGCTGTCCGTGCTCGTCAACAACGCCGGGGGCGCGCTCGGGCTCGAGCCGGTCGGCGAGGCGGACGAGGAGAACTGGCGCCAGATGTACGAGACCAACGTGCTGGGCGTGATGAGGGTGACCAAGACCCTCCTCCCCGCCCTGGAGCGCAGCGGCGAGGGTCACATCGTGGTGATCGGCTCGGTGGCGGGTGTCGAGGTCTATCCGGGCGGCGCGGGCTACACGGCGGCGAAGCACGCGGCCAAAGCGCTGACGCGAACGCTGCGCCTCGAGCTGCTCGGCAAGCCGATCCGGGTCAGCGAGGTCGCCCCGGGCATGGTGAACACGGATTTCTCGCTGGTCCGTTTCGAGGGGGACCGGGAGAAGGCGGACCGGGTCTACGAGGGCACGAACCCGCTCACTGCCGAGGACGTCGCCGACGCGATCGCCTATGTCATCAGCCGGCCGCCGCACGTTGACATCGACTACCTGTCGATCAAGCCGACGGACCAGGCGACGGCGCGAGACGTCCACCGCCGCTAGCTGCTGTCCACCGCCTCCGCCTCGCCGGATTGCCTGAGCAGGGCGCCCGTGGTCTGCTCGAGGATGCGCCGCCAGGCGGAGATCCCCTTTTCCTCTTCCTCGACGGTGTCGATGACGCGCTGCACCCGGCGGGCCGAGATCTCGATCCCGTGGCGGGCGGCAATCTCCTTGTAGCGCTGGTAGTCGCGCGCCAGCCTGACCGTCACCGACTCGAAGCCGTGCTTCGCGATCTGGAGGCGGGAGGAGTAGTCGAGGATCGACGTGCCGAACATCAGCTCGTCATCGAACTCGGGCTCGATCAGGATGATGTCGACGTCGGGAAAGCGCTCCCTCCACGACTGCACCGCGAGGTGCAGTCGTGCGTGGGCGAGCAGCCGGAAAGCCTGATTGCCGATCGCGGGCATCCCCATGTCCGAGACACGGCGGACCCGCGAGCCGAAGATCGTGGGGATGCGGTTCTCGAAGTCGTTCACGTAGGGGACGAGCGGGTTGACCACGACGATGAACTTGGCGCCGGCCTCGACCGCGACATCCACGTTGGTCGTCGAGACGATCCCGCCGTCGATCAGCTGGCGGCCCCGGAGCTCGTAGGGCTCGTAGACGATGGGCAGGGCGCCGGAGGCGGCAACGGCCCGGGAGATCGGCACGTTGTCCCACTCGCCCTCGCCGAAGACGATCCGCTCGCAGGTGTCGAGGTCGGTTGCCGTGATTCGCAGGTCGGCATCGAGGTCCCGGAAGTCGTTGGTCCGGTCGGGGTCCGAGAGCACGTTGCGGACGTACCGCTCGATTCCCCGGTTGTGGTAGATCCCGGTCGGGAGCCCCTCGGCGAGGCCCATGACGATGTCGACCATCGAGATCTCGCCGATGTTCCCCGCCAGCCGGCGAACGGTGCCGGCCACGCGGAGAGGCAGCAGGGCCATTCGCCCCGCGAAGCCCTTGTAGTTCGGGCGGAGCAGGGTGCGCAGCGACGCGTTCTCGATCGGCGAGGGGAGCGCCTTGTCGAGGACGCGGAACATCTCCTCCGGGGTGACGCCGTTGGCGACCATGCCGGCGACGAACGCGCCGGCGCTGGTGCCGACGTAGATGTCGAAGTCGTTGACGGTGCGGTTGACCGCCAGCAGGTCGAAAGCGCGCAGCGCGCCCATCTCATAGACGCCGCCGGTGAACCCGCCGCCGCCTAGAACCAAGGCAGTCTTGTCGCCCCGGCCGCGCCGCCTCCTCCCTCTGCTGCTGCGCGGTTTGCCGCCGGGGCCGTCGAACTGGACGACTTTCCCCATGGGCGCGCGATTATCGCACCGCTACCTTGCGGCGGCAGGGCTGTTTGATTGAGCATGTCCAGGCACAGAGGGGCGATCGTCGTGGCGCTGCTGGCGGCGGCTGTGGTGGTTCCCGCCGCCGCTGCCCAGGCGCGCTCGTCGGGACCCGACAAGGCCTTCCGGACGCCGGTCGCCCACGGCGCCGCCGCCGCCCACACAGCCGTCTCGCGCTCCAAGCTCGCCGCCGGGTTGGCGAAGCTCTTCCGCCACGTCGGCAAGAGCGGCGCGTTCGTCTTCGACGCGAGCTCCCACCGTGTCCTGTTCGGGCGGAAGGGCGGCCGGCCGCGAATCCTCGCCTCCAACTCCAAGCTCTTCACCACCTCGACGGCGCTGGCCCGCTTCCAACCCGACGGTCGGTTGGACACGACCGCCTGGTCGAGCGACGCCATCATCGATGGAATCAGCCAGGGCCTCTACCTGCACGGCGGCGGAGACCCCACGCTGACCAGCAGCGGCCTCGCCAAGCTCGCAGACCACGTGCACGCCGCGGGCGTCAGCTCGGTCCAGGGCCCGCTGCGTTACGACGACTCCTTCCTCGACCAGGTGACGGGGATCCCCGAGCACGGCATCACTCCCGAGGGCGTCGGCACGCTCTCCGGGCTGGAGCTCGATGGCGGCTCTCTGAGCGATCCGGCGAAGATCGCCGCGCAGCGCTTCGAGGACGACCTGCGCAAGGACGGCGTCTCTATCGGCAGCAGCGTCGCCCCCGCGGTCGTGCCCGCGGGCGCCTTCCAGATCGCCGACCTGCCGTCGGAGACGATGGCCGACCTGGTCCAGGACACGAATGTGCCCTCCAACAACTACCTCGCCGAGATGCTGCTCAAGGACGTCGGCGCCCAGTTCGGCGGCAGCGGATCGACCGCAGCAGGCCTCACCGTGGTCAAGCAGTTCGCCTCCAAGCAGGGGGCGAAGTTCAAGGGCGAGAACGGCTCGGGACTGACGCGGCGCAACAGGGCCTCGCCGGCCTCCGTCGTCAAGCTGCTCGACTCGATGCTCGGCGACGACGGGCTCCGCGACGCCTGGGTCAACTCACTCGCGATCGCGGGGCGCACCGGGACGGTCGCCGACCGCATGCGCGGCACCGCTGCCGCCGGGAGATGCCATCTGAAGACGGGAACCCTGAACCGCGTCAGCGCGCTGTCGGGCTATTGCTTCCGTGGCGGCAACGACGCGGAACACGCCGTGATCTTCTCGCTGCTGATGAACAAGACCGACGTGAACCGCGCGCATCTGATCCAGGACAGGATGGCTGCCCTGATCGCGCGCTACCGGCACCAAGGCTAGACCCGGCCCTTCGGGGGAGCGCTCTTCTTCTTCGGCACCCCGTCCGCGCCGACCAGCTGCTGCAGCGCGGCCTCGTCGATCACGTCCACGCCGAGCTCCTCGGCCTTGGCGAGCTTCGAGCCCGGGCTGTCTCCCGCGATCACGAAGTCGGTCTTCTTCGAGACCGAGTTGACCACCTTTCCCCCGGCGAGCCGGATCAGCCTGGTGGCCTGCTCGCGGCTCAGGTTGGCGAGCGTGCCGGTCAGGACCAGCGTCCGGCCGTCGAGCGGGCCGCCCTTCTTGCGGCGCTCTGACGGGTCGAGCTCCATGCGCAGGCCCGCCTTGCGAAGCCTCTCGATCAGCTTCCGGGTTCGATCCTCCGAGAGCTCCTCGTAGATCTGCTCCGCCAGGACGGGGCCGATTCCCTCGGCCTTCACGATCTCCTCCGGCTCTGCCTCGAGGAGCGCGTCCATCGTGCCGAAGTGCTCTGCCAGCGACTCGGCGTTGACGAAGCCGATGCCCGGGATGCCGAGGGCGTAGAGGACCCGGGAGAACGGCATCTTCTTCGCCCCCTCGATCTCTTCGATCAGGTTCTCCGCCGAGATCTGGCCAAAGCCCTCCAGCTCTGCGATCCGCTCCGCCGTCAGGTCGAAGATGTCGGCGGCGTCCGAGATCACGCCCTCCTCCAGGAAGCGGTATGCGTTCTTCTCGCCGAGCCCCTCGATCTCGAGCGCGCCTCGGAAGTGCTTGACGTGCTGGAACTGCTGACCGGGGCAGCCCGTGCGGTTGGGGCAGATCGTGAAGACGCCGTCGTCGGGCTTCACGGTCGGCGTCCCGCAGAGCGGGCACTTCTTTGGCGGCTTCGCCCTGCGTGCCCCCTTCTTGCGGCGCTGGATGATCGGCGAGACGACCTGCGGGATCACGTCCCCTGCCCTCATGACGACCACCTCATCCCCCTCGCGGACGTCCTTGCGCTCCAGGTCCTCCTCGTTGTGCAGCGTGGCCGTGCTGACCGTCACGCCGCTGACGTGCACCGGCTCGAGCATCGCAAAGGGCAAGAGGTGCCCGGTGCGCCCGACGTTCCAGACGATCTTGTTGAGCTTGGTCGTAGCGGTCGTCGGCGGGAACTTCCAGGCGACGGCCCAGCGCGGCTCGCGCCCGGCGACGCCCAGCTCCCGCTGCAAGCCTCGGTCGTCCACCTTGACGACGACCCCGTCGATCTCGAAGTCGAGCGCGTCGCGGCGCCCCTCCCACCAGCGGCAGCGTTCCGCCACCTCGTCGACGCCGTGCAGGATCGAGATGTCGTCGTTGACCTTGAAGCCGCGCTCCTTCAGCCATTCCAGAGATTCGGAGTGGCTGTCCGGCTCCCAGCCCTTGAGGGCCGCCACGCCGTAGCACCAGATCGAGAGCGGCCTGGTGGCGGTGATCGTGGAGTCGAGCTGCCGAAGCGACCCGGCGGCGGCGTTGCGGGGATTGGCGAAGGTCGGCTCCCCGTCCTGGGCGCGCTGCTCGTTGACCTTGGTGAAGCCGGCGATGGGCAGGTAGATCTCGCCGCGGACCTCGACCAGCTCCGGGGCGTCCTCGATGCTCAGCGGGATCGCCTTGATCGTCCGCAGGTTCTGCGTGACGTCCTCCCCGATGCGGCCGTCGCCCCGGGTGGCACCTCGCGTGAAGACCCCGTTCTCGTAGGTCAAGGAAATCGCCAGGCCGTCGACCTTCGGCTCGGTCACGTAGCGGATCTCCCGCCCGGAGATGTCGAGCCGCTCGAGCCGGCGCTCCACCCGCTTGGCCCAGGCCCGCAGCTCGTCCTCGTTGCGGGCGTTGCCGAGCGAGAGCATCGGCTCGTGGTGCTCGACCTGCTTGAACCCCTCGAGCGGCTTCCCGCCCACCCGCTGCGTCGGCGAATCGGGAGTGAGCAGCTCGGGGTTGGCCTCCTCGATCTCCTGCAGCTCGCGGAGAAGATCGTCGTAGTCGGTGTCCGAGATCAGCGGGTCGTCGAGCACGTAGTAGCGGTGATCGTGCTTGGCGATCTCCCGCCGGAGCTCAAGCGCCCGCTTCTTTGCCCCCTTGACCGCCGTCAGGGCGCCCCCTCCGCTTCGCATCCGGGGCGCCCGCTCACCGCCGCGTGGAGGCCTCTCCGGCCGCGTCGTTGGGGGTGGTCCTCGATTCCGCCTCGCTGAGCATCCCGGCGAAGTCCCAGGCCCGCAGGCGGTCCAGGCTCGGCCGGTCGGTGAGGTCGAAGTGGACGGGGGTGACGGAGATGCGCTCGGCGGCGATCGCCGAGAGATCCGAGCCCGGCTCATCCTCGAAGGACGGCTCGAAGCCATAGATCTGGTACCGGTGCCTGCCGGCCTCCGGGTCCTCGTCGACGAGCTTCATCTCGTCGTTGTAGAGGCGTTTCCCAAGGTGCGTGACCTCGATCCCGGCGGGCGGGCGGGCCGGGCAGTTCACGTTCAGCAGCGTATCCGCAGGCAGCGGATCCTCGGCCACACGCTTGACCAGCTCCGCGGCGAACGCGGCCGCCAC
>CAVUGA010000020.1:0-100856 GCA_963740685.1 uncultured Solirubrobacterales bacterium
GCCGGTTGACGCCAACTACTGGACCGACGTCTTCCCCGTACTGGTCCTGCTGGGCACCGGGATCGGCATCTGCTTCCCGGCGCTGATGACCATCGCGATGTCGGGTGCGACGAGGGCGGATGCGGGACTCGCCTCGGGCCTGGTCAACACCACTGCCCAGGTCGGCGGCGCGATCGGCCTGGCCGTGCTTGCGACGCTGTCGACGTCGCGCAGCAACTCGCTCGAGGACGCCGGTCACTCCACGGCCTCCGCGCTGACCAGCGGCTATCACCTCGCATTCTGGGTCGCCGCCGGCCTCGTGATCGCAGCGATCGCCGTCGCGGCAGTCGTGGTCCAGCCTGAGGCCAAGGCCGCCGAGCAGTTCGCCGGCGACGAGATGCTCGAGGAGCTGGCGCAGTCCCAGGATGCCGCGTACTCCGAGGCCGCTTGATGATCGAGCTCGGACCCGTGTGCGACCGGGGGCGCGCATGGCCGAGCAGGTCAAGGACGCAGGGCGAAGCCTTTGGTGGTGCCAAAGGCGAGCCCGAGGACGTAGAGCTGCGAAGCGCCAGGCGCGTCATCCGGGCGTTCGTGGGTCCGGGATCGGTCATCTAGTTGGACGAGGCCGTCCAGCGCGCCCTCGAGAACGATCGAACGATCGACATCACCACCACGGGTCGCCGCAGCGGGGAGCCGCGGCGCCTCGAGATCTGGCGGTACCGCCACGACGGCCGCACGTTCCTGAGCGGGTCGCCGGGAAGGCGAGACTGGTACGCCAACCTCGTGGAGAAGCCGGAGTTCACCTTCCACCTCAAGGGAAGCGCCCGGGCGGACCTGCCCGCCGTCGCCCGCCCGATCACCGACGAGGGCGAACGCCGCGAGGTGATCGCCGGAATCCTCGAGGACCTGGGACGCGGAACGGGGAGCCTCGAGGAGTGGGTTGAGAGCAGTCCGCTGGCCGAGGTCGAGTTTCCCGAGCAGGCACCGGGATAAGGTTGGCCTGTGAGGTCCGTACTCGAGGCGGGAAGGCGGCGGCCACTGTCGCTGTTGGTGGCAACTGCGGCGCTGGCTGCGCTGGCGGCCACCGGTTGCGGCGAGAAGTCGGAGCCGGCGGTCCACCCGCCGACCACGGCGGCCACGACGACGACTGCGCCGACCACCCCCGCGCCGACCACGGCGACGAAGCCAACCCCCACTCCCACCGCTCCGGTCCCGAAGACGACTCCTTAGCTCAGCGCGACTGCGCGCGGAGGAAATCGGCGAGCTCTCTCGCCTGCTCCGCCGGGTCGGAGGAGCGGCGCACCGACGCGGCGGGCGCCGGGCGCTGGGCGGCGCTGCCGGCCTTCATCGGCGATCCCGAGTCACCCGAGCTCAGGAGGGCGATCACTCCCGCGGCAACGATGAAGGCGAGCGCCAGGGCGGCGGCTATCCGGGCGGAGCGGCTCCACGGGACCCTCTTCCCGGGAGCGGGCCAGTTCGCGGTCACCCCACCGGTGGCCGGCAGCCGCTTCGTCGGCCGGGCCTGCGACTTGAGCCGCCGGACCACCCCGATGTCTCCGTTGCCATCCACCGTCTCGAGCGCCTCGCCGAGCGCGCGGGCGTCACTGAACCTCTGCCCGGGATCCTCGCGGAGGCAGCGCTCGATGATCTCGCGGAGCTCCGGCGTCCGGGCCTGGGGCAGGAGCTCGTCCGCGACCACGCCGCACGCGTAGACGTCGACGGCCGGCGTGATCTTGCCGTCGGCCAGCTGCTCGGGGGCCATGTAGCGCTCGGTTCCGATCACCTTGCCGGGCCTCGTCAGCCGTGTCGTCTCCTCAGCCGCCCGGGCGATCCCGAAGTCGGTGATCTTCAGGCAGCCATCGGACTCGCGCAGCAGCAGGTTCTGTGGCTTGATGTCCCGGTGCACGAGCTTCCTCGCGTGCGCATGGCCCAGCCCATCGCAGAGCTGGCAGAGCAGGCGCAGTGCCTCGCTCCTCGCGATGGATCTCTTCCTGCCGTCGAGCCTGTCTTCGAGGGTGCCCCCCTCGACGTGCTCCATGACGATGAAGGGGCGGCCATCCTCCTCGCCGACGTCGTAGACCTGGACGACGTTCGGGTGATCGAGCCTGGCGGCGACGCGGGCCTCGCGCGAGAAACGCTTGCGAACCTCGTCGTCCCCCGCGTAGTTGTCCGCGAGGAGCTTGATCGCGACCAGCCGGTCGAGCTTCAGGTCGCGGGCGCTGTAGACCGTCGCCATCCCGCCATGTCCCAGCCGGTCCTCCAGCTCGTAGCGCTCCGCGCCGAGATGGCGCGTCATTCGGGCTCACCCTTGAGCTTGGCCTGCCCCGGAGGGAGCTTGCCGCCGTGGCCGGGGGGCTTGGGGCCGTGGTCGCCGCCGTGGTGGTCGCCCCCCTGGTGGTCGCCACCGTGTTGGTTCTTGTTCTCGTCGGGCTTCTTCTTGTCCGGCGGCGGAGCGGGCGGCGGCGGGCAGTTGACCTGATCGACCAGGCCGGTGGCAACCTCGTCCACGCCGGGGCGCAGGCTCGCCGGCAGGTCCGACTCCTCGACGGCAGATCGCAGTTCATCTGCAGCATGCGCGGCGCCGCAGGTGTCTCCGGAGTCCAGATCGGAGGCGATCCGGTCGCTCAGCTTGGCGAGCCGGTCGGCGGTCGCCACCGAGACAGGTGGCCGTTGTGCGACGGTCGAGCCGCTGCCGCCCGAGCCGCATGCGCCCAGGCCGATGGCCGCCAAAGCGAACAGAGCCGCCGCCCCGGCGGTCTTCAGATTCCCCATACGCATCTCTCGAAGCTCCTGGTCAGCCATTACCCCTGCCTCCTTCCTGGAAACCGCGGCAGCTGGTGACCGGCAGCCGTGGATATCGAGGAAAGTCCGGATCCGTCTTGGAGCGCTCGCAGAGCGAGAACTCCGACCCCCGAGTGTTGCGGATCAGGCGCTGGTGCCGGCAGCGATCGCAGAGGCCGGCGCTCGGTCGGGTCACCGCTCTGCTTCGGCCTCCGCGTCAAGCGCCGCTTCCTCGGCATCCACCGCGGCCTCCTCGGCGTCCAATGCCTTCTCCTCGGCGTCGAGCGCAGCCTGCTCCTCGCCGAAGATGGCCCGCTTGAGCGCGCCGGCCGCATACTCGCCGCCGCGCTGCGCGCGCTCCAGTGGCTCAGTCAGCCTGACGACGCGGGCGAGGAGCTCGTTCATCTTCTCCGCCTGCTCCAGCGCCTCGTCGGCCTGGCGGCGCATGACCTCGAGCTGCTCGCGCGAGACCTCCATCAGGTCGTTGGCCTCACGGATGCTGCGCTCCATGCTGCGCGGCAGGTCGATCGCCGCGCGCGCCATCGAGATCGGCCAGGTGACGAGTTCTCGGAGCACGACTCGGAGGGTAATGAAGCATGGCGGCGGTCTTCGCTGCGGGCGTTACTTCACTTTGTATAGTCGGTGTGTGCCCACCTTCCGCCGCCTGCTCGGCTTCCTGCGTCCGTACCGCCGCCAGCTGATCGGCTCGCTGCTGCTCGCCTGGCTGGCGATGGGGATGACGGTGCTGATCCCGCTGCTCACCGGTGCGGCGGTGAACGCCATCGAATCCGAGCACCGGGACGACATCCTGCCACTGGTCCTGGCTCTGCTCGCGGCGGGGATCCTGCGCCTCGCGCTCACGGTCGGGAGGAGGTTGATCGCGGGAAAGGTCTCCCTGGCGGTGGAGTTCGACCTGCGCCAGGCGTTCTACGAGCACCTCCAGAAGCTCGAGCTGGCCTTCTTCGACAGCCAGCAGACCGGCCAGCTGATGTCGAGGGCGACCGTCGACCTGCAATCGATCCGGTTCTTCCTCGGCTACGGGCTGATCTGGGTGAGCCAGAGCGCCCTGACCATTCTGTTCGCCGCCGTCGCGATGTTCGTGCTCGATCCGGTGCTCGCGCTGCTCGCGCTGGCCCCGGTGCCGTTCCTGGTGGCCACCGCGACGCGCTACAGCCGCCGCAACCGCCCGGCGGAGCAGGAGGTGCAGCAGAGGATCGGCGAGGTGACGGCCGGGGCCGAGGAGGGCATCTCCGGGATCCGGATCGTGAAGGCCTTCGCGCGCGAGCGCCACATGCTCGATCGCTTCCGGCATTCGGTGAACCGGGTCTTCGAGCAGAGCATGGTCTCCACGCGCCTGCAGGCGTTCTACACGCCGCTGATGGGGTTCCTACCCAACCTCGGACTCGCCGCGGTGCTGCTCGTCGGCGGCCTGCAGGTCATCCACGGCCACACCAGCATCGGGCACCTAACCGCCTTCTATCTCTACGTGGTGATGCTCTCCGGCCCCGTGCGCTGGCTCGGAATGTCCTTGAGCATGGCCCAGCGCGCCGTGGCATCCGGCAACCGGATGTTCGAGATCCTCGACCGCGAGCCCTCCATGGAGAGCGCACCCGACGCGCCGCCTCTGCCCGACGGCCGGGGCCGGGTCTCGCTTCAGCGGGTGACGCTTCGCTACGACGGGGCCGAGCCGGCGTTGACGGGCATCGACCTGGAGGTCGAGGCGGGCCGGACGGTCGCGCTGGTGGGACCCACGGCCGCCGGCAAGACCAGCCTGGTCGGGCTCCTGGCGCGCCTCTATGACCCCAGCGAAGGTCGCGTGGTGATCGACGAAGCCGACATCAAGGAGGTGGACCTGGCGTCGCTCAGGTCCGAGATCGCGTTCGTCGCGGACGACAGCTTCCTGTTCTCGGACACGGTCAGCGGCAACATCGCCTACGCGCGGCCCGAGGCGACACAGGATCAGATCGAGGCGGCGGCGAAGCGGGCTCAGGCGCACGACTTCATCACCCGACTTCCGGACGGATACGACACCGTGATCGGGGAGCGCGGCCTGACGCTGTCGGGCGGCCAGCGCCAGCGCGTCGCGATCGCCCGGGCGCTGCTCGCCGAGCCGCGCATCCTGATCCTGGACGACGCGACATCCTCGGTCGACGCCCGCACCGAGGCGCAGATCAAGGCGGGGCTGCGCGAGGCGATGGAGGGCCGCACGACGTTCATCGTCGCCCACCGCCTCTCGACGATCTCGCTCGCCGACGAGATCGTCGTGCTCGACCGCGGCCGCATCGTGGATCGCGGCACGCACGAGGAGCTCCTGGAGCGCTGTCCCCTGTACGAGGAGATCGCCGAGAAGGGGCTCGAGGACTCCGTCTACCTGCAGCGCGACCTCGAGGAGCGCGAGGAGCTGGCGAAGCTGTGAACGACGACGGCGCCCAGAACTTCTTCGCGCTCTTTCGCTCGATCTGGCGACTGATCCGAGGCCAGGACGACCGCTGGCGGAAGGTGCGCTGGCTCTTTTCGCTGCTGCGGCCCTACCGGCGCCAGGTCCTGTTGATGCTCGGCGCCCTGATCCTGGCGACCGGCGCGACCCTTGCTCCGCCCTACCTGGTTGGCCAGGCCGTTCACGTCTCCCTGAACGGCGACACCACCGCGCTCATCCTGATCCTGGCGGCGTTCCTGGGCGCCGCCCTGGTCGGCTGGGGCACGTCGTACCTGCAGACGTACCTGGTCGGCTGGGTCGGCGAGCGGGCGCTCCAGGACCTGCGGATCCGGATCTTCACCCACCTCCAGCAGATGTCGATCGGCTTCTTCACCCGCAACCGGCCGGGGGTGCTGATCTCTCGCATCACCAACGACGTCGACGCGCTCGACCAGCTGATCAGCAGCGGTGTCGTGACGCTCTTCTCCAGCACGCTGACCCTGGTCGGGGTCGTCGTGATCATGCTGATCGCTGACGTTCAGCTGGCGCTGGTCGTGTTCCTGACGCTGCCGCTGCTGGCGATCGCGAGCCTCGTCTTCCGGATCGTGGCGGCGAGCGCCTACCGGATCACGCGTGAGCGGATCGCGGAGGTGACCGCCTACCTGCAGGAGACCCTGAGCGGTGTGCGGGTCGTGCGGAGCTTCGCCCAGGAGCGTCGCCATGTCGAGCGGATGGCGGAGCTCAACGAGCTCAACCGCCAGGCGAACCTGAAGACGGTCTACCTGAACGCCTCGTACTTCCCCGCGGTCGAGCTGCTCTCGGCGATCGGAACCGCGGTGATCCTGCTCTACGGCGGCTACCAGGCGCTCGACCTGGCGACCGAGTCCGCGCGGAACGCGCAGATCGGCGTCGTGGTGGCGTTCGTCGGGTACCTGTCGACCTTCTTCGACCCGATCCAGCAGCTCTCCAACCTCTACACCACCTACCAGCAGGGAATGGCCGCGCTCGACAAGATCTTCGACCTGCTCGACACCGAGCCGGACATGATCGACAAGCCGGATGCGCTCGACCCCGGGACGCTGCGCGGTGAGATCGAGATGGAGGGCGTCTGGTTCTCCTACGGGCTCGACAAGTCGGCCGGCCTGAAGCGGTCCAGCGGCTTGATCGAGACGCTGGAGGAGGAGCCCGAAGCAGACTCGTGGGCGCTCGAGGACGTCTCGATCCACGTCCCCGCAGGCCAGACCCTGGCGCTGGTCGGCGAGACGGGCGCAGGGAAGTCAACCTTCGCGAAGCTGGTCTCCCGCTTCTACGACCCGCAGCGGGGCCGGGTCCTGGTCGACGGCAACGACCTGCGCGATCTGGGCTCGACCTGCCTGCGCAGCCAGCTCGGGATCGTGCCGCAGGAGGGGTTCCTCTTCTCGGGGACGGTGCGGGAGAACATCGCGTTCGGGCGACCCGATGCATCCGACGAGGAGATCGAGGCGGCCGCCGACGCGATCGGCGCGGGTGACTTCATCCGGCGGATGACGGGCGGGTTCGACGCGGAGGTCGGCGAACGGGGAGTCGCGCTTTCAGCCGGGCAGCGCCAGCTGATCGCTTTCGCGAGGGCGCTGCTGGCCGAGCCGCGGATCCTGATCCTCGATGAGGCGACCTCGAACGTGGACGTGCGGACCGAGCGCGCGATCGAGTTGGGTCTGCAACGGCTGCTCCAGGGACGAACGGCGATCGTGATCGCCCACCGGCTCTCGACGATTCGCGGCGCGGGGCGGATCGCCGTGCTCGAGAACGGGCGAATCGCGGAGAGCGGTACGCACGACGAGCTGATCGCGGCCGGCGGCCGGTACGCGGAGCTCTACGGGACCTGGGCGGACCTCGCCGCTGCGTAGATCCTTGCTTCGCCCTATATCGGCGGCCACAAACACCGCCGCCGGATCTACGGCCACAGACGGCCGCTAGCCGGGGCCGATGCCGCCGGAGCCGGACGAGCCGGAGCCGCCTGACGAACCGGAGGTGCCGCTGCTTCCGCTCGTCCCGGAGCTGCCGGAGGTGCCGCCGGCGGTGCCGCTCGAGGAGCTCGGAGCGCTCGGGGTGACGGTGCCGCTGCTGCCGGCGCTCGAGCTGCTGCTGCTGCTGCTCGAGCTGGAGCTGGAGGAGCTGATCGCGGCGCCGCACTGCTTGAAGCCGTAGGCGGAGGCGGCCGATTCGGCCTGGGACTTGGCGCTGTCGAGCTGGGTCTCGAACGCGGACGGGTCCTCGCCGCGCTGGACGGCCAGGCCGATCTTCTGCCCGGCGGAGACCTCGTCTGACATCGCCTTCAGGAAGGCGTCGAGATTGGTGTCGCTCGGCGGGTTGAGCTGCTTGATCGTGTCGATGACGCCCTGCCGCAGCTGCGCGATCTGGGCTGCCTCGCTCTCGCCCTGGCCGGCGGCGGCGAACTGCTCGATCGAGGCGTTCGCCTCGGCGCACGCCGAGTCGGCCTGAGAGATGAAGTCGGCCTGGCCCGTTGAGGCCTGAGACGTCTCGGTCGGGACCACGATCGGGGTCTCCGGTGAGCTGTCACCGCCGCAGGCCGAAAGCACGATCCCCGCGCCCACTGCCCCGGCGAGGACGACAAGGTGCCGCGCACGCCACATACGGCCGCGCAAGGTAGCAAGGATGTGAAACGGAACTAGGCCGCCTCGGGATTGACCAGCCGCAGGCGCCCATCCGGCTTTCGATGCCCATTCCGGCCGCCCCAGGTATCCGTCTGCGCATGACAGTTTGGGCAAAGAATCTGCAGATTCGCGAGGCGATTGTCGAGCTTGTCTCCGTTCTTGTGATGCAGCTGCAGTCCAATCGCCTGGCCAAGCCAGGTAGTCAACCCACAGATCTCGCAGCGGTTCTCCTTCAGCCCTGCCCCGATCAATCTGGTCTTCAAATGGCCTCTGCTGGTTCGTCGCCCGCGAACCAGCAATTGATCCAGTGGGATCAAATGCGACCGAGGAATGATGTCCCCGCGCTTGACAGCGGCACTCCACGTTGCCCGCGAGAAGCCGAAGTGGCGACAGCACTCAAGGGCCCGCATCCCCTTGTCGTGCGCATCTTGCACCGCATCCCAGTCGTAGCGTCGATTGAAACGCTCGTCGACCCGCCGGCCGAGTCTCCTTGCATGAAAGGCGACTGTCGATTTCGTGACCCCTATCTCCTCAGCGATCTGCCGGTAGCTCTTGCCCGCGCGAAGACCTTGTTCCACCTTGTACCGCGTCGAATCGGGTCCGACCTGCGTCCCGGGGGTTCGGGCCACAACGAGGCCGAGACCCACCGCCTCCCGCCAGGACCGTTTTGAGAAGCCGAACTGCTCCATGCACTGATCGCGAGTGTGACCCGCCTCGTACCAGGTCTGAACCGCCATCCAATCGATGACCCGCTTTCCGCGTTTGCCGCTCATGCGAACATATGTGCGGGGTATCTGCTTCCGTCCACCTGACGCTGTATCTAGTGGCGGGTGGCGGATCTCTCCCAGGGCGGGTTAGGCGAGCGTCGACCGGCGGCAGGTCGTGACTATCCGCGCACCTGGCCGGAGTTCCAGCGCTTCTTCGCCGAGGAGGACGACTGCCGCGCCTACCTCGAGCGGCTGCGCTGGCCGGGAGGCTTTCGCTGCCCGGCGTGCGGCTCAGCCGAGGCCTGGAAGACCAAGCGCGGGCTCTGGCTCTGCGGCGCCTGCCGCCGGCAGAGCTCGGTGAGCGCGGGGACGCTCTTCGCGGGCACCCGCACGCCGCTTCGGCAGTGGTTCGCGGCGATCTGGCAGCTGGTCGCCCAGAAGCAGGGGATGAGCGCCCTCGGCATGCAACGGGCGATGGGCCTGGGCTCCTACGAGACCGCCTGGGCGCACCTGCACAAGCTCCGTCGGGCGATGGTCCGCCCGGGGCGCGAGCTGCTCTCGGGGCTGGTCGAGGTCGACGAGGGCTACGTCGGCGGCCGTGAGGTAGGCATGGCGGGGCGCCAGACGGCCGACAAGTCGGTCGTCCTGGTCGCCGTCGAGGTGCGCGAGGGCGCGAAGCGTGAGAGCGCCGGGCGGATCCGGCTCTCACGCGTCGAGGTTGCCGATAAGGCGGCCCTCGAGCAGTTCATCTTCGACGCGGTCGAGCCGGGCTCGGCGGTCCGCACCGACGGCTGGAACGCCTACAAGGGCCTTCCCGAGATCGGCTACGAGCACGAGCCGATCAACGTCTCGCGCTCCGGCGCGCCGGCCTCGCGCTCGATGCCGCACGTCCACCGCACCCTGGCGCTGCTCAAGCGCTGGCTGCTCGGCACCCACCAGGGCTCCGTTCAGCCCCACCAGCTCGACTACTACCTGGACGAGTTCACCTTCCGCTTCAACCGCCGTCACTCGCGGCACGTCGGGCTGCTCTTCTACCGGCTGCTCGAGGAGGCGGTCCTCACTGAGCCGATTCCGCTCCGAGCGATCGTCGGCGGCGAGGTCGGCAGGCAAGGGACCGACCGAGACCACCAGATCTAGCGTCTGGTGGAGCGAGGCGGATAGCCCACACATATGTTCGCCTATTGATCGGACGCCTCGGGAGCCCGCTGGGAGCGCAGCGCGTTACGCTTGGGGCGCTTCGCGATGGATTAGTCCTGAGGAAGCGGTGCCCGGTCGTCTAGTGGCAAGACGCTCGGCTCTGGACCGAGAAACGGTGGTTCGAGTCCATCCCGGGCAGCTTCATAGAACACGTCAAGGGTTCGTATCCGTCACGGCGTGAGCTCAGCGAGGTCGCTGTCCGGGTCCCGGAGCAGGGCCTTCGCCCTATCGCCGGCCACGTCCACGCCCTCAGCCAGCAGCGTCCGCGCGTGCGCCAGTTCCTCCGAGCTCTCCACCGTCAGAGCGCCAGCGACCTTCCCATCCTTCAAATAGAAGACCGCGAACTCGCCCGCGTCGCGGTCGCCGCGCCAGATGACCTCATCCCAGTCGGTCGCCGGCCCGACGTACTCGAGCCCGGCCCAGTCCGCCAGGTCGCTGAAGAAATACGGCACCACCTCGTATGGCGTGGCGTCGCCCATCATCGAGCGCGCCGCGTGCTGTCCCTGCTGCATCGCGACGTCCCAGTGCTCGACCCGCAGCCGCCTGCCGTGCACCCGGCTCTCGTAGGAGCAGACGTCACCCGCGGCGTAGATCCCCTCGACCGACGTCTGCAGGGTCTCGTCGCAGACGATCCCGTCCTCGATCTCCAACCCCGCCTTCTGGGCCAGCATCACGTCGGGCTTCACTCCCGCGCCCACCACGACCACATCACCCTCGATCACCTTGCCGCTCTCGGTAACGACTCCCCTGACGTCGCCGTCACCTTCGAACGCCTCGAGCGTCTCGCCCCCGTGGATCTCGATCCCCTTCGACTCGAGCAGCTCGTGGAACCAGCGGCCCGCCTCGTCCCCGAAGGTCCGGGACAGCGCCACGTCCTCCATCATCACGATCGCGCAGTCAGTCCCCTTCGACTTAAGCGAGGCCGCCACCTCGCAGCCGATGTAGCTCCCGCCGATCAGCACGACCCGCTCGGCGCCCTCCGCCGCCTCCCGGATCCCGTCCGAGTTGCCGAACGCCCGCAGGTAGTGAATCCCCTCCTGGGCCGCGCCCTCGACCCGAAGGATGTTCACGTTCGCGCCGGTGGCCAGCAGCGCCTTCTCGAAGCCGACCTCCTCCCCGCCCTGCAGCTTTGCCGTCCGCGCCTCCGGGTCCAGGGACATGACGTTGGTCCCGCTGCTCAGCTCCACCCCGTTCTCCTCATACCAGGAGACCGGGTTGACGTAGGCGTCCTCTCGCTTCGACTCCCCGCGCAGGTACTCCTTGGAGAGCGGTGGCCGCTCGTACGGCGGCTCCGGCTCCCTCCCGGCCAACAGGATGTCTCCATCCGCCCCGCGCTTTCGCAGCTCGGCGGCGCAGTAGCCGGAGGCAAAGCCCCCGATCAGCAGATACTCAACCTGCCGCGGCACCGTCCGAGCCGAAGAACACCTTCAGCTCCTCCTCCAGCCCGGGATCCAGCACCGCCAGGACCTCATCGCCCGCCTCGAGCACGGTGTCGGGTGTCGGCACGAACCCGCCCTGACCCTCGCGCAGGATCGAGATCAGCAGGCTGCCCTCGGGCATGTTGAGGTCCCCGACCCGATGCCCCGCCACCCTGCTGTCGTCGGCGAGCAACATCTCGATGATCTCCAGCCGCTCCTCCGGCAGGTCGAGCAGGTGCACCAGGCCGTACTCGGGAACCTCGTGCTCCAGCAGCCGGAGGATCAGGTCGGTCGCCGACACATAGGGCTTGATGCCCAGCAGCTCGAAATGGGGTCGATTTCGCGGGTTGTTGACGCGGGCGATGATCCGGTCGACGAGGTACTTCTCCTTCGCCACCTGGCAGATCAGCATGTTGTCCTCGTCGTCGCCGGTCACCGCGATCACCATGTCGGCTCGGGATATACCCGCCCGCTCCAGAACCCAAAGCTCCGAGGCGTCCCCGAACTGGATGTTGTGCTCGAGCTCCTGCTCGACCGTCGTGTACCGGTTCCGGTTGTCCTCGATCACGGTGACCTCGTTGCCCTTGTCGAGCAGCTCCCGGGCGAGGTTCCAACCCACCTTTCCGGCCCCCGCGATGATGATGTACTTGCCCGCGCCCATCAGCTAGCCACTTCCGGCGGCCTCCAGGACCTCCTTCTCCAGCATCTCGATCGCGACCCGGGTGGGGCAGACCGTGTTGACGCCCTGCTTCTCGTACCACTCGGCGCGCAGCGGATCGAGAATCCGCGCGATCACCGTCGGGACGTTGAACTTCCGCTTGGCGATCTGGGCGATGACGATGTTCGTGTTGTCGCCGTCGGTCGATGCGATGAAGGCGTCGGCCCGCTCGATGCCGGCCGAGGTGAGCGCTTCCTCCTCGAGCCCCGTGCCGACGGTGAACTGGCCGCCGGAGTCCTCCCAGGAGCGGTCGAGGTTGACCTCGAGGCGCGCGTGCGCCTCCGGATCCTCGTCCAGGCACGAAACCTCATGCCCCTCCCGGAGCATGGTCCGCGCAACGGAGGACCCAACCCTCCCGCAGCCAACGATGAGAACGAACATTCGGTTCGGATCTTAGTCCTGTGATCTGCGACGCCGACGCCCGGGCGTGCCGGGCGATCCGGGACAACTACTGACTTCGGGTGGTAGTTCGACCCCTTGTAGAAAAGTGGGGTCGCATCAACACTTCACCGACGGTTCACGCGCGCCGGTGCGCGCGGCGAGCTCACGGGGGGATCGCTGACGGACCAGCATGACTTCGATCCCAACTCAAGAAGGCAGGGCCGAGCGATCGGACTCCGATATCGCGCGCGCCCTGAACCAGGGGGAGATCCAGGCCCATTTTCAGCCGAAGGTGGACCTCCGCAGCGCCCGAGTCGTCGGAGTCGAGGCGCTGGCCCGATGGGCCCATCCGGATCTGGGGGTGATCCCCGCGCGGGATTTCCTCGACCGGGTCGAGGCCGGCGGCCACATGCCCGCGCTGACCGAGCGCGTGATCGAGTTCTCGACACGTGCGGCCGGCGATTGGTGGCGGTCCGGCCTGGGCATGCAGCTCTCCCTGAACCTCCCGCTCGGGAACCTTTCAGGCTCTGACCGGAGCCTCCCCGAGTTCGTCGCCGGCGCCCTGGCGGCGTCCGGCCTGCCCGGCGAGGCCGTCCAATTCGAGGTCACCGAGGAAGGGCTGCTCGGCGATGCCGGCGTCGTCGCGGAGCTGCTCGGTCAGCTGAGCGAGCTGGGCGCCACCATCTCCATCGACGATTTCGGGACCGGCCATTTCTCCCTCCGGCAGCTGCAAAGCCTTCCGATCGAGGAGCTGAAGATCGACCGCTCGCTCGTCGCCGCCCTGGACGAGGACGAGGACCGGACCCTCATCCGCTCGACGATTCACCTCGCTCACCAGATGGGCCTGGCGGTTGTGGCGGAGGGCGTCGAGACGAAGGAGGCCTGGCGGCAGCTGCGCAGCATGGGCTGTGAGCGCGCCCAGGGATTCCTGATCGCCAAGCCGCTGCCGGCGCGTGAGGTTCCTGCCTGGCTTGCGACTTGGAGCCATCGCGCTCGCGAGCTCACCGCCACCAAGCGAGTACGGCGCCGCAGCGTCAAGGCGAACGGGCGGCGCTCCCCCGCGAGCACCAAGGCTCCGGCGTAATCACGCCTCTTCCGGCGGGGCCGTCAACAGGACGCGGCAGGGCGCGCGCTTCAACACATATTCAGTCACCTCGCCGATCTCCTCGGGACGGGCGCCCCCGATACCGCCGAGGACAGCGCCGCCCCTGATCCTGGTGGGCGGTTCAGCTCCCATGACGATCACCTCCGCGCCCTTCTCCCGCGCCTCCTCGATGATCCCCGACCCCATCGAGCGGGCGGGGACGAGGTTCGTGGTCACCTCGACGTTCTCGTACTCGTCGCCGACCTCGCGGGCGCGCTCGAGCGCTCGCTCCCCGTGCTCCTTGACCGCCCTCGGCAGCGGGGAATCGAGCGGGACCGTGAGCGGCATCTCGGCCACGTAGACGACGTCCAGCCGTGGCGGGCGCTCGCCCTTCTCGACCTCGGCGTCGGCAAGCCTGCCCGCCGTGCTGACGATGTCGTCGTCGAGCTGCGTGCCGAACACCGGCACCAGGATCGTGGAGTACTCCACCTCCGCCGGCTGTTTCTTCAACGACGCCTCGGGAACCTGAACGCGCCGGGTCAGGGGCGTTCCCTCCACATAGCGGCGGTAGATCACGTAGAAGACCAGGCCGAACAGCATCCAGCCGCCGCCGACGTAGACGGCGGTTCGGTGCAGCAGGAAGACGCTGACCCAGGCGAGCCCGCTGATCAGCGCCCCCGCGATCGCTGGCAGCGGCAGCCGGTGCGAGCCCAGCCGGACGTTCCACGGCACGCTGTACGGCCGTTCGAGGTCGGGCTCGACGACCCGTAAACGGACGATCGAGATCTGGGCGATCGTCACCGCGAGCAGTGCTCCGAAGGCGTAGACGCGGGCAAGGAAGCGGATGTCACCCGGTATCGCCAAGGCGAGCGCTAGAACCGCGGCGATCAGGATCGCGATGTAGGGCGTCGAGTAGTTGCGCTCGAGCTTCCCCGCCCAGCTCGGGATCTGCCGGTTGGTCGCGAGCACGTAGACGTGCCGGGAAAGGCCGAGCATCGCGGTGTTCGCCGCCCAGAACAGCACCGGCACGGCAACCAGCATCACCGCCCATTTCATGAAGTCCGCGACCCAGCTCGGGTCGTAGTTGCGCACCACTCCCAGCACGGGCTCCTCGATGTACTGGCCGGCAAGCGCCGTCTCGGGCCCGTGCGGCCCCGGCACGACCGGCACCGCCATCAGGGCGACCGCAGCGATCCCCGCATAGATCAAGGGGATGGCGATCGCACCGACCCCGAGCACCCGTTTCAGGTCGCCCGGCTCGAACTCGAGATCCGGCGCCAGGTCGCTCGCCGCCTCGATGCCCGCGTAGGCGATCGTCGCGATCACCAGCGAGTAGACGATGTCCTTGACGCTGGGCGACGTGAAGAGATCGAGCTGGTCGGTGAGCCGATCCGGATGAAGGACGACGATCAGCCCGACGATGATCACCAGCAGCTGCAGCCCGAGCTCGGCGAGCGCCAGCACCACGAGCCGGACCTGGCGGTTGCGCCCGGTGACATCCGCGATGTTGAGGATGGCCGCCAGGCCGATCACCACGATCGCCACCGCGAGCTCCACGTCCCCCCCGCCGAAGCGGCCGGAGATCGGGGTCAGGTAGTGGGAGACCGTGATCGCCGCCGCCGCGATCACGATCACGTAATCGATCAGGATCGCCCAGCCGGCGATGAAGCTGATCAGCTCATTGAACGCGTGACGCGCGAACGTCGCCGACCCGCCGCGCTCGCGGAGCATCGCGCCGCCCTCCACGTAGGACAGCGACGTGAGCGCGAACATCAGTCCCGCCACCAGGAAGATCAGCGGCGTCAGCCCCAGCCCGCGGTCGGCGACCACGCCGATCGAGAAGTAGATCGAGAAGCCGACCGCGGCGGATGCGGCCGAGTACAGGAACGGCACCCCGAGCCAGCGCTTCGCTCTCATCTCCCCAACTCCCTCATCCGCGCATCGAGAGGTACAGCCTCCCGGAGCCGAGGGCGATGAACAGCAACCCGAACAGCACCCCGACGGCCAGGGGGCCTCCTCCCCGCGCCAGCGTGAGCACCAGCATCAGCAGCCCGAAGCCGATGATGATCACCGAGAAAACCCGGACCGCGAGCTGGTAGCCCTCGTCCGGCGAGGAGCGCCGACGCTGATTCACGCCCCCATTAAACGGGTTGCACCCGCGATCAGCCGGGCAGGCCCCCGATGATCGGGATGATCAGGATTGCCACGATGTTCGCCACCTTGATCATCGGGTTGATCGCCGGACCGGCCGTGTCCTTGTAGGGATCGCCAACCGTGTCGCCCGTGACCGCGGCCGCATGGGCCTCGGAGCCCTTGCCGCCGAACTCACCGTCCTCGATCAGCTTCTTCGCGTTGTCCCAGGCCCCACCTCCGGCGGTCATCGAGATCGCCATGAAGATGCCGACGACGATCACGCCGATCAGCAGACCTCCGAGGGCCTGGTAGGAGATCAACCCGACGATCACCGTGATCACGATCGGAATCAGCGACGGCAGGATCATCTCGCGCTGAGCCGCGGCGGTGACCAGGCGCACGGCGTGGCCGTACTCGGGCTTGTCCTTGCCCTTCATGATCCCCGGCTTCTCGCGGAACTGACGGCGGACCTCCTCGACGACCTGACCGCCGGCGCGGCCCACTGCCTCGATCGCCAGCGACGCGAACAGGTAGACCATCATCCCGCCGATCAAGAGGCCGATCAGCACGGGCGGATCGGAGATCTGGAAGCTCAGCGCATGGCCGCCCGCCTCCGTCTGGAGCTCGTGCGTGAAGGCGTCGAAGAGCACCAGCGCGGCCAGAGCAGCCGAGCCGATCGCGTACCCCTTCGTGACCGCCTTCGTCGTGTTGCCTACGGCATCCAGGGGATCGGTGATGTCCCGCACATCCTGGGGCAGGTCCGCCATCTCCGCGATCCCGCCCGCGTTGTCGGTGATCGGGCCGAACGCGTCGAGCGCGACGATCAGCCCGGTCAGCGAAAGCTGCGCCATCACCGCGACGCCGATGCCGTAGATGCCGGACGTGCCGCCGCCGGCCAGCTTCCAGGAGCCGAGGATCGCGATGGCGATCACGAGCACGGGCAGGGCGGTGGACTGCAGGCCCTGGGCGAGCCCCTGGATGATGTTGGTCGCGTGACCGGTCTCCGAGGCCCTGGAGATCGTCCGCACGGGCCGAAACCGGGTCGAGGTGTAGTAGTCCGTGAGGACGAAGAGCAGGGCCGTGACGCCGACGCCGATCAGGCCGCAGAGCCAAAGGTCGGTGACGGTCGTGTTGCCCAGCGCGTTGCCGCCCAGGGGATCGTTCATCAGCCACTTGGTGATCGGGTAGAACGCGGCCGCCGACAGCACCGCCGAGACGGCGAGACCTCGGTAGAGCGCGGCCTCCACGTTGCCGGTCCGGGTGCGCACGGAAAGGGCACCGATGATCGACGCGATGATCGCCACGGCGCCGATGGCGAGCGGGTAGATCGCGACCTCGCGGGTGAAGCCGGTGAAGGTGATCACGCCGAGGAGCATCACGGCCACGGCGGTTACGGCGTAGGTCTCGAAGAGATCGGCGGCCATGCCGGCGCAGTCGCCGACGTTGTCGCCGACGTTGTCCGCGATCACCGCGGGGTTGCGCGGATCGTCCTCGGGGATCCCCGCCTCGATCTTGCCGACCAGGTCCGCTCCGACGTCCGCGGCCTTGGTGAAGATGCCGCCGCCGAGCCGGGCGAAGACCGAGATCAGCGAGCCGCCGAAGCCGAGCCCGACGAGCGCGTCGACGCACTCCTTGTCGGAGAGGTCGGTGAAGATCAGCAGCGCGCCGAAGTAGCCTGCGACGCCCAGCAGCGCGAGGCCGACGACGAGCAATCCTGTCACCGAGCCCCCCTTGAAGGCGATGTCCAGCGCCGGCGGAATGCCGCCGCGCGCCGCCTCGGCGACACGGGCGTTGGCGCGAACCGAGAGGTTCATGCCGATGAACCCGGCCGAGCCGGAGAGGACGCCGCCGACCACGAAGCCGATGGCCGTCTGCACATTCTGCAGCGGGATCAGCAGGATCGCCACGACCACGCCGACCCCGGCGATGATCATGTACTGGCGCTTCAGGTACGCGCTGGCGCCTTCCTGCACCGCGCCCGAGATCTCCTGCATCTGCTCGTTTCCGGGCGACTTGGCGAGCAGGCGCTGGGTGACCAGCAGGCCGTACACCACCGCGGCACCCGCGCAGCCGAGCGCGACGACGACTCCGTAATCGGTCAAGAACTTAGTCAACTGTGACTCCCGTCAGGTTCGTGTGAAAGCGGCGCGGCAGTCTACCCGTCAATCGGACGTCGGGGGCGTCCAAAGCCCCGAGTCGCCCTTCGGCTGCTCAGAAGATCCCTGCTCAGGAGCACTTTCCGCGCCCCCTTCGCCCGTCTCCTCACCCGCGTGCTTGGCGTAGAGCACCTGCAGCTCGGAGATCGCCTGGCGGAGCTGCGGCTGCGCCTCCGGGCTGACCAGGTCGACCAGCGCTCGGCCGGCGTCGATCCCGACCTTGGCCTGCTCCAGGTCGCGCTCGTCGTCCTTCGCGATCCGCCGCGCGGACAGGTTGAGGATGCTGACCACGCTCTGCAGGACGACGTCCTCGACCCGCACCTTCCGGATCTCCTCCTCGAGCTGGGCGCGCATCTCCTCCTCGGTCGGCTGATCCGGGCTTTCCTGCTGCTCTTCATCTGCCACTGACGGCTCCTTCCGGTGCGTAGGTCTTGCGGGTCTCCGCCACTGCTCGCCGGTAGATCTCCTCGATCGGGGCACCCTCGGCGAAGCGCGCGTACGCCCGCTGTGCGCCGTTGTCCTCGGGTATCTCCACCTCCAGCGCGAGGGCCTGCCGGGCAGGCTCCGTCCACGCCAGCAGCTCCTCGAGCACCGCTCGCGTGGGCTTCAGCCGCCCCTCGCGGAAGTCGATCATCTCGCCATCCATCCCGAAGCGAATCGCGCGCCAGAGGTTCTCCTCGATCTCGCGCTGGCCGACACCAAGGCGGCCACAAAAACCGCCGCCGGTCTCGGCCGAGACCCCATCGTCGATGTCGATGGCCGACTGTGCCACGCATGCGGCCATCAGGGCCGCCAGGTTCAGCGACTCGTCGCCGCGAGTCTGCGCATCGCAGATCCTCACCTCGACCGTGCCAAATGAGTGATGGGGGCGCACGCTCCACCAGAGCTGGGTCGCCTCGACGATCGAATCGGTCTGCTGCAGGAGGCGGACGAAGTCCGCGTAGGTGCGCCAGTCCCCGAAGGGCTCGTGGACGCCGCAGCGCGGGAAGGTGCGGGTGAAGATCTCCGTGCGCACCGAGTGCAGTCCGGTGTCGCGATGATCGAGGAACGGGGAGTTGGCGGAGAGTGCGAGCAGTGGCGGCAGCACCTCGCGCATCCGGTCGGACACGGCGACCGCACGATCAGGGCCCTGGATCCCGACGTGAACATGGAGGCTCCAGGTGTTGTTGCGCTGGGCGACCCAGCGCAGATCCCCCTCGAGACGGCGGTAGTGCTCGGTCTGGATGATGTGCTGGTCCAGGTAGCTGGCCCAGGGGTGCGTCCCCATCGCCGCCAGGGCCACGCCCATCTCATCCGCGATCCCGAACAGCCGCTCCCGCCGAGCCCGCTGCCGATCGGCGGCGTCGGCAAAGGTCTCGCCGCGGCCGGAGCGGATCTCGATCTCCGTGTCGATCAGCTCGCCCTTGACCGCGGGCGCCAGCAGGTCGTCTCGCAGGCAGGCCGCCTGCATCTCCTCGAAGCGGTGCTCGAGGTCGAGGACCGCCGGATCGAGGATCGCGAACTCCTCCTCGATCCCGACGGTGAAGTCGGTGGAGGACTCGAAGGTCTCCCTGACCTCGTCGAGGTTCAGCCCGTCGTGCTGTGGATCCGGATCGGTTGTCACCGTCTCAGGAGACCGGCCTAGGTCAAATAGAAGTAGAGGGCGTAGAGCAGGTCCACCGCCGGGCTGGAGGTGTGAACCGTGACGTCCGGCGGCACCTGCAGGAGGCGCTCGGAGTAGTTGAAGATGATCTTGACCCCTGCCTTGACGAGGCGGTCGGCGACCTCTTGGGCCGCGTCGGCCGGAACCGCGAGGACGCCGACGACGACCTGCTCGCCCTCGACCACCGAGTCGATGTCGTCGAAGGAGCGCACTTCGAGTCCGCCGACCCGGCGACCGATCACCGTCGGGTCGACGTCGAACATCGCCACGATCCTGAAGCCGTGGTCGGCGAAGATGTCCGAGCTCGCGATCGCCAGGCCCAGATGCCCCGCGCCGAACAGGGCGATGTTGTGCTGGCCCGCCGTCCGGAGGATCTTGCGGATCTCCCGGACAAGCGAATCCACCTTGTAGCCGACCCCGCGCTTGCCGAACTTGCCGAAGCCCGAGAGGTCTCGCCTGATCTGCGTCGAGTTGATGTGGGTGTAGTCCGAGAGCTCCTGCGAGGAGATCGTGTCCTTCCCCATCTTCCGGGCCTGGGTCAGCACCTGGAGATAGCGCGAGAGCCTCGCGGCGACTCCGAGTGAGAGGCGGTCCCCATCCGTGAGCTCCGAGGCCTGCTCGGCGGTCTCGGCCGCCACGTCCTCGATCATGCTGACAAGGTATCGAGCCGGGCCCTCAAGCCGTCCGCGTCCAGCCAGAGCTCGCAGACGATCTCGCCGTCCAGCTCGATCACGGGGATGCGCTCGAGGTACCGCTTGAGCAGATCGTCGTCGGTTTCGATGTCGATCTCCTCCAGCTCGAACGAGGCGCCGTCCGCCAGCAGCTTCTCCAGGCCGGCGCGAGCCTGATCGCAGAGGTGGCAGTCAGGCCGCGCGTACAGAACCAGTCGCTTCATCAGGCGACCGCGCCTCTGTCGACGCGCCCCATCGTCTAGACAGCGAGGCGCGTCGATTCGGCGCTCGCATCGAACCCCAGATAGTCGGGATAGGGAATCGGCTCCGTGTACCGGGCGGCCGAGGCGATCATCGCAGCGTTGTCGGTGCAGAGCGAGATCGGCACCAGCTTCAGGCGCAGGCCGAGCTCGTCGCAGAGGGCCTGTGCGCGACCCCGCAGCTCGGCGTTCGCCGCCACACCGCCGCCCAGCGCGATCGCCGGCCAGTCGCCCGATCCGGAGGCGCGCTTGAGCTTCGCCATGAGCTGATCGACGATCGCGCGCTGGTATGAGGCGGCAAGGTCGGCTCGCCGGCGCTCGGTCTCCTCCGCGCCCAGATCCCGGGCCCGGTAGACGAGCGAGGTCTTCAGCCCGCTGAAGCTGAAATCGAGGCCGCGCTCGCTCATCGCCACCGGGAACTCGAAGGCCTCCGGATCGCCGGACTCCGCGGCGCGCTGGATCGCCGGCCCTCCCGGATATCCGAGGCCGAGCAGGCGAGCGCCCTTGTCGAAGGCCTCGCCGGCCGCGTCGTCGACCGTCGAGCCGAGGGTCTCGAACGAGCCATGCCGGCGGACACCGGCGAGCAGGGTGTGGCCGCCACTCGCGATCAGGCAGAGGAAGGGGGGCTCCATCGCATCGGGCTCGAGGAAGTTGGCGGCGACGTGGCCGTGCAGGTGGTCGACCGGGATGAGCGGCCTGCGATGGGCCGCGGCCAGCGCCTTGGCGGAGCTCAGCCCGACCAGCAGCGCACCGATCAGCCCGGGGCCCTGAGTGACGGCGATGGCCTCGGCGTCGTCCAGGGTCGCACCCGCATCCTCCAGCGCGGCCGCAACCACCGCGTTGACCAGCTCGAGATGGTGCCGTGAGGCGACCTCCGGGACGACCCCCCCGTAGCGCTCGTGGAACTCCGCCTGGGAGGAGACGACGTTGGAGAGGATCCGGGCCCCGTCGACGACCGCGGCGCAGGTGTCGTCGCAGGAGGTCTCGAGCGCGAGCAGACTCAAGCGACCGAGGCGCCCTCGGCGGCCTCCAGCCACATGATCAGTGCGTCCTCGCCGTTGTCGTGGTAATAGCGGCGACGGCGACCGGCCGAGCGGAACCCGAAGCGGCGGTACATCTCGATCGCCGGGGCGTTGGAGACGCGGACCTCCAGGGTGAAGCGAGAGCCTTCGCCGGCCTCCTCGAAGAGTCGTTCGATCAGGTCGGTCGCGACCCCGCGCCGGCGCCGCTCGGGATGGACGGCGACGTTCATCAGGTGCCAGACGTCGTCGTAACGCGCGCAGACCAGGTAGCCGATCAGGCCGTCGTCATCCTCGGCCGCAAGGCAGATGCCGGATGGCTTGGACAGCTCCAGCACGAACATCGCCAGCGACCAGGGGGTCGGGAACGACCGGCGCTCGATCGAGATGACCGAGGGCAGGTCCCCATAGCCCAGCCGCCGCAGCCTGAGATCGCCCCGCTCATCCCCCGGGGACTCCATGATCTCGCTCAAGCCATTTCTTTGCATCGGGCGGTCTCAGATACAGGGGTTGGATCTGGTCCGGTGACGCCTGCGATGCCGCCTCCCCCACCGCGCAAACGTCGATTGCCGCTAGCCGGTGGATTGGGTCCTCGGGCGGGGCAACCGTGGCGCCGGCGGCCTCCAGCTCTGCGGCGAATCGTAGCGCCCCGTCCCCGGCCGCCAGGCACGGTCGATCGAGGCTCCGGACTCGATCGGCCAGCTCTGCGGGTGGCGCGACGAACGGCTGCCAGAGCTCGGCTCCCTCCTGCTCGACCAGCGCCGCGAACGCCTCGCCGCGGCGAGCGTCGAACACCGGCAGGGCCAGCGGCTTGCCATCGCCTCCTCCAGCGCATATCCCGCGTCCCAGGGCGGCCAATGAGCCCACCGGGACGATCGGGATCTCCCGCGCCTGAGCGAGCCCGCGCGCGGTGGCGATGCCGATCCGCAGGCCGGTGAATGAACCCGGGCCTATCCCGACGGCGATCCGGTCGATCCTCTCCCAGCCTCCGGTGGCCTCGACGCTGCGCTCAATCTCGGGCAGGAGGACCTGGGAGTGGCGCGGGCGACCATCGGGCCCGGGGTCCACGCGCGCCTCGCGGATCACCTCGCCGTCCGCGGTCACCCCCACCACGGCGTCGGCGGTCGCCGTATCCATACCGAGGACGACCACCACTAGAGTGCGGGAGGAAGCGGTTCGGCGTCCATCGGTCCCGGGAGAAGGAGAGACACCATGTCCGAGCAGTCCAGCAGGTCAGCACCAAACGGGTCGCGCTGGCGCGCGCCCTCGCATCTGCGGCGTATGGGGGCAGCCGCGGCGGCCCTGGCGATCGTCGGTGTCGGAGCGGCCGGATGCGGCAGCGACAACAACAGTGCCAGCGTCAGCAACGCGATCAACAGCGTCGGCTCACAGGCCCAGAGCGTGCTGAGCCAGGCCTCGACCGCTGTGACGAGCGTGCAGCAGCAGGCGCAGAGCGTGCAGAGCCAGGTGCAGAGCGTCCAGACCCAGATCCAGCAGAACCAGAACCAAGACCAGAACCAGAACCAGAACCAGAATCAGAATCAGAACGGTGGCAGCGGCCAGTACGGCTACTAAAGGTCGATCTCGCGTTCGTCCCCGCCGGCATGGCGGATGTCGACCCGGCGCGTAACGCGCTCCAGCCATGGCTCCGCCGTGCCCGGCCACTCGATGAAGGCAACGGACTCCGGGGTGAGGTAGTCGTCGAGCAGTGCCGGATCCTCCTGGCTCAGGTCGGCCAGCCGGTAGAGATCAAGGTGAGAAACCGGCAGGCGCCCGCTGTAGGTGTGCCCGATCGTGAAGGTCGGCGAGGTGACCGGGTCGCTCACGCCGAGCGCGCGGCAGGCACCGCGAATCAGGGTCGTCTTTCCCGCCCCAAGCTCGCCGCTGACCAGGACGACGTCGCCGGGCCCGAGATCGGCGGCGAGGCGCTCTCCGACCGCCTCGGTCTCCGCGGCGCTGCCGGTCTTCAAGCGCCGAACAGGCCCATCTGGTCCGGCTCGGGCTCGCGCTCGGCCACAAGCGGCTCGGGCTCAGGAACCGGCTGCGCGAGAAGGTCCGGAATCTGGCGGAAGTCCTCCCGCAACTGCTCCGCCACCCGAGGCGTGCGCAGACCTGCGGCCGGGTGGAAGAGCGGCAGCAGGAACAGGTGCCTCCCGCCGACCAGGTGCTGCTGCGGGATGCCGCGAACCTTGGTGATGCCGGTTTGATTGGCGGTGAGCAGCTTCGTTGCGAAGTTGCCGAGCGTGCAGATCACGCGGGGCTGGATCAGCTCGACCTGCTGCTCGAGATACGGTCGGCAGGAGTCGATCTCCTCGGGTTGCGGGTCCCGGTTGCCGGGCGGGCGGCATTTCAAGACGTTGGCGATGAAGACGTCCTCGCGCCGCAGCCCGATTCCCTCGAGCAGCTCGGTGAGGAAACCGCCGGCGCGGCCGACGAACGGGAGACCCTGCCGGTCCTCCTCGGCACCCGGCGCCTCGCCGACGAACATCAGGTCTGCGTCCGCGTTGCCGGCGCCGAAGACGACCCGCTGGCGTGTCTCCGAGAGCGGGCAGCGCTCACAGACCGAGGCCTCGTTGTAGACCTCGACCAGGGCCTGGCGGCGGGACTCGGCGTCGCTCACGAGCTCCCTCCGGCACGCCGCGTGGCCGCGCGTTTCTCGGCCGCGCGCTGCCGCTTGAAGCGCTCCTTGGCGCCACCCCGGTCGGTCCCGCGCTTGTCGTCCGCGCGGCGGCGCTGGTTCGGGGTCATCTGGCGTTGCAGCGGCGCGTACGAGCTGGATAGCAGGCGCTCGATCTCGGTCGACCCGCACTCCGGACAGGCGACCTCGGCTGCCTCCACGCCCACATGGGAGCCGACCAGCTCCTCGAAGCGGTGGCCGCACGACTGACAGGCGAACTCGTAGATCGGCACCGGATTGATGGTAGTTCGGGTGGAAGACCGCCCGGGCCGGATTTCGAGCCGCAAATTGGGTCGATTCACGCGATTCGGGCCGCAAGACGAACTGGCCGGGTGGCCAGGACCGCTCTCTATACTCTGCCGCGGGCCGTGACTCGAAACAGCGCGGACCCAATCGAACTTCAAGCACCGCGAACAAACTCGTCCCTCTAAAGACAACCGTCTGGTATCTCCAATGCGGGAACTGGAACGGGATTCCCTCCCCTCCCCCCTGAGCGCCGCGCCTGGACCGCTGGTCGTCGTTGGCCGTGGCCGTGTGGGCGGCTCCCTGTCGAAGGCCGCCGAGCTCGCAAGGATAGAGGTGCGACTCGCAGCCGGCGACGAGGCGACCGCTGCCAGCGCCGGGGCCGGCGCCGTGCTGCTCTGCGTCCCGGACGACGCGATCGCCGATGTGTGCGATGGGATCGCCGCCCCTCCGCCGCTCGTCGGCCACGTCAGCGGCGCGAGCACCCTTGACGCCCTTTCATCCGCCACCGAACGCGGCGCCTCGACGTTCTCGCTGCACCCGCTGCAGACCTTCGCCGACGGGGACACGCCGGTCGATGGCACCCCCGCAGCAATCGCCGGCTCCGACGACCAGGGGCTCTCCTACGCCCGGTCGCTTGGCGAAGCGCTGGGCATGAAGCCCTTCGCGGTCCCCGAGGAAAGCCGCGCCGCCTACCACGCCGCCGCAGCGATCGCCTCGAACCTGTTGATCGCGCTCGAGGAGTCGGCAACAGAGATATTCGAGCGGATCGGGATCGGCGACGCACGCGAGTTGCTGGCGCCGCTCGTCCTGCGCTCTGCGGCCAACTGGGCCGAGCGCGGGCCGGCGGCGCTGACCGGCCCGATCGCCCGCGGCGACCGCGCCACGGTCGAGAGCCATCGAGCTGCCCTCGCCGAGGCCGCTCCCGACCTCCTTCCCGTCTACGAGGCGCTGGCGGCGCGGGCCGAGGCCTTCGCCCCGGAATCGGTCAACGAGGTGTCCGCATGAAGGTCGTCCGCACCCGGAGCGAGCTGCGCGAAGCCCTCGCCGAGCCCCGGCGCGCGGGGAAGCGCATCGGGCTGGTCCCGACGATGGGCTACTTCCACGACGGCCACCTCTCCCTGATGCGGGGCGCGCGCCGAGAGTGCGACGTCGTCGTGGTCAGCCTGTTCGTCAACCCGACCCAGTTCGGCCCGGGGGAGGACCTCGACTCCTACCCCAGGGACGAGAACAGGGACGCCGAGCTCGCCGCCCTGGAGGGCGTCGATCTGCTCTGGACGCCGGACGCCGAGCAGATGTACCCGGAGGGATTCGCCACCTCGATCGAGGTGGCCAACTCGCTGGCCGGGGTACTCGAGGGCGACCCGGAGCACCGCGGCCCCTCCCATTTCCGCGGAGTCACCACCATCGTCGCCAAGCTCTTCAACTCGGCCCAGCCCGATGTCGCCTACTTCGGCCGCAAGGACGCTCAGCAGGCGCTGGTGATCGAGCGGATGACAAGGGACCTGGACTTCCCGGTCGAGATCTCCGTGCTGCCGACCGTCCGGGAGGAGGACGGTCTCGCGCTGAGCTCCCGCAACGCCTACCTGACGGCGGGCCAGCGGGAGCGGGCGGCCGCCATCTCCCGCGCTCTGAGCGCCGCGGAGGAGGCGGCCCGCGCGGGCGAGACCTCCACGCAGGCCCTGGTGGAGACGGCGGAGCAAGAGCTTCGCGGGGCCGGGATCGAGCCGGAGTACGTGGAGGCGCGCGCGGCGGAGGACCTCTCGCCGATCGCCGAGCTGAACGGGCGGCCGGTGCTGGTGGCGGTCGCGGCCCGGGTCGGCAAGGCCCGCCTCATCGACAACGTCCTGATCAATCCGAAAACGGAGGCCTGATGCAGCGTCAGATGCTCAAGTCAAAGATTCATCGCGCGACGATCACGGACTGTGACGTCGAATACGTCGGCAGCATCACCCTGGACCCCGAATTGCTGAGGCAGGCGGACCTGCTGGTCAACGAGCAGGTACACGTCTGGGACATCGACAACGGCGCCCGCTTCGTCACCTACGCGATCGAGGGAGAGCAGGGCTCGGGCACGGTGCAGGTGAACGGTGCCGCCGCCCGCCTCGTCCGTACCGGCGACAAGGTCATCATCGCCAGCTTCGGCGCCTTCGACGAGGACGACCTCGAGCGCTACTCGCCCGTCGTCGTCCACGTCGATGACCGCAACGAGGTCATGGCGGTCGACAGCGACCCCACCGTGCTGCTCGGGGAAGGCGTTATGCGAGGGGGCTCCGCAGGCGGAGCCGAGGAGCCACCCGATTCAAGTCAGGAGGCGCTCCTATGAGCACCGAACCACGCAAGACGTCGTCCCGAGATGACCGCCAGCCGGTGAGGCTGCCGCGCATCGCAGAGATGAAGGGCGCCGGCGAGCCGATCGTGATGGTCACCGCCTACGACTACCCCTCCGCCCAGATCGTCGACGAGGCCGGCGTAGACATCGTGCTGGTGGGCGACACCGCGGCGATGGTCGTGCTCGGCCACGACGCGACCACTCCGGTCGGCATGGACGAGATGCTGATGATGGCGAGCGCCGTCCGCCGCGGGCTGGAGCATCCGCTGCTGATCGGCGACATGCCCTTCGGGTCATACGAGGGGTCGAACGAGCTGGCGGTCGCGAACGCGCAGCGCTTCGTCAAGGAGGCGGGTTGCGACGCGGTCAAGCTCGAGCGCGGCGGCCCCTCGGTGGACCGCGCCCGCGCGATCGTTCGCTCGGGGATCCCGGTGATGGGTCACGTCGGGCTGACCCCTCAGACGGCGATCGCGCTCGGCGGCTTCAAGGCGCAGGGGCGTACGGCCGAGGCCGCCGCCAAGCTCTGCGAGGAGGCGCTGGCCCTGCAGGCGGTCGGCTGCTTCGCGATCGTCTTCGAGGCGATCCCCTCGGCGGTCACCGAGGCCCTGATGCCCAAGCTGGAGATTCCGGTGATCGGCATCGGCGCCGGCCCGGCAACCGACGGACAGGTGCTCGTGCTACACGACCTCCTGGGCGTCTACGCCGGCCACAAGCCGAAGTTCGTGAAGCGCTTCGCGGATGTCAGGGGTGAGTCGCTGAAGGGCGTTCGCGCCTATACCGAAGAGGTCCGCGCCGGGACCTTCCCCAACGACGAGCAGCACACCTACTCGATCCCGCAGGAGGAGCTCCAGGAGTTCGCCCGCTACCTCGAGGAGGAGTTGCTGGTGGGCACCGACACCCCCTGGGACTGGTAACGGCGCCCGGTCACGGCCGCGGCGTCGGGCGAGGAGCCGTCGAGGCGTCCGGAAACTCCCGTGCCGTCTGGCGGCGCAGGATCTCTACGCCCAGTACCGCCAACCCGGCGAGAACCAGGACTATCAGCACCTGACCGAGGTTGTTGATCGTCGGAAGGAGCGTCAGCCAGAGCAGGAAGATGAAGGCCAGGACCGCATAGACGACAACCGGCTGCTCGCGCAGGTGCGGCGCCAGGAACCGGCGCACGGCGACCTCATGCCGGCCAGGTCCGGCGAGGAGCCCAGCGCCGATGAACCCCAACCCGATGACGAGCACGAACAGCGCCCGCTCGCGGAGTCCGGCGGAAATGATGTTCCAGACGCCGGTGATGGCCGGCTTGACTGCGTCGGAACTCGCAACCGAGTCGATTACCCCGTTGCCGATGATGTGCCTCACAAGCAGGACGAGCAGCGTGGCGCCCACGATCCCGCCACCGGCCGCGATCAGTGCCTCCCGCCGCCAGTTCTTCGCCAGGTAGATGGCCGCCAGGTACAGCACGAGGGCCAGCAGCGGGAGCACGAAGCCGAGGTTGCGCAGCGCCTTCACGAGGTCCTGGAGACCGCTCAGCCCGTCGGACTTCATCACGACGAGCTCTCCGGGGTGCTGAATCGCCTGACGGTTGAGCAGGGTGGTGACACGCGTCTGGAGCGACGCGAGCGTGGGATCGAGCTTGAGGATGTTCGCCTGGCTCGGATCCTTGAGCACCGCGGCGGCCTGTCCCTGCACTGTCGCCAGCCGCTTGTCGAGCGTGGTCAGGCGGCCCTGGAGGTCGGACAACCGGCTCTGGAGCTGTGCGGGGGCCTTCGGCTGAATGCCCGCGAGCTTCTGCTCGAGGCTCGCGACCGTCGTGTGGAGCTGGGCGGCATCCGTTTGGAGAGTCGTGAGGTTCTGCTGCGCCTGCGGGGTGAGCGTGCCCGCCTGCGCCTGGGAGAGCGTTGCCCGCGTGGACTCGATCTTGCTCTGCATCGTCGTCAGGCGCTGCTTGAGCTCCGTCGAGGACTGCTGGATGAAGCCCTGAATCTGGGAGATCGTCGATGGATCAACGCCCAGGCGAGTGGCAAGGTCGGCGACGAAGCTCCCGTATTCGAGGGTGACGTCGCCGCCCTGCGTCGATACGAACTGGCCCTTGTTCTCGATCAGGCTGACGAACCGCTGCTGCGCCCCATTGATCGCTGTGGCGACGAGACCCTGAACTCGAGGCGAGGCGAGCGCCGTCTTCGCCACGTTGGTAGCGAGTTGTCTCGTTGCCGCCGTGACCGGAGCGGCAAGCGGCTGGGCGGCGGGAGGCAGCTTCTGCTCGATCTGGGCCTGCACGTCGACGTTGGCGTAGAGCTGATCGACCGCGAAGAGGCTGAGCTGCTCCTGGACGTCCTTGTTCTGGAGGATCTCCTCGGTGTTGTTGGAGAACTGCCCGGAGTCGAGGACCTCGGTCTGAACCCAGTTCGCGATCATCGAGACGACCAGCACGATCGACGCGAGCACGACGATGGCCCACACGAGGCTGCGGTGACGATGCTTCGGCGCTGCTGCTGGGCTTGCGGCGTTCATCGGTGGCGGGGACACATCGGGGGCCGCCAGTCTTTCATTCACCACGATCCTCGCATCGCCCGAATGGGGTGATACCCGAGCGGCGAGAGACCGTCCGCTAGCGTGGCCCCGTGAGCGTATTCAGCGCGGAGTCGACCTACTCGACGCGGGGGGGCGCCGATGTCATCGACATCACCGCCGACATCCAGCGGCTGGTGGCCGAGGGGCCGGTGGCCGACGGCATAGTCACCGCCTTCGTGCGTGGCTCCACGGCCGCGATCACGACGATGGAGTTCGAGCCGGGCGGGGTCGCGGATCTGCGGGATCTGCTCGACCGGCTGGTCCCGGTGGAGGGCGACTACGAGCACAACCGCCTCAACCACGACACCAACTCCCATGCCCATCAGCGCGCGTCGCTGATCGGCGCCTCTGAGCAGGTGCCGGTGATCGCCGCGCGCCTCGCCCTCGGGACCTGGCAGCAGCTGGTCCTGATCGACTTCGACGACCGCCCCCGCGATCGCACCGTGGTCGTGCAGGTCGTCTCATGAGCGGTCAGGCTGGGAGCTTCCTCCGGGAGATCCAGATCTGCGAGGCGAGCGTGAGGCTGCCCGAGACGATCAGCAGCGTGACGTTGACCGCGAGCACGACCGCGGCCCCGCCGGCCTGATCGAAGTCGCCAAGGCCGAGCGCGACGCCGAGCAGCGCTGACGCGGGGATCGTGGTCACCGAGATCGCTACGCCGACCGCCGCGGCGGCTCGCGTCTCGAAGGAGAGCATCGCCGCCACCCCGGCTGCCAGAGCGATCAGCACCGTCGAGTAGTCAGTGCTGCCAAGCGTCCGCAGTCCCCCGGCGCCGAGGTGAAGCTGCCCGTCGATGACGTTTGTTGCGTCGAGGACGGCGGCGAGCACGCAGCCGATCACGGTGATCAGGAACAGGCCGAGGATCAGGGTTGCGGCCGCCCGAGTCGTCAACCTCGGGCGCCTGCCGACGATCCCGACGCAGGCGGCGCAGATCGGCAGCAGGTCGGGGCTGATGGCCATGGCGCCCACGATCAGGATCGTGTTGTCGGTGATCACGCCCAGGGCGGCGACGACCGCCGCCACGGACATCAGGGCGAAGTAGCGTCCGAGCGGTCTGGAGTGGATCCTCGCTTCGCCCATCACCTCCACCCAGGCGAATCCCTCCTGTCCGCGGAACCGCCCGTGGCCATGCGGCTCCGGAGCGATCACCTCCTGGCGGGTGAGCAGATAGTCGTTTTCGGAGACCTCCCAGTCGCGGATCAAGTCCATGACCTGGTCGGCGACCGCCGGGCGGACGTCGGCGGCGAGCACCACGCCCGATCCGGCGCGCTCGGGATTGAGGGCAACGATCCGGTGGACTCCCCCGGTCCGCTCGAGTGCCTCGGTTACGGCGTCCGCGCGATGATCCTCGACGGCGAGGCGCAGTCGGAGCATGGCGGCAACTGTAAGGAGACGCCGGGACGCCTTCGGCATCAGATGCGACCGCAGGCGGCCGCACCACCTGGAACTAAACGGGTCGCGCTGTCGCGCGCCCTCGCATTAAGGGCTTCGCCCTTCGCTCCTAAGTGGAGCGGCCTGGCGGTCGCTGGAACTCGATCTCCCTGATGACCTTCGCGGGCGCGCCCGCGGCGATCACACCGGCCGGCAGGTCGCGTGTGACGACCGAGTTGGCTCCGATCACGCAGCGCTCGCCGATCTCGACACCCCCGGTGACCACGCACCCGACGCCGAACCAGCAGTTCGATCCGATCCGCACCGGCCCCTGGGGCTCGAAACCCTGCCAGGTGACCGGCTTGGTCGGATCGTCATAGCGATGGTGCGAGTCGCCGACGAAGCAGTTGTTGGCGAACATGACGTGGTCGCCGATCTCGATCAGCTCGAGCGCGGCGAGCATCGTGTTGCGGTTGAGGAAGCAGCCCTCGCCGATGTGGATCCTCGCCTCTCCGGAGAGGGTCAGCCAGCAACCCGGCTCAAGCAGCGTGCCCTCACCGATCTGGAGGCGGCCCGAGTCCAGCGCCTCCAGCACCTCGCCCTCGATCGGATAGCGGATGAAGAAGCCGCCCTCGGCGGCGTGGCGGTTGAGTCGCAGCCGACGGCGCCGGCGATGGTTGCGCTCGTACCAGCGCCGCTTGACCCGCCAGGTTCGCCATTGCCTCCAGGAAGCCACGGCGGGAGCTTCCCAAAACACCCGGTTGGCGGCGGTTATGGTCTGCGTCGTGAGCCCCGACTCGAAGCAGGCTGCGCGCGGCGGGATCGACCTGGGCGGGACGAAGATCCAGACGGTCGTCGTCGACGCGGACAACGAGGTCCTCGGCCAGTCGCGGCGGCCGACGCCTGCCACGGGCGGCCCGGAGGACGTTGCGCGTGAGGTGGCCGCGGCGATGCGAGAGGCGGCTGCCGAGGCCGGGCTCGGCACCCGTGACCTGGTGGGGATCGGCATGGGCTCGCCTGGCGACGCGGACGAGGAGACGGGCGTGGTCTCGGACGCCCGGAATCTGCCGGGCTGGACCGGCTCGTTCCCACTCGGGGAGACCCTCTCGAAGGATCTCGGCGTGCCGGTCCAGATCGGCAACGACGTCTCGGTCGCCGTCCAGGGAGAGTTCGAGCTCGGAGCCGGCAAGCCGTTCAAGACCGTGCTCGGCGTCTGGTGGGGAACCGGCGTCGGCGGCGGCCTGATCCTAGACGGCAGGCAATGGCTCGGCCGCGGAGCGGCGGGTGAGATCGGGCACGTCGTCGTCAAGCGCGGCGGCGCGCGCTGCACCTGCGGGCGCAAGGGCTGCATGGAGGCCTACGCGGGCCGAATGGCGATGGAGATCGAGGCGCGCAAGCGGGCGAAGAAGGGGGCCAAGACCGACCTCTTCAAGATCATGGAGGAGCACAATCGCGATCGCCTCACCAGCGGCATCTGGGAGCGTGCGCTCAAGAACGGCGACGATCTGGCCACGACGCTGATGGACCGCGCGGTGAAGGCGCTCGGCGTCGGGATCGCGTCGTCGGTCAACCTGCTCGATCCGGAGGCGGTGATCATCGGCGGCGGCCTCGGGCAGCGGCTCGGGAACAAGTACGTCCACCGGATCGCGCAGCGCATGCATCCTCATCTGTTCGTCGACGATCGCCCGCCGGAGATGCGCCTCGCCGCGCTCGGCGACCTCGGCGGCGCGATCGGCGCCGCCCTGCTCGCCGAGAAGTAGGACTCGTCGATCGACGTGCGCCCGCCCGGCCGCTTCCGCTGGGGCGTCGACTGGCTGCTGCCGGCGAGCCTGGCCGCGCTGATCATCGTCGCCTCACAGATCCTCGACCCGCCGGCGGCCGCCGGGGCGGACCCCAACGCCGCGACCGGCGCCTGGCTCGCGCTGGGCGGGGCGGGGGCGCTGGTCGTGGCGGGCGTGCTGAGCATGGCCAACATCTCGCTGGCGGTTGAGCTCGAATCCCGCTCGGCGAACGCGCCGACGCGGCGCAGAGCCGCTCAGGATTCAGGCTGAGAGCAGATCGCGGGAGCCCGGCCGCTTGCCGGGCTCCCGCGAAGCTCGCTCAGATTCCGGCAGCTCTCTCGTCTTCGCCGAAAATGATGATCCCGTAGACCACCCAGACGCAGAGGAAGAAAATCCCCAGCTCCCAGAATGGGTGGTGGTCGCCCATCGACAGCAGCGCGCCGATCGCGCCGAGGCTGCCGCCGATGATCCCGATGACGCGACCGTATGCGTTGCCCGCCATCAGCGAGAACCCACCGGTCAATTGGATCACCCCGAGGATGATCAGCACCCAGCCCATCGTGTGGAGGTTCGTGAAGACGTACCGGGTGTCGGCCACGTAGAAGTGGGCATCGCTGACGGCGCCGATGCCGTAGATGATGTTGAGCACCCCAACCATCAACAGCAGGATCGCCGCAAACACAACTCGACCCGCACCTCTCATGTGGGTCTCCTCTCCATTTGCCAGCCGTCCCCGAAGACGGCCGTATGAGCGCGAGGCTACTCCTCCGACCGGCCGGATCCGGGGGGGCGCGGGCTGGGCAGCGACGGCGCCCCGCCGATCAAGTCCTGGAAGCGCCGCACGCGCCTGTCATGGCGCGCCTTCCTCCCCTCGGCCTTCTCGAGCTTGCGGCTGCCCAGCTCATAGCGCCGCTTGGCCCACCACGAACCCGGGCGCGCGAGACGGATCGCCGCCACCCAGGCGACCGGCGGGATGAACATGCCGATCACCGCGGAGCTGACCTTTCCCTTCAGCGCGGCGATGCCACAGATCCCGAGCGTGATGACCACCGTGGAGACGATGGCGAGCGTGGAGCCTCCGCCCGCGTCGAGCGGTACGAAGCCGACGATGACCCCTCCACCGATGATCGCGGCGAAGACGACGGCGTCGACCGAGCTGCGGCCCTCCTCGGCCCAGTAGACGTCATCCAGGTAGAGCCAGAGGGCGAACTCGTCGAGCGTCAGCCCCATGCCGACACCGAAGACCCCGGCGAGGATCTCAAACCACGGGCTGTAGGGCTGGATCACGAAGTTGAAAAAGCCCGCCACCATCATCAGGACGATCCCGAAGACCAGGTGGTGGATGTGGAGCCCGCCCGGACTGACGTTTCCGGGCCACCACTTCACCTCCGCGCGGATCATCCGCGTGCTGAAGCGGATGAAGCCGAACGAGAGCAACATCGAGCCGAGCAGGATCAAGCCGGCCCGCTGATCCGCCTGGTCGAACGCGGCGCTGCTGTGAACCTCGAGGCTGATCGCCCCTAGCAAGCCCTCTCCCATCCGTCCAGTATCGCGCCTGACGGATCAGACGACGGGGTTGTACGTGACGGTCTTAGTGGCCGGGGTGGGATCGACGTTGCCGGCCGGGTCGCGGGCCCGAACTCGGAAGATGCGGCGCCCCGGGCGGATGTGCCACGTGCGTCGCCCCGGGAGGCAGCGGCCCCAGCGGGTCCAGTTGCACTCGAAGGTCGTGTAGGGCTCGTCACTGCTGAACACCGGGGTCACCGTCCCCTTGGCCCGATTGAAATGGAGCCGCCTGATGGAGGTGTGCGGCGGGCGCGAGTCCTCGACGTAGGTGATCCGTGTCGAACACGTCGAGACGTTGCTCGAGGCGTCCGTCGCGGTCGCGCTGAAGATCGTCGTCGAGTCGTCCGGGACCTGGACCTGGAGGCCCGGTGACGCGAAGCTCTCGGCAGAGCCGGGCGGATACGGGGGGCCGGAGCAGTCGGCGTCGGGGTAGAGGCTGACTGTCGATCCGGCCTCGGCAGTGCCGAAGACGAAGACGCTGTTGGCGTTGGCGGGCGAGGCCGGATTGGTTCCGCTCGGCACCGGCGGCGGTGGTGCTGCGACCGCGGGTGTCGCGAGCACTGAGCCCAGCGCGCAGGCGGATACGAGGGCAGGCATTGCCCTTCGCATCCGCTTTTTGCCCCATGGAGAAGCCATCCGTGGCCTGCCGCGCACACGCGGTCTCAACTCTCCTTCGGCTGAATCGGGTCAATCCCTTAGCGGGGGGCGTCTTCAGGCGGCGATCGGCGCTTTGCGCCGGCCTGTGCGTCTGACCTTCACCTGCGGCTCGACCAGTCCGGCCAGGAACTCACCCGTGTAGGAGCCGGGCGTCGCCGCCACCTCCTCGGGGGTGCCGGTGGCGAGCACGTTGCCGCCCTCCTCCCCTCCCTCGGGCCCGAGGTCGATGATCCGGTCGGCTGTCTTGATCACGTCGAGGTTGTGCTCGATCACGATCACCGTGTTGCCCGCGTCGACCAGGCGGTCGAGCACGTCGAGGAGGCGCTGCACGTCGGCGAAGTGAAGCCCCGTGGTGGGCTCGTCGAGGATGTAGAGCGTGTCGCCGGTGGCGACCTTGGAGAGCTCGGTGGCGAGCTTGACGCGCTGTGCCTCGCCGCCGGAGAGCTGCGTCGCCGGCTGGCCGAGGCGGATGTAGTCGAGCCCGACGTCGTGCAGCGTGTCCAGGCGACGCGCGATCTTCGGGATGTCCTTGAAGAAGGCGCAGGCATCGGCGACCGACATCTCGAGCACGTCGGCGATCGACTTGCCCTTGAACCGGACCTCGAGCGTCTCCCGGTTGTAGCGCTTGCCGTGGCACTGCTCGCAGGGCACGTAGACGTCCGGCAGGAAGTGCATCTCGATCTTGATCTGGCCGTCGCCGCGGCAGACCTCGCAGCGCCCGCCCTTGACGTTGAAGCTGAACCGCCCGGGCTTGTACCCGCGGGCCCGCGCCTCGCGCGTCTGCGCATAGAGCTGGCGGATGTGGTCGAAGACGTTGGTGTAGGTGGCCGGGTTCGACCGCGGGGTCCGCCCAATCGGCGACTGGTCGATGTTGATGATCTTGTCGACCTGCTCGATCCCCTCGATCCGGTCGTGAGACCCGGGCCGCAGCTTCGCCTGGTGCAGGCGGTTGGCCACCGCCGGGTAGAGAGTCTCGTTGATCAGCGTGGACTTTCCGGACCCCGAGACGCCGGTGACGCAGCAGAAGACGCCGAGTGGAATCGGTACGTCGATCTTCTTCAGGTTGTGCTGCCGCGCTCCCTTGACGACCAGCTCGCCCCGGGGCTTCCGGCGCTTCTCGGGAATAGCGATCTCTCGCTCGCCCGCCAGGAACTGACCGGTCATCGACGCCGGATCGGCCTCGATCTGATCCGGGGTGCCCTCGGAGATCACGTGGCCGCCGTGCTCGCCCGCGCCCGGGCCGAGGTCGACGATGTGGTCCGCCGAGCGCATGGTTCCCTCGTCGTGCTCGACCACGATCACCGTGTTGCCCAGGTCGCGCAGGCGCTCCAGAGTCTGGATCAGCTTGGCGTTGTCGCGCTGGTGCAGGCCGATCGATGGCTCGTCGAGGATGTAGAGGACGCCGACCAGGCTCGAGCCGATCTGCGTCGCGAGACGGATCCGCTGCGCCTCGCCACCCGACAGCGTCCGGGCTGAGCGAGCCAGGTTCAGATAGCCGACGCCGACGTTGTCCAGGAAGGCGAGGCGCTCGTTGATCTCGCGGACCAGCAGCCTGGCTATCGCCTGCTCGGTGTCGGTCATCTCCAGCTCGTTGATCCACTCCAGCGCGGCCCTGGCCGAGAGCTCGCAGTATTCGGAGATCGAGATCCCACCGACCTGGACCGCGAGGCTCTCCGGCCGCAGCCGGGCGCCCTTGCAGTCGGGGCAGGGCTGCTCGGCCATGTAGCCCTCGACGCGCTCGCGCACGCCGTCGGAGTCGGTCTCCTCGTAACGGCGCTCCAGGTTGTTGACGATTCCCTCGAAGCGGACGCTGTAGGACCGCCGCCTGCCGAAGCGGTTCGTGTAGTTCACCTTGTGACGCTCGCCGCCGGTGCCGTAGAGGAAGATCTCGCGGTCCTCGTCGGAGAGCTCCTGCCAGGGGGCGTCCGAGTCGATCCCGTAGTCCTCGGCGACCGCCTCGACCAGCCGCTTCCAGTAGCGGGAGTGCCCGACCCGCCAGGGCTGCAGCGCACCCTCCGACAGGGACAGCGTCGGGTCCGGCACGACCAGCTCGGGGTCGACGACGCGCTGGAAGCCGAGGCCGTGACAGCGCTCGCAGGCGCCATGGGGCGAGTTGAAGGAGAAGATCCTCGGCTCCAGCTCCGGGATCGATGTGCCGCAGTTGAGGCAGGCGAAGCGCTCGCTGAAGGTCAGACGGTCGACCACTCCCTCCGGGAGCTGACCGGCTCCCTTGGCGCCCTTGACGCCGCCGACGTTCTCCCCCTCGGCGCGCTCCGTCGCGTCGCCGGTGCTGCCCTCCGCCAACACGTCGACCTCGACGACACCGCCCGCGAGACCGGCTGCCGCCTCGACGGACTCGGACAGCCGGCGGCGGAGATCGCCCTTCATCACCAGGCGATCGACGACCACCGAAAGGTCGTGATTGAACTTCTTGTCGAGCTTGATCTCCTCGTCCAGCCGGCGAACCTCGTTGTCGACGCGGACGCGGCTGTATCCCTCGAGCCGGAATTGCTCGAACAGCTTCTCGAACTCCCCCTTCCGCCCCCTGACCACCGGCGCCATCACCATGAAGCGCGTGCCCTCGTCCAGGGTCATCACCCGGTCGGTGATCTGCTCGACCGACTGCCCCTCGATCGGCTCGCCGCACTCCGGGCAGTGGGGCTTGCCGATCCGGGCCCAGAGCAGCCTCAGGTAGTCGTAGACCTCGGTCACGGTCCCGACCGTGGACCGCGGGTTGCGCGAGGTCGTCTTCTGGTCGATCGAGATCGCCGGCGAGAGGCCATCGATCGAGTCGACGTCCGGCTTCTCCATCAAGCCGAGGAACTGGCGCGCGTAGGCGGAGAGCGACTCGACGTAGCGCCGCTGCCCCTCGGCGTAGATCGTGTCGAAGGCAAGGCTCGACTTGCCGGACCCGGACAGGCCCGTCATGACGATCAGCGAGTTCCGCGGCAGCTCGAGGTCGATCTCCTTGAGGTTGTGCTCGCGGGCCCCGCGGATGACTATGCGCTCGGATGGAGCCACTACGTCGATGATAGGAGCCGAACGGACGTTCCCCGCCCGGCCACGCTGAGACGGCGGCGACCGAGCCAGGTTGAGCCCAGAGTCACCAGGCCACCGGCGAAGGCCACCGCCAAGCCCGCGTGGGGGCTTGCCTCCGTGACGGCGACACCCGCCAGGGCATTCCCGATCGCCGCGCCGCCGACGATCGCGGTCAACACCCATCCAGTCGCCTCAGCGGCCGAGCCCACAGGTGCCAGCGAATCGAGCAACAGATAGATCAGCGAGATCGCTGGCGCCAGGGCCAGTCCGCTGAGCGCCATCAGCGGAAACGCGGTTCCCAGTGACGGGATGGCGACGAGAGGAGCAAAGCTGAGGGCGAAGACCAGAGCGACGGCGGGCAGCCGCTCCCCGGGCGGGCTTCGCCAGCTGCGCGCGCCGTACCAGAGACCTCCTGCGGTGCTCGCGAGCGCCTGGACGGCGATCAGGGTTCCGCCAAGCTCCGCCGCCCCGTGCGCGGACGCGAACGCCGTGATCGCGAGCTCGGCTGCGCCCACCGCAATCCCGACGCCGAGGGCCCCGCCCATCAGCACCCAGACGGCCGCCGATCGCAACGGCCCGATCCGCCGGTGCTCGGCCGCAACGCCCCGCCATGTCCGTGATGCCCGTGACGAAGCGAACACCGTGGACCCCAGCAGCGACAGTGCGATGCAGACCGCCAGCGATGCCGTCGGCGAGGCAACGGCGATCACGGCCGCGGCGATCAGGGGTCCAGCGATGAATGCGATGTCGATCGCAACAGCGTCCAGCGCGAACGCGGCCTGCCGGAGGTTGCTCTGGGGGACGAGATCCGACCAGAGTGTCCGCATGGCCGTGCCCGTCGGGATGGTGCCAAGTCCGGCGAAGACACCGGCGGCGCACAGCACCGCAACCGATGCCCCGCCGTGCGCGAGCACTATCAATCCCGTGAACCCCACCGCGGTGAGCGCCGTGGTCGTCAGGATCACTCGCGTCTGCCCGATCCGGTCCATCACCCTCCCCTGGACCGGCAGAGAGAGCGCGGCGGCGATCGAGTAGGTCGCCATCACGGCGCCCGCTGCGGCAAACGAGCCGGTCGCGCCGTGCACGAGCAACACCGTCGAGAGCGGTTCGGCTGCGATCGAGAGGCGGCCGATCACAACGCCGATGAGTGGCTGCCTGACTCCGGGGGCGCCGAGCACACGCTTGTAGGACTCGGGGAACATGTGAGGCCAGGTTAAGCTCGGCCCTGATGAACGGGAGGCCGCCAGTCAGCGGGATCTCGGAGCTCGTCCTCGAGGTCTCCGACCTCGAGGCCGCGCGGCGCTTCTACCGGGACGTGCTCGGCTTCGAGGAGACCCTCTACGGCGAGGGCGCGGAGGGCCGCTACTGGTACCTGGTCGGCGAGACGGCGAGGCTCGGGCTCTGGACCGAGCAGATCGGGCTCGCGGGTGGTCGGGGCGGCGCGCACGTCCACTTCGCGTTCAGTGTCGCCGACCGGGAGATCGACCCCCTGAAGGAACGGATCGAGCGGGCCGGCGCGGTGGTCGAGGGGCCGATTCAGCTCGGTCCCGGCCGGGCGATCTACGTCACGGACCCGGACGGCAACGTGGTCGAGTTCTGGAGCCAGGATCTGGCCGAGTACACGGAGGGCGCCCGTGCCGGTGGCGGCCCGGGGACCTTCCCCCGACGATGAACGAGGCACCCAGAGGCTTAACCAGGAAGCAGCTGCTGATCGGCCTCGCCTTCGCGGCGGTTTCCCTGGGCGCGCTCTACATCGTCCTGCCGAACATCGCCGGCCTCGGCGACACCTGGAGGAGGCTCGATCGGGGCGAGCCCGGCTGGCTGACCGCGGGCCTGATCCTCGAGATCGCCTCGTTCTTCTGTTACGTGGCCCTCTTCCGGGGCGTGATCGGCCACGAGGCGGGCATCGGCTGGGCGCAGAGCTATCGGATCACGCTGGCGAGCCTGGCCGCGACGAGGCTGCTCGCCGCCGGCGGGATCGGCGGCATCGCCCTGACGGCGTGGGCGCTGCGGCGCGACGGGCTGTCGGCCTCCCTTGTGGCGCTCCGGATGGCGACGTTGCTGGTGCTCCTCTACACCGTCTACATGGGGGCGGTCATGCTGACCGGCCTGGGCCTGCGGAGCGGGATCCTCTCCGGGCCGAGCCCGGTGGCGTTCACCCTGATCCCCGCCGTCGTCGCGGGGCTGATCATCGTCGCCGCCCTGCTGATCGGGTACTTCGGCGGGGAGCTGCGCGAGACCACCGAGCGCCTTCGCCATCCGAGCCGGCGAGAGCGCTGGCGGGCGGCGCTGGCGACGGTTCCGAACACGCTGGCGGGGGGCGTGCGCGGCGCCTCCGCGATCCTCCGGGAGCGCCCCGTCAACGGGCTCTGGGCGAGCGGCTGGTGGGGATTCGACATCGCGGTCCTCTGGGCCTGCCTGCACGCCTTCGGCTCGCCCCCGCCCGCGGGCGTGATCGTCGCCTCCTACTTCATCGGCATGACCGCGAACCTGCTGCCGCTGCCGGGCGGCATCGGCGGCGTGGAGGGAGGAATGATCGGCGCGCTGATCGCCTTCGGTGTTCCCGGGGGCCTGGCGATCGTCGCGGTCCTCTCCTACCGCGCCTTCTCGTTCTGGCTGCCGACGATCCCGGGGGCGATCGCCTACATCAGCATCCTGCGGCAGGAGCCCGCCGGCGACCGGGCGCTGGAGTCCGCCTCCGCGTAGACGGACCTGTTCGCGGCGGCGTGAGAGGATCGTCGCCTCGGCTATGCGCAAGTGGATCCCGATCATCATTCTCGCCTCGGGTCAGTTCGTCATGACGCTCGACACCAGCGTCATGAACGTCTCGATCTCCCAGATCACCGCCGACCTCAACACCTCGATCCAGGGAGTGCAGGCGGCGATCACCCTCTACGCGCTGGTGATGGCCGCCCTGATGCTCACCGGCGCCAAGCTCGGGGACATCTACGGGCGCAACCGGATGTTCGCGATCGGGCTCGCCGTCTACGGCACCGGCTCGATGATCACAGCCCTCAGCCCCAACCTCACCGTTCTGCTCGTGGGCTGGTCCGGGATCGAGGGCTTCGGAGCCATCATGGTCATTCCCGGAATCGCCGCGCTGACCGCCGCCAACTACCAGGGCAAGGACCGGGCGCTCGCCTACGCGCTGATCGGCGGCATCACCGCGGTCGCTGTCGCGGCGGGCCCGCTGATCGGCGGCTGGGTGACGACCAACGCCAGCTGGCGCTACGTGTTCGCCGGAGAGACGGTGATCGTCATCGTGATCATCCTGCTGCGCGGACAGATCGCGCAGGCGCCGAAGGCCGAACACCCACCCAAGATGGATGTCGTCGGGGCGGCGCTCTCGGTCGCCGGCCTCGGACTGGCCGTCTTCGGGATCCTGATGGGCAGCAAGTGGGGATTCGTGAAGCCTCTCGGCGCGCCGACGATCAACGGAACGGAGATCACCCCGCTCGGCTTCTCGGTGGTGCCCTTCATGGTTCTTGCCGGACTGGGGATTCTGGCCGGATTCGTCCACTGGGAGGAGCGCAGGCACCGCCTGGGCCTCGACCGTCTCCTTGACACAGCCCTGCTGAGGATCACGCAGCTTCGCGCCGGGCTGACAACGCTGATGGGCCAGCAACTGGTGCTGATGGGCCTCTTCTTCGTCGTTCCGGTCTATCTGCAGGTCGTGGTCGGTTTGGACGCGTTCGAGACCGGCAAGCGGCTGCTTCCCCTCTCGGTGGCGATGCTGGTCGCCGCGATGGCTGGGCCCAAGGTCGCGGGGAGGCGGTCGCCGAGGACGGTTGCGCAGGCGGGCCTCGTCCTGATCAGCGCGGGAGCCGTCGTGATGCTCGCCACGCTCGACGTCAACCTCAACGACTCAGGGTTCAAGATCGCGATGATCCTGGTCGGCGCCGGCGGCGGGTTCCTCGCCTCCCAGCTCGGCAACGTGATCATGTCGTCCACCGACCCCTCCAAGGCCAGCGAGACCGGCGGCCTGCAGGGGACGGCGCTCAACCTGGGGGCCTCGATCGGCACTGCCCTGATCGGCGCGATCCTGATCCTCAACCTGATCAACGGGTTCAACGCCAACGTCGCCGACAACCCGCAGGTGCCCGCCCAGACCCGCGAGACGATCGCCACCAACACCGAGGAGGGAATCGACATCGTCCCGGCCGCCCAGGTCGAGCAGCAGGCGGTCTCGAAGGGCCTCTCGGAGGCACAGGCGAAGGCGGTGGCGGCCGACTACGGCGATGCCCAGCTCGACGCGCTCCGTATCTCCGTGGGCGCTGTGGCGGCCATCGCGCTGCTCTCCCTCTGGTTCACGAGGAAGCTGCCGACCGCCTCTGTCGAGCCTGCCTGACCCGTTCGGCCCAGCGGCAGGAAAGCCGTCGGGCGGCCCGAACCGACGGAAGTGGCCCGAGAATCCGGCACACGGCGACGGCTAGGATTTTCCCGCCAGCCGGGCGAGCGCTGGGGACAGTTCGCCGCGAGGGTTGCGAACGCCTTCGGACTTGTCCTGCTCCTGGTGCTTGCCACCTATGCCCTTGGCTCACTGACCGCGTTCCATGGCTGGACCGCGGTGCTCACCACCCTGGTCGCCGCCCTGGCCGGTGTCGTGGGACTCGCCGGATCGGGCGCGCGCCCGACCGTCGTCCGCGGGGCCGGCATGCTCGCGCTGGCGGCGGTCATTCTCGCGGCGCTGGCCGAGCTCGTCGACAACGTCCACCTGCTCGGCGCCAGCTCGTTCGTGATCGTCAGCCTCCTGCTGGTCGCGGCAGGGGCGATCCTGCGGGCCGTCCTGATGGAGACCGAGGTGGGCTTTCGCACGATCCTGGGCGCGATCAGCGTCTACACGATCCTGGGACTGCTCTTCAGCTTCCTCTACGCGGCGATGGACCGCGTGGAATCGACTCCCTTCTTCGGCTCCGGCGTCTCGGTCGAGGGCGGCGACTTCCTCTTCTTCAGCTTCACCACGCTGACCACCACCGGCTACGGCAACCTGGTCCCGGCGGGGCAGCCGGGCAAGATGTTCGCCGGCCTCGAGATGCTGATGGGCCAGATCTTCCTGGTCACCCTCGTCGCCGGGCTGGTCAGCCTCTGGCGCCCGGGCCTGCTGGCACGCGAGCGGAAGGGCTCGAGCTAGCGCGCGGCCCGGCTGAGAACGTCCTGGAGCAGAGCCGTGCGGTCGCCCGGACCGAACCTCTCGATCAGCTCTGCCTCGATCGCGGCGGGGTCCTTGCCGTCAACCGCCAGCTTCATTGCGACCAGGCGCTCGGCGGCGTCCTCACCGTTGCCGGCCGGAGGTGAGATCGGCGCCTCCGGAGCATCAGAAGTCTTGGGCTCCGGTTCCGGCTCGGGCTCGGGTTCGGGCGTCTCGGCGATCGGGACCGCCTCGGAGGCGGCCGCCACGAGCGTCCCCCCCAGCTCGTCCAGCGCCCTCTTGGCCGCCTCGATCTGCCCCCGCGCGTCCGCCTCGGCGCGCTCGCGGATCTTCGCCGCGTCGGCCTCGGCCCGCTGACGAAGCCCCGCTGCCTCCGCCTCGGCCTCGCCGATGATCTCGGCGGCGCGTTGCTCCGCCTCCGCCATCACCTGGCGGACGGAGTCCGCCGCCCTGGCGGCAATCTCGTCTGCGCGTCCGTCGCTCATTCCCTGCAAGAGTAGTGGCGCGCGGCGGCGCCCTGCGCCATCCCGACGACCCGGTGGATGCCCGACTCCACATCCTTCCGCTGGCCCTGATCATGGTGATGGGGCCGCAGATCCTCACCTCCATCTTCCTCGTCACCAGCCGTGAGCCGGTGAAGAACTCCCTGGCGATGCTGGTCGGCTCGGCGCTCGCCGTCTGCACCTCGGTCTTCGTCTGGTACGGGCTGGTCAAGATCCTCCACATCAAGGGCCGCGAGGGCAGCGGCCCCTCCACCGCCGACTACGTGGTCGCCGGCCTGTTGGTGCTGCTGGCGATCCATGTCTTCCGGGGACGCGGAACGGCGAAGGTGCCGAAGTGGATGACGGCTCTACAGGAGGCGGAACCGAAGCGGGCCTTCACCCTCGGCTACCTCCTGATCCTGCTGATGCCGACCGACATCATCGCGGTGATCGCGACCGTCAACTATCTGCACGACCACGACTTCGGCCAGGTCCACGCCTGGACGCTGGTGGCGGCGACCGTCGGCTTGCTGGCGATCCCGCTGGCGGCCTATCTGCTGTTCGGGCGGCATGCGCGGGAGGCGATGCCGGGCATCCGCGAGTGGCTGACGAGCCACGCCTGGCTCGTCAACCTGATCGTGATCGTCTACTTCACCTACCAGACGCTCCACTAGCCGCCATAGCCTGGAGCTGGAGGGATGTCCTCCCCAGCCCCGATCGCCTCGACGACCTTCTCTGCGTCCGGCAGCCGGTACTCCTCGCCGTAGACGGCGCCGGCGCGGCGCGGCGCCTCAATCACCGACGCATCGGCGTTGCCGCCGATGTCGACCGGCGCGTAGCCGGCATCCGAGATCAGGCCCATCACCACCTGCTTGGCCTCATCGTCGTCGCCGCAAACCCATTGGACCACGCGGTCGGCATCGGGCCTGAAGGCAACATCGGCCTGGAACGCGGAGGTGAGCGTGTTGAAGCTCTTCGTGTATCGAGCTCCCGGTACGCGCGCGGCGTGGAAGCTGGCGCCGGTCTCACCCTCGGCGGGCATCTCCGAGCTGCCGAACTGGTTGGTGGTATCGATCAGGACCTTCCCGTCGAGCGAGCCCGCCGACGAAACCGCGTCGTCGAACCTGTCCCAGGGGACGGCGAAGACCACCACTTCCCCGAACTCGGCCGCCTCGGCCGGAGTCCCGACGCTCGCCGCGCCTCCGATCTCCGCTGCGAGCGGCTCCAGCTTCGCGGGGTCTCGCCCGCTCAGCTTCACCTCGTGTCCGCCCTTGGCGAACTGCGTCGCGCAGTTACCGCCTATGCGGCCGGCGCCGACGATTCCGATCCTCATCCAGTGCCCCCTTCAGGCGAACGACAGGCTCGTTGAATCCTAGGAGGTGGCCGGTCTCGGCTCGGTGTGGATCCGAGACCGTCAGGCGGCCCAAATCTGAGGTAGAACCACAGGGGAGGAATGGCGACCGACTACGCACCCACTCCCGTCGAGGATTTCCTGGATCCTGACGATCCGGCGATGTTCCCGCGGCTGACTCCTGAGCAGGTCGAGTACCTGGCCGGGATCGGGGCCCAACAGGCGTTCGCCCGGGGCGACGAGGTCTTCGGGCACGGCCAGCGCGAGACACCGCTCTACATCGTCCAGAGCGGAGCCGTGGACATCATCGATCATGCGCCGGAGGGCGACCGCTACTTCACCCAGTGCCAGGAGCGGACCTTCATCGGCGATCTCTCCATGTTCACGGGGGAGCCCACGCTCGCCGCCGGGTACGCCGCCGGGCCCACGTCGCTGATCGCGCTCCCGCCGGAGAACGTCCGGCGGGTGGTCGCGACCGCTCCCGCCGACCTCGGCGACCTGCTCCTACGAACAATGGTCGCCCGCCGCGATTGGCTCATGGGTCGCGGCCTGGGCCAGCAGAAGCTGATCGGCTCGCGCTGGTCGGGCGAGGCGTTCGCGGTCAGGGAGCTCCTGGAGCGGAACCTCGTTCCCTTCACCTGGCACGACCTGGCGACGGACGAGGAAAGCCGGGCCCTGCTCGAGGGCCTAGGCATCGGCGAGGAGGAGTGCCCCGTGCTCGTCCGCTCCGACGACGTCATCCGGCAGGCGACCGTCACCTCGGTTGCCGACGAGCTTGGGCTGCGGGCGCAGGTCGACGGACAGGCCTTCGACGTGGTCGTGCTCGGCGGCGGGCCGGCGGGGCTGGCCTCCGCGGTCTACGCCGCCTCGGAGGGCCTCAGCACCCTGGTGCTCGAGCGCTACGCCCCGGGTGGTCAGGCCGGCACGAGCGCTCGCATCGAGAACTACCTCGGCTTCCCCACGGGTCTCACCGGGTCCGACCTTGCCCGGCGAGCGACCCTTCAGGCGCGCAAGTTCGGCGCCGTGATCTCCAGCGTGCACGAGGCCTCTGGTGTGGCGGAGTCCGGGTCGGACGGACTGCGCGAGATCGAGCTGGCGGACGGCCAGCGCGTGCGGGGGAGGTGCGTGGTCCTGGCTCCCGGCGCCGACTACCGGCGGCTGCCCGCCGAGAACGCCGAGCGGTTCGAGGGCCTCGGCCTCTACTACGCGGCCACCCACATCGAGGCCCAGCAATGCGCGGCCGAGGATGTCGCCGTCGTGGGCGGAGGGAACTCCGCCGGCCAGGCGGTCGTCAAGCTCGCCGCCAGCGCGCGCCAGGTCCACGTCGTCGCCCGGCGGCCGCTCGAGGTGGCGATGTCGCGCTACCTGGTCGATCAGATCGAGGACAAGTCGAACGTCCAGGTCTGGACGGGGTGCGAGGTGAGGGCGCTCGAGGGCGACGGGAAGCTCGAGTCCGTGGTGATCTCGGGTGCCGGTCCCGATCAGCGCGTCGAGACCACGGCCGTGTTCGCGATGATCGGCGCCTCACCAAGGTCGGAGGGGCTGGTCGACTTCGTCGGCCAGGACGACAAGGGCTTCGTGGTCACCGGCGAGGAGGCCGCTCGCCACCCCGACTTCTCCCGGCACTGGAACGGGGCAGACCGGGGGCCGCTGATGCTCGAGTGCACGCGGCCTCGCGTGTTTGCGATCGGCGACGTGCGTCGAGGCTCGACCAAGCGCGTAGCGGCGGCCGTCGGAGACGGCGCGCTGGTCGTCCGCTCCATCCACGCCGCACTCGCGGGCTCCTAGGCCCGAATCGCGTCGAGATCCGCGCGGAGCTCCTTGAGCTCGTCGCGGATTCGGGCCGCCTCCTCGAAGCGGAGGTCATCGGCCGCAGCGAGCATCTCCTCCTCGAGCTCGATCACGATCTTCTCCAGCTCCTCGGGCGTCTTGGTTGCGGTCTCGTCGCGCCGGCGCCTGCGGCGCTTCGGCGCGTTCGACTCCATCGCGAGGAACTCGGCCATGTCGGAGATGCCCTTGACGACGGTCGCGGCGGTGATGCCGTGCTCCTCGTTGTAGGCGAGCTGAATCGCGCGGCGGCGGTCCGTCTCCGAGATCGCCTTCCGCATCGCGTCGGTCTCCTTGTCCGCGTACATCAGCACGCGTCCGTCAACATTCCTGGCGGCGCGGCCGATCGTCTGGATCAGGCTGGTCTCGCCGCGGAGGAAGCCCTCCTTGTCGGCGTCCAGGATCGCGACCAGGGAGACCTCCGGCAGGTCGAGTCCCTCCCGCAGCAGGTTGACGCCGACGAGCACGTCGTACTCACCCAGCCTCAGCTCCCGGATGATCTGAATCCGCTCGAGGGTGTCGATCTCGGAGTGCAAGTAGCGGACCCGGAAGCCGTGCTCGAGCAGGTACTCGGTCAGGTCCTCCGCCATCTTCTTGGTGAGCGTCGTGACCAGGACGCGCTCGTCCCTCTCCGCCCGCACCCTGACCTCGTTCATCAGGTCGTCGATCTGGTTCTTGGTCTCGCGCACCTCGACGTCGGGATCGACGATTCCGGTGGGCCGGACGATCTGCTCCACGATCCGTGACGACTCGGCGCGCTCCCAAGGTCCCGGCGTCGCCGACACCAGGACCATCTGGTTGATCCGATCGAGGAACTCGTCGAACTTGAGCGGCCGGTTGTCGACCGCACTCGGCAGCCGGAAGCCGAAGTCGACCAGGGTGGACTTGCGCGAGTAGTCGCCCTCGTACATGCCCCCGAGCTGCGGGATCGTCTGATGGGACTCGTCGACGAAGAGGACGAAGTCGTCGGGGAAGTAGTCGATCAGCGTGTAGGGCGGGCTGCCTGGCGGCCGTCCGTCGAGGATCCGCGAGTAGTTCTCGATCCCCGGGCAGAAGCCGAGCTCGCGCATCATCTCCATGTCGTACCGGGTGCGCTGCTGGAGGCGGTGCGCCTCGAGCTGCTTGCCGTGCTCCTCGAAGTGGGCGACCTGGTTGCGCATCTCGCGCTCGATCTCGTCGACCGCGCGCTCCATCGTCTCCTCCTTGACCACGTAGTGGCTCGCCGGCCAGACCGAGACGTGGTCAATCACGTCGAGAATCTCGCCGGTCAGCGGGTCGAAGTGCTGGATCGCCTCGATCTCGTCACCGAAGAGCTGAATCCGGTATGCGGACTCGGCGTATGCCGGATAGATCTCGAGCACCTCGCCCCGGGCTCGGAAGGCGCCGCGGGCCAGGTTCTGGTCGTTGCGCCGGTACTGCATCCCGACGAGCTTCCGGAAGACGTCCTGGCGGTCGATCCAGTCGCCGACCTTGAAGAGCTGCATCTGCTCGCGGTAGAGGTCGGGCGAGCCGATCCCGTAGATGCAGGAGACCGAGGCGACGATGATCACGTCGTCGCGGGCGAAGAGCGACGCGGTCGCGGCGTGGCGCAGGCGGTCGATCTCGTCGTTGATCGAGGAGTCCTTCTCGATGTAGAGGTCCTGCGCCGGGACGTACGCCTCGGGCTGGTAGTAGTCGTAGTAGCTGACGAAGTACTCGACGGCGTTCTCCGGGAAGAACTCCCGGAACTCGTTGCAGAGCTGCGCCGCCAGCGTCTTGTTGTGCGCGATCACCAGCGCCGGACGCTGGACGCGCTCGATGGTCGCCGCCATCGTGAAGGTCTTGCCGGTGCCGGTTGCCCCGAGCAGGGTCTGAAACCGCTGCTTCGACTCGATGCCCTCGGCAAGGCCCTCGATGGCCTTCGGCTGGTCCGCGGTCGGCGTGTAGGCCGGGTTGAGCTTGAACTCAGGCACGCGTCCAGCGTACTGGGGCGCCCTCTCGGACCCCCGGGGTTAGTCGCCGGCGGCGATGCTCTCGGCGGTGGCGCCCAGGGCGCGAACCAGCAGGTCGACCAGGGCCTCGCGATCGGGTGCTCCCTGATCGAGCCAGGTGAGCATCGCGGAGTCGACGTACGCGACCCAGGACCGCAGGCCGACCCGGACGGCCGGGCGCCGTGCATCGAGACTCATCGACTCGGCGAGCCGTTCGACTCGCTCCCAGCGCGCCAGCTCCAGGCCCTCGCGCACCTCGCTGAAGCTCGTCCCGCGCGTCATCAGCGAGCGGTAGCCGACGGGGTGCTCGCTGATCAGGTCGGCGTAGTTGCCAAGCCCAGAGCGCAGCCGCTCGGCGGGTGGCAGGTTCGGATCGGGCTCGATCCTCCCGCGGAAGAACTCGATCAACGGCTGGAGGCAGGCGATGTAGAGCCCCTTCTTGCTGCCGAAGTACTGGAAGACCAGGCCGTGTGAGACGCCGGCCGCGTCGGCAACCTCGTCGACGGAGACCTCGTCGTAGTCGCGATCGCCGAATACCTCGAGGGCGGCGGCGAGGAGCTGCGTCCGGCGCTCGCCGGCCCGCTCCGTTGTCAGGGGATGTGAGGCGATGAGCCAGGATAGTCCGGGTTGACTTTGGGTCAACACCTAGTAGTTGGTGACCGGGCGCCCAGGGCCGCTGGTAATGTCCGCCACTCGTTGACTCCGAGTCAGTCGGGGTCGCAGAGGAGGAAGCGTGGGAGACTCGCGCACGGAAGCGTGCAGGCGATCAAAGGGGCGAACGACCGCGGCGATCGTCGGCGTGACCGCGCTGCTCGGCATCGCGGCGACCGTCCTCTTCGTGCCCGGTGGCGCCTCAGCGGCGCCTGCAAATCCCTGCGTGGCCGGCGCGACCGTCGGGACCGAGACCACGTACACCTGCGACATCCCCACCGGGACGATCGGCGGCTACGAGGTGAGGCAATGGGTGACCGGCGCCCCCAACCCGCTCAAGGGCACCAGCACGAGCACAGGGTTCATCACCCACATGGAGACCGACGTGGTCGATCCCGGCACCGGAGAGCCGGTGCCGATCCAGCGACTGATGCTCCATCACATCGTCTTCATCAACGCGGCGCACCAGGACAGCACCTGCGCCGGCCAAGGCTATCTGGGCTTCGACAGCCGCCCGAGCCTCGGGAGTTTCTCGCCCCAGCGCTTCTACGCGGCGGGCGAGGAGCGGGCGAAGATGTCCCTGCCCGACGGATACGGATACAAGCTCAACGCCGGCGACCCGTGGGCCGTCCTGTCGATGGTGATGAACCATCGCTCGACCGCGGACAACGCCCTGATCCACTACTCGGTCACGGTCGACACGAACCCGAACCTGACGCCCGTCACCCCCTACTGGCTCGACGTCCGCAACTGCCGGGCCGACCCGATCTACAACGTCCCTGGGGTCCCCCAGAAGGCCAAGAAGACGAAGAGGTCCAAGAAGGGCAAGGGACGCAAGGCCGCGACCGCCTCCAAGCACAAGAAGAGCAAGGGCAAGAAGCACCGAAAGAAGCACAAGAAGACCGCCACGCTCCCGACCACCGACGAGACGGCGGACTACACGTGGCCCGAGAGCGGCCACCTGATCGCCGGGGCCGGGCATGTCCATGGCGGCGCGGTCGACATCAACCTGACCGAGCCCAGCTGCGGAAACCGCAAGGTGGCCGAGTCCGATCCCACCTGGGGCCTGCCTGACCACCCCTTCTACAACGTACGGCCCGTGCTGCACGAGCCGGGGCCGATCAACATGAGCGCCTTCGGCGACACGACTGGCCTCCCCGTCCACAAGGGCGAGACGCTCAGGCTCAACTCGGTCTACGGCAACTCCCAGCCGCATGTCCGGGTGATGGGGATCATGATCGTCTACTTCGCCCCCGATCCATCCGTTACGCAGGACTGCGGGCCGATCCCGAACTGGGCGATCCTGAAGACGAACCAACCCGGCCGCACGGGACCGATCCCCTTCACGATCCCGCTCACCGGGCTGGACGCCAATGGCCAGGCGACCACCATCAACGGCCCACCCGGGCAGCTGCAGAACGCATCCTCGGGCACGGTGGTCCCCGTCGGTGACAGGTACTTCGGCGACCCCAACCTGCGCGTGAAACAGGGTTCCTCCCTGACCTGGCAGTTCGGCGGACAGGAGATCCACAACCTGACGCTCGCCAACGGCCCCGAGGGCATCGGCTCCGACAACCTCGACGGCAACCGCACCTACACGCAGAAGTTCAGCCGCCCGGGTACCTACCGCTTCTTCTGCGCCCTACATCCGGTGCAGATGCAGGAGCGGGTCGTTGTCACCGGCAAGAAGAAGCACAAGAAGAAGCACTGATCGTCCCCTAGATGCTGGGCTGCTGCCGGGGCACGCCGGTCACAGGCACCGCGGGGGGAGCTGGCGGGCCTATGTCAGGCGGCGGACCGCCGCCCTCGCCCTGATCCGGCTCATCACATAGGCTGCTGGCCGCCGCGGACTCGAACGTTGGAAGGATGGTCATGGGGAATCGTCCGTCGATCACAGCCGTGAAGGGCGCGCCGCTGATCGCTCTGGCCTCCGGGTGCGCACTGATCGCCACCCTTGCCGCTCCGGCGGCCCAGGCCGCCCCCAGGCTCCAGGGACAGGCGCTGAGCGGCAAGGGGCCGCTCCGCTCCACCCCGGTCGCCCTCTACGGCGTCAAGCCCGGGAAGGGCAAGCGCCCGTTCGTCCTGGCTCGCTCGCGCACCCGCTCCGACGGCACCTTCGTGATGCGCTACCGGCCCTCCAAGGCCATCCTCTATCTGCTGGCCGGCAAGGGGGGCGCCGTTCGCCTGGCCTCGGTGCTGGGCCGCTCGCCCGCCCCGAGCCAGGTGGTGGTCAACGAGCGAACCACCGTGGCCTCGGGCTTCGCCCTGGCGCAGTTCATCCACGCCGACAAGATCAAAGGGCCCTCCCCCGGCCTGCAGAACGCGGCCGGGATGGTGCGGAACCTGGTCAACGTCCGCTCCGGAGGGCTCAGCGGCGTGCTCACCCAGGAGCCGAACGGCACCAGCACGACGACCCTGAGGGAGTTCAACTCGCTCGCCAACATGCTGCCGCGCTGCGTCCGCAACCGGCATCACTGCGGCAGGCTCTTCCGCCTCGCGAAGCCACCGAAGGGCCATCGACCTCGTGGCACGCTCGAGGCGGTGGCCGACATCGCCCGCAACCCCTGGAGGTCGGTGAGCGGGTTGTTCGCGCTGGCCAACTCCGGCCCCCACCCATACAGCCCGGCGCTCGGCCCGACCGAGACCCCCGACGGGTGGACGGTCGCGCTCCGCTTCAACGGCAACGGCTCGACGATGAGCGGGCCAGGTAATTTCGCGATCGACGGCCGCGGGAACCTCTGGGTCAACAACAACTACGTCTACAGCCCCGACCGCTTCCAGTCTGTTTGCGGCAGCGACCTGCTCTTCAAGTTCAACCCACGCGGCCGCTACGTGAAGGGGTCTCCCTTCACGGGAGGCGGCCTGAGCGGCGCGGGGTTCGGCATCACCCTTGACCCCCGCGGCAGGCTCTGGGTCGGCAACTTCGGGTTCGCGGCACCGCAGTGCCCGATCAAGCCGGCCAGCAACAGCGTCTCGCTGTTCACCTCTCGCGGCGACCCCCTCTCCCCGGCAGCCGGCTTCACGCAGGGAGGGATCTCTTTCCCGCAGGCGACCCTCTCGGACCGCGGCGGAAACATCTGGATCGCGAACTGCGGCAACGGCACTGTCACCAGGTACCCGCACGGCAACCCGGCGGCGGCGCAGAACCTGAGCGGCCTGGGGCTCGAGGAGCCGTTCGGCATCGCCTTCAACCGGAAGGGGAAGGCCTTCGTCACCGGCATCCGCAGCGGCACCGTGGCGATGCTCAACAAGGACGGCACTCCCAGCGCCGGCTCGCCCATCCGGACGGGCGGCCTGAAGCGCCCGATGGGCATCGCGGCGGACAGCCGCGGCAACCTCTGGGTCGCGAACTCGGGCGTCGTCGACCTCCCCTGCCCGTCGGCGATGCCCGACGTGTCGCACGGCCTCGACGGCTCGGTGACGCTGCTCGGCCCGAACGGCACGCCGAAGGCGGCAACCGCCTTCAGGGGCGGCGGCCTCACCATCCCCTGGGGAATCGCCGTCGACGGCAACGACAACGTCTGGGTGGCCAACTTCGACGGACAGCGGCTCTCCGAGCTCTGCGGCCTCAGGCGCCGGCAGTGCCGCCCCGGGAGCGTGGCCGGCTCTCCGATCTCACCGCCCAGCGGCTACGGCTTCGACGGATTGGTGCGCGACACCGGCGTCGCGATCGATCCCTCCGGCAACGTCTGGCTCGCCAACAACTGGAAGACCGTGCCGCTGCCCTCGAACCCCGGCGGCTACGAGATCGTCGCTTTCGTCGGGCTGGGCGGACCGCTGAAGACGCCCATCATCGGCCCTCCCGAAAGCCCCTAAGCCCCGTCCCTACCCCGCGTCGATGAAGTCCAGGCTGGACGAGACCCTGGAGTAGACGGTCGGGGCGGCGGGCAGGCCGCAGAGGGCGCCGCCGAAGGAGACGGTCCCCACCTCGATCGGTCCCGTGGCGGTGTTCGCCACGAGCGGCCCGCCGCTGTCGCCCGAGCAGGCCGTGGTGTGGATCTTGAAGCGCCCGGCCTTCTTGCGGCGGGCGCCCAGGGCGCAGATCATGCTCTCGGGCGCGAACAGGTCCTGCGTATAGGCCTTCAGGCATCTGCGGTCGGTGCGGACCTTTTCGGTCGTCGCCTTCAGGAATCCGGAGAGGTGCGTGCCGAACGGATTGGTGGCCCCGAATCCCGCCACCTGAAGCCGAGCGCCGGCGACGGTGGTCGCCGCGTTCTGATCCGGCGTGGCCAGGGCGATCGGGGGTGCGCCCGTCGGCTGCGCGAGGTTGAGGACGGCCACGTCGTGCAGGCCCGTCTGCTCGAAATCGGGGTGAACGCGCCCGGAGACCACGCCGACCGATTGGCCGACGGCCGCGTCGCGCAGCCTGGGCCGCCCGATGATCACCTGGAAGTTGGCGAGATTGAAGCCGGCGACGCAGTGCCCCGCAGTCAGGACCTCGGTTGGGCCGATCACGGACCCGCTGCAGTGCATGTGTCCCTTGCGGAAGATGGCGACGGCGTAGGGCCACTCGGCCGGGTTGGCGCCGCTGCCCCCTACGATCGAGGAGTGCGCGCGCGGCGCCGCAGCGGCCGTGGACGGCAGGGCGCCGGCCGTCAGCGCGGTGGCACATGCGATGGCAGCCAGCAGGCTGCGATTTCTTGCGCTCCGCTTCATTGCGTCATCTCTCCCGCGTCCCGTCAGTCGAGGCCGAGCTCGTGACCGTAGTGCCGCGCGTACTCGTCTCGCTTCTCGAGCACATTCTCTACGTAGTCGCGGGTCTCGGGGAAGGCGATGTCGTCGAGGCTCATGGTCGAACCGCCCCAGGCGGCGACGTTCGTCTCGCCGGCGTTGTAGGCGGCCAGAGCCGCGATCTCGTTGTCGCCGAACTTCTGGATCAGGTAGTGGAGGTAGAAGGTCCCGTAGCGGATGTTGATGTCGGGGTCGGAGAGGTCGTCGAACTTGAAGGTCTGTCCTCCGCTCAGGCCCTCGATCACCTTCGCCGTGTTGGGCGTGATCTGCATCAGGCCCCGAGCCCCCGCATGGGAGGTCTGGTCCCGGAAGCGGGACTCCGAGTAGATCACTGCCGCGATCAGGTCCGCCGGCACGTCTTTCTGGGCGGCCTGCTGGCGAATGATGTCCTCGTGTTGGAGTGGCAGGGTGACCTCCTCCAGCGTGCGCTGGAAGCGGTCGCTGTTGGCGATCAGGAAACCGCCCAGCGCACCGACGATCAGCGTGCCGCCGATCACCAGAGCGCGGCGGCGGCGCTGGGAGCGACGCCCGGCCTTCGTCTGAGCCGTCCGGCGACTCTTCGAGCGCGTGCCGCTGCGCCGCGAACGGTTGCGCGCGGAGCGCACCGACGTGCTCGGGCTCATTCGCTCTCCACGGTGCTCAATTCGGCGATCAGCTCTTCCACCTCTCTATCCAACTCCTGGAGCGAGGCATCGTTGCGGATGACGTGGTCGGCACGGCGCACCTTCTCCCCCTGGTCGAGCTGGCGCTCCTCCCTGCCCTCCAGGCCAGGCTGACCGCGCTCGCGCAGGCGTGCGTCTCGCGTCTCGTCGCCGGCGACGACGGCCAGGGTCGCGTCGAAGGCGTCCTCCATGGCCGTTTCGAAGAGCAGGGGGACCTCGATCACCGCAATCTCCACTTCGGGTCCGAGGCTCTGACGCCATTCGAGCACGTGCGCTCCGACCCGCGGGTGCGTGACGCTCTCGAGCCAGGCGAGCTCGCCCCTGTCCCCGAAGACGATCTCGCCGACCTTGTTGCGGTCCACGCTGCCACCAGGAGCGATCACGTCGCCCCAGCGCTCGATCAGAGCGGCCTTCACCTGCTCGTCATCGAGGATGTCGTGCGCGACCCGGTCCGTCGACAGCGTCGCCGCGCCATGCCGCTCGAACGCGGCCAGCGCCTCCGACTTTCCCGCCCCGATTCCCCCGGTCAGTCCTACGAAACGGGTCAATCCTGCGCGGGAGGTGGCTCCTCGGCCGGAGCATCCTCCGCGGGAGGCTCCTCACTCGGGGCCTCGGCGGGCTCCTCCTCCGGGGTGACCTCCTCCGGCGGGGCCTCCGGCGCCACCTCTGCCTCCGGCTCGGGCTCCACCTCCGGCGCCGCTTCGGCCTCCGGCGCCGCTTCGGCCTCCGGCGCCGCTTCGGCCTCCGGTGTGGCCTCAGGCGCCAGATCCTCGGGCGGCTCCGCGTCCTCGATGACGACGTCGTCGCTCACCTCGCGGGTGGGGAGCTCCTGTCCCTCGACCCGCTTGACGCTCAGCGAGAGCCGGCGGCGGGAGTCGTCGACCTCGAGGATCTTCACCTGCAGCTCGTCGCCCGGCCGCACGACCTCGGCGGGGCTCTCGACGTGGTGCTGCGCAAGCTCGGAGATGTGGACCAGGCCCTCTACCCCGGGCAGGATCTGGACGAAGGCGCCGAAGGCGACGATCTTGGTGACCTTGCCGTCGACGACGTCGCCCTCCTTGTACTCGTTCAGGACCTTCTGCCAGGGGTCCTCCTGGGTCTGCTTCAGCCCGAGTGAGATGCGCTGGCGATCCCTGTCGATGTCGAGGACCTTGACGGTCACCGTGTCGCCGATCGAGACGACCTCCGAGGGATGGTTGACGTGGCTCCAGGACAGCTCGGAGATGTGGATCAGCCCGTCGATGCCCTCGAGGTCGACGAAGGCGCCGAAGTCGACGATGTTGGAGATCTTGCCCTCGACGACCTCGCCCGGCTGCAGGCGACCTAGGATCTGCTCGCGGACCTCCTTGCGCTCTTCCTCGAGGACCGCGCGGCGGGAGAGCACGACGTTGTTGCGGGAGCGGTTGAGCTCGATCACCTTGCACTCGAGCTTCTGTCCCATGAACTCGTCGAGGTTCTGCACGCGGCGGATATCCACCAGCGAGGCGGGCAGGAAGCCACGCACCCCGAGGTCGAGGATCAGGCCGCCCTTGACGACCTCGATCACGGTTCCCTCGACCGGCTCGCCGGAGTCGGCAGCCTTCTCGATCCGTCGCCAAGCCTTCTCGAAGCGGGCGCGCTTCTTGGAGAGGATCAGGCGCCCCTCCTGGTCCTCCTTGGTGAGGACCAGGGCGTCGACCTCCTCCCCCAGCTCGACCTCATCCGAGGGATCGACCGACTTGCGGATCGAGAGCTCGTTGGAGGGGATGACCCCCTCCGACTTGTAGCCGATGTCGACCAGGACCTCGTCCTGATCGATGCGAACGACCTTGCCGCTGACCACGTCCCCCTCGCTGAAGGGGTGAATGGTGGCGTCGTAGTTCGGAATGAGCTTGCCGTCGACCTCGATCAGGAAGTCATCCGAGGTCGCGGCGCCGTTGCCGGTGCTCTCCGGCTGTGCGGCCTCGGGCTCTGTCTGCTGCTCAGGTTCGGTGGTTATGTCCGTCTCGGGCACGGCCGCACAGTGTGGCAGACGTATGCCTGGCGTACGGTTCCGCTGAACCGAAAACGCCCGGGCTTCCACTACCTTTGCGAGGGATGCCGGAACGCCAGACCAAACGCGGCGATGAGCGCACTCCGCTGAGCGGGGACTACGACGTGATCGTCTGCGGGGCGAGCTTCGCGGGCCTGACCGTGGCGCGTCAGCTGGCCGGATCCGGCGCGAGCGTACTGGTGCTCGATCGCTATGAGATCGGGGAGCGCCAGACCTCCGCCTGTGGCGTCCCCACCACCTGGCTCGAGGCGATGGGCCTGGAGAGCTCCGCAAGGCAAGAGTTCGGCGAGCTCGTCGTCCACACGCCGCGCGGCACCTCCCGCTACCAGCTCCCCTGGACCTTCTCAACCTTCGACTACCGCGAGCTCTGCCGGCTGCTCTGGGAGCAGTGCGACGCCCGGTTCGAGACCGCCAAGGTCGACGGACGCAGCGGCGAGACGGTCCACACCGACCGCGGTGACGTCTCGGCGCCGCTGATCGTGGACGCGCTCGGCTGGCGCCGGATCCTCGCCTCGGATGGCGGCTACCAGCCACCCGATGCGCCGCTCTCGCGTGGGCTCGAGGTCCATCCCCAGGGAGGCGGGGACGATCTCGAGGTCTGGATCGACCGCCGCTACGTGCCGGCCGGGTACGGCTGGAGCTTCCCCGCGCGCGACGAGCAGCGGATCGGCGTCGGCTCCTTCGATCCGCGCTTCCACGTCAAGGACACGACGGTCATGCTCGCGGACGACCTCGAGCGCCCGGCCGTCCGCTACCAGGGCAATTGGATCCCCCACAAGCTCCGCCCGGGCACGGAGGACGGCATTTTCTTCGTCGGCGACTCGGCCGGCCAATGCATCCCGCTGACGGCCGAGGGGATCAGGACCGCCTTCTACTTCGGGATCAAGCTGGGCGACGAGCTGCGCGCGGTGGTCGCAGGCGAGCGGGATCGTGAAGCGGCCCTGCGCAACTACGCCGAGTTCGTGGACGCGCACGAGTGGAAGTTCCGCTGGATGCTCCGCGCCCAGAAGATGCTTCCGAAGCTCCCCGCCCGCCTGCAGCGCGCCGTGATCCGAGCCGGCGGTCACAAGCGCTTTGTCGACTGGGCCTTCGGCCACTACCTGCGTATAGCGCCGCCGCCACCAGGCCGCTCCATCCCGGAGCGCAGGGCGAAGCCCGAAGCGACTTATGCGGAGCGGCCGCCTGTGGCGGCGACTGATGGCGAAGCCGTCTAGCAGTTCCTAGAACCCGCGTCGCTCCCGGATCTGCTGCACCTCCCGGGTGATCGAGTCGCCGCCGTGCTCGTGGAGCCCGCGGCTCACCCGCACCTGATGGATCACGAACATGGCGGCGAGCGCCGCGACGATCAGCGTCAGCCAGAGGACGTCGCCCGGCGAGAAACCGCCCATCACGACGAAGAAAGCGAAGAGGGCCACCGCGCCGACGCAGCAGGCCCAGAGAAAGTTGAGCAGCCCACTCATTCGCACCACCTCCATGGGGATGTACCGCTCGTTACAAGCGATACCCACCTTCAGGGGCTTGGCAAACGGCTTCCCCACGGCCTGCTGGCCGCTAGCGCACGACCAGGTACGTGCCTGCGAGCAGCAGGACGACGCCCGTCACTCGGCTCGCGGTCAGCGGCTCCTGATCGAGACCGAGGAATCCGATTCGGTCCAGCACCACCGAGGTGGTGAGCTGGCCCGTGACGGTCGCCGCCGCGACGGCGCCGGCCCCGATCTGACTGACCAATACGAGCGCCGAGAAGACATACGCGGCACCGAGCGCGCCGCCGAGCAGGTAGTACCACTGGACGTGGGCCACCTCGCCGATGCCACCGGCCTTGCCGCTGAGCGTCACGATCGCGCCCAGCAGCAACGTCCCCACCGCAAAGGAGACCGTCGCGGCGGCGAAGCTGCCGGTCGACTTGCCGAGCCCGGCGTTGATCGGCGCCTGCAGGGCGATGCAGCCCCCGACGACGGCCATGATCAGGACGGCGAATCCCCTGTCCATGGCCGGATCCTCTCAGACGATCGGTGTGTCTACTTCGCGGCCAGCCAGTCCTTGCCGACGCCGACATCGACCGCCAGCGGCGGATCGAGCTCGAACGCCCCGCACATCTCGCGCTCGACCAGCTCGGAGGCGGCATCCATCTCGGCCGCCGGGCCCTCGAAGAGGAGCTCGTCGTGGATCTGCAGCACCAGCCGGGTCTCCAGGTCCGACTCGTCGAGCGCGCGCTGGCAGCCGACCATCGCGATCTTGATGATGTCCGCGGAGGTCCCCTGGATAGGCATGTTGACCGCGAGCCGCTCCCCCTGGCCGCGGACCTGCGGGCGGCCCGAGCGCAGCTCCGGGATCGGGCGGCGGCGGCCGAGCAGCGTGCTCACGTAGCCGTGCTCCTTGGCTGACTCGACCGTGTCGGTGATATAGCGCTTCACCGCCGGGAAGCGCTCGAAGTACCGGTCGATGTAGGCGCCCGCCTCCTCCTGCTCGATGTTGAGTCGGTCGGCCAGGCCGTACGAGGAGAGGCCGTAGGCGATGCCGTAGTTGACCATCTTCGCCTTCGATCGATCGCCGGGTGTGACCTTCTTCGGGTCCGAGCCGAGAACCTCGGCTGCGGTGGCCGCGTGGATGTCCTCGCCGCGGGCGAAGATCTCACGCAGCGCGTCCTCGCCGGCGATGTGGGCGAGGATCCGGAGCTCGATCTGGTTGTAGTCCGCCGAGAGGAGGCGGTGGCCGCGGGGCGCGACGAAGCAGGAGCGGATCGGGCGGCCCTCCTCGGTGCGGATCGGGATGTTCTGGAGGTTCGGGTTGGTGCTCGAGAGCCGTCCCGTCGCAGTCGCGGTCTGGTTGAAGGTGGTGTGCAGCCGCCCGGTGTCCGCGTCGATCAGCTCGGGCAGCGCGTCAAGGTAGGTGCTCTTCAGCTTGGTCAGCTCGCGCCACTGCTCGACCTTCGCGACGATCTCGTGCTCCTCCCGGATCTGGGAGAGGACGCGGGCGTCGGTCGAGAAGCCGGTCTTGCCGCGGCGCTTCTTCGTGAGGCCGAGCTCGTCGAAGAAGACCTCCGCCAGCTGCTGCGGGGAGCCGATCGTGAACTCGTGGCCGGCGAGCTCGAAGATCTCGGCCTGCAGGGTCTCGATCCGCTGCCCGAAGCCCTCGCCGATGTCGGCGAGGCGCTTCTGGTCGAGCAGCACTCCGACCTGCTCCATCGCCGCGAGGATCTCGATCAGCGGCATCTCGACCTCGTCCATCAGCTTCTCCAGCCCGGCCTCCTTGATCCCCTTTCTCTGCAGCTGGGCGATCTCCCAGACGAGGCGGGCCTCCGCCGCGGGATCGGGTGGCGGCTCCTCCCCCAGCTCGAGCTGGTCGCCGTCCGCGCCGTCCGACTCCTTGGCGGCGGCGGCGAGCCCGCGCTGGGCGGCGATGTCGACCAGGTCGTAGGTGCGCCGGGCCGGATCGAGCAGGTAGGCGCCGACCATCGTGTCGTGGCGCAGGTCCAGGCCGCCCGGGCCGGCCGCGGCGAGCAGGCCGTGGCGGGCGCCCCCGCCCAGGCTCTTCAGATCGTGGCCGATCAGCTTGCGCTTGCCGAGTGATTCGGCGAGGGCGGACAGGTCGGGACACTCGCCCTCAACGAGGTGCTTGCCGTCGTAGCCCGACCAGGTGTTCCCCGCGATCGCCAGCGCGACCTCTCCCTTGGCCAGGTCGCCGATCGAGCCCTCTCGCGCGGTGGCGTCGAGCTCCTCCTCGACCTTCCCCTCCGGGACGAAGTCCGCGCCCAGCTCCTCCTCCAGGCGCTGCAGGATCACGCGGAGCTCGAACTCGCGCGCGACCTCGCGCAGCCGGCCGCGATCCATCTTCTTCGACATCAGCTCGTCGAGGTCGAGCTCGATGTCGATGTCGGTGATGGCGGTCGCGAGCTGCTTGGAGACGCGCGCATCCTCGGCGTGGTTGGTGAGGTTCTCCTTGCGCTTGGCGCCCGAGATCTTGTCGACGTTGGCGAGCACGCTCTCGAGATCCCCGTACTCCTGGAGCAGCTGGGCGGCGGTCTTGTCGCCGATCCCGGGGACGCCGGGGATGTTGTCCGAGGTGTCGCCCTTCAGCCCGATCAGGTCCGTGACCAGCTCGGGCGGAACGCCGTAGCGCTCGACCACGCCGTCGCGGTCGTAGATCTTGGTGTCGGTCACCCCGCGGGAGGTGGTCATCACCCGAACCCCGTCCTCGACCAGCTGGTAGACGTCGCGGTCGCCGGAGACGACCATCACGTCGAGGTTCTGCTCTCGGGCCCGCTTGGTCAGCGAGGCGATCACGTCGTCGGCCTCGAAGCCGTCCACCTTGATGTTGGTGAAGCCGAAGGCCTCGGCCAGTGGCATCAGGTGCGGCCACTGGTCGCGCAGCAGGTCCGGGCGCGGCTTGCGCTGGGACTTGTAGGGCTCGTAGGTGAGCTCGCGGCCGGACCAGCCGGCGTCCCAGCAGACGACGACGGCCGCCGGATCGAAGTCGATCAGCATCTTGGCGAACATCGAGGCGAGCCCGTAGATGGCGTTGGTCGGGCGCCCGTCGTGGGTCGCGATCGACTCCGGCAACGCGAAGAAGGCCCGGTAGGCGAGCGAATTGCCGTCGATCAGGAAGAGCTCGCCGTCGGGCCTCTTGGCCCCCTTCTTCGTGCCGGCCTTCGTCTTGGTCGCGGGCATACCCCGATCCTACGCGCCGCCGTAGTCGACGCCGACGAGCTAGTGCGCGGGGACCCGCACCTTTCGGGTCAGCGTCCTGACGTTGCCCTGACCGTCCACCACCGTCAGCTTCACCGTGACCCGCTTCCCGGCCAGGCGGTGGCCGATCGGGAACGACAGAGTTCGCTTACCGGGCGCATAGCCCTTGGTGCGACGGCTGGCCCGGGCCTGCTTCCCGCGCCGCAGCACGCCGCTCACGGCCACGTACTCGCGGGCCTTGATCCGCGCCTTCAGGCGAGCCTGGGTGCCCCTGAGGTCGAAATGGAGGGAGGCGAGCGACGCGGCCACGGAGGAGTCGACCTTCTCACCGGGACGGAGCTCGTAGAAGCCCTGCGGCGGATTGGCGTTGACGACCCGCCCGGGCTCGCAGGTTGCGCGAAACGGCGCGAAGCGGGTCGCTGGATGGTGGGCCGTGAACCGGTAGACCCCGGCGGGCACCACTGGCCAGACAACGCCCCCGTCGATCGAGGAGTCGGTTCGCGAGGCGTCGGGGATGACCGACTCGTTGAAGTAGACGGGGTTGGGCAGCGCCGGGCTCGCGTCGGCAGTCGCCCCTGCGACCCCGTGGGCACCGTAGGCGACGAAATCGTTGAAGCTGAGGTCGCGCACATTGATGGTGCTGAAGGTGGAGACGACCGCGCAGTCGACGAGCTGGTTGTTCGCGTCGCGCGGTGCATTGAGGATCAACGCAAGCCCGTTGTAGGCCGCATCGGTCGGCATCTGGAAATTGACCCGCTCGAGGTCCCTGCCCTGGCCGACATAGGTCTGCAGGTAGATCCGGTGGTGGCCGGCGGAGTCGGCATAGGGCGTGAACTTGGTGCCGTCGGGAACCAGGAGGTCATAGCTGCCATCCGACCCCGTCTGCGCGCTCAGGCCCGGGAGCTCAGCGACCCGTACGGTGGCGCCCGGTATCGGGATCTGGTCGTCAAACGTGTAGACGGTCCCGCGGACGTGCACCGGCGGCAGACCCGCCTTCTTCTTCGCCAGGGCACCACCCGCAGCGGTCAGGAAGAGCAGGGCGAAGAGCGCGGCGACGGTTGCGACACCGGTGGCGCGGCCGTGCGGGGCACGGGGCATCTACGAACTCCTTTTCGTCGGGCCGCTCGCATCGAATCTCCGCCTCTGGACATCCTGCCGAGCGACGCCGGCCAGCGTAGCCGGTCGGCGGAACGCGGCCAGACCAGCGCCGCTGCCTATGATCCGCTCGCCATGGCCGCCTCCGCTCAGTACAGCGTCACCGTCCGAGTCGAGCTCGACGCGCGCCAGGAGCCGCTCGGCAAGATCACGGCCCAGATCGCCGAGGCCGGCGGGGCGCTGCAGTCCGTCGACCTGATTCCGGGCGCGGGGCCGGAGGGCAAGCGGGTACGCGAGTTCACGATCGACGCCAACAGCGCCGAGGCCTGGGAGCAGATCCTGCGCTCGATCGGCTCCACCCGCGGCGCGCGTGTCCTCGGGTTCACCGACCGGACCTTCGCGATGCACAGGAGGGGCAAGATCGAGCAGCACAACAAGTACCCGCTGAAGACGCGCGACGACCTCTCGATGGCCTACACGCCGGGCGTCGCCCGCGTCTGCGAGTACATCGCGGAGGACAAGACCAAGGCCTTCGACTTCACCATCAAGGCCAACACCGTCGCCGTGGTCTCCGACGGCTCCGCGGTGCTCGGCCTCGGCGACATCGGCCCCGAGGCCGCGATGCCGGTGATGGAAGGCAAGGCGATGCTCTTCAAGGAGTTCGCCCAGGTCGATGCCTTCCCGATCTGCCTGGACACCAACGATCCCGAGAAGATCATCCAGACGGTCAAGCTGCTCGCCCCAACCTTCGGCGGGATCAACCTCGAGGACATCTCGGCCCCGCGCTGCTTCGAGATCGAGGGCCGCCTCAAGGAGGAGCTCGACATCCCCGTCTTCCACGACGACCAGCACGGAACCGCCGTGGTCGTCATGGCGGCGCTCTTCAACTCGCTGAAGATCACCGGAAAGCCGATCGAGAGCCTGCGAGTCCTGGTGCTCGGCACGGGCGCAGCCGGGATCGCCTGCACGAAGATGATGCAGGAGTCGGGGATCACCCAGATCATCGGCTGCGACCGCCGGGGCGCGATCTCGACCGACCGCGCGGACTACGCCGACGACTCGATGTCGGAGATCAAGCGCTGGTTCGCCGAGAACACCAATGACGAGAGGCTCTCCGGTGGCCCCAACGAGGTGATCGAGGGCTGTGACATGTTCATCGGCCTCTCTGGGCCCGGCCTGATCGAACCCGCCTCCCTGGCGAAGATGAACGACGACGCGATCGTCTTCGCGATGGCCAACCCGACCCCCGAGGTGATGCCGGAGGAAGCTGAGGAGCACGTCCGGATCATGGCGACGGGCCGCTCCGACTATCCGAACCAGATCAACAACGTGCTCTGCTTCCCTGGCATCTTCCGCGGCGCGCTCGACGCCGGGGCCCCTCGGATCACCGAGGAGATGAAGCTCGCGGCCGCGCGCGGGATCGCCGAGGTCGTCACGGATGACGACCTCGCCGAGGACTACATCATCCCGTCGGTCTTCAATCGCGACGTGGCGACCAGCGTTGCGCAGGCCGTGGTCGAGGAGGCGAAGGAGGCAGGTCTGGCCCGCTTCTCAGAGGAGACGGGCACCTTTGAGATCGTCGACACCGACGGAAGCGCCGATGGCGGCACCGGCCCCTAGGCGCATCGACGCAATCGACGGCTTTCGGGCCTACGCGATCCTGGGCGTCGTCACCCTCCACCTGCTCCTGATCGCCGGGGCCGTGCAGCCCGGGACGACGACCAGCCTGGTCGCGTGGGGGCTGTTCGGCAACGTCATCGACGCGTTCTTCATCGTCAGCGGTTTCGGCCTCTTTCTGGCCGTCGTGTCCCGAGGAGGGGAGCTCGGCTCGCTGCGCGCCTTTGCCGCGGGCAGGGTCGCCCGGCTGATACCGCCCTACTGGATCACGCTGGCCGTGATGCTCGGGCTACTCGCCTTCGCCGCCGCGCCACCAGGCGAAGCGGCGGGCCTGTCGGGGATCGGGAACTTCGCCGTACACCTGGTGGCCATGCAGATGCCCGCTCGCCTGTTCAACTCGAACATCTCGATCGGGTTCGGGATCAACGGTGCGCTCTGGATGATCTCGGTGATCGGCTGCTTCTACCTCGTGTTCCCGTTGATCGTGAGGTCCTACTACCGCCACCCGGTGGCGGGGCTTGCAATCGCGGCGGCGATCACGGTTGTGTGGCGGGAGTCGGCGGTCCACCTGCCGCAGCTGTTCTCGGCGATCAACGCAGGCGATGCCCCGACCTGGGCCGTGAGCCTGATCGCGATCGACCAGCTCCCCGGCTGGGCCTTCTCGCTCGCTCTCGGCATGACCGGCGTCTGGGGCTACCAGCGGCTGCAGTCGTTCGACCCGGCCGCCGTGAGGCGGATAGCCACACGGAGCGCACCGATCGCGATCATCGCCTGCCTGATCTGCGCCTACCTCTACGGACAGGACGCCTCCGCTGTCAGTGGCGAGGTTGGAGGTGGCGTCGCTCGAAGCTCAACGCTCCTCGTGATCGCATTCAGCCTCTCGCGCGCTGCGGTGATGGCAGCGATCGCGCTGGGGCCCATCTGGATGCAGGCGCCCTTCGCCAATCGCATCACGCGGTCTCTGGCCGAGCTCAGCTACGGGATCTACTTGATCCACCTCGTCGCCGCCGCCTACATCGGGGGGAGCCTCCTCTCCCTTCCCACCGACGGCTCAATCGGCGCCGTGGCTGTCTGGTTCGGGGTCGTGCTGCCTGTTTCTCTGTTCTACGCCTACCTGGTGGTGCGCTTCGTCGAGCGCCGCTCCCGGGCATGGGCCCGGCGAGCGACGCTGCCGAGCAGGCGCCTGGGAGCGCAGCCGGTACCCGCCACATCTGCCTCGACGACCTAGGCGGCCGGCTCTGAGCTCGGAACCTCGAGCCTGTAGCGAACCTCCGTGTACGTGCTCCCGGCGAACGTCTTCTCCCGGGTGGCGCCGTCCAGCGACCAGCCGTTCACCTCGTAGAAGCCCCGCGACGCGTTCCACTCGGCTGTCCACAGGGTCACCTCGCGAAAGCCGCGGTTGGAGAGCTCCTCCATCGAAGCGTCAAGCAGCGCGCGGCCGAGCCCTCTCCGCCACGCGGCTGGCTCGGTGTAGAGCCTGTCGAGCAATGCGACGGTCGAAGGGTCAGCGTCGTCATCTGGACTCGGGCAGAGGACCGCGAGGGCTGTCGCCGCGCCGCGGCGCTCCGCGACGAGACAGATCACATCGGGGTTCGCGATCTGGCTCTCCCAGTCCTCGGCGGAAGACGTGACGTTCGCCAGGCCGACGGGTGAGAGGTGCCGGGCCCAGGCGGCACGCCCCGAGGCGAGGAAGATCTGGGCGAGCCGAGCTCCCTCTCCCGCACGAGCCTCCCTCACGTCAATGGCCATTGAGAGAACCTAACCGGCGCACGCGGTTAGCATCCGGCTCCGGATGAGAGTGCTCGTCACCGGAGCGACCGGGCTGATCGGTTCGGCCCTTTGCGACGCCCTGCTGGCCCGCGGCGACGAGGTCGTGGGATTGACCCGCGACCCCGGCCGCGCGAAGCCGAGGAACCCCACCGTTCGCTGGCACGCCTGGCAGGCGACGACGGAGCGCCCGCCGCCGGAGGCACTCGAAGGAGTCGACGCGGTCGCCAACCTGATCGGCGAGGAGATCAACCAGCGCCTCACGGATCGGGCCAAGGTCGCGATTCGCGAGAGCCGCCTGGTCGGCACGCGCAACCTGCTCCAGGGGATCGAGGCCGCCCCAGAGAAGCCCAGCGTCTTCATCGGCCAGTCCGCAATCGGCTACTACGGCGACCGCGGCGCACAGATCCTCGACGAGGAGTCCGAGCCTGGAGAGGGCTTCATGGCCGAGATCCCGGTCGACTGGGAGCGGGCCGAGCGCGAGGCGGAGGGAATCGTCCCGCGAGTGGTGATCTTCCGCACCGGCCTCGTGCTGACGAAGGATGGCGGCCTCTTGCAGCAGCTCCTCATCCCCTTCAAGCTGGGCGTCGGCGGGCCCATCGGGGGAGGCGAGCAGTTCATGTCGTGGATCCACCTCGACGACGAGGTTGGGCTCCTTATCTGGGCCCTCGACAACGAGTCGGTCTCCGGCACGATCAACGCGACGGCGCCCAATCCGGTCACCAACCGCGAGTTCTCCAAGGCACTCGGCCGGGCTCTCCACCGTCCCGCCTTCATGCCGGTTCCGAAGTTCGCCGTCAGCGCGATGCGCGGGGGCGAGCTGGCCGATGCGGTCGCCGGTGGGGCGCGCGTATTGCCCCGGCGGGCACTCGACGGCGGCTACGAGTTCCGTCACCCGGAGCTCGACGAGGCACTCACCAGCGCGCTCCGCTCATAAGAGGGCGCCCAACACAACCGCTTCGCTCATCGCAGGGGCTCCCCTGGTAAAGATGGAGGGCGTGAAGCTCGAAGGCGTCCACCACATCACCGCGATCACCGGCGACGCCCAGAAGAACGTCGACTTCTACGCCGGCGTCCTGGGACTGCGACTGGTGAAGAAGACGGTCAACCAGGACGACCCGACCGTCTACCACCTCTTCTTCGCCGACGAGAATGGCGACGCGGGCTCGGACCTCACCTTCTTCGAGTATCCCGGCGCCCCTCCCGGCCGCGCCGGCGACGGCATGATCTGGGGCATCCGGTGGCGACTGGGGAGCAGCGACGCGCTGGACTTCTGGAAGCAGAGACTCGAGGACAACGGGACGCCGGCGGAGCTCGCTGACGACGGCGTCCTTCGCTTCGCCGATCCCGAGGGCCTCGGGCACGCCCTCAAGGTCGTAGAGACGACCGACGAGCCCCTGACCGCCGACCATCCCGACGTCCCCGCTGAGCTCGCCCTCCAGGGATTCGACGGTGCGATCGCCTACTGCAGCAACCCGGAGGCGAGCCGCCCGCTGCTCGAGGAGGCGCTCGGCTTCGAGCCCATCGAGGGCGCCGACGGCCGCGGCTGGGAGGTTCGAGGCGATACGCGCGGTGGCCTCTGGGGGTACGCCGAGCCGCCCGCCGAGCGCGGCCTCCAGGGAGCCGGCAGCGTCCACCACATTGCATGGGCGTCCCAGATGGAGGACCACGAGGCATGGCGCGACCGAGTGATCTCGGCGGGCGCTCGGCCGACGCCCGTGATCGACCGCTTCTACTTCCGCTCGATCTACTTCCGCGAGCCGAGCGGCGTGCTCTTCGAGATCGCCACGCTCGGCCCGGGCTTCACCGTCGACGAGCCGCTCGAATCGCTGGGCGAGAAGCTCTCGCTGCCGCCTGACTACGAGCACCTCAGGGAGCAGGTCGAGCCCGTGCTGCGGCCGATCAACAACCCACGTGTCCACGCCTGAGCGGCCGCCCGGCGACCGGCCGGGTCAGGTCGTCGAGCTGGTTCACCTGACCCGCGAGCCCGCGGGCGAGCCGGAGGGGGCGCTGATCCTGTTGCACGGCCGCGCGGTCGACGAGCGCGACCTCTACCCGATGCTCGACGAGCTCGACCCGGATCACAGGCTCTTCGGGATGACCCCGGGTGCGCCGTTGACGAACGTCCCGCCCGGCGGCCGCCACTGGTACGTGATCGAGCAGATCGGCCACCCCGATGAGCAGACCTTCATCGACACGATGGAGAAGCTCTGCCGGTTCCTCGACGACGAGCTCCGCCACCGCGGGATCCCCTGGGAGAAGACCGTGATCGGCGGATTCAGCCAGGGCGCGGCGGTGGCCTGCGCCGTCGCGCTGAGCATGGGGCGCCCGAGGGCCGCGGGCCTCCTGATGATGAGCGGCTTCTACCCGATGGTCCGCGGCTGGAAGCTCGATCCGCGCGCGAAGCGAGGGATGCCCGTCTACGTCACCCACGGCGTCTACGACCCCGTCATTCCGGTCGGCTTCGGCCGCAAGGCCCGCGACCTGCTGGAGGAGGGCGGGCTCTACGTCACCTTCCGCGAGGCCAAGGTCCAGCACTCGATCGACTTCGCCCTGATCCCGGAGATGCGCGACTGGGTCGCCTCGGTGATCTCCGGGCAGCCCGTGATCGAGGGCCCGCCCTCCGCCCGCTAGCGGGGCGGGCAGGGAGCACCCAGCGGCATCCGCGCAGCGCCGGCCACTCGGTAGCGCTGGATCATGCACTCGGTGCTGTCGCCCTCCGAGGTGATCGCGTAGCTGCCCAGAACCGTGCCGTCGCGGTGCGCGCCGAGGACGCCGTTGCGGACGTCGTCGCGGAAGGAGGATGCATCGGTCCCCGCCCCTCCGATCGCCTGCAGCGCCAGACCCATCGCCTCGTAGCCGTACGCCGCATTTGGGCCCGGCGCCCGCCGGAACCGCCGCTCGAACTGGGCAACGAAGTCCACGCGAAGGAGGCGGCTCGGATCGAGCTCCGCGCTGACAGCGAGGTTCGCGGGCGCCGAGCCGTAAATGCCGAGGCGCTGCGCGCCGGGCTCGTATACGGCCTGCTTGCCCACATCCCCGGTGACGGCGACCTTGCCCGGCGGCTTGCCGGGCATCACCTGAATCCCGTGCTCGGCGGCCGAGGACTTGAACTCGGCGGCTGCCAGGTTCTGGAACGCCGAGCCGTCGGAGGTCACCGCCGCGCGGGTCGCCCCGAGCTCGGACGCCCAGCCGGCCGCAGCGTCGACGACCACGTCGTCGCCGGGGACAGTCCGTGCGAAGTTGGCCGAGCCCGAGGGCCGGTAGCGGTCGGGCGAGTCCGGATATCCGGCCGCGGGAGCGGTCAGATCGACCGCGCCGGCACCAGGGGAGACCTGAACCAGCCCGGCGTCGTTCGTGATCGGCACCGAGGCGCGGGTCGGCTCCGAGTCGAGCTCGCCGATGTACGCCGCGGCCGACGAGTCCTGGACTGCCCGGCGGGCATTTGCCCCGACCGCCACCGGGTCCCACGGCTTCCCCTTGGCGTCGTCCAGGAAGCGGACCTGGACTTCGATCGAGCCCGCCCTGCCTCGGGCCTGCTCGAGCGCCAGCCGCGCTCCGTCGGCCGCGTCGCGGCCCTCGGCGCCCCGCGGGCCGGTCAACGGCAGGCTGACGTAAACGGTCACCGGCGCCTCGATCTTCGCGGTCCCGGCGATGCCGCAACCGGAGGTGACGAGCGCGAGCACCAGCGCGGCCGGCGCCAGGCGAGGCATCACCGCATCAGCCGAAGAAGACCTCGGCCTCGCGGTAGAGCGACTCCGGGACCGTCTTCAGCTCGGCGGTCGCCTCGGAGAGATCCACCAGATCGATGTCGGTGCTGCGAAGCGCGGTCATCTTTCCCCACCGCCCCTCGTGGGCGGCGTCGATCGCATGCAGGCCGAAGCGTGTGGCCAGCACCCGGTCGAATGCGGTCGGCGTGCCGCCGCGCTGGACGTGGCCCAGGACCGTGGCTCGCGCCTCGTGGCCGGTGCGCTGCTCGATTTCCCCCTCGAGCCAGTGCGCGATCCCCCCGAGCCGAACATGCCCGAAGGCGTCGGTGGGCGCGCCATCGGCGTCCGGCATGCCGCCCTTGGGCATCGCGCCCTCCGCGACCACCACGATCGGCGAGTAGTGACTCTCGAAGCGGCGGACGATGTACTCGCAGACCCGGTCGAGGTCGAACTCGATCTCGGGGATCAGGATCACGTTGGCGCCGCCGGAGAGCCCGGCGTGGAACGCGATCCAGCCGGCGTGGCGTCCCATCACCTCGCAGATCAGGGTCCTCTTGTGGCTCTCCGCAGTCGTGTGGAGCCGGTCGATCGCCGACATCGCGATGTTGACCGCGGTGTCGAAGCCGAACGTGTAGTCGGTGGCGGAGAGGTCGTTGTCGATCGTCTTCGGCACCCCCACGATCTGAATGCCCTCCTCGTGCAGCTTGGCTGCCGCCCCGAGCGTGTCCTCTCCTCCGATCGCGATCAGGCCGTCGACCTCATCGGCCTTCAGGTTCTCGGCGACGCGCGCGGGGCCGCCGTCCTCCTTGAGCGGATTGGTCCTCGAGGAGCCGAGGATGGTACCGCCGCGCGGCAGGATCCCGCGGACCTCGGGGACCCCGAGCGGCGCGCCGAGGCGCTCGAGCGGACCGGCCCAGCCGTTGCGATAGCCGACGAACTCGTGCCCGTACTCCCCCACGCCCTTGCGCACGATGGCTCGGATCACCGCGTTGAGGCCCGGGCAGTCGCCTCCACCGGTGAGAACGCCGATCCGCACGGGATCAATCTACCTGGGCGGTACCCCCGGTCAGCGCTCCGAGATCTGCTCGCTCAAGACCGGCTTGACGTCGACGATCGGCGTGCCGTCCAGGGCCTCCAAGTTGTGAACCTTGACACGGGCGCCCTCGATCGATTCGACCTCGACCCGATGGATTCCGATGGGGTTGGGCCGGTGCGGTGAGCGCGTGGCGAACACACCCATCTCGGTCCTCGAGGTCTCTCCGCGCGGGTGCACGATGAGCACGTCCCGGTCGGCGCGATCGAGCCAGCTGATGACGAGAAGCTCGTCGCCGGGCTCGACACCCCGCAGACCCTCGAGCATGCCGGGCTCGAAGCTGAGCCACGCGTCAGGCGCACCTTCATCGCCCTGCTTGGGCGCGGCGTCCATGTCGATCAAGGGCGATTCGACCCGGCCGATGACCCGGACCTCGTAGGTCTGGTGGCTCATTGCGACAAACCTACTCGCGCCCGAGCGACGACGGGTAGGAGAGCCAGGCGCTAGGTGCGCCTGGCTCTCACGCGGCCCCAGACAACCCAGCCGACTCGCAGAATCAACGGGCTGAAGGAGGCGAGCAGGATGACCGTGTCCATCAGTAGGTTCTCCTTTCGTTGTCGGTCTCTGCAAGATACCTATAAGATCAAAGGTAATCTAAAGGATAATGGCAAAGCGCGACACTTCTCGCAGAGAGCAGCTCGGAAACGAGATCGCCGCCCTGATGAGCGGCGTGGCTCGGAGCTACCGCGCCGGTTTCGTCGCCTGCGCCGATCGGCTGCAACTCGGTCCAGGGGAAGCGCAGGCCCTCTGGCTGCTGAGCGCGGGCGGTGACTCGTCGACCGGTGACCTCGCTCGCCGCCTGAACGTCGATCCCGCGAATGCCTCGACCCTGCTGAGCAAGCTCGAGCGCCGAGGGCTCGTCCGGCGAGAGCCTGCGCCTCACGATCGGCGGAGGCGAATCGTTTCGCTGACCGAGAAGGGGCGCGAGGCGAACCGAAGGCTCACCCGCTGCATGGAGCAGCAGCAAGGCGGTTTCAGCGAATTGACCGCCAGCGAGCTCGTCACCTTCCGCGATCTGCTGCAGCGGGTCGCCCGCCGCGGGTGAGGTGCTCAGCTAGGGCCGGGTCAGCCAGTCGATGATCGGCTGGGAGTACCTGAGCAGGGCGCCGGTGAAGACGCCGCCAAGGAAGAGGAGGGCGTCGACCGGACCTGGGATGCCCAGCGCATAGGCGATCACCATCACGCACCCGCCGAGGACTGTGAAGAGGATTACCTGCACGGCCAGGAACCCTATCTGGAGAGCGCGGCGCGGGTTTCGCGCAGGAACTGGGTGACCGCGGCGACGGCGGCGTCAGCGTCGGGCGCATCGGCCACGGCGCGGACGAGCCTCGTGCCGATGATGATCCCGTCAGCGATCTCGCCGACATTTGCCGCCTGCTCGGGTGTCGAGATCCCGAAGCCGACGGCAATCGGGGCGGTCGCCGCTGCCCTGGTCGATGCGATCAGGTCGGTCAGCTCGCGCGGAAGCTCTTCACGCTCGCCGGTGACGCCCCTCGTCGAGACCAGGTAGACGAAGCCCTCCGCACGCGAGCAGATCTCGGCACGACGCCCCGGTGGCGTGGTCGGCGCGACCAGCGGGATCAGCGCGGGGCCATGCTGACCGAGGGCCTCCGCGATTGGTTCGCGCTCCTCGAGCGGCAGGTCAGGGACAATCACACCGGCTGCCCCAGTCGCCGCCGCTCGCTCGGCAAACTCGGCGTAGCCAGTTGCAAGGACCATATTCACGTAGACCATCAGGGCGACCGGGATGCTCTCCGAGACCGCTTCGCAGGTCTGCAGCACGGACTCGAGAGTCGCTCCCGCCTCCAGGGCGGCGGTGTCCGCGGCGTGAATCACGGGTCCGTCCGCAAGCGGGTCCGAGAACGGAACGCCGAGCTCGATCAGGTCGGCGCCCGCGTCGGCGTAGGCACCCGCGACGGCGGTCGCGGTCTCCTGATCGGGGAAGCCGCCCATCAGATATGGCATCAGCGCCGCCCGACCTTCCTGCCTGGCCGCCGCGAACGAGCTCTCGATGCGCGCTGCGCCGATCGCTGTCGCGGTCCCGTCAGCCATCGAGCTCGGCGAGCTTCGCCGTCACCTCGTCCAGGTCCTTGTCACCGCGCCCGGAGAGCGTCAGGACGTCGTAGCCGTCTGCCCCACCCTCAGGCTGGCGGAGCAGCCAGGCAATGGCGTGGCTGGGCTCGAGCGCCGGGATGATCCCCTCCAGCCTGGCGAGCTCCCGAAATGCGCGCAGGGCCTCGACATCGGTGGCCGACTCGTAGGTCGCGCGGCCGGAGTCGCGCAGGAAGGCGTGCTCGGGACCGACGCCCGGGTAGTCGAGCCCGGCAGAGACGGAATGCGCTTCGAGGATCTGGCCCTCGGCGTCGGCGAGCACGGACGAGAAGGCACCGTGCAGAACGCCGTTGCTGCCGGCGATCAGCGATGCGCCGTGATGGCCGCTGTCCAGGCCCTCGCCCGCGGCCTCGATCCCGATCAACTCGACGGGATCCTCCAGGAACGCATGGAAGCTGCCGATCGCGTTGGAGCCGCCCCCAACGCAGGCGATCACGCGGGCCGGCAACTCACCCTCGGCCTCGAGGGCCTGCGAGCGGGCCTCGTCGCCGATCACGCGCTGGAGGTCGCGGACGAGCGCCGGGTATGGCGCGGGCCCGACAACCGAGCCGATCACGTAGTGGGTGTTCTCGACGGTCGCGACCCAATCGCGGATCGCGGCGCTGACGGCCTCCTTCAGGGTCCGGGCGCCCGCTTCCACGGGGATCACCTCGGCCCCGAGGAGCCTCATCCGGTCGACGTTGGGCGCCTGGCGGCGGATGTCCTCGGTGCCCATGTAGACGGCGCACTCGAGGCCGAACAGGGCGCAGGCGGTCGCGGTCGCGACGCCGTGCTGGCCCGCCCCGGTCTCGGCGATCACCCGGGTCTTGCCCATTCGCCGGGCGAGCAGGGCCTGGCCGACGGCGTTGTTGATCTTGTGGGCGCCGGTGTGGGCGAGGTCCTCGCGCTTCAGATAGACGCGGCGCCCAACCCGCTCGGAGAGCCGCTCGGCGAGGTAGAGCGGCGTCGGGCGGCCGACGAAGTCGCGCAGCAATGTGGACAGCTCGGACTGGAAGCCCTCGTCCTCGCGCGCCTCCGCCCAGGCGGCGCTGAGCTCGTCGAGCGCCGCGATCAGGGTCTCGGGTACGAACCGGCCGCCGTAGGGGCCAAAGCGCTCCTCGACCGCGGCGCTCACGGCGATGCGGCCTTGCTCGGCAGCTGTACGCCCGCGGCCTCGAGAAAGGCCTCGACCTTGGCGTGGTCCTTGCGCCCCGGCTCCGCCTCGACGCCGCTGACGACATCGACCGCAAAGGGCTTCACCCGCTCGATCGCCCCGGCGACGTTGTCCGGGGTGAGCCCGCCCGCCAGCACCATCGGGATCTTGGAGCGTCGCTTCGCGACCAGGTCCCAGTCGAAGCTCTGACCGGTGCCGCCGTGAATGCCGTGCCAGTAGGCGTCGAACAGGTGGAAGTCCGTGCGAAAGGCCTCGGCGGCCTGGACGTCGGCTGCGCTGGTGACCCGCATCGCCTTCATCACCTTGGCCCCGGTGCGGCGGCGCGCCTCCACGCAGAACGACGGGCCCTCCTCACCGTGGAACTGCAGCAGGGTGAGGTTCTCGCGCTCAGCGGCGTCGATCACCTCCTCCAGGGTCGCGTTGACGAACACGCCGGCGATCTCGCAGCGGCGCTTGAGCGCCGCGCCGATCTCCTCGGCGACCTCGGGACGCACGAATCGCGGGCTCTCGGGGTGATGGATCAACCCGACCGCCCAGGCACCATGGCTCGCCGCGTGCTCGGCGTCGGCGAGGTGGGTCATGCCGCAGACCTTGACCTTGGTCATGCGACAAGGGTAAGGGCCCATCCCGCAGTAGGCTGACGGTCGATGACCGCGATCGAGGGTGCTTCCAGGCGACTGGCGCACAGCGTTTTCTCCCGGTTGCATGGGGGCTGCTTGGAGCTGGTGGAGCCCGATGGCCGGAGATTCCGGTTCGGTGACGCCGCGTCAGACCTGGCGGCGACCATCAAGGTCAACTCCGCTCGCTTCTACCGCGCGCTCCTCGGCGGCAGCGTAGGCCTCGGCGAGGCCTATCGCGACGGCCTCTGGGACTGCGAGGACCTGGTCGCGCTGATCCGGATCGCCTGCCGGAACCTGGGGTCGCTCGACGCCTGGCGACGGCGCCTCCACCCCCTGCTCGTCCCCTTGGAGAAGACGCTCTGGCGGGTGCCGCGGAACAACCGGGGCGCCTCACGCCGTCACATCTCAGCCCACTACGACCTGGGGAACGACCTATTCGCGCTCTATCTCGACGAGTCGATGATGTACTCGTCCGCGGTCTTCCCGGACCCGGAGGCGACTCTCGCCGACGCCCAACAGAACCGGCTCGAGCGGATCTGCCGGGCGCTGGAGCTCGGCCCCGACGACCACCTGCTCGAGATCGGAACCGGCTGGGGCGCAATGGCGGCCTACGCCGCGAGCAACTTCGGCTGCCGCGTGACCAGCACGACGATCTCCCAGGAGCAGCGCGAGGGAGCCCTGCGGAGGATCCGGGACGCGGGAGTCGAGGATCGCGTCACGGTCCTGCTCGACGACTACCGCGACCTCCGCGGCCGCTACTCGAAGCTCGTCTCGCTGGAGATGATCGAGGCGGTCGGCTGGCAGTACTTCGACCTCTTCTTCCGCCGCTGTTCGGAGCTGCTCGAGCCCGACGGCCTCTTCTTTCTGCAGGCGATCGTGATCGACGACCGCCTCTACGAGACGGAGAAGGCGGCGCGCAGCTTCGCCAACACGCTGATCTTCCCGGGCGGGTGCCTGCCGTCGGTCGAGCTGATCCAGCGCTGCGTCGCCCGCGAGACCGACATGAGCACGGTCTGGCTCGACGAGATCGGCGCGCACTACGCCCGCACGCTCGAGCTCTGGCGCGAGCGCTTCATCGCCAACTCGGATCTCGCCGGCGAGCTCGGATACGACGAGCCGTTCCGGCGGCTGTGGACGCTCTGGCTGGCGATGAGCGAGGCCGGCTTCCGCGAGCGCCGCCTGAGAGACGTGCAGATCCTGTTCGCGAAGCCGAGGCGCTCGACTACTTTCACCGAGGAGAAATGGCCGAGGGCGACGGCAAGACAGTCCTGGTAACCGGAGGGTCCGGCTACCTCGGCGGCTGGTGCGTCATCAGCCTGCTGCAGCGGGGCTACCGGGTCAGGACCACGGTCCGCAATCCGTCGCGCGAGGGCGACGTTCACGCCGCGGTCGAGTCGCAGGTCGATCCCGGCGGCCGCCTGACGGTGCACCAGGCCGACCTGACCAGCGATGAGCACTGGGACAACGTGATCGAGGGCTGCGACTACGTGCTCCACGTCGCCTCCCCCTTTCCACCCAAGCAGCCCAAGGACCACGATGAGCTGATCGTGCCGGCGCGCGAGGGCACCCTGCGAGTCCTCGGCAAGGCGCTCGACCACGGCGTCAAGCGGGTGGTCGTCACCTCCTCAATCGCCGCCGTCCGGCTGGCGAAGGACGCCGAGAAGAGGACCTTGACCGAAGACGACTGGACCGATCCCGACGAGGAGGGCCTGACCCCCTACGTCCGCTCGAAGACGATCGCGGAGCGGGCTGCCTGGGACTTGGTCGACGAGCGCGGCGAACGGGACCGCCTGGCGGTCGTCAATCCAGGGGCGATCATCGGCCCAGTCCTGAACGATGACCTCTCCTACTCAATCCAGTCGATCGAGCGCCTCCTCAAGGGCATGCCGGGGATGCCGAGGCTCGGCTTCAGCTTCGTGGACGTGCGCGACGTCGCCGATCTCGAGATTCGGGCCATGACCGCGCCGGAGGCCGGCGGCCAGCGCTTCATCGCGGTTACCAGGTTCCTCTGGATGTCGGACGCGGGCGAGATCCTCCGCGATCGGCTCGGCGAGGGCGCCTCCAAGGTGCCGACCCGCACGATCCCCGACTTCGTCGTCCGTGGCATGGCGCTCTTCGACGGCGGGATCCGCTCGATCGTCGGCACGCTGGGCAAGCGATCGGAGCTCTCCTCGGAGAAGGCGCGCGCCAGCCTCGGCTGGGCACCGCGACCGATCGAGGACACCATCGCGGAAACGGGCGAGAGCCTGGTCCACCACGGCGTCGTCGACGCACCAGCGCCGACCCGGGCCTAGCGGGAAACACGTGACGGGCCCCAGCCCCGAGAGGGCAACGGCATTCGTTGAGAACTATGGGCAGACCTGGGAGACCTGGGATGTCAATGCGTTCCTAGAGCTGTTCTCCGAGGACGTCGTGTACGTGGCCCACCCGACCGAGGAGACCGTGCTGGGAAGGGAAGCGCTCGGGGAATATCTCCGCAAGGAGCAGGGCGAGCAGGGTGAGGTGCACGTGGAAATGGGCAAGCCGATCGTCGAGGGAGACCACGTCGCGGCCGAGTTCTGGGTGACAGCAGTCAATCGCGGCAGGGAGGCGACGATCGCCGGTTGCCTCCTGGCGCAGCTGGACGCTGACGGTCGCTGCACCCAGTTCCGCGAGTACTGGTTCGACGTCGAGGGGCGCACCGCCGCCCCAAGCGGCTGGGGGGAGTAGGTGGCCGGGCTCGCCCGATGATCGTCTAAGGGAGCGAGCTGGAGTTCGAGTCCTGGACGTGTGACGGCCGATCGCCGAGCTTGACCGTGACGTCCTTCTGCTGCCCGCCGCTGAAGACGGTCAACGTGATCTCGTCGCCGGGCTTGTGCTCGTTGACGATCGAGACGACGTCGTCCATCCCGCTGATCGGCTTGCCATCGACCTTCGTGATGATGTCGCCGCCGACCGGGAACGTCTGTCCGGAGATCGTCGCCTGCCCGGTGGCACCCTTGATCCCGGCGTCGGCCGCGGGGCCGCCGCTGAGAACGCGCTCGATCAGGACGCCCTGCGTGACAGGCAGGTTGAGCGCGTGGGCGATATCCGGGGTGATGTCTCCGCCGGAGATCCCCAGGTAGGCCTGGTGGACCTGGCCGCCGTTCTCGAGCTGAGAGACGACATCGGCCGCCGTCTTGATCGGAATGGCGAAGCCGATTCCGACGTTGCCGCCGCTCTGGCTCTCGATCTGGGAGTTGATCCCGATCACCTGGCCTGCGCCGTCGATCAGCGGACCGCCGGAGTTGCCCGGGTTGATCGCGGCATCGGTCTGGATGACGTCGCTGATCGAGAAGCCGTTGGGCGCCTGGATCTGGCGCTGGAGCGCCGAGACGATCCCGCTCGTCACCGTGCGGTCAAGGGCGAAGGGGTTGCCGATCGCGACCACCGGGTCGCCGACCTGGACCTTCGAGGAATCGCCGAGCTGCAGCGGCTGGGCGCCCTCGGTGTTGTCCACTTTCAGGAGCGCGACGTCGCTCGAGGGATCCGTGCCGACCACCTGAGCATCCTGTTCGGCGCCGTTGCCGAGCTGAACGGTCACCTTCTTCGCCCCTTCGACGACGTGGGCGTTGGTGAGGACGTGGCCGTCGTTGTCAATCAGGAAGCCGGAGCCGGTCGCCTCGCTCTGCTGCTGCTGCGGGAAACCGAAGGCCGACTGCGTCTTCTGCACGATCTGCGACCGGATGAAGGCGACGCCCTCGGCGTCACGCTGGTAGATGTCGTGGACGGTGAGGCCCTTGCTCGAGTCGCTCGCCGGCCTCGCCAGGGCGGCCGGGGCGATCACGGCGGAAGAGTTGTCGTTGCTCGTGTCGACAGCACCGGCCTTGATCAGGACGAGGCCTGCGATCAGGACGACCAGGCCCCCGGCCACGGCGGACCCGAAGCTGGTCGAGAGGAATCTCTTCAGCGACTGCATGCGAGCCAGTCTGCGGCCCGCCGCTTAACCGTCTCTAAGCCCCGTCTTCGGGTTCCATAATGAAACGGGTTGCTCTTTTCGGAGCACCCTCGCGCTTAGGGAAGGAGGTGCTCGCGCGTCGAGTCCTCGTCGGCGATCAGCTCTCTGAGCTTCGTGCCGGGGTCGTCGGCCCGCATCAGAGCCTCACCGATCAGCACCGCATCCACCCCGACCCGACCCAGCTCCTCGAGGGTGCTGCGGTCGGCTACCCCGCTCTCCGAGACGACCGTCTTGCCCGCCGGCACGTCGGTGATCAGCTCGAAGGTCGTCTGAACGTCGACCGTGAAGTCATCGAGGTTGCGGTTGTTGATGCCGATCACCTCGGCGTCGACGGTCAGTGCGGCGTCGAGCTCCGCCTCCTTGTGGACCTCGACGATCACGTCGAGGTCCAGTTCGCGAGCCTCGTCGTGAAGCCGGGCCAGCTGCTCGGGATCGAGTGCGGCGACGATCAGCAGCACGGCGTCCGCGCCCGCCACGGCGGCCTCATAGAGCTGGTAGCGGTCGACGGTGAAGTCCTTCTGCAGGACGGGCAGCGCGCAGGCCGCGCGCGCCTCGCGGAGGTCATCGAGCGAGCCGCCGAAGTGCGGCGCATCAGTCAGGACCGAGAGGGCGGCGGCCCCCGCCTCGTCGTACCCGAGCGCAATCTCGGCGGGTGTCGCGCCCGCCCGGATCTCGCCCGCGCTGGGCGAGCGCCGCTTGAACTCGGCGATCACGGACAGGCCGGGCCGCACCAGGGCCTCACCGAAGGGGCGCTGCTCCGGTCTCTCCGCCAGCTTCCCTTCGAGCTCCTCAAGAGGGAGCTCGGCACGTCTGCGCTCAGCGCCTGCCCGCGCGGACCCGACCAGCTCTTCGATCATGCCCATCTCGTCCGCTGGACCTTAGCTCGCACCGGAGAGCTCGCGCGAGCGAGAGACCAGACGGCCGAGCACATCGAACGCGGCGCCCGAGTCGACCGCCTGAGCCGCCTTGCCGATGCCCTCGCCCAGGTCGGCGGATCCGCCGGCGACGTAGATGGCGGCGCCCGCGTTGAGAAGCGAGACGTCGCGGGGCGGTCCTGCCTCCCCCTCCAGTATCCGGGTGACGATCGCCGCATTCTCGGCCGGCTCGCCGCCCGGGATCGCCTCCAGGGGCGCCGTCTGCAACCCGAAGTCACCGGCCTCGACGAACCACTCCTCGGTGCCGCCGTCGGCCACCTCGATCACCCGGGTCCGCGAGGCGATGCTGAGCTCGTCGATGCCATCGTCGGCCGAGACCACCAGCGCGTGTGAGCAGCCGAGCTGCAGGAGTGCGTCCGCGATGATCTCCTGGTAGCCGCGGTCGGAGACGCCGAGCAGGTGGGCGCTTGCACCGGCCGGGTTGGTGAGCGGGCCGAGGAAGTTGAAGATCGTGCGCACCGCGAGCTCCTTCCGGACCGGCACGACGTGGGCCATCGCCTTGTGGTGCTTGGGCGCGAACATGAAGCCGAAGCCGACGTCGTCGATACAGGTCGCGACCTCTGCCGGCGAGAGCTCGATGTCGACGCCGAGCGCCTCCAGCACGTCCGCCGAGCCCGAGCGGCTGGTGGCGGAACGGTTGCCGTGCTTCGCGACCGAGCAGCCGGCGCCGGCTGCGATCAGCGCCGCGATGGTCGAGATGTTGAAGGTGGTCGGCCCGCCACCCGTGCCTGCCGTGTCGAGCAGGCCCGGCTTGTCGATCTCGACGTGGGCGGCGAGCGATCGCATCGTCCGCGCCAGTCCGACCAGCTCGGAGACGGTCTCGCCCTTCGCCCGCAGGGAAATCAGGAACGCCGCCGTCAGCACCTCGCTCGCCCGGCCCTCCATGATCTCGGCCAGCGCCGCAGAGGTGTGATCGGCCGTCAGATGGGTACCGGCGCAGATCTCGTCGATTGCGCGTGTGAGGATTTCGTTGGGCATGATCGAGGCGGGTCAGTCGAGGAAGTTGGCCAGGAGCTTCTTGCCCTGCGGGGTGAGGACCGATTCAGGGTGGAATTGCACGCCCTCCGCCGGCAGCTCGCGGTGCCGGACCCCCATCACCACGTCGCCGTAGCTGGAGGTCAGCTCGAGCGCATCCGGCAGATCCGGGTCCGCGATCAGCGAGTGGTAGCGACCCGCCACGAGCGGGTTCGAGAGCCCCTCGTAGACCGTCCTGCCATCGTGCTTCACCTCGGCGTCCTTGCCGTGGATCGGGTCGCCGCGGACAACCTTGCCGCCGAAGGCCTCCACCATCGACTGGTGCCCGAGGCAGACGCCGAGCACGGGCGTTCCGGCCTCGGCGAAGCTGCGAATCGCCTCGACCGAGATCCCCGCCTCCTTCGGCGTGCAGGGGCCGGGCGAGACGACGAGTCGATCGGGCTTCAGCCCAACCAGCTCGGCCACGGTGGCCTTGTCGTTCCGCACGACGCCGACCTCCGCCCCCAGCTCCCCCAGGAACTGCACGAGGTTGTAGGTGAAGGAGTCGTAGTTGTCGATGACCAGCACGCTGATCCTCGCACCTGTGCTTCGCGCTCCGCTTCGCTCCGCGCTCACGGCCACTCCGGCTGCTCGGCGGCCAGCTCGACCGCCCGGAAGACGGCCTTCGCCTTGTTGACCGACTCGTTGTACTCGTATGCCGGCTGCGCGTCCGCGACCGTGCCCCCGCCCGCCTGCACGTGGACGAGTCCGTCCTTGACGACGACCGAGCGGATGTAGATCGCGGTGTCCAGATCCTTGGTGTAGCTCAGGTATCCGACGGCGCCGCCGTACGGCCCTCGCTTCTGCGGCTCGAGCTCGTCGATGATCTGCATGGCCCGGACCTTCGGGGCGCCGGAGAGGGTCCCCGCCGGGAGGATCGAGCGGAGCGCATCCATCGCGCTGACGTCATCCCGCAACTTGCCCGACACCTGGCTGACGATGTGGAGGACGTGGGAGTAGGTCTCGACGACCATCAGCTCGTCGACCGTGACCGAGCCGTACTCGCAGACGCGGCCGAGGTCGTTGCGGCCGAGGTCCACCAGCATCACGTGCTCGGCGCGCTCCTTCGGGTCCTGGAGCAGCCGCTCCGCCGCGAGGCGGTCCTCCTCCTCGTCGGCGCCGCGGGGATAGGTGCCGGCGATCGGTCTGGTCTCGACGCGGTCCCCGGTGACCTTGACCAGGGGCTCGGGCGAGGCGCCAGCGATCTCGAAGTCGCCGAAGTCCAGGAAGTACATGTAGGGCGACGGGTTGACCGTGCGCAGGCCGCGGTAGATCGAGAACGCCTCGACCGGGCAGGGCGAGGTGAAGCGCTGGGAGGGGACGACCTGGAAGGCGTCCCCGGCGTGGACGTACTCGATGATCCGGGAGACGGTCGACTCGAACTGCGCGCGGCTCATGTTGCTCTGGAACTCCACAGGGGCCTTCTCGGCCGTCGGCTCGGCGACGGGCACCGGCTCGCGCAGGCGCTCGCGGACCTCGCCGATCGTCTCCACGGCGCGGGCGTAGGCCTCCTCGATGCCGCCGTCCTCGACGAAGGCGTTGGCGATCAGCGTCACCTCGTGCCGCTGATGGTCGAAGGCGACCAGGACGTCGGTGATCATCAGCGCCATGTCCGGGAGCCCGACCGGATCGGGGTTGGGCGAGGCGAGCGGCTCGACGGTACGGACGAGGTCGTAGCCGAAGAAGCCAACCGCCCCGCCGGCGAACGGCGGCAGCTCCTCGGGCTCCGCGATCTCATAGCGGCCCACGTACTCGGCTGCCGCCGCGTACGGATCGGGGGCCTCGGTCACACGATCCTCCTCGGTCAGCTTGCCATCGGACCAACGCAGCACCGACCTTGGTCGGAAGCCCAGAAAGGACCAGCGACCGAGCCGCCCCTGCTCGGCGGATTCGAGCAGGAACGCGGGACCATCGCCGCGCAGCTTGAGGAAGGCGCTGACCGGCGTCTCGCAGTCATCGATGAAGCGATAGCGGACCGGGACCACATTGGCCGACTCGGCGAGCGCCCGGGCGCGGTCGAGGTCCGGCTCGAGGCCCGGCAGGCTGGTCGCAGCCCCGACGGTGCTCATCGAGCCCGCCGGCGGCCGTTCAGGACGTGGAGGACCTCGGCCATCGAGACGCCGCGAGACAGCAGCAGCACCGCCAGGTGATAGACGACGTCGGCGCCCTCCTCTGCGACCCGCTCCTCGGACTCGGAATTGACGGCCTTGACGACCTCGGCTGCCTCCTCGCGCACCTTGTCGTCGGCGAGCTTCGAGTCCTCGAGCAGCTCGACGGTGTAGCTGCCCTCCGGCCGCTGGCGCTGGCGGGTCACCAGGGTCCGTTCCAGGGTCGACAGGGCCTCGTACGGCAGCAGCCTGGGCTCGCCGACGACACCCGGCGCGTCCACGCCGGGATCGGCTGTCCCCTCCAGGTCGCGATAGAAACAGGAGCGCTCGCCGGTGTGACATGCCGGCCCGACGGGATCGACCAGGGCGACGAGCGCGTCGCCGTCACAGTCGTAGCGGATCTGGCGAACCCGCTGGACGTTCCCGGAGGTCGCGCCCTTGTGCCAGATCTCGCGGCGGCTGCGACTGTAGAGGTGGATTTCGCGCGTCTCGAGGGTGAGCAGCAGCGACTCCTCGTTCATGTAGGCGAGGGTGAGGACCTCGCCCGAACGAGCGTCCTGCATCACGCACGGAACCAGGCCCTTCTCATCGAAGCGCACCTTCGCCGCGTCTCTGGCGGTCTGGACGACCATCGCGCGATTGTACGAACCCCCTGCCTGCGCGCCTGAAGGCGCGGGTTCAGAGGCTTATTCGATCCCCAGCCGATCGAGCAGGCCCTCGTCCTTCCGCCAGCGCCTGCGGACCCGGACCTGGAGGTCGAGGAAGACCCGGCCGCCGAGCTCGCGCTCCAGCTCGATACGGGCGGCGGTTCCGATCTCCTTGATCTTCTTGCCCCCCGCGCCGATCAGGATGCCCTTCTGGGACTCGGCCTCGGCCCAGATGTGGGCGTGCACCTCGACCACCCCGTCCTCGCGGTGCGCCACCTCGGAGACCTGGACCTCGACCGCGTGCGGGAGCTCGTCGCGGGTGCGGCGGAGAACCTGCTCGCGGATCAGCTCGGCGAGCAGGACCTCGCTCGGCAGGTCGGAGCGCTGCTCCGGCGGGAAGAGGAAGGGGCTCTCGGGCAACAGCTCGACGAGCTTCGAGATCAGCGGCTCGAGGCCATTCCCCTTGCGGGCGCTGACCGGAAAGATCTCGTCGACGCCATCGATTTCCCCGACCGCGGCAAGAACCGCCGCGGTCTCGGCGTTGTTGAGCCGATCGGCCTTGTTGACGGCGCAGACGACGGGCGTGTCCACGCTCGACTGCAGCAGCGCCTTGGAGATGAAGCGGTCACCCGGGCCGACGCCCTGTTCCGCGTTGACGACGAATAGCACCGCGTCCGAGTCCGCAATCTCCCGCTCCACCCGGCGCTGCATCCGCTCCGTCAGCGCGTCGCGGGGGCGCTGGACGCCGGGCAGGTCGGTCATCACGAGCTGCCAGTCAGCGGCGAGGTCGGTGGCCACGCCGCGGATCGCGCGGCGGGTGGTCTGCGGCCGCTCGGAGACGATCGCAACGTGGGCGCCGACTATCGCGTTGACCAGGGTCGACTTGCCGACGTTGGGGCGCCCGGCGAGCCCGACGAAACCGGCCCTGCTCACGCCAGTGAGGCCATGACCTTGGCCTGCAGCTCGAGCATCTCCCCGGCGTCCGTCTCGTGGTCGAACCCGCAGAGGTGGAGCGCCCCGTGGATGGCCGCCTCGGTCACGTTGGTCGCCTTCTCCGGGCAGATGAAGACGTCGCCCAGCTCGCGGGGACCCTGGTCGTGCTCCTGATCGTCTATGGGAAAGGCGAGCACGTCCGTCGCCTCGTCGACGCCACGGGCTGCGTAGTTGAGCGTCCGCATCCTCCCCTCGCCGACGATCTCGACCCCGATGTGGCCGTCGTCGACCCCGGCTGCGTGCAGGGCCGCCCCGACTGGCCTCCTCAGATCGCCCGGGACGTCCGAGAGATCGATGTCAGCCGCCCCCGTCGTCCTGATCGGGACGGGTGCGGCTCTCGGCCTCACCGTACGCGGCCACGATCCGCTGAACGAGCTTGTGGCGGACGACGTCCTCGCCCCCGAAGCGGATGAAGTTGATGTCCTCGACCCCGGTGAGGATGTCGCCGACCTCGATCAGGCCCGACTTCGAGCCGCGCTCCAGATCGATCTGGGTGATGTCGCCGGTGACCACGAACTTCGACCCGAAGCCGAGCCGGGTGAGGAACATCTTCATCTGCTCGGGGCTCGTGTTCTGGGCCTCGTCGAGGATCACGAACGAGTCGTTCAGCGAGCGACCCCGCATGAAGGCCAGCGGAGCGACCTCGATCGTGCCCCGCTCGAAGTAGGAGTTGACCTTCTCGGGATCGAGCATGTCGTAGAGGGCGTCGAAGAGCGGGCGCAGATACGGGTCGACCTTGGCCTGGATGTCGCCCGGCAGGAAGCCGAGGCGCTCCCCGGCCTCCACCGCCGGCCGGGTGAGGATCACCCGGCTGACGTCGCCACGCGACAGGGCGGCAGCGGCCATGGCAACGGCCAGGAAGGTCTTGCCGGTCCCGGCCGGCCCGATTCCGAAGGTGATCGTGTGCCTGCGGATCGAGTCGACGTACGCCTTCTGGTTGACGGTCTTCGGCGCGACGCGGGTGTTGCGGTGCTGCCAGACGACGTCCTCGAGGATCTCGGCCGGGCTCTCGTGCTTCTCGAGGGCGCCGGTGACGGCCTCGATCGTCCCGGGGGCGATCTCGTGGCCCTGCTCGATCAGGTCGACCAGCTCCCCGACGACCGTCTCCGCGGTGCGCACTCCGGTCGCGTCGCCGTCCAGGGTGAGGACGTTGCCGCGAAGGTAGAGGTCGACGTCGAGATGACCCTCGAGGGCGCGAAGGACGGCGTCCTCGGAGCCGGCCAGCTCCGCGGCGACGGTGTTGTCGATCTCCAGCTGCCTACGAGCCAAGTGCCTCGCGCACCGCCTGGCTGACCCGCTTGCCGTCGGCTCTTCCGCCGACCTTGGGCATCAGCACCTTCATCACGCCCCCCATGTCCTTGGGCTCGCTGGCGCCGGACTCCTCGACGGCACCGGCCACGAGCTCAGAGAGCTCCTCGTCCGAGAGCTGCTCCGGCAGGTATCCCTCGATCAGCGTGGCCTCGGCCTCCTCGGCCTGCGCCTGATCCGTCCTGTCGCCTTCTCGCAGAGCCTCGGCTGCATCGAGCCGCCGCTTCCGCTCGCGCTGGAGAGCTGCGACCTCGTCGCCATTGCCCTCCTTCTCCTCGGCCTGGAGGGCGTTGACGAGCATGCGCAACTGGCCGACGCGCTCTTTCTCGCCGGCCTTCATGGCCGTCTTCACGTCCTCCTGAACCTGTTCCAGGATGCTCATCGGCTAAAGCGTAGTCGGCGGCGTGGCTGCGCCGTTGCCCTCGAGGCCCGCCGCGTGCAGGACCAGGGTGAGAGACGCCTCCGGACCGGACCAGGCTTCGTGCACCAGCTCGGAGCCGCCGCCGTGAACGACCAGGCGGAGTGCCAGGCCGAGGAGCACCGCATCATCGAGCTGTCCGATCCCCGGCAGGAAGTCCGGGACCAGGTCGATCGGCAGGGCGAGGTAGCCCAGGACAAGGAAGAGGGCGGCTCGCCGTGGGCGGGAGATGCGCCGATCGCGGGCGAGGCGCGAGACCAGAACCAGGCAGTCCGGGATGAAGCCCGCCAGCGCCCGGGCATCCTCGCGGCGCCCGGCCGCGATCAGGGCCGCCACCGCGACCAGGTAGAGCGCGGCGGCGATCATCAGCAGCCCCCACGGAACGAACGGGATGTCCTCCACGGTCACCGCGATCGGGATCACGGCAGCTCGACGAGCTCGACGCCACCCAACGGCATCTGCAGGAAGCGGGTGCCCAGCTCGCGGAAGGAATCGGGATCGCCCGTGCAGAGGAACCGATAGGTCCCCTCCTCCTTGCCGGTCTTGGAGATTCCCGACTCCTCGAGCACGCGCTGCGCGGTGGCGGCAATGGCGTGTCCCGCCGTCACCAGCCGCACATCGCGCCCGAGCACCCGCTGGAGCATCGGCGCCACCAGCGGGTAGTGGGTGCACCCGAGGATCACCGTGTCGACTTCCGCTCTCTTCAGCGGCTCGCAGTAGGAGCGCACCATCTCGACGACGCTCTCCGAGAAGGGAAATCCGCGCTGGATCACCGCGGCCAGGTCGGGGGCCTCCACCTCGGTGACGGTCAGGGCTCGATGCTGGCCGGAGAGGGCACGCAGGTACGAGCCGCTCCGCACGGTGGCCGGCGTCGCCAGCACGCCGACGTTCCCGGTCTGCGTGAGCGCCCCCGCGATCTCCGCCTCGGGATCGATCACCGCCACCACCTCCACCCCAGCCTCCCTGGCGATCTCCTTGGCGGTCTCCTGACCGGCGGAGGCGGCCGAGTTGCATGCGATCACCAGCAGCTTCGCACCCCGCTCGAGCAGGAACCGGGTCACCTGCTCCACGTGCTCCCGCAGCTCCTCCGTGCTTCGCGCCCCGTATGGGAAGCGCGCATCGTCGCCCAGGTAGACGTAGTCCTCCTCGGGCAGCGAGACGAGGCACTCGTGGAGCACGGTGAGCCCGCCGACGCCCGAATCGAAGACCGCGATCGGCAGCTCGGAGCTGGGCTCCATCACCGTTCGTCCCGAAGGAGCAGCGCCCCCCAGTCGTTCTCGGTGCGACGATCCGCTTCCACGAGTCCGATCGGGGCAAACGCCGCCGTCACCTGGTCGATCTCGCTCTCCAGCATTCCCGAGCAGACCAAGGTGGCAGGAATCTCACTGGACGGGGAGAGCTGCCGGGCGCACTCCACGAGCAGGTTGCCGGTCAGGTTGGCGACCACGCTCGGGGCCACCGGCGGCGGGCCCTCGCGGACGTCGATCCGCTCGATCGACATCTCCACGCCGTTCGCCTCCGCATTCGCCTGCGCCGTCTCGAGGGAGGCCAGCTCGCGGTCGCAGCCCGTGATGGGCGACCAGCCGAGCTTTGCCGCGGCGATGCCGAGGACGCCCGAGCCGGTGCCCCAGTCGGCGATCGGGCCGGACGCCTCGCCCGCCTCCTCCAGCGCCACGAGCAGCGCGAGGCAGAGGCGGGTGGTGGGATGTCCTCCCGTGCCGAACGCGCGGCCGGGATCGACCACCACGTCGATCAGCCCGTCCTTGGGGTCCCACCACGATGGGCGGACGCCGATGCGGCCCGCAACCTCGATGGGGCGGTGGAAGTCGGTCCACTTGTCCGCCCAGTCATCCGGGACCGAGGTGGTGGTTACGTCCACCAGGCTGCCGCCGGCGGCGGCCTGGAGCTCGCCCACGTCAGGCACCTCGCCGGGCGGCCCGTAGATCGCGAACTCGACCCAGCCGGGGCCGCGCTCCTCCTCCAGCCCGTTCGGCGCCAGCTCGAGCAGGTTCGCCATCACCGGCTCCGCGTACTCCGGAGCGCAGCGAACCGCCAGGCGGATCATCTCCGCTCGGGTTGTCGCTGGCCGAGCGCCTCGGCCAGGCGCTCCGCGGCATCCTGCTGCTCGTCATCCAGATCGGTCGGGACCACGAGCTCGAAGACCACGTGCTGATCGCCGCGCCGGCCCCCGCGAAGCGGCGGCAGGCCCCTGCCATCGAGCTTGGCGACCTCGCCGTGCTGCGTCCCCGCCGGAACCTCGACGCTGATCTCGCCCTCCAGCGTGGGCACGAAGACCTCGCCGCCGACGATCGCGGTTGCCACCGGGACCTTCGCGGCTGCGATCAGCTCCGTCCCCTGCCGGGCGAACCGCTCGTCTGCGGCGACGCGAATCTCCACGTAGAGATCGCCTTGGCGTCCGCCTGGCGCCCCGGCGTGACCGGCACCGGCGATGCGGACCCGCTGGCCGTCCTCGATCCCGGCGGGGATGTCCACCTCCCAGGCCCGCATCTCGGAGACCCGGCCCGCGCCGCCACAGCGCTCGCACGGCGTCTCCGGAATCCGGCCGTCGCCGCCGCAGCGATTGCACGGCATCGCGCGCACCACCTGGCCGAAGATGCTGCGGCTCACCTCGCGGATCTGTCCCGCTCCCTCGCATTGCGGACAGGTCTCGATCGGGGTGCCGGGCTCGGCGCCGTTGCCGCGACAGCGATCGCAGACGCTGACCGCCTCGAAGGAGACCTCGCGGGTCTGATCGGTGAGGACCTCCTCCAGGCCGATCTCGACGACCGCCGCGACATCCGCCCCTCCCGCAGGCCCTCCGCCGAAACCGCCGAACGGATCGCCGCCCCCGAACAGCGCGTCGAAGATGTCCTGCAGGTTGCCGAAGCCCGCGCCGGGCGTGAAGCCGCCTGAGCGGAGGCCGTCATGGCCGAAGCGGTCGTAGGTCTGGCGGCGACCCTCGTCGGAGAGCACCTCATAGGCCTCTGCGGCCTCCTTGAACTTCTCCTCGGCATCGGGGTCGTGCGCATTGACGTCCGGATGGAGCTCCCGGGCGAGCTTGCGGAAGGCCTTCTTGATCTCGCCATCGGAGGCGTTCCGGTCGACGCCCAGCACCTGGTAGTAGTCGCGCTTTGCCATACGGCGGGTCCCGGGCGGGGCTACTCGTCGTAGACCGTCTCGAAGAAGCGGGACAGCTCGCCGGCGGCCCCGCGGACGTTGGCGATCGCGGTCGCGTAGTCCATCCGCAGGGGCCCGATGATCCCGACCGACCCCAGGTTGCGGTAGCCCAGGCCGTAATTCGCGCCGACGACGCTCACCGAGCGGAGCTCGGGAGCCGGGTTCTCGCCGCCGATCCAGACGAATACCGAGCGGCGATCGAGCGCGGTGCGGAGGGCGCGGAGGACGTTCACCCGGTGCTCGAGGGCGCGCATCAGGTCGTCTGTGTGCGGCAGGTCGGCGAAATGCTCCTCCGAGAGCAGCCGGGCCGTGCCATCCACGTACAGCGTGTCCTCGGCGGACTCCTCCAGGTCGGTGAACGCGCTCGAGATCTCCGCGAGGAAGCCGGCCTCCTGCGAGCTCAGCTCGGGATCGCGTACCCGGTCGGCAGCCATACGGGCGCCGAGGCCGAGCCCCGCGAGCCGCTCGTTCAGATAGCTCGCGGCCCACTCGACCAGGCCGGTGTCGACCTCCGCGCCGAAGGTGAAGACGCGCTTGGTGACGCCGCCGTTGGAGGCGATCACCACCACCATCACCACCCGCGGCTGCAGCCGCAGGACCTCGATCCGGTGGATCGTCGCCGTGTGCAGGGGCGGAGCGGTCACGAGGGCGACCAGGTCCGTGATCTCCGACAGCGTCGTGGTCGTCTCGCGGATCGCGACGTCGACCTCGCGGCGCATCCGGGAGATGCCCAGCTCGTCCGAGGCCGGTTGCGGGAGGCGGTCCTGATGCGCCAGGAGCCGCTCGACGTAGAAGCGGTAGCCCGTGTCGGTCGGCACGCGGCCGGCCGAGGTGTGTGGGTGAGTGAGGAAGCCCTCATCCTCCAGGGAAGCGAGCTCGGCGCGAACCGTCGATGCGCTCCAGTCGATGTCCGCGCGGTCGGCGAGCGCGCGCGATCCGACCGGGCGGCCCTCGTCGACGTAGCGCTCGACCACCGATCTCAGGATCTGGCTCTGGCGTTCGCTCAGCACAGAGCTGATGATAGGAACGTCAGGTGCGCTACCCGGCGCTCAGCTCTGCCTGGGCGTTCCTGATCACCTGATTGTCACCCTGGGCGGCGACCATGTCGATCACCACCCTGGCGTCGTCGGCCTCCTCGACGGTGCCGCTGACGACCAGCTCCTGCTCGGGGAAGCCCATCCCCCTGAACTGGACCGAGAGGCGCTTCAGGGCCCTTGGATCGCCATCGGCGAGCTGGGCGGCGCCCCTGGCGACCTGGGCCATCATCCAGAGCCCGTGCAGGATGTTCCCGGGCAGCCCGACGGCCTTGGCGAACTCCGGGTCGATGTGGATCGGGTTGAAGTCCCCCGATGCGCCCGCGTAGCGGTGCGGCAGGTACTTGTCGGGCGTCACCCGGAGCTCCGGGATCGAGTCCCCTTCCTTGAGCCCTTTGAGATCGGGCATGCTCAGACCCCCCTGACGATGTTGGTCCAGGTCCCCTTCACGGTCTGCTTGCCCTCCTGATTGGTCGAGATCGTCTCGAAGACGTAGAAGCCCTTGCCGTCCTTCTCGTAGATCTCCCTGCAGGTGGTGGCCGTCTCGATCACATCGCCGTCGCAGACCGGCTCATCCCACTCGAACTCCTGCGAGCCGTGGAGCATGGCCGCCAGGTTGATGCCGACGTCCGGATCCAGGATCGCGGGGCCCATCGCCCGGGCGCTGTAGACCACGCAGAACATCGGCGGAGCGACCAGGTCGCGAAATCCGGTCGACTTGGCGGCGTCGTGGTCGCGATGCACGGGGTTGGCGGCCCCGATCGCGTCGGCGAACTCGCGGATCTTCTCGGCCCCGACCTCGTAGGTGATCGCGGGCCACTGCTTGCCGATTGCATCGGTCTTGACGGGGGTCATCTCAGGCGCGCGATTCTAGGCACAGACCGATGCCGCGCGCCGCTTGGCGGCGGCGTGGCTACGCTAGGAAGCGAAGGTGTCCTCGTTCCTGACCACCACGGATCCCGAGGGTGGATTGCGCTTCCGCTCCTTCGCGATCCCCCTGATCATCGCCCTGATCTGCGCTGCGATCGTGGCCTCCATGGCCCTCGCCGGCCTCGTCGGCGCCGGGCTCGGCATGGCGGTCGGGGCGGTCGCCGCCACGGGGCTCGTCGTCTTCGCCTCCCGGGCGAAGCCCGACCGGCGGCTCGAGGTCGCCGAGGCTGCGGACAGCGGCCACCGTGTCCTGGTGGTCGCCGTCACCGAGGCGACCGCAGACTCCGCGCAACGCATCGCGCGGCTCGCGGGATCGGCAGAGGACGTCCGCGTGGTCGTCCCCGTTCCGAGCCACCGGCTCGATCGCTGGCTCTCCGCGGAGGACGACGCCCGCCGGGAGGCCGAGGGCAGACTGGCCCGCTCGGCCGGCGCGCTGGTCGCCGCCGGGCTGCCGGTGAGCGGATCGGTCGGGGACTTCGACCCCGCCCAGGCGCTCGAGGACGAGCTGCACGACTTCCCGGCCGACGAAGTGATCCTGCTTGCCGGCAACGGCAAAGACCCGCTCGCGAAGGTCGAGGGCCGCCTCGGCATCCCGCTCCGGCGCGTCGGCGTCTAGGCGCTCTCCCGCTCCTGCGCCAGGCGGATGGCCTCGTCGGCCGTCGGCACCATGCCGCCCTCTGCCAACGCCCTCCGCTGCTCGCTACTTGGCATCTCCGTCCATCTCCAGGACGGCGAGGAACGCCTCCTGCGGGACCTCGACCGCGCCGACCTGCTTCATCCGCTTCTTGCCCTTCTTCTGCTTCTCGAGCAGCTTCTTCTTCCGGGTGACGTCGCCGCCGTAGAGCTTCGCGGTGACGTCCTTTCGCACCGCCTTGACCGTCTCGCGAGCGATCACGTTGGCCCCGATCGCCGCCTGCACGGGGACGTCGAACTGCTGTCTCGGGATCGTCTTGCGAAGGCGCTCGACCAGGTTCCGCCCCTGGTCGTACGACGCCTCGCGATGGACGATCAGCGAGAGCGCGTCCACCTTGTCTCCGGCCAGCAGCACGTCGAGCTTCACCAGGTCGGAGGGACGGTTGTCGATCGGCTCGTAGTCGAGTGAGGCATAGCCCTTGCTGCGCGACTTGAGCTGGTCGAAGAAGTCGAGCACGATCTCGGCCAGAGGCAGGTCGTACTGGACCTGGACCCGCGTCGGCGAGAGGTAGTGGAGCCCGACGTGCTCCCCGCGGCGCTTCTGGCAGAGCTCCATCACCGCGCCGACGTAGTCATTGGGGGTGATGATCGTCGCCCGGATGTAGGGCTCGGAGATCGACTCGATCGAGGCGGGATCGGGCATGTCGGTCGGGCTGCGGACCTCGACGACCTCCCCGGTGTTGATCATCGTCACCTCGTAGCGCACGTTGGGCGTTGTGGCGAGCAGCTCGAGGTCGTATTCGCGCTCGAGCCGCTCGCGGACGATGTCCATGTGGAGCAGGCCGAGGAAGCCGCAGCGGAAGCCGAAGCCGAGCGCGTCCGAGGTCTCCGGCTCATAGGAGAGCGCAGCGTCGTTCAGTGCCAAGCGGTCGAGCGCGTCGCGCAGGTCCGAGTAGCGGTCGGTGTCGATCGGGAAGAGCCCGCAGAAGACCATCGGGCGCACCTCGCGGTAGCCGGGCAGGGCCTCGGCAGCCGGCCGCTCCCGGCTGGTCAGCGTGTCGCCGACGCGCAGCTTGGTGACGTCCTTGATCCCGGTGATCACATAGCCGACCTCCCCGGCCGTCATCCCCTTCGCGGGCGTCATCTTCGGAGTGAAGAACCCGATGTCGTCGATGTCGGCCTGCGTGCCGGCCTGCATCGCCTTGATCGGCTCCTCCTTGGTGAAGCTCCCATCGACCATCCGCACGTACGCGACGACGCCGCGGTACTGGTCGAACTCCGAGTCGAAGATCAGCGCCCGCGGCGGCGACTCGGGCTGGCCCTCCGGCGGCGGGATCCGCTGGACGATCGACTCGAGCACGGCGGTGACGCCCTCCCCCGTCTTCGCGGAGATCCGCAGCGCCTCGCCCGGGTCGCCGCCGAGCAGGTCAGCGACCTGCGCGGCGACGCCGTCGGGGTCGGCCCCGGGCAGGTCCACCTTGTTGAGCACCGGGATCAGCTCCAGCCCGGCGTCGATCGCGGCGTAAGCGTTGGCGACGGTCTGGGCCTCGACGCCCTGGGCGGCATCGACGACGAGCAGCGCGCCCTCGCATGCCGCCAGGCTTCGCGAGACCTCGTAGGAGAAGTCGACGTGGCCCGGGGTGTCGATCAGGTGCAGGTGGTAGGTCTCGCCGTCGGACGCTCGATAGGCGACCCGCACAGCCTGGGCCTTGATGGTGATCCCGCGCTCGCGCTCGAGCTCCATCGAGTCCAGCATCTGCGGGACGTGGGTGCGCGCATCGACGGCGCCGGTCAGCTCGAGGATGCGATCGGCGAGGGTCGACTTTCCGTGGTCGATGTGGGCGATGATCGAGAAGTTGCGAATCCGGTCCATGGGCGGAGGAGAAGGGTAGGGCGCAAGCGATCCCGGAAGTAGAGTGCGCGCCGTGGAGTGGAGCCTCGGGCATTACGAGCGGGTCGCCGAGCAGCTGCTGCCGGCCGCCGAGGTCGTCGTCGAGAGGGCGGCGCCCATCGAAGGCGAGCGGGTGGTCGACGTCGGCTGCGGGACCGGAAACGCCGCCCTGCTCGCCGCCGAGCGGAGTGCGAAGGTCACCGGCGTCGACCCGGCGCAGCGACTGATCGAGGTGGCAGAGGCAGAGGCCGCGGAGCGCGGGCTCGACGCCGACTTCGTGCTCGGCGACGCCGCCTCGATCCCGCTCCCGGACGACAGCGCCGAGGTCGTGCTCTCGGTCTTCGGGCTCATCTTCGCGCCCGATCCACAGGCAGCGGCCGGCGAGGCCGTGCGGGTTCTCGCACCAGACGGCCGTATCGTGATCTCAGCTTGGATCCCGGAAGGCGCGATCTTCAAGGCGGTCAGGACCAGGCGCGAGGCGCTCGCGGCCGTCGCCGACGAGCCTGCGGGGCCGCCACCCCTCGCCTGGCACGAGCCCGGCGCGCTCGGCGACCTCTTCGGAGCCCTCGGCTTCTCGGTCTCGATGGAGGAGCAGACGATCGCCTTCGAGGCGAACTCGGCGCGGGAGTTCGCGGAGGAGGAGTTCGAGCATCACCCGATGTGGATAGCGGCCCGCGAGAAGCTCGGGCCGCAGCGAGCCGAGGAGCTACGCGACCGGGGGCTGCTGATCTACGAGGAGGGCAACGAGGACCCCTCGGCCTTCCGTGTCACCAGCCGCTACGTGGTCGCCGAGATCACGCCGCGGTAGCCGGCGAGGAGAGGCCGTACCGCGCCACGATGCGGTCGTAGTTGAGCCGCATCAGCTCGATCACGTCGCGAACGTCGTCGTCATCGTCGATGCGGCGAGCAGCCATGGCGTTCTTGCCGGGGAAGACCGGATGATCGACCACGCGTCCCTGCTCCCTCAGGGCGGTGCCGATCTCCTTGCCGAAGCTGAAGTGCGCGGCGTGGTCGCCGTGCAGGTGACCGACCTCATGACGGTTGAGGTGGAAGCCCCACTCGCCGCGCCTGCCGTAACCGGCCTCGACCCCCGGCCAGGAAGTGACCTCGTCCGTGATTCTCTCGCTGGCTGACCTCTCGTCCGTCATCGCGCCTCCTCGTCGTCGGGTGGTCTTCAACCTACAAGCTCAAGTGAGCTTGAAGTCAAGGGTGATTCGTGCTTCGCTGTCCGCATGGAGGACCTGCTGACCATCAGCGAGGTGGCCAAGCGCAGCGGCGTGGCCGCCTCCGCCCTGCGCTTCTACGAGGAGCGGGACCTGATCACCTCCGAGCGCGCCGGCTCGGGGCACCGACGCTATCCGCGCTCCGTGCTGCGGCGAATCGCGTTCATCGTCTTCGCCCAGCGGATCGGCCTGACGCTGAGCGAGATCGCGGGCGAGCTCTCCAAGCTCCCTCCCGACCGGGCCCCCACCCGCAGCGACTGGTCTCGGCTCTCGAGCGGCTGGACGGCGCGGATCGACGAGCGGATCGCCGAGCTCAACAGGCTGCGTGCCGGGCTCACCGAGTGCATCGGGTGCGGCTGTCTCTCGCTGGACCGCTGCAAGCTCGCCAACCCGAACGACCGCGCGGCAAGGTCGGGCCCCGGCCCGCGCTACTGGGTCGGCGACCCGCGCCCGGCCTAGCCGCCGTCACCCGGAGAGGTTCGCGCTCGCAAGCAGATCCTCGGGATCGTTGGACCACTCGAAGCGGGCGAGCCGCTGATCTCGAATCTCGAACAGCATGCCCATTCGCTGGTGGACCTCGATGCCGCTGCCCCGCCCGTGGAAGCGAACGCTCGCGACCAGGCCGACCACATCGCCGTCCTCCGCGAGCCGTTCGACCTCGATCTCGATCGACCTGTAGGCGCGCCCGAACGCCGATTGGGCGCCCTCGAAGCCCGCGCGCCCCTGACGCGTCCCGGTCTCGATCGCGTCGGGTGGGTTGACCCACTCGATCTCGCCGCTCAGCAGGTCGTCCGGGATCGATTCCAGCTTCCTCCAGCAATCCAGGATCCGGTCAACGATCTCGACGTTCGAGGCGATGCGCCCAGTATGGCGCTGTCTAGATGTGCCGCGCGAGGCGCATGATCTGCCTCGCCTCGGGGACGCGCAGCGCGAGCACCGCACCGAAATAGGTGGCGAAACCGGCGGCAAGGGCCGCGCCGAGCGAGCCGATCTGCGCGATCGTGCTCCTCCCCAGGGCGTCGTCGAGGCCGTACCAGACGAGGTAGCTCACACCAGCGAGCAGCGCGGCCGCCGCCAGCACCCGGGCGGCTGTTGCCGCCAGGCGCGTCAGCTCCAAGCCCCCAAGCTGGCCACGCAGGATCACGACCTCCGCCACCACGCTCGAGACGGTTGCGATGACGGTCGCGGCGACGACGCCGCCGATCCCGAACGGCGAGTAGAGCGCGAACGAGAAGATGATGTCGACGACCAGGTTGGAGCCCGCCACGGCGGTCGGGATCCAGGGCCGCTGGAGGCTGAAGAAGGTCCTCGTCAGCATCAGGTAGAGGCCGTTGAAGGGCAGCGAGAACGCGAACCAGAAGAGCGCCTGCGCCACGAGGTGGGTCTGGTGGGCGTCGAACTCGCCGCGCTGGTAGATGAGCCGCGTCATCGGCACCGAGAGCACCAGCACGGCCGCGGCCGCCGGGATCAGCAGCAGCAGGATCTGCCTCATCCCGTTCGCCATCGTCGCCCGCAGGTTCACCCATTCCTGCCGCGCGGCGAAGCGCGCGAGCGTTGGGAACGTCACCGTCGCCACGGCGACGGAGAAGATCCCCTGGGGCAGCATGTAGATGCGGAACGCCTTGTCGATTGCCGCGGGCGCCTCGGTGGAGACGAGCGTCCCCACGATGCTGTTGAGGAGCAGGTCGAAGTTGATCAACCCGAGGCTGAGGGTCACCGGCAGCATCAGGAGCAGGACCCTCTTGACCTCCGGGATGTGCCAGTCGAAGTCGCGGGTCAGGCGGAATGGCGTGTGGCGCAGGTCCCACGCCGGGATCGCGAGCTGCACCACGGTTCCCACCAGCACTCCGATCGCATACGCGTAGATCCGGTCGTTGCCGTGGAAGAGCGGCTCCAGCAGGACGAGCACGGCGATGATCACCACGTTCCAGAAGAAGGGGGAGATCGCGAACGCGGCAAACCGGTCGTAGCTGTTCAGGACCCCGACCACCATCCCCGTCGCGCCGAGCAGGATCAGGATCGGGAAGAGGATCTGCGAGAGCGTGACGGTGAGATCGAGGATCTCTCCGCTGAAGCCGGGGGCGAAGATCGGCGTGATGACGGGTGCCAGCAGGATGAAGAGCGCCGTGATCGCCCCGAGCACCAGGGTGACCAGGTAGATCAGCGTCGAGGCGAGCCTGAACGCCTCCCGCTTGTTCCCGTTCTCCAGCTCCTCGGTGAAGACCGGGACGAACGCGGCCTGGATCGCGGCGTCGGCGAACAGCGACCGGACCAGGTTCGGCACCTGGAACGCGATCGTGAAGGCCGACATCGGCCCCGTGATGCCGAAGTAGCTCGCCGCGACGATCTCCCGGACCAGGCCGGCGACCCGCGAGAAGGCGGTGGCGATGGAGAAGAACGCGGTCGAGCGCCCGAGGCGCCCCTCCTTCTCGTCGAAGTCCGGAGGGACGAACGGCGTCGTCGGGGTCGGCGCCGGGATCGCCATGAAGGTCGAGGTGTCCATCGAGACCGCCTCGTGGCGGCGCTCGATCTGCTCGGCCTCCTCGGTCTCTCTTTGCTCGACCGCTGGGAAGTCGCGCGTCGAGGGATCGAAGGGCTCGGTCGGAGCCGGCGGCTCACCCCCAATCCCGTCGTCGCCCCGCTCGGTCATTGCTCTATTCTCTTCGCCGCCCGCCTCGCGGGTCTTTTCATGGCCAATATCGCCTCACAGAAGAAGCGGAACGCGCGCACCGAGCGTGAGCGGGTCGAGAACCTGCGCTTTCGGAGCTCCGTGAAGACTCATTTCAAGCGACTCGAAGCGGCCGTCCAGTCGGGCAACGCCGAAACCGTCGCCTCGGAGCACAAAGCGTTGATCTCGCGGATCGACAAGGCCGTGCAGAAGGGCGCCCTGCACCGCAACACCGGCGCGCGCAAGAAGTCCCGCGCCGCCGGGCTTGTCGGCGCCGCAACGAAGTAACCGGGGCTCACTGCAACGCCCAAGCGAGGGGCTCGGTGTCGTCCGCCACCAGGCCGACCGCCCTGCGCAGTGAGAGCGTGAAGGCAACCCCCTCCGAGTAGTCCGAGCCGCCGCGGGACCAGAGCTCGAGGTCCGCGAGGGCGCGTATAGACGCGTCCAGGTCCTCCGGCGAGCGTCCCTTCACCTTTGAGACGAGCATCTTCGCGGCGTAGGGGTGCATCGAGAGGCCCTTGGCGACCTCGCCGGCCGGCTTTCCGGCCTCCAGCTCGGTGGCGGCACGCAGCGCCTGGCGCAGGCGCGGGGCGAGGGAGTAGACGATCCTGGGCAAGGCCTCCCCCTGCGCGACGAGAAGCTCGGCGACCCTCATCGTCTCGGCGTCGTCTCCGGCGACCACGGCGTCAGCGAGCGTCCAGATCGCCTCCTCGGACGTGTCGGCGATCATCGCCTCCAGGTCCTCGACGCCGACGCGGCCTCCCTCCCCGCTCCAGAGCGCGAGGCGCTCGAGCTCGGTGCGGAGCCGCATGGGCCTGGGGCCGAGCCGCTCGACGAGCAGCCGAGCCGCGGCCGGTTCGAGCTCGAAGCCGAGCTCCCGGGCGTCTGTGACCAGCTGCTTGGGGATCTCGCGCTCCCTCGGCACGTCGAAGGCCAGGATCTCGCCACCCGCCCCCTCGACGGCCTTTGCGAGCCCGGCGGGGGCCTTGCCGTGCGCGACCAGAGCAACCGTCGTCTCGGGCGGGATCTGCGCCAGCGCCTCGGTCGCGCGCTCCATGTCAGCCTTTCCCCAGCCGTCGACGCCGTCCACCAGCAGGTAGCGCCGAGAGGCGATCAGCGAGATCGCAGCCAGCGAGGCGATCAGCGCGTCGACGTCCGGCGAGCGACGCCCATCGCCCGCCTCGAACAGCTCGAGGGCGCCCGGGCCACCCTCGCGCTCGGCCCGGTCCCGCAAGCGTGCGCGAGTCCGGGCGATCTTCGCCTCGTCGGTTCCGGCGATCAGATACGCGGGCTTCATCTCGGGCTCGGCCATGGGGTGAGTCTAGGCGCGGGTCGGGATGCGAATTCGATCCGGCCCCGCGCTGCTAAGGCGCCGGCGGTGTCCCCTGCACCGGAAGCGCCGGGCTCTGGTTCGCCTTGCAGGTCTGCTTTGCGCCCCTCGCCCGCACCTTCCGCTTCTCGACCGTGGCGTAGTAGCTCCCGCTGAAAGCCGGCTTGGTCAGGTCCACCTGGTAGGAGCCCTTCCCACCGGTGCGATGCACCGAAAGCGGCTGGGTCTGGAGCGTGTTGGGGTCCGTGTAGTAGAGCGTCACGACGCGCATGCCCTTGCACGCGCCCAGCTTCGAACCCACCGTCCCGGTGAACTGGGTGCTCGAGGTCTGCGTGACGGTCACGGTCGTGCGCCAGCCCCGCTTCCGCTGGTGCTTCTTCTTGGCGCCCGCGCTGGCGCCGCCCGTGCCGAGCACGAGAACCAGCACGATCAACAGGGTCCCCACCCGTCTGAAACCGGCCATCGAGGTGAAGGCTAACCGCGACCGGTGGTCACCGTCCACCGGGAACCGTTCGCGTCGATGTCGATCTCACCCTGTCGGTCAGTGCGCAGGATCGGCACCCGGTGCGAGGAGAGCTCGTCGATGGTCCGCGCCGTGGGATGGCCATAGGGATTGCCCGCTCCCACCGAGATCACCGCCAGCTTCGGGACCGACCGGTCCAGCAGCTCGCCCAGCCCGGCGTCCTCCGAGCCGTGATGCGCGACCTTGAGCACGTCTATCGGGCCGGGATCCATGGGGACGGCCTCCGCCTCAGCGTCACCGGTGAGCAGCATGGTGAAATGCCTCCACTGCGCCACCAGGACCAGGCAGAGCAGGTTCGGGTCCTCCCCGGTCTCGCCGAGCAGCTCGCGCGGGGGCCAGAGCGCGGTCAGGCGGAGAGCGCCCGAGTCGAGCTCGCCTCCCTCCGCCAGCCGGTAGGGCTCAGCGCCGGCCGCCAGCGCCGCACCACGCAGCCGAGGGTCCGCGCGGCCGTAAGCGAGCCGGTCGACGTGCACCGAGTCGAGCAGCTCGCCGAGGTCGCCGGCGTGATCGGACTGGTCATGGCTGATCACCACCGCGGCCAGGGAGCCGATGCCGAGCTCGCGCAGCCGGTCCTCCACCCCGTCGCCCGGCGGACCGGTGTCGACCAGGACCGGGTCGGCATCGGGCGGGTCGAGGAGAATCGAGTCTCCCTGGCCGACGTCCAGGACGCGCACCGCCAGGTCGCCCTCGGGCGGCGTCGGGGTCGGAGAGGAGGCAGAGGCGAACGGCCAAGCACACAGGAGCCCAACCACGGCGAGCCCGACCAGGACGAGGACTGTGAGCCGTGCCCTCGGGAGGCGCCGCAGGCGGAGCAGCAGCTCCATCGCAAGCAGCAGAGCCCCGTACGCCCCGGCGACCGACCAGATCGAGCCCAGGTGGACGGAGAGCAGGGCCCAGCGCGGGGCGGCGAGCCAGTGCGCGATCTGGGCGATATAGGCGAGGCAGAGGGAGTCAAGCCAGTTGAGCGGCTCCACCGGCAACAACGGGACCTGTCCGGCGATCCCGGCGAGCATGCCGAGCCACATCGCCGGAGCGACGGCGGGCAGCGCCAGCACGTTCGCCGGCAGCGCGGCGGGCGAGAACTGATCGAAGGCCTCGGCCATCACGGGCGCCGTCGCGACGGTGGCCGCCACCGTGACCGCCGCTCCCTCGACAAGCGCCCGGCGGACCGACCCGCGGGGGGCATCGCCCGACATGGCGGACGCCAGCCGCCCCGCCCAGAGCAGGATCCCGATCACCGCGGCAAAGCTGAGCTGCCAGCCGACGTCGCCCTCCGCCCGCGGGTTGATCGCGAGGGTGGTCGCAATGGCGAGCAGCACCGCGTACCAGCGGGAGCGGGGCCGGTCGGCCAGCGCGGCGATCAGGCCGGCGGCTCCCATCACCCCCGCGCGCTGGATCGAGGGTCCCGCCCCTGTGACCGGCACGTAGACCGCGATCAGCAGCAGCGCCCCGACCAGCCGGGCGCGCAGCGTCAACCCGAGCAACGCCAGCAGGGGCCACGCCAGGATGCACAGCAGGATCACGTTTTCTCCGCTGACCGCGAGCAGGTGGGTCAGGTTCGATCGCTGGAAGTCCTCGCGCGTCCCGTGGTCGATCCGGTCGTCCTCGCCGAGGACGAAGCCCCTCGCCAGCGCCGCCTCCCGCTCGGGCATCCCACGCCCGAGAGCCCGCTCCGCCCGGTCGCGGATGCCGTCCACCCACCCCGAGATCCCGCCGCGGCGACCGGGCTTCGAGTCGATCCGGTCGGCCCGCAGCGTCATCGAGATCCCCAGCCGCCGCAGATATCCCGTGCGCCAGGGCTCCGGCTGCTCGAGCACGCCCTCCGCGCTGACCTCGGAGCCGATCGGGAGATCGCCCATCGGCTCCGGGGCCACCACCAGCACGCCGCCGGCCGGCG